>JANQDZ010000035.1 GCA_028278645.1 Longimicrobiales bacterium | reverse complement strand
TTTCGACGAGATCTTGGCGGACGGAGACAACTGAGAACTGCCTGAGCCAGGTGCTCTCGTTTGAGGGAATACAATATGATCAACAACATCGTCGCCCGCCGGCCGCGTAGGGGAGCCACACGCCTGGCCCTCGCGCTTCTTCTCGCAAGTTCGTTCTCCTCCTGTGGGCCCCAACCCCAGATACAGCGGGCCAGCCCCAGCACCCCTGCCACTCCCCAGGTGGAGACCGAGGTCCTGGTCATGCCCCTAGGCCAAAAAACCACGGGGGAGCTCTCGTACTGGACCACCCAAGACCAACGCCTGGTCCTGGCCTATTACGACATATTCCTGCGACACGGGTTCAGGCACAAAACCACCTCCCGCGTCGTTATTCCCGAAATGTCGTTCAGAACCGACGCCTTGGAACTGGACCTCCGACAGATGGAGCCCGAACGGGACCCGGAGTGGTGGGCTTATGTCCCCCTGTCAGGGAGTGTGGAACACCAGGGGCGGCTTCCCGATTTTGTCCTGATCTTCGACGGCCTCAGGTACCGTGTCCGGGGTGCGGGCGGGTCCAGGCAGACCTATGACGTACAAGGAGGGGGAAAAGTGGAGGTGGACCTCGAGTTCATCCTATGGGACAACCGGAACCAAGAAGTCGCCGCGGCCGGCAGACTGCATGAGGAATCCTCGACAAGCTCACCTCATCTCTCCAGCGAGATCTTCCAGGATCTCTTCGAGAAGATGGCCGAGGAGGTCGTCCGGAAATCCCCGCTGACCGAATAAAACTCTCACTCGCTGTCGAGGCGCTCCTGCTTATGACCGCGCGCCCGGGATCTGGCCGGTTTACCGGAGCTTGATCCGTGCCCAGTCCCAACCCTCTATTCCACGATCGTTCACGGCCTTCACCGACACAAATTCCGGAAGGCCGCCGGTGATCCATAGGGTGGTCTTGTCCGTCCGCGACACGTCCCTGAGGGGATCCCCCTCGGGACCAATGGCCACCAGGTACTCTGTGACGTCGGTCTCCACGGCCGGAGTCCAGCTGACCCGGACCCCTTGACCCTCGGGGGTCTGGGATGCTTCGAGTCCGGCTACCCGAGACGGGCTGGACGCCAGCATCATGACGGACGCCGTGCTCATCTTGGCCACCTCGGTGACCAGTTTGTGGTTGATGGTTTCCAGCACGTCATGGCTCTGGTGGTAGTGGGGGCTGGCCAGGATCGGGTAGGAACCGATCCCGCCTACGATATCCCCGTAGGCATCGTAATAGGCGGCGGCATCGGTGCTCTTATAGTACTCCGCATCGTGGCTGATCATCTCCGAGAAAAGAATGGCCGCCCCGTGCTGTAGGTCCCGGATCCCAGCGTTGGAGTAGCGTATGGTGTTGTCCAGGCGGTGATCCTCGGCGAAACCCACCATGTCGTTGTTCAGAGCACCCACCAACTTCTTGCCCGATTCCACAGCCCGCCGCACGTACTCCCGGCTTCCGAGTAGCCCGGACTCTTCCCCGGTGAAGAGGGCGATTTCGATGGTAGCGGGCATCGGATGATCCTTCAGGACACGGGCCATCTCCAGAAGCCCAACCGTAGCCGAGGTGTTGTCATCGGCGCCCGGGCTCCTGGCGTTGGAATCGAAGTGGGCGCTCACGGCATAGACCACGTCCGGGCTCTGGGTCCCGGGGATGCGGGCAATGACATTGGCGGTCTCCACGCCCCTGGCTTCGAACCACTCAAACTCGGGATCGTACCCAAACTCACGGAGCTTGGCGGCGATGTAATCGATTGCGGCCCGATTCCCGGGTTGGCTGACGTTTTTTGAGCCGAACTGGAAGAGGGCCTCCTGGTATTCGAAGAGTCGGGTGGTGGAGATCCTCTCGACCACCTCATGGACCTCCTCGGCGATGGATCCGTACATGGCCTCAGCTTTCGCTCGGAGATCCTTCTCGGAGGCCAAATTGGATCGCACCCGGACGAGAAGCTCCTCTTTTGGGACCTTCCGGGTGAGATCCATGAGGTACACCCCCCGTTCCGGCGACACTGTATTCCCGTCCCGCTCAGCCACGATTAGGAGTCTCGAGCCATCGAGGCTTGGGGCCCACTCGTATTCCGGCGCCACCGTCCGCACCGTGTTGTTCCGAAAGAGCCAGATCACTTCCCCCGATTCCAAGTCATATAGATGGGAGCGCCGGTGCCTTCCTTCGCCTTTCATGGCCAGGAGCTTCCCGTCGGAGAGCAACACCGGGTAGAGGTCGTGCTGAATCTCTCGGGTGATCTGGGTCAATGCCCCAGGCTCGTCGCTGTCCCCCACGGCAACTCTGAATAGTTCCCAGTCCTCCCGGGGCCTGGCTTGAACCACGGCAAAGGTTCCGTCGGGGGAAAGGGCCAATCCCGACCTGGCGGGACAGGACGCACAAAGTCGGCTCGAGGAAGTGGACACAAGATAGGGCAGGTCCATGCTGGCCGACTCGAAAGCGGGCCCCAAGGAGATGGTGTTCAGCACCGACCCGGTCTCGGAAGCGGCCAGAAAAGCGAGGGTTTGTCCGTCCTCAGAGACGGTTGGTGCGAATCCCTGATAGTCATGAACCCCACCGGTGCCGGTATGTAGGACCGAGAACGCACCGCGCCCAGTCCCATAGACCAGGAACTCACCACCCGGCACGAAGAAGGGATCCGTCACGGCCGAGCCGGTCGCCAGCGGGAGACTCGATCCATCCTCCCCGATGCGGAAAACCCCGGAACCTTGGCCACCATCGAGGTCTCGCCCAACAGCGTAGACGGCTCGGTCTGGCCCGTAGAGGATACTCGATACTGCGAGGCCGGCGGTGCGAAGAGTCCGCTCACCTCCCGAACCAAGATCCCGTACGGCAACTATCGTGTGTTGGGCCTCCAAGGCCGCCATCTCCCGGCGTATGCGCATGCGAGTGGCCCGGTCCGCCCCTGCCGACTCCTCCTCCAGCCTCGCCCTGGTTTCGGTAAAGGCCGGCGTCCGCTCCAGTGTCAAGTAGGCGATCATTCCACCGGTGGGTGAGAACACCGCCTCGAAACCATCGATCGAGGTTAGTTCCCGCGGCCGGTCCCCGGTCAAATCCCACACATGGGTAACCCGATCCATTCCGGACCCCGTCTCGTAGGCCCCCAGCCGCCCGTCGGGGCTCCACCGCACCGCCCGTCCGTCGGTGGTAAGCTCCGTGACCACGTAGAGCTCCCCGGTGAGGAGGGCAATGCGGTCTTGTAGTTCCACGCTGGGCTCATCCAGCAACAGAGATTCGAGAGACTCCAAAGCCACCACAAAGTGCCCGCGGTCCCACGCTTCTTTCGCCCCGAAAAAACGGTCTAGGTGGTCGTCCTGGGCTTGCAGGGGAACGGAGCTCAGAAGAAAGAGGCCAAGGCAAAGAAGACGGGACGACATGTTCACCCTCCGCGGGGAATTGGATCGACTCCAGAATCTCGCAGGAGAGGAAGGTACGGCGTGAAAGGCGGAAGGACGAATCGTACCGCCGCCCTTAGAACCTTCTTTTGAACGCTGCAGGCCACCCAGCATTCACCCGCTCGTCCAGGCCGGCGTATTGAATCATCAGAGGGGCCTGGATGTTGGGTACTCCATCATCACATCTCGATCCATCTGGCGCTGAAGGACCCTCCCATCGTCATCATTCCCAGGATAGCCCCCGAGAGGAGTCAGGGCATCGGGGCCCAGGGCCACGAAGTCTGCTGCCGCGAACCGCCGAACTACGTCTTCGATGTATGGGTTCAGCCCACGGTTCTCGTGGATGACGAGGATGCCAGGTTTCTGCTCGGAAGCACCCTCCGTCGCCGCCTACCCTCTTCCCGGAGCCGGCGGAAGTGCCTCCACCAGCTCCACCATCTTTTTCACTTCATCGGGAGTCGGAAGCCGTCCGCGGGCGGCGCCCAGATTGTCGATCATATGCTTGGCCTGGCTCGTGGCCGGTGTCACGGTAGTAACGGCTGGATGGGCCGCCGCGAACTTGATGAAAAACTGACCCCAAGTCTCCGCGAAAGGTTTAGCCCAATCGGGAACCTCCCGATCGCCCACGCGGGAGAACAGCCGACTCCGACCGAAGGGCACGTAGACCAGGACGCCGATACCCTCCTCTTTGGCAATGGGTAGGATCGCCTCCTCAGCATTCCGATTGTCCACGGCGTAGTCGATGCCAATGAAGTCCAAGGGCTCAGACTTCATGAGCTCGGCCAGAGCCTCGTATTGCCTGTCGCTTGTGCTGGTGATCCCGATGTAGCGGATCCGTCCCTCGGCTTTAAGATCCTTCAGAATCCCGAGCTGCGTGGGAGGATCGCCCAGGTTATGGACCTGAATGCAGTCGATCATGGGCCTGCGAAGCCGGGCGAATGATCGCTCCACCTGGGCCTTGGCCTCGGCAGGATCCGCCGCGCCTCCCCCACGGCCAGCAACATTCAGCTTGGTGGCCCAGAAGATCTTGTCACCGATGCCCAGCTCCTCCGCAATCTGTCCTGAGACCTCCTCGGACGCGCCGTAGCTGGGTGCGGTGTCGAACACACGGCCGCCGTATTCGGCGAACGCGGTCAGGACCTCCCTTAGAGCGGTGAAGTCTTCGCTCTGGGCGACTTGGCGGAACGTGGCCGAGCTTCCCAGACCGACGATGGGGACCTCTTCGCCCGACGAGGGTATCGCCCGCAAGATCATCTCTTGCGGCGCCAGGCCCTGGAGGATGGAGGGTTTGAGGGCGACGGCGGCGCCAGCAGTGGCTCCGAACTTCAACAGATCACGTCGGGAAATCATGGCCGGACTCCTGGTATTGGGGACGATTTTCGCGATACCCCACGAGGAGAAAATGTTTCCCTGAGATCCCTATTGGCTTTTGGGGAGCCGAACCAAATGGTGCCCGTGCGGGTATCCAAAGAGCTATGAAAACATCAACACTCATCCGCCGGAGCTGGTACCTCTTCGCCGCACTAGCGGCTGGGGCATGCTCCGACCTCGCGTCCGTTCCGGACCGACTCCCTGATGCCCTTGTCATTGAACCCGCCGACACCCTGATCACGCAAGGGGACTTTGCACCGCTTCGTGTGACCGTCCTCGACCAGGACGGGGTGCCCTTTCCCTCGGTTCCTTCTTGGGCGCCACCTGAGTGGACGTTTTCCGATCCGTCCGCCGTGGGTGTCGCTCCCGACGGGAGCCTGGAAGGATTGGGGGGCGGCGAAGTGTGGGTGAAGGCACACTTGGCAGGCCTTTCGGCCACCTCGAAACTGCGTGTAAACCCGAGCATGGTCGAGCTATCAGCGCCAGCGGTTTACCTGATCCAAAGCGCCCAGAACCTCCAGGGAGACGTTCCGCTGATCGCAGGGGTCACGGCGCTGCTTCGGGTTTTTGTTTCCAGCGAGCCAGCCAGCTTCTACCAGCCCCGGGGGCGGGCCACGTTCTTCCAGGACGGAACCGAGGTCCACACGGCCCTTTTACTCCCGGGCTCATACCTGATCCCTGACGGGATAGTCGAGAGCCGGCTCGATCGGTCCTTTAATGCCGTTGTCCCCGGCTCCATCCTCCAGCCCGGCCTGGAGCTGGTGGTGGAGCTGGACGTGGAGGGCACCACACCTCTGGCGCCAGGAAGCCAGGTTCGGATCCCGGCCGAAGGCCGGACGCCCCTGAATGTCACAGCCCTGCCACCCTTGGAACTGACTATCGTACCCGTCATTCACCCGGAGAGCTCGAGCAATGGGCTCTTCGCATGGATCGACGGCCTGACCCCCATTGGATCGACTCTTCGGTTCTTCAAATCGGTGCTACCTGTCGGTGAGTTGGACCTGGAGATCCGCGAGCCATATACCACCACTTCGGACCTGACCACCGATGCCGGTTGGAGCCGGTTTCTAGGGGAGATCACCGCCCTCCGCATCGCTGACGGATCCCAGCGGAACTATTACGGGGCCGTGGTACTCCCCCCGGGATCCAAATGGGGCGGCTTGGCATCTATAGGGAATCCGTACAGCGTCGGGCGGCCCACGGCGAGTACCTTCGCCCACGAGCTCGGCCACAATCTCAACCTCCGCCACGCCCCGTGCGGGAATGCGGGGGGCCCGGATCCGGCATACCCCTATAGCGCCGGTTCCATCGGCATATGGGGCTACGAACCTAACATCGGAATGGCCGTTGGTCGGCTCATGGACCCCGACCATTGGAAAGATCTCATGGGCTACTGCAATCCCAGGTGGATCAGCGACTACCACTTCAAGAAGGCAATGGATTTTCGGCTCGGGTTGGATGCTCAAGCGACGCCCGCGGAGCAGCCGGAGCAAGTCTTGCTTCTCTGGGGTGGAGACGGTGACGGGAAGATGGCTCTTGAACCATCGTTCGTGCTCGATGCCCCGCCAATGCTCCCGACGGAACCTGGGCCCTATCGCCTGGAGGGGGTCAACCGGGAAGGCGCGGTGCTCTTCTCCTTGAGCTTCGCCCCGGAGGAAGTGGAATGGGGCGGAAGGCAGTTCGCCTTCGCTGTCCCAATGGACACCGATGAGGTCGGGGCTCTCGAGGCTGTCAAACTGACCGGCCCCGATGGTTCCTTCACCGTGGACCGCTCGACACGCCTCCCTGGCCTGGCCATCGTTCGGGACGACGACACTGGCCGGATTCGGGCCATGATCCGGGATGGAGATGTGCCGGGGACCGTCCAGACGAACGCGACGATCCTGCTAAGCAACGGGCTGCCGGAAATCGGCCAGATCGGGGGGCGGGAATGAACCGCCTACGGGTGGGACTCATAGTCTTGGCCTTGGGATCCTCATTGTTTCAGGGCAAAGCCGCCGGGCAGACCCACGCCGAGCTACGGGGTGGGCTCTCGATCGGGAGCCACACCGGCACCGCCGCCGGCCTCGAAGCCGCCCCGGCCTTCTCCTTCGAAGCCCTGGCCGTGAGGCAGATCACACCTCTCCTCAGTGTCTACGGTGGCTTTTCCCGGACCGCGTTCGGGTGCGAGGAAGGATTCTGCCTGGATCGGGACCTGACCGTAACCGGGACCCACGGCGTGCTGGGGGCGGAAGCACACAAGGCGTGGGCATGGCTGCGCCTCGGGGTGCTGGTGGGAAAAACTGAGGTGGGGACCGAAGGTGAGGCCCCCGACATGGGCCCGGGCTTCCACCTCGGGGCCGGTCTCTCTTTCGGAGGGGAACGCGTTCGGATTCGGCCCGGCCTCTACTACCGAAGGATGTCGGCCAACACACCGTCCTCCTCAGACCATGCGGTGGCGCTCGGTGCGGATCTGGGAGTGGCGGTTCGATTGGGCTCGGTCCGGTAGGGGTACTCCCCGCTCACACGAAGAGCTGGATATCCGCGTCGGACGCAAAGTCCAGAAAGGTTGCCGCCCCGCCGATCTCCACCCCATCGATGAAGTCCGATTCCTCGAGATCGAACATTCTCATCGTCATGTCGCAAGCGAAGAACTGAACGCCGGCCTCCTGGCAAAGGGTCCGGAGTTCCTCCAAAGACGCGATCCCTTTGTCCTTCATCTTGGCCTTCATCATCTGGGTCGCCAACTCCTCCATCCCGGGCATGGCCATGGCCAGCGTCGGCATGGGCAATGGCATGGGCATAGCCGGGTTCCCCAGGGGGCTCACCTTTAGGTGATCCAGCTCTTTTCGCAGAAGCTCCAGTCCGTAAAACGAGAAGAACAGTCCGACCTCGTATCCAAGGGCAGCAGCCGTCGAGGCCAGGATGAACGGCGGGTAAGCCATATCCAGGGCTCCCTTGGTGGAAACGAGTGCGAGTTTCTTTTTCTCTTCGGGCATTGGTTCCCCCGTGTCGGCTTGGTTGCAGTTCCTAGAGTCCAGCGGTTCGGAAGAGGGTACCGCGGCTATCCCTTCCTCAGATGAAACACGTACTCCCCACCGTCATCGGTGGAGTCCAGGAGTTCATTCTCGGTTTGGCGTGCAAAGGCCTCCATATCCCTGACGGACCCGGCGTCGGTCGAGATCACCTTCAGGACCTGCCCCGAGGACATGGTGTCCAGCTTAAACCTGGCTTTCAGGATTGGCAGCGGGCAAAGAAGCCCGCGGGCATCCAGTTCTTCGTCGAAGTGCATCGGCGTTCCTAAAAGTTTTCCATGAGAGTCCGGAGGCGTTTCCGCAGACCATGGGAGGCTCGTTCGGCAGCGGCGGACTTCAACCGTTCAGCGAGAAGCCTTTCGAACTCCGCCCGGGAATAACAGCTCCGGCAATGCTCGAGATGGTGTTCGAAATCGGCGACGGACTCAGGGTCGTCGATTTCACCGTCGATGTATGCATAGAACATCTCGATGGCCTTCAAACAGCCGATATCCTCGCGATGTTCCTCTTTCTGATCGGGGGTCCTCATGAGAACACCTCCCCTCTTGGTGCAAGCCCAACATCTTGGGCTTGCTCCCATAGGGCCTTCTGTAGAAGGGTACGGCCGCGCTTCATTCGGGATCGAACCGTGCCGGGGGGAACACCGAGAACCTCTGCGGCCTCATCGTACCCTAAGCCGTCGACGTTCACGAGCAGGATCGTGTCCCGAAAGGCCTCGGGAAGGGCTTCGACCGCGGCCATGATTTCCTCCCCCAACAGTCGGTCGACTATCTCCTTCTCGGGATCGGCCCACCACTGGAGGAACTCGTCCGACTGAACAAAGAGGAGGGAAGCCAAATCCCCTTCATCACGCCCCTCGACCGGAGAGTCCAGCCGAACGTGCTGGGCTCGGCTCGAGGCCTTCCGACTTCCACTGGTGTGGTGGTTCCTCAGAATCCGGAAAATCCACGGGCGGAATTTCCCCCAGTCCTCCAACGATTCGATGGCGTACCAGGCCTTCGCCACCGACTCGGAAACCAGGTCCTCCGCGTCGGTGGCGTCCCGCGTAAGGCGTACTGCGACACCAAAGAGGGCGTCGAGATGCGCCTCCACGCAGCGGGCGAACTCCTCACGAACGGACCGGGTCCCCTTCATTCGGCCGGCGGTTCCTTCTCTCAGAAAGTGAGGGTAATGGCCCCCTCGGCCGCCACACCGAGCATGGCTACGGAGCCGGCCAGGACCGCGCCGTCAATGAGATCCTCTTCTCCATATCCCCGCACTGCAGCGCACGGAGGGCACACCAGGATTTGACCGCCGCTATCTACGACATTGCTCATCATCTCACCAACCGTGGGATCTAACGGGTTGGGTCGGGCATGTTCCGCGGCGCCTCTGCGGGCCCAATCAGCCCCGGCGCTCACCAAAAACATCGTAACCTCGAAACCCATACCCACGCCCCCGTTGGCAACGCTCCATGCAACCGAAGAGCGCTCATTGTCCAAACCGTTGGTGACCGTCACGACCATCTTCTGCTTGTCCGCCATTGTTCTGAGTCCTTTTCTTGAGAGGGATCTCCTACGACAACCGCATGGGCCGTTGTCAGGAACTGCCTTGCGGCAAACCTGATTACGTCCGCCTCTCATAGAAGACGCAGAAATGTCCGGTTTAGGTCCTGAGGTTGAAGTAGACGCTCGAGAAGATCCGGCGAGGAGGGGCCAGGGGCACCTCCCGCGGTCCGACCTCCCCAGGGTATTTTTCGGACTCCTCCGAGTAGGCATCAATCAGACGCACCGGTTTGGTTATCCGCGGGGGGAGGTCTTCAAAAGATGTTCCTCGCTCCATACCCACAGCAAGACCTCTTGGCTCGGAAAGTGATCGCTAAGGCCACCGCCGGATGCTGAGGCGGGCGGGGGCGGCTACTGGAACTGGAATCCGTCCCGTTCTGGGCCGGCTCCGATTCGGCGCTGCAACCTTTTGCTATTGTCGAACGTCATAATATATGATTGTTCGACAATTCGGGCCTCAGTTTCTCAGACTGATCCCACCTATTCACGCCGGAGACATGTGATGGGAAAGAAGAAAGCAGACCTCCTCCAGGGAACGCTGGACCTATTGATACTGAAGACCCTAACCCTGGAGCCGATGCATGGTTGGGGTATTTCTCGACGCATTCGTCAGTTGTCGGACGGCGTCCTGGAAGTCGGACAGGGGTCCCTCTATCCGGCCCTCTACCGCTTAAAGGATAGAGGATTCGTGAAAACCAAATGGGCGATCTCCGACGAGGACCGGAGGGTGAAGGTCTATCACCTGACCCGAAGTGGGCGCCAAGCGCTGAAGGCAGAGGCGGATGGGTTCCGGCTCTTTGTAGGCGCGGTCGTTCAGATACTCGAAACGTCCTGACTGGTACGGAGGGGGATGATGAACTGGATACGACGGTTGGTTTGGCGATTCGAGGTTCTCTTTTCGAAAAAGCGTGTGGACCAGGAGCTCGACGAGGAGCTTCGATACCACTTGGAGCGTGAGGCACAAGCGAATGTGGCCCGAGGGATGTCGCCGGAGGCGGCTCGACGAGCAGCTCTGCTGGATTTCGGGGGAGTGGAGAAGACAAAAGAAGAGGTCCGGGACACCCGGGGCGGGCGTGGTTTGGATGACCTGGCTCAGGATGTTCGATACGCTTTCAGAGGCTTCAAGAGGCGACCCGGCTTCGCGTTAATGGCTGTTGGGCTCATGGGCCTTGGGATCGGGGCCTCATCAACCATCTACTCTGTCGTGGATGGTGTTCTATTGGAGGCCCTGCCATATCCAGATCCGGAGAGCCTCATCTATGTAGATAGCGAAGGAAGCAATACCTACCCGGACTTCCTGGCGTGGCAGGAGAACCTCAGTACGGTGCAGGACCTCTCTGCCCGGGCTGGAGCGGACGGGAGCCTCACGGGCCAGGAGGGGCCAGTGAGGGTACGCATCTCTTTGGTTACTCCGCGGTTTTTGGCCCTCCTTGGGGGAAGACCCCTGTTTGGCCGGCTATTCGATGAGGAGGACCAGCGTGAGAACAACCCTGTCGTTGTCCTGGACTACGGATTCTGGGTCAGGAACTGGGGCGCGGACCAGGAGGTTGTTGGAGAGCAGCTTCGGCTGGACGGGGAGCCGGTGGTTGTGGCTGGGGTTCTCGCTCCCGGGTTCACACCCCCGGAACACGTCACTGGGCCGGAGGTTGACGTCTGGACTCTCTTCGATGCCCAGGGGTGGTCCGCCGGCACCCGTGAATCGAAGACCCTGAGGACCTTGGGCCGCCTAAAGCCGGGCGTATCCCTGGGCGTTGCTCAGGCCGAAATGGACGCTCTGAACGCCTCCCTCGCGGAGGACTTCCCGGACCATTTTATCCGGGAGGACGGGTCTCCAAAGACGTTCCCACTTGTACCCCTTCGTGACGCGACGGTCAAAAGCGTAAGCTCCACGTTGATGATGCTCCTGGGTGCCGTAGGACTTCTCCTCCTTATCGCTTGCGCAAACGTCGCGAACCTGTTCTTGGCACGCGGTACTTCGAGAGCGGACGAGCTTTCCCTCCGGGGCGCCCTCGGCGCGAGTCAGGGCCGGATTGCCAGGCAACTGCTTACCGAAAGTACCGTCCTCGCCACCGCGGGCGGCCTCCTAGGCGTCGCCATGGCTGTCCTAGGGGTAGAGGTCTTTAAACGGTTTGGTCCTGGGGACCTCCCTCGACTGGCCGAGGTGGCCGTTAACCCCCGAGTGCTTGCCTTTTCTCTGATACTTGCCGCCGTTACCGGGATCCTGTGTGGTGCGTTCCCAATTGCCCAGGCAGTGAGAAAAGACCTCAGCTCGAAGCTTCGTGAAGTCCCGGGCAGGACCACTCCGGGCCGGAAAGGCAACCGCGTACGGGACTCCTTGTTGGTGACGGAACTGGCCCTCACGGTGGTTCTCCTTACCGGCGCGGGTCTGCTCTTTCGATCTCTCCTGGAAAGGATGGAGGTGGACCCGGGATTCCATACTGCCGAACGGGTGGTCCTGCCACTGGAGGTAGGGGATACCTATTCCGTAGAGGCCCGGGCTCAGTTTGTGACCGACCTACGGGCTCGGCTGGAGAATGTGCCCGGCGTTGGGAGGGTAGCAGCGAGCTGGGTCACACCCTTCATGTTTCCTCCCGGAACCTGCTGTTGGGCGAGTCGGATCTGGCCGGCCGACTCCGAAGATCCCGGCACCGGAAAGAACACCTTCATCCACCCGGTAACGGAGGATTATTTCGCCACCCTCGGCGTGGAGATTCCCTTCGGGCGGGAATTCGCGGCGGAGGATTTCCAAGGCGACGGCATGGTAGCTGTCATAAACCCGCCTTTGGCCCGCCGTCTTTTCGGAACCGAAAATGTCGCCGGCCGGCAGATCATGGTAGGCGGGAACGGCCCCGTCACTGTGATCGGTGTGGAGGCCGGTCATCACCACTGGGCTTCTTTGGAAAGTGAGGTAGACGAAGGGGTTTACGTCCCATACCAAACCTGGGGCAGCTGGTTTGGTCTTCTCCACGTTGTCCTTGAGTCTGGGGTCCCTCTCCAAACCCTGGGCCCCGGACTCCGCGCCGGAATTGCCGAGCTGGACCCGGAGATGGCCATGGGTGAGTTGGTTACGATGGACGACTTCGTCTCTCGATCACTGGCGACTCCGCGGTTCCTCGCCATCCTGTTTGGCTCCTTCGCAGCCGTAGCTTTCCTCCTGGCCGCGGGTGGGGTATACGCCTCGATCTTGTACTCGGTGGGGCAAAGGCGGCGGGAGATGGGGATCCGGTTGGCTTTGGGATCCCGACCGAACCAGGTAACCAGATTGGTGTTGGGGAGAGCGGGAGCCCTGGGAGTCGTGGGCTTGGGCGTCGGCGTAGCTGTGGCGCTCGCCCTTTCCCGCCTCCTCTCCGGGTTGGTATGGGGAGTCTCGGTCACAGACGCGGGCACCTACGGAGGTGTTTGCGTCGTACTGGCTATCACCACCCTCACCGCCTCCTGGGTCCCAGCTTTCAGGGCCTCTCGAACGGATCCGGTGGAGACCTTAAAGGCCGAGTAGGGCCAGTCAGGTGGAACCCCTCACCGGTTCACGGGTGTAAGGGGCTTCCGGCGGGCCGGAGGGTAGGAGCAATCTCCGTGTGAAGGTCTGCTCGAAGACCGGCTTCCCGGACTTCCCCAAAACTGAGAGCCTCATGAAGAAGCAACCCCTACGTACCGGGGCAGTCGCCTGTTTGTTGTTCCTCGCGATGACGGCATGTGCCACTCCCCAGGCTTCGACCCCGCCCCCGCCGCCTCAGGAATCCGCCGGAGACCGTGCGGAGACTCTCGACTCCCCCCGGGTCCTCCAGCCCGGTGCTCCGGGAGAGCCGTCACAATCCGTGGAAGTCTCCCAACTCGCTAACCAAGCGCACCGACCCCACACCCCGGCAGACGTGGAGTTCATGCAAGGCATGATCCCACATCATGCCCAGGCGCTGGACATGGCTGCCCTCGTGGAGGAGCGCACCCAAAACCGGGACATCCACCTGCTGGCCAAACGCATCGAAATCTCCCAGCGGGACGAAATCGAACTCATGGGCCGGTGGTTGGCTCACCGAGGCGAGGACGTTCCCGGTGAGCACGCCCACCACATGATGGGAGACCATCTGATGCCCGGGATGCTCACAGAAGCGGATATGGCCGAGCTGGCAGCAGGTCACGACTCCGAATTCGATCGCCTCTTCCTCGAGCACATGATCCGGCATCACGAGGGCGCCATCGTGATGGTCAAGGCGCTTTTTGCAAGCCCGGGAGCCGGGCAGGAAACAGACATGTTCACCTTTGCCTCCCATGTGGAGGCAGACCAGCTCATCGAAATCCGGCGCATGAAGGAGATGTTGGACAACCGTCGATGATGCTGTCTCAGGATGCGGCCTTGCGGCCGACGTCGTTCACTTTCTGACAGAGGTTCCAGATGTTCGCACGTGTTCAGACTTTTCGGATCCCCGGTTTTTATCCTTTTGCCCTGTTTGCGGCGGCGGCACTCCTGTGCTCACCCGTGAAGGTGACCGGACAGGTGGCCGCACAAGACACCACTTTCGTTTGGGACGCCTCCGACCCGCGGGTCGGATTGGCCCCTGGGTGGCACGACGCCGGATCGGCCATCAAGAACCTGGAGCTTGTGGGGAAGCTGCCGCGGCCCGAGGGGTTCGTGGATCCCGAGTTCCCGGGAGCTTTCCCCTTCGCAAACACCGATCTGGCCTTCCAGGGAGACCTGGTATTCGTCGGGAATTTCAACGGCTTCCAGGTGTTCGACATCTCCGATCCCGAGGAGCCGAAGTTCCGCGTTGGTGTCGTGTGCCCAGGGGGCCAGGGTGACGTGTCCGTCTACGGGGACCTCCTATTCACATCGGTAGAGGAAGCCCGCGGGCGAAATGATTGTGGGATCGAAGGGGTCCAAGATACGGTGAGCGCAGAACGGTTTCGTGGCGTGAGGATCTTCGACATCTCCAACATCGAGGAGCCCAAACAGGTGGCCCTGGTTCAGACCTGCCGCGGCTCCCACACCCACACCTTGGTGACAAGTCCGAATGACGAGGAGAACGTTTGGATCTATGTCTCCGGTGCGGCCGGGGTCCGGTCACCTTCTGAGCTCGAAGGCTGCATCCGTGAGGGTCCGGAGGAAGACCCGAACACGGCTCGGTTCAGAATCGAAGTGATCCGCGTCCCCCTCAATGCTCCGGAAACAGCCGCGGTCGTGACGGAACCCCGGATCTTTTCGGATCCGGAGACCGGTGAGATCGCTGGGCTGTGGCGGGGTGGAAACCATGGCGAAGGCACCCAGGGCACGGCGGTTACCGACCACTGCCATGACATCACCGTGTTTCCGGAGTTGGGCTTGGCGGCAGGGGCCTGTTCCGGAAACGGCATTCTCCTCGACATCTCCGATCCGGAGAACCCGACGAGAATCGAGGAGGTATCCGATCCGAACTTCGCGTACTGGCATTCGGCCACGTTCAGCAATGATGGATCAAAAGTCGTTTTCACCGACGAGTGGGGCGGAGGGACGGCCCCGCGATGCCGGGCGACCGACCCACCCACTTGGGGCGCGGATGCGATCTTCGAGCTGGCCGACGGGGAGTTAACCCTGGCCGGCTACTACAAACTTCCGGTCCCCCAAGAGAGCACGGAAAACTGCGTGGCCCACAACGGCTCGCTCGTTCCCGTACCCGGCCGGGACATAAAAGCTCAGGCATGGTATCAGGGAGGCCTCTCGGTGTTCGACTTCACCGACCCAGCCAACCCTGAGGAGATCGCTTTCTTCGATCGAGGACCGTTGGATGAAGCCCAGCTCATGCTGGGTGGCTATTGGTCCACCTATTGGTTCGATGGGTACATCTACGGAGCCGAGATCGCCCGGGGGTTGGACATATTCGAGCTCGTCGCCAGCGAACATTTGTCGGAAAACGAGATCGCAGCGGCAAAGCTCGCTCAGTACGGGGAGTTCAACACTCAGGCACAAACCCGGGTAACCTGGCCGGCCGCCGTTCCAGTGGCACGGTCGTACCTCGACCAGATGGGGCGGAACCAGGGGATCGATCCGGTTCGGGCCAACGCAGTTGAGACCGTACTCGGCCAGATCGAAACTGGTGGAGCAGAGGGTTTGGAAACCCAGCTGGTTGAGCTGGCCGAGGCACTGGACGGAGATGCCAGGGCCATAGAACAGGCCGCCGAAAAGGGTGACGCTCGACGGCTTCGACTGCTTGCCACCACGCTGAGGGAGATGGCGGGACAGTAGTCCGCTGAGGGCCGCCGCCCCGCTGAAACCCGGGTGGCGGGTTAAAAACGAGGGGTGGGAGGGACGCGACTCGGACTGCGGCGGGAAGCCGTCCGAGTCGCGTCTTTTCTTGCCCTGGGGACGATCGGTGCGAAATGTTCCACGACCCACTGCGATAGCTTCGTGCCCTGTTCTCAAGAAGGGGTTGTTTCGGAGGGTTCGATCGCCCAACAGTCCTGGTCACAAACGGCTATACCAAAGCCAACAACCGGATCAGCGAGCCGACTCATCTCCTTGATGCGAACGAAGTTACCGTCGAACACAGGTTCTTTGGGGTGTCGGTGCCCGACTCATCGGACTGGTCCACCCTGGACGTTCGCCAAGCGGCGGGAGACCACCACGCCATCCGGACCCTCCTCGGGGCCATCTACACCGAACCATGGGTGTCTTCCGGAGTGAGCAAGGGCGGACTGGCCACGATCGCCTACGGGTATTTCTACCCCGACGATGTGTCGGCCTCGATTCCCTACGTGGCTCCCGTGCAAACCTCATTCGAGGATCAGAGGATCTACAAGTTCCTCAATACGGCGGGCACGCCCGAGTGCCGCGCGAAACACCTCGCCCTCCAACGGTATCTCCTTTCGGAGCGGGAGGAGGCGCTTCCCCGCCTCCATTGGTTCGCCAAAGGCACGGGGATGTCCTTCGAGTACCTCGGGGTGGAGGCGGCGTTCGAGTACGCGGTCCTGGAATACCCATTTTCGTTCTGGCAGTGGGGATGGGATTGCGATGCCGTTCCCCTGCCCGGCGAGAGTGAAGCGCATCTCGACCTGGCATTGGAGCACGTCATCGACGTTGTGGGTCTCTCGCTCTACTCGGACCAGGGCATCGACGACACCGGAGCCCACTATTACCAGGCCGCAAGCCAGACCGGGTACTATGGGTTCGAAACCGAGCCATTCGCCGACTTGTTGGTGGTCCTACCTCCCGAGCCTCACGCGGCCTTCTTGCCTCCGGGCGTAGAGGCCACCTATGACCCGTCGGTGTTGACGGAGATCTCGGATTGGGTGAACCGCCGTAGCAATAACTTCATCTTCCTTTATGGGGCGGTGGATACCTGGACGGCCGGGGCCGTGGAGCTGACGGGAGGAACCAACTCCCTCTCTTTTACGATGGCGGGGCGGCATCACGGGGACGCCAGGATCCGGAATCTACCTCCGGCAGACAAGGAGCGCGTGCGAAGGACGCTGGAAGGGTGGCTGGGTACCAGCTTGGACAAAGAGCGGTGGGAGGGAGGCTGAGAGCGTCTCCTGGCTACATCGCCCGCCCCACCGTAAGGTGATACACCGTTTGTTGCCGCTCAAAGATCACCAGGGCGATCCCCTCGTCCTGCGCCTCCGCCAGGACCTGGCTGAAGATCCGCCCCAGTTCCCGTGACTTCCGGGCGGATACCGATTCGAAAGCGAGGTCAACGATCCGCCGGATGTGAGGCCGGAGGTCCTCACTGACCCCACCGACGATCTCCGCCGGCACCTCCGCCGGCGGCGCAAAGGCCGCGTAAGAAAGGTCGACGGTGGTCCCGTACTCATGGGAGCTCACCCCTGCGGCAGCGTTGGCGTTGACTCGGCGCAAGCGCCGTTGATGTTCGGCAGTGCGATATGCACTCGTGATCTCTACGCGGTAAGCCGGTAATCCCAGTTCGGCAAGCCGCTCCTGAAACCGCTCTCCCAGCACCTCGAGGAGGGCACGGAGGGCGGGCACCACATGGGCCGGTGAGTCACCTGGCCGAACGATCCAATGCCGGGTGCTGTCCTCTAGCTCGAGGAGACGGCCCGCCGAAACGAGAGACTCCAGGGCATCCTCGTCTTCGGCCCTGACTCCCAGCTCCCGGGCCCGGTCCAGATGGGACGCGTTCAGGAAGCGACGGAGCGCAGCTTCCTCACCCGGAGTCATGACGGGGAGCGGGCTCAGAATCCGGTCGGCCGACCCGGCCAGCCGATCGGCAGCCTCAATCCTCTCCGTAAGGATGGCCTCGATCTCCGCCCGGACCTCTTCGCGAGCGGCCTCTCGCTCCCCCTCCACCCAGCCACAGGCGGACAGTGGGGCCCCGATTAGGAAAACTAGACCTGTGATCAGAACCGTTCTGTTTTGCCGTCCCAACACGGAAAACTCCTCGTTCGGCGAACTCACCCCCAAAGGCGCTCGAGTCACTCACTCCACGATGATCGGTCGGCTTTTTATGACCGGGCTGCGTCCGGCCAGCTCCAACCTTAGGTGGAGCGTGTATTCGCCGGGATCGAGATCCGGAAGCTCGAGCTCAATCGACCGAAACACGGTCTGCACGATATCCGGGCCCTGGTCCTCAAAAGTCACCTCTACCGGGCGGTCCGTTTCGATCACGCCGAGGAACTCGCCTACCCTCGAGAGGAAGCCTGGCCGGCCACTGGTGAATCCGAGCGTTATCCGCACCGGTTCGGCTATCCGCAGCCCATATGCCTCCCAGACAACGGGGAATCGCTCTCCCCTCCTGATGCGTACTCCTGGCCGGATGTGGGGGATCGCCTCGTCGAGGCTCTCCGGTAGGGGTGCCCCTTCTTTCAGGATCAGGAGGTCCGAAGCGTCAACGAGGCCGAGGGGAAGCGGGAGTTGCACGACACCCTGACGTGCGCGCCATGCCTGCTTGCCTTCCAGATCGACAACTTCCAAGCCGCTCACGTACCGGCCAGGCGGCGAAGTGATCGTCAGGACTCCCTCCTCGTTGAAGCCTCGGACGAATGTCGGTTCCGATCCATCCTCCGGAACCAGGAAGAGCGCAGCATAGGGCTCACCCTGAATCCCGAATTCCGAGGTCGGCAGTAGGTCCGGTTCCGGAGCCTCTGCAGCCACCGAGTCCGGATCCAGCTCCGCCGGGGACTCGGGCTTTGCTTCCGGCGGAACCGGTCGGTAAGCGCCTACCACCAACATCTCGTCACCCCGCCTGAATCGTCCGACCTGTGTCTCCAGCGCCCGCATGTCCGGGGAGTACCGGGGCGCGTACCAGGTGCGGGCCTCGCGGGGCGCGGTAATCCAGCTCTCCGGCGGAATATCGGACGGCGATTCGAGGAAGACCTCCGGAAACAGGTATCCGCGGCTCTTGGGATGGTGGTGTCCCACCACGCGCCGTGTGTCACCTCGAGTACGGAAGGCGGCGATGGGGTCGTACGTCCGACTGTAGCCGATGTTGCGCCCATATCGAATCAGCGTTGCCTCCATATCCTCACCCCACGGCCACCCCATGGGGTTCGCCGCATCCCTCCAGTTCACCGCCTCGACCATGCGTGCGAAATGGTCCGTGAGTCGATCGTTCCCCTGGAGCAGGAAGACAGGGTCGGAGAGATACCAAAACTGCTCCCACCGACGCTCCCGTTCCCCCGAATCCAAACTCGCAAACCATTCCTCCCCCTCCTCCGTCAGTACGTAGCGGAGGGACATCCAGCGTTCGCGCTCCTCGGGAGGCATGGACGCCAGCGCCTCCCGAAACGCCGCCTCGGAAGCCACATAGTCCGCTGTCAGATGAAGGATGTATCCTCGCAATGCGGCACACCACCAGGTCTCGTCAATCCCGCAACCCGTGGCGACCCGGGTAGCTCCGGCCACATCGCGATTCTCGATCAGGTAGTAGACCAGTTGCCCGATGATCCAGCGGTTGGTCACTCGCTCCATCGTCTCGGAGAGGAACGAGATCAACTCCACCCGCCCTTCGCCAACCTCGGGCCACTCAGCCGGAAAAGCCGCTTCACCCTCACCGCCGAACCAGATACAGATGCTCCCAATCAGTTCGTCGCAGGTGGGCCGGGACCGTACCCGCTCAACCGGAATGCGACTGGCCCTGAGCCGTTCGAACTCTTCCTGGCGGTCCCGGGCTTCTTCGAGCAGTTCGGCAGGGCTTAAAACAGAGTCCGGATCCTCCTGAGCTGAGACGGGCCCCAGGGCGAACACGACCAGGCCGATCAGAGTTGCTGCGGTCACAGGTCGGTAGGGCAATTTGGGCCTCCTTCGTGGGTTCTCGGGCCGGCCAGAGGCTCGGTCCGCGGATTCGCCCAACGGCTCGTCCTTCTGTGGGGCGGCTTGCGTTTGGGGCTTGGTTTCGATACACCGGGAAGGGCTTCGCGTTGCGCCTCGACTGAGCGACCTTCTGCCAGGAATGTGCCTCGAAGTCAAAAGAAGGGATCGGCCGAGCTACCCAACCCCGGTCCAGAACCGGCGGTTTGGGAAAGCATCATGCGGAACTGGACGTGTCACTTGGGGGAATAATATGGTGTAACCGTTCTCACCCAACTGTTGGGAAAGGAGCAGTGTCGCGCCGCGACGAAGCTGATGAGTGCTGGGCCTCTTTTTCTTCTTTGGATGCTCACGGCGATCTCGGCCGTGCGCCCTCTACCCTTCTTCTACGATACCTACACGTTCCGGGGGGAGGGCGGCCAAACCACAGTGGTCGCCGCGTTCGCAGTCGAGGCAGGCGAACTCGAGACCGAGCGGGTCGGGGACAAAAACCGCTACCGCTTCAACGTGACCCTTCTCCTGGCGGACACGGTGTTGCGTTCCGTGACGAACCGGCATGACAGCGTGTACGTCCATCTTCCTCGACGGCTTCGCGACGAACACCTCCTCTACACACACATCGAGGTGCAGGCCCCCCCGTCTCCCTCCATCCGTCAGACCGTCTTTATGACCGACCCCACCTGGGCGGGTATCGGGCAGATGTACTGGGATTACAGTCCTATCCCTGATTATTCCGGAACAGAGTTGATGTTGAGCGACGTAGCGCTCGGCCAGCCCGACGCCCAGATCGGATGGGATCGCCGGGGAGCAACCCTCGCCCTTCTGCCGACCCGCCAGGTCCCGTCCCGGGCATTCGATGTCTACTACGAGATCTACAACCTGCCGGCCGGAAACCCGTACACCACGGAGATCACGGTTCAGCGGATCACCGATGCCTCGGGAGAGGCGGTCGAGAGCGGCGAGCCGGTCAGCTTACACTTCTCCGGTGAATCCACTGCTGCGGACGACGGAACCTTGCCGGAGCTACGGCGCATGGGAACGTCGTTTTCAAAAGGCAGCTACCGTATGACCGTGACGATAGTGGACCAAAAGACGGGCGAAACCGCTACCCGGTCGAGCACATTCGAGGTACAGACTTCCGGGCGCGGTGCGACGATGGTCCCGGCCCTCCCGGTGACGCCACTGATACGGTGAGAACGGAGCGGACCTGACCGCGTCACAGGCCGGGTTTCCCTTCCTCGGGCGAGACTTTACCGATTCTTCCTGAGTTCTCTGATCTTGTCCTGGGTCTGGAATAACCAGTAGGCGCCCTGGGCCACCGCTGGCCCAAAGGGCTTACCGGCGTAATTCAAACCGAACGGCTCAAAAAGCCGATACGTCTCGTCTCCATCAGCTATGGCCGCGGATACAACCTCCCCACCTGCAGTAGTGCTGCACATGCCATGGCCGCCGAATCCCTGACAATACCAAAGACCATCCTCCAACTTTCCGATCTGGGGCATTTTGTGCCTCGAGTACCCCATATACCCGCCCCATGCGACTTCCGCTTTGATCCCTTTCAGTTGGGGATAAACATGAAGCAGGTCCTTCACCATGATCTGCTTCAGTTTCTCCTGGGAAGGATGGAACATCGACACCCTTCCACCCCAGAGCAGCCGACCGTCGGGCAACGGCCAGTAGTAGTTGGAGGAGGTACGTGTATCCGTGGCCCCGATGGGCAATCGGACAGCGTCATGCATTCGGTCACCCAGTGGCTCCGTCAGCAGGACATATGTGGCGACAGGGAGGGTGGCGTTGGACAGCTTCCTGTGGAGTCCACGGATGTATCCACTGCAGCAATAGACGATTTGGTCGGCCAGGACCGAACCCTGTGGAGTGCTGACCTGCCACTGATCGTTCACCCTCTGAACGCGGAGAACCGGGGATTTTTCATAGATGCCCGCTCCGAGGTCAGCCGCGAGTTTGCCCATGTGGCACGTGAATTTCAGACAGTGTGTAAGCAGTCCCCGTGGCTTGAGATAGGCGTCATAGTACCGGTCGGTCAGGTAGTGCTCTCGAATCTTCTCACGGGGCCAGAACTCCAATTTGTCTTCGAAGATTCTCTCCATCATCTCGACGTATTCTTTGACCTCCCTCTCTTCATCGAACCAGGAGATCCTCAAAATCCCTTCGGCCGTATTGCAGATCTCCCCCTCGACGCCCCGAATTCTCTCGCGGATCAATTCCATGGCAGACGCTGTCAGCCCATACAGCTCTTTCGCCTGCCCCTCTCCCACTTTCTTGATCAGGTCGACGGGCCCCAACGAATAGCCGAGGGAGATAAATCCCCCGTTTCTTCCCGAAGCTCCCCATCCGATTCGGTTCGCTTCGAGGACCACCGGGTTTTTGACGCCCCTTTCGGCCAACCCCAGGGCAGTGGTGAGGCCGGCCAGTCCTCCCCCGATGATACAAACCGGCGTGGTGGCGGCATGATCGAGTGTTGGAAAAGGATGCTCATGCCCCAAAGACCTGGAGAAGAAACTGTCGATATGCTCGTGGTCCTGCCCGGCTTTGACATATTCGCGATCCAGGCCGTGTCCTCGGCTATCCATAAGAGCCTCCCGATTGGTCAGACCGTCACTCGACTCGGCCGCCACTCGCCCCCCCACTCAAGGGGTCATGAAGAACCCGACAGCCAGATAGAGTACCGACACCACTCCCGCCACTGAGAGGGCATAGGGAAGCTGGGTCCTCACGTGGTCCATGTGATCGCAAGCCCCTCCCAGGGACGACAAGACCGTGGTGTCGGAGAGGGGAGAGCAATGGTCACCGAACACACCCCCGCCTGCCACCGCAGCGAATGACGCCACCGCCAGGGGACCTACCTCACCGCCGCCGAACTGGATGGCCAGAGGGATCACTATGGGAATAACAATGGCATAAGTCCCGAACGACGTCCCGGTGGAAAAGGCCACGAACGCGGAGATCAAGAAGGCCAGGAGCGGGAGAAGGGCCGGACTCATGGTTCCCTCGGTCAGAGAGACCACATAAGCCGCTGTCTGGATCTCGGCGCTTACCTCGTTGATGCAGTAGGCCAGGGCCAGGATAAGGACAGCCCCCATGACACCCTTTACGCCCGCGAGGGCGGTCTGGACCAGGCCCTGAATCGTGTCGATCCGCTGGATCCACATGGTCACGCCCAGGACCCCGCATGCCAGCATAAAGGCCTCCAGGACGCTCGCCCGGTCGTAGACAATGAAGGTGTAGACGTTGGTTCCGATGACGAGAATCACCGGGAGGGCAAAGTTCCAGAAGATGTTCCGGCGCGGAGAATCCGATGCCTCGATCCCGGTCAACTCCTTGCCCATCATGGGAATGGCCCCGTCCCGGAGCACCTTCCCCGTCCGTGCCGTGCGCTCTTCCGCTAATCGCATTGGGCCAAAGTCCGGGATCACTTTGAACACGATGAGGCCCACCATGATCACGGTCAGGATGCCGTAGAGGTTGAGGGGCACCGACCGGATGAACAGGTCCAATCCGTCTTCAACGCTGCCCACTCCGGCACCGGCGGCCAAACCGCTCAGATACGCTGCCCATGCCGAGATGGGCACCAGCACGATGACAGAGGCCGACGTGGAGTCACAGATGTAGGAGAGCTTCTCCCGTGACATTCGGAAGCGATCGGTCAGATCCCTCATCACCGCGCCCACGAAGAGGGGGCTGAAGTAGTCGCTGAAGAACACCGAGAGCCCCAACCCCCAACCCATGATCCCGGCTCTCTTGTGAGTCGTCACGATGCGAGACGCACGCTCCCGGAACAGGGCAATGGCCCCGGAGCGCTGGAGAAAAGCCACCAGGATCCCGATGCAGAGCTCGATCGTACAGAGCCAGACGAAGTCCTCATTTCCCAGAGCCCGGGTCACCAGCCCCGGGAACCCCTGGAGCCCCTGGCCCAAAAGCAACACGCCAACCACGCAAGCCAAAAGGAGGCTCACAATGGCGTCCCGGAGGACAAATGCGAGCACCACGGCCAGGAGGGCCGGAACGAGGGAGGTCCAGGAGGGCTCCATCTCCGCTCACGGGGTCAGGGGTTCAAGGCAAAGGACCATCGGCGCTTCTGCCGCTCGTGATCCTGGGATCCAGGAATGTGGACCCCGAGCCGCCCAGGCCGCAAATTTTTCGTTCTGGACTGGATCTTTGTGTGCTTTCGGGACTAGATAATGGGAATCGGGATCGGTGTTCGTTCCATGGTCCCCACGTCGGTCCCGATGTTGGAGAAAGGGTTGTCTATCACTGAACCCGGGATTCCCGAGATGAAAATATGCAGGATCTTCTCCGTACTCTTGAGTTTGGCAGCCGTAGGTTGCTATACCTATCAGCCGATCGCCCTGGACGAGATCCGGCCGTCCATGGACGTCCGTGCACGTCTTTCTGCCGAACGGGCGGAAGCCATCGCTCAGGCCCATCCCATCGCTGGTCGCGAGATCGACGGAGCGGTGCTCGAGTCAAACTCGGAAGAACTCGTAATCCTGGTGCCCCTGAGGCAGGCCACCGCGGTAAGAGCAGAGCAATCCATCGCAACGCCCCTGGGTATCCCGAACCAGGACCTTCTTGAGGTAGAGCTGAAAAAGCTCGACTGGACAAAAACCGGAGCCATAGTCGCGGGTGGGGTTGCTCTCGTCGCTCTCATGATCTCCACGGACATTGGAGGCGGGGGGGGAGGTGGAGACGACCCAGGGGACCCCCCGGACCCTCAGGACGCGATCATTCCCTTCCGAATAAGCATCCCCTGGGGTTAGCGGGCCGGGTTCAAGGTGTGCCTCGGTGAACGCCATCACCTCTGCCTCGATCTGAGCGATCTCGGCCTCGGCCATCTCATCGGGCGAAGAAGTAGTTATGGACGGCTTTCCGACCCCCGCCCGGCGCCTGATACTCCTCGACGTACCGCCCGACCTGGTACACGGCATAACCGTTGACATAGGTGTCGAAGGGTTGGACATCCAGTGAGAAGACCTTCCCTCCTCCGGAAAAGGAATCCTTACCGAAGGGGCCTCGGGAACCTAAGTACGATAAGAGTAGTACTTAATCTAGTTGTCGATTTTACGAACTGACCCTTTCACTGCGACTGACCAACGCAAGATGGATCCCGATCCCCCCGACCGCGCCCCGTCCTCTCCGATCAGCACCAACAAAAGGGTGAATCAATGTGGAAAGGCGACCTGAAATGAAGGGGTGGGAGCGGAAGGGGACGGAGTTCCGCCGATGAAGGAGAGCGTGCGGCAATCCCCTTCAGGATCGCGAATCCTCCTCTTGACGCTGATCGTCGCAGCCTCTGGGGTCGTAGCGATTTCGGCCCAGGGTCTGCGGTTGATCCTTCCCCCCGCCGAGCTTTCCCCAAGTTGGGTTTTGGGAATACGGATCCTGGGGGGCCTTGGGGCGATAGGAGCGGTCACCGGGATTCTGGTGTGGAGCAAAAAAGTCCCGAAAGAAGAAGTGGGATCGGGCGATCCAGTCGCCGGACCTCTCCGCAGGGCTGGCATCGTCATGGCCCTCCTCGTCTTGGGGGGACTCCTAGCGAACCCGCTGGCAAACACCGGCGATCCTCTCGGCCCCGGGCCGGCCCCGACTCGGCACGAGCCGCCATCAAACGCCAACCAAGGAGAGGAGGCGCCTCCATCCTCTGACTTTCACGGGGACCGGGGAGGAATGAGAGGCTCCGGCGGAGGTGGGAGTGGACAGGGATCCGGGGGCACAGGCTCCGTCGGTGCCGGCGCTCAGCCGGCCCAAAGCCTCCTTCGCCGGCTAGCCAATAGCCTCCCCCTCAACGTCCTTCTGGTGGTGGTTGCCGTCCTTCTCTTTGTCTTGATGCGCCGTCGGCGCCGGAACGCCGGGGTACCTCTCTCCGAGTACCCTTGGGGAGCCGAGGAGGCCGAAGCCGGCCTTGTAGCTTCTTTGGCCGAGGTGTCTGGCCGGGGCGGGGATCCGAGGAGTCAGATCACCGCTGCATATCTAAGGCTGCTTCATGCCCTCTCCGAGGCTGGAGCTCCACGAAAATCACACGAGGCGCCCCACGAGCACCTCCGTCGGACCCTCGGATCCCTCGGCGTCCAGGCCCAGCCGCTTCACGAGCTTACCAGGCTCTATGTCATGGCCCAGTTCAGTGAACGGCGTGTGACCGACCGGCATCGGGCCAAAGCTGTTCAGGCATTGGAGGTCAGCCTCGCCAGCATCAGGGAATACCGAGCCGCCGTGGATCCGGAGTCCGTCGCGCTTCACCAAGCGGCGGCACCGGCATGAACGGAAACCCCGTCCAGCCCGGCGATTTTGTGGCCCCCATCCTATTCGGGGGAGGGGCGATAGTGGTTTTTCCCCAGTACGCCCTCAGCATCATCCAAATCGTCATTGTGACGATGGCGGTCCTGGCCGCAGTCTACGCCCTGGCCGTGAATGTTCCGCCTACCGGCTGGATGTCACCGTTCAAGTTGATGTCGCCCTTCGGCGACTCCGCCAAGCAGAACGGGAGAGGAAAAACCCCTGATCAGATCAGACTGATTCGATCTAGCTTCGGAGGGTGGCGCCAACCGATGCGGTACGGACCTCCCATGCCGCCGGGAGCCCTCCGACTCCTGAGACCCCTGATCTGGGAGGCTCTCGACCTCGGGCCTGGCGATGAATGGGTGCTCAAACTGGCTCGAGCTCGCCTCTCTCCGCTCAGTTGGGCCGTCCTGGAGAGTGGGTTCTCACGGAGGCCCTTCTGGTTCTTTTGGTCCCCTCCAAACCAACGAGAGGTTGCCGAGATAACCCAGATGGTTCTGGACGAAGTCGACCGGATCGCCTCCGGTACCGAAAACCCGATCCCTTTTTTTCCCCGTGACGAAGGGCAAGGATAATGGCCTCACCCCCGGCATCACCCGATCCCAAGGGCGCATCTATCCAACCGGCCGAGCATCCAGACTCCCACCCAATCTCGCCGGGGCCTTTGCCCTTCGAGGAGGCGGCGGCCCTGGCAGAAGGAATCTTGAATGAGGTCTGTCGAGCCGTCGTGGGAAAGCGGGATGTCATCCAGTTGATTCTCGCTGGCCTTTTCGCCGACGGCCACATACTTCTGGATGACGTGCCTGGCGTGGCCAAAACCCTGACGGCCCGATCCATAGCCGCCGCCGCGGGCCTCGACTTCGCCCGAGTTCAATTCACTCCCGACGTCCTCCCGGCTGACATCACAGGCTCCTTGGTGCTGGACCTGACCACACATACGCCCGAGTTCAGGCCTGGCCCGGTCTTCGCGAATCTGCTCCTGGCGGACGAGGTAAACCGGGCCCCGGCGAAGACCCAGGCTGCTCTCCTCGAGGCCATGCAGGAGCGCCAGGTTACCTCCGATCGGGTGTCGTACCGACTGCCCCAGCCCTTCCTGGTGATTGCGACTCAAAACCCCATCGAGTCCGAGGGCACATACCCGCTTCCGGAGGCCCAGCTCGATCGGTTCCTCCTCCGGACGACGATGGGCTATCCCTCCGAATCGGACGAAGTCGCCCTTCTGGCCAATCGTATCGAACGAAAAAAGGACGAAGTGGATCTGAACCCGGTTTGCGACGCGACAGCTTTTTCGGCGGTTCAGCAAACTCTCGAACGCATCCACCTCGACGACCGTCTCCTGGAGTACTGCGTGGCGCTGGTCCGCGAGACTAGGGCTGAGCCTCAGTTGGCGGTGGGATCCAGCCCCCGAGGGACCCTGGCCCTGGCGAAACTGGCCCGGGCCACCGCCCTGATGGCCGGCCGGGAATTTGTGACCCCGGACGACATCCGAGCGTTGGTGGTGCCGGCTTTAGCACACCGGGTGGTGCTGGGAGACGACGCCTGGGCGCGGCGGGCAAACCCTGAGACCGTCGTTCGACAAGCGGTGGATCGGGTTTCGGCCCCGGACCAAAAATGAAACCGACAGGCCAGGTTTGGCAGCGGCGCCCCGACCCCCGACTTCCGGCCTATCTGGTGGCGGGCTTTGGTGCCTTGGTCATGGCCATTGTGACTGGGGAGCGGCAGATCGCCGCTCTTGGGGCTCCTTTCCTCGCATTGGCAGCCATGGGGTTGGCCCGGCGGGAGCCCGCCTCACTGCGTGGAAGAGTTACTCTCGACCAGACCTCCGTCGTGGAAGGGGACGTATTGGAGGGTACGATATCGGTGGACTGGGACGGCAAGGCCGAGGTCGAAGTGATCCTGTCCGGGTGGCGGGGAGTCACACCGGTGGATCCCCTTCCCGTGATCGGGTGGGCGGTGCCCCTCGGTGAAGGCCCGGTGACTCTCCCCTTCCGCCTCCAGGCCGAGTCGTGGGGGGTGCATTCCCTGGGGGCGGTCTGGGCCCGGGCTCGGAGGCCCGGGAGCTTCGCGGTCCGTGAGCAAAAAGTAGCCACGGCTCCGACCCTCCGCGTCTTTCCCAAGACGGCCCGCATAAATCGTCTTTTGAAACCTGACGAGCCCAGGACCGTGGCAGGGATGCACCTGGCCCGCCTCAGGGGTCATGGAACCGACTTCGCCGAGCTGCGTCCATACCAACCGGGTGACCGTCTGAGAGACTTGTCATGGAGCACCTCGGCACGGCTGGGCAAGCCCTGGGTGAGGGTAAACCATCCGGAGCGAACCGGCACAGTGCTGATCCTCCTGGATGCGGTGTTCAGTGAGGAGACACGTAGCAAGGAGGCCCTGGCCAGAGCCGCCCGGGCGGCCTGGGCCGTAGCTTCGGTTCACTTGAAAGCCCAGGATCGTGTGGGGTTGCTGGCCCGGGGCCGGACCGCCGGGTGGCTCCCACCTCGGGGAGGCCCCCGGGCCCGTTGGCTGCTCATGGAGGAGCTCCTCGGTGTAGGCCGGGCGGCCGAAGACCCCCTGGGCCGAAGGCACTTTCGCCGGCGGGTGTTCGTGCCGGCCGACGCCCTGATCGTCGGAGTAACCAGCCTGCGATCCCAGGTGTTTGCCCCGGATCTTCTTCATTTCAGGCGTGTCGGCCACACGACCGTGGCACTGGTGGTCGACACCTCCGATCTCCTCCCAGAAGGAGGAACCGAGCTTGACTCGGCGGCACGGAGGATTTGGGTGGCGCAGCGTGACGCGGAGCAGCGTGCCCTGGAGCGGGGCGGTGTCCCCACCGCCTTGGTGACGGGTGAGGGTGGAGCGACCCAAGCCGTCTTAACGCTCAAACGGCGCTTGGACGCCTCCCAAAACCGGTCTTGGCGGTGGGTCCACGCGGGGGGCGTGCCCGCCCAGGAGGCCCGAGCATGAGTCTCCAGGTGTCGCAGAGGACACGACGGTTGGGTCAGAGGGGACTGGCGGGATTGGCTGTGCTGTCCGCAGCATGTACCGGGGCCATGATGGGTAGTCTTGGAGGCCCCGGGTTCCTCCAGCTCGGAGCCGTCAGCTATCTGCTGGTCACCGGAGTGGCACTCATTACCCCGGCAGCCATCACGGTTCAGGTGGTTTGGGCGTTGGCGCTCATCGGGCGTTTCCTGTTGGGACCGATCGGCGCCACCCCCCTCCTACTCCTTCCGTCGGTTGCAGGCATAATCTTCACAGCCGAGTTGCTGGCCATCGTGGCACGGATGGACACGCCTTTTCACAACGATCCCCGGGATGACCTCCCCCGGGCGGTCGTCTCGGCAGGGATCGGGGGAGCGGCATTCGGTGTTGTGTTCCTCCTGAGCGGCCTCCGGGGACCTACGGGCTTGATCGCGGTCCTGCTCGCGTCCTTCGCCTGCATCCTCCTAGCGGTCTTACTGGTCAAAGACTGGAGTCCCCTCGAGGGTGGGGAGGACGGGTAAGCCATCGGACGGGCGCCACCCCGCTCTTCCCCGCCCCTCGCCATCTTGTCTCCAACTTCCCTCCTGATCATTCTCATCACCGTGGGCCGCTAAAGGTGTCTCCCTGGGCGGGAGACAGGTGAGTAGGCGGCACGAGGCACCATGGAGTAACCTGCACACCATGGAAGAAGGGACCACCGGATGTTGAGGAACCTGACTGAGCGCCCGACCGAGGTTTCCGAGTTCGCATTCAGTCGAATCGCGTTTGACGTAGGGAAAGGAGAGGTGACCTCATCGGAGGAGGTGACCGTCACCGACGACATGGACTTTCTGGGGGGGATCGGTCGGTCCTTCAAGATCCTGGCTGACTACGAAATCCAGGATCCCTTCGGGCCCGAGTCCCCCCTGGTGATCAACACCGGGTGCCTCACCGGCACGGCCTACATGACGGGGCTGAGAACCTACTTCAGCGCCTACTCCCCTCTGAAGCGGACGCGGCAGGGGGTCCCAATGACCGGGTGGTCGGCGATGAGCGGCAGCTTCGGACGGAAGCTGGTTTCCGCCGGGGTGGGGGACCTGATTCTGAAGGGCGCCGCCGAGATGCCCAGCCTCCTCGTCATTCGCCAAGCCGACGGTGGTCCACTGGTAACGGTGGAAGAGGCCCCAACCGAGCTGCTGGGCCAACGCGTGCCTGCCAGGATGGCCTTCCTGAATCGCCGTTTCAACGACGTGGAGAAGAGATCCTTCCCAGCCCATTTCGCCATCATCGGACCGGCGGGGGAGCACTGGGAATCGGTGTGGTATGCGAACATCGTCGGATCCACCCAGGAAATGGTCATGTCCGGCGAGGACAAGTTCCGGTTCGGGGGCCGCCTGGGAATGGGCTCGATCCTGGGGTCCAAAAACCTCCTGGGAATCGTAGTCGTGGCTCCTGAAGACGTGATCCGGAAGGGTGACGAGAACCTCAAGGCCGTGAATAAGGAGATCGCCACCGGGAACTACAGCCGCGGCTACAGGCATCCCAACAATAACGATGGCTTGGGTGGGACGGGGAAGAACGAGAAGATCCTGGACGGGAAAGGGGTGCTCCCGTGGCGGAACTTCGAACCTCGGGGACCAGATCTGGCGACCCCGGTCCACATCGAGACTATGCGGGAATCGGACGAGTACATCGTCATCGACAAGGGCTGCTTCGGGTGCCGCATCTCCTGCCACATGGACTTCTACGCGGCGCCTCCTGACGGGAAGGACCCGGACCCTCGCGTCCAGCGTCGGAACCACGGGCCATTCCTCGGCCGCTACGAGTACGAGCCCATGGAGCTGGCGGGGCCGAACCTGGGCATCATCGATCCCGACGAGAACCTCCGATTGGCCCGCCTGGACGACGACCTCGGTCTCGACACCATTTCCGCGAATGTTGTCCTCTCGTATGTGATGGACTACAACACCCGAGCCGAGGACCAGTTGGCGGGAGGCCTGCAGTTCGGGGATGCAGACGGTGCGGCCCGTCTGAAGGAAGCCATCGCCTTCGGCCGAGAGCCGCTTCTCGGAAAAGGGGTCAAGGTGATCTCCGAGGCCGTGGGCGGAGCCGGGTTCGCCATGCACTGCAAGGGGGTGGAGTTCCCGGCCTACCTGGGCCAGACCAACCCCGGCTATCCCTTCGCCCTGGCCGGCGGTCACATGTCCATGCGTACCTTCCTCCTCTACGTCCTGGACCCCAACCGGGAGCCTGAGTCGGCAGACTATTGGGTTGAGAAGATCACCCAGGAAGGCTGGGATGTGATCGCCAAGGATCTTCACGGAGGGTGCCTGTTCTTCCTCGCTCCTCCCATGGAAGTGGCCAAGGGAATCCAATCCATCTACGGCATTCCCATGACGGGGGAACGGATCCTGGAGGCTGCCCACCGTACCCACCTCCTGGGCTTTGCCCTGGAGCAGCGGCAGGGCGCCGTGCCCGACGATTACGGGATGCCGGAAGAGATTTTCGTAGGGAACCGAAAAGGCGACCTTCCCGGCGCCCACTTCCTCACGGAGGAGATGTTCTCGGAGATTCGGGACAGGGTGCTTTCAACCATGAAAGCCGACGCAGAGGACGCCGGATACGGGGCCTGGCTTCGGGATTGAGGCCAGGGAACCCATCTCTGGCAAGCGCCACAGGGTTCCTTTATGATGGTGCGGCGGTATGTAGGCGACACGTGCGCCGGATCATGGCCTGCCTTGGTTGGGCCGCTTGAGAAGCCACCGGAAAGTGCCCCGAGGTGATTCGGCACCCCAGAATCTGGAGCAGTTGGAGAACAGAATGCGGCTGAACGATTACGATACGACCAACAAGATGAGCGCTTCCGTGGTGAGTTCAACGCGGATAACGCCCGAGGACAGCAAAACCGAATTGCGGCACATTGACCTGGCCGTGGACAGCCTGGACTTCAGCTATGAAGTAGGGCAGAGCGTTGGTGTTCTGGTCCCGGGCCCTCATGAATTCGGCCAAAAGGAATACCTGCGTCTCTACTCCATCGCTGGCAGCGGTACGGGGGATGACATCAAGCCGGTGATTTCGCTGTGTGTGAAGCGCTGCTTCTATGTTGACGATTTCAACGGCGAACGCTACGACGGGAAGGCGTCCAACTACCTTTGCGATTTGAAAGAAGGCGACGAGGTGACTCTGGTGGGGCCCTTCGGCCTTGCCTTCACCCTGCCGGAGGAAAAAGACGCAAATCTGCTGATGATCGGTCTGGGTACGGGCATCGCCCCTTTCCGTGCGTTCGTCAAGCACATCTACAATGTGCTGGGTGGGTGGGAAGGCGACGTGCGCCTGTACCACGGCGCCATGAGAGGCATCGAACTGGCCTACATGAACGACCAGAACGCCGACCTGGAGTACTACTACGACGAAGAAACCTTCAAGGCATTCCAGGCTCTCAGCCCCCGGGCTCATTTCGACGTCCCTGTGGACCTGGAAGGGGCAATAGCCCAGAACGCCGATGAGGTCTGGACCCAGCTGCAAGACCCTAAAACCTACGTCTATGTGGCGGGCCTGAAGCAGATTGGCGAGCTGCTGGACGAGGCGCTGGTGAAGATCGTCGGATCGCCTGAAGCGTACGAGCGGCAGAAGGCTAAGATGATCGACGAAGGGCGTTGGGCTGAGTTGATCTACTAGATCCGGTGGACGGCGAGAGGCTGCTTCCGTTTCGCGAGGCAGCCTCTCTTCTTTCAACGAGGCTTTGTTAGGTAGAGGCATCTCACCCGTACCAAGGGCGGTAACGCCATGCAACACACCACGCCCTCCCATGTGAACCCTATCCTGGAGATCCTCAACCACCAGGACGTCATGGTCCTCGACGGAGGGCTGGCAACAGCCTTCGAGGCCCGGGGATGTGACCTCAATGACGACCTATGGTCCGCCAAAGTCCTCATGGAGGACCCTGACCTGATCCGGGACGTACACCTGGATTACCTCCGAGCGGGGGCGGATTGCATCGCCACGGCAAGCTACCAAGCAACTCTCTCTGGTTTTGGCCGACGCGGCCTGAGTCATCAGGAGGGCAAGGATTTGTTTGTCCTTTCGGTCCGCCTTGCAACGGAAGCCCGGGATGTGTTCTGGTCGGAGCCTTCAAGCAGGATCGGTCGGCGGAAGCCTCTGGTGGCCGCCAGCGTGGGCCCCTATGGAGCCTTCCTGGCTGACGGCTCCGAATACTCCGGTCATTATGAGATCTCGGATTCGGATCTCGTCGATTTCCATGGTGAACGTTGGAGCATCCTAGCGAGCTGCCGGCCGGACATCATGGCCTGTGAGACCATACCCAGCTTCAGGGAGGTTGAGGTGCTTCTGAGCTTGGTTCGGGAGACCTCTGACGCTTGGGCTTGGATAAGCTTCTCCTGTCAGGATGGCCGCCGCTTGTCCGATGGCACCTCCGTCAAAGAAGCCGCTGCCGCCTGCGACGCTGAGCCGGGGGTGGCAGCCATCGGCGTGAACTGTGTTTCCCCCGAACAGGTTTCCTCTCTGATCAGGGAACTCCGAAAGGCAACGACAAAGCCCATACTGGTCTATCCGAACCTGGGCGAGGTTTACGATGCAACGGACAAAGTCTGGCGCTCCTCCCCTTCGGCGGTGCCATGGGACGATCTAGCCCAGGCCTGGGTCCGTCTCGGAGCCTCCGGCGTCGGGGGCTGCTGCCGGGTGGGGCCGGAGAGGATCAACGAGGTTCGGCGGTGGCTGCTGAGCTGAGCTTTCACCCTCTTTCAGGTCCTTGGTGTGCAGTCGTCATCGTGGCCGATCAAAAGCTTCCATTCCCCCGCCCGCTTCACCCACACGGCGGTCTCCTGGAATTGTCCTTCTGCCACCACCACATCTTTCTTATCGAACACGCTGAAGTCCGCTTCTCTCAGGGTCCACACGATGTCCGGTGCGAGGACAATAGTCTTTGCGTTGGTGAAGTTCATCTCCTGCTTCCCGAGACCCTCAACCACCTTCGGCCAAGTATCCCTGATTTCGGAGAGAGAATTGAGGGTGCTAGGACCTCCTCCTACCCAGGTGGTCTCCGGTAAATCGTGGACAAAGGACACCCCTTCCTTCCAGTCAAATTTCTTCCATGCTTCCCACCACTGATCTGTCAGTGAATCGATGTGGGAGATGATTGCTTCTTTTTCTGCTTCGGTCACCGGAGGTCTCCTTCCGAGCCGGAGGGTGAGCGTTAGGTCCTTTGGTTGGCGATCCAAGTACCGTCGTCTGCGGTGAGGGCCCCGTCGCCTCGATCATTTCAGTAAGGGTCGTCTGGTCTCTCAACGCCGGATCCTGGGCCGTGGAGGACCGGCGACAAAACCGTCGCCTATCCCGAATCAATCCAAGGTGTAGTTGATCTCCAGAGTCCGGGAACGCCAAGCCGCAGCTGAGAGGAGTAACGCGCTTCCGCCAACCAGCCCCACCGTGGCAAGCCAGGTGGGTGTGGGGTCAGCCATCACGGCGAGCACGCCGTTTTCCAAAGGCACCGGGTTGAAGGACATGAGGTGGTACCAAACCGTCATGGCCTTGAGGATGGGTGGCAGAAACGGGGTCGCAGCTTCCCACGCCAAAAAGAGGCCAACGGGAACGAGGGGGCTCCGGGAGAAAAGGCCGATGGTGAAGAAAAAGGCGCCATAGGCCGTCGTGGCCAAGAGGATCGCGGTGGTGTAACCGAGGAGTTCCCGGGGACCCTGACCGGAGAAAAAGTGCGAACTCATGGCGTCGAAGCCATGCGGTAGGTGAAGAAGGAAGTAACAACCCAGAGCCAGCGGAAGAAACACGCTCAACGCAGCGGCCAGGCCGCCGAGGTACTTTCCTGCAAATACCGCCTCTCTTCGCATGGGCAGCACCAGCCGATAGTGCAGGGTGCGATCCAGCATCTCACCCCTGACAAGGTTGATGAAGATGGTGGCACAGCCGAAAAAGACGACGAACCTCAGCATGAATAGATGTACACCCAGACCGATCATGGAGACCGGCGCCCCGGTTCCCCCCTCATTCGCCCAGGGGCGGAAGACGGCTCTGAGGGCCAGGACAGAAAGAGGCATGGCGGCGAGCAGATAGACTGGGATCGCCCGCCGGCTCCAAAGGGCCCGGAGTGAGTCCTGCCGAGCCAAGGTGAGAAGCTGAGGGAGCAGCCCGACTCTCGCTCCTCCGCCGCTCACGATCCTGCTCCTTCGGGTCCGATGAGGTACTCGTATACCGCATCGACCGTCTCATCGTCCGCAGGGGTCACGGTTTCGATCTCGATGTTGTTCTCCAGGACCACCGTCTGGAGCGAATCAAAAAAGGCATCGGCGTCCCGGGTCCGGACCAGCAGGGTCCCTTCTTCCTCCAGAATCCGGGCTTCGACAACGTGGTCGAGGCGAAACGCCTCCGCCGCGATGGTATGCGGGTTGTCGGAACGAATCAGAACCTGAACGGGGTGACTGGTGATCTCCCCCCTCACTGACCGAATCTCTCCCTCGGCCACGACCGAGCCACCGTGCATCAGAATGACCTGATCGGAGATCAGATCCACCTCGTGCAGGATATGACTCGAGACGAGGACGTGACGCCCCTTCGAGGCGAATTCCTTCATGGAGTCGATCATCTCGGTCCGGGCGATGGGATCGAGGCCGTTCAACGGCTCATCGAGCACGAGAACCTGCGGATCATGGCAGATGGCTTGAGCGAGCTTGATGCGCTGCCGCATTCCCTTGCTGTAGCCCGCGATCTTCCGCTTCGCCGCCTCCCTAAGGCCCACCTGATCCAGGGAAGCCCATGCACGATCCTCCCTTTCCCGCCGCCCCAAGCCGTGAAGACTCAGGGTATCGAGGAGAAAGGACCAGCCTGTCGCTCCGTCGGAAAAACTGTCGTACTGAGTGCAGTATCCGACTTGCCGGAAAAACTCGTTGGGTCGAGACGGGGGGAGCCCCAACACGTGGATTTCACCTGCTGTGGGTTGGATCAACCCGGCAAGGAGGTTCAAAAGAGTGCTTTTACCAGATCCGTTCGGCCCCACCAGCCCCGTCAGGCCAGGCGGGATCCGGAGCGTGACGTGGTTTATGCCCAGAACTTCGCCGTAAAACTTCGACACATCGTCGAAGGAGATCGTGGTGTCGGGGGTAGAGGTCACTTCACGACCTCATGGGCCCGCAGTTTCCGGTTGAGGACGGCCAGGCTCAGAGCCACGTACCCCAGAAGAGTGAGCCACGAAATCCAGATGGGGAACGGGTTGGAGAAAGCCGGATCGAAGATTTTGGCAACAACAAGAACCATGGAGCCCATCAGGTCAATGACCGAGCCCCAGGTGGTTTCCACAACCTCATTGATCAACCCGCCGAAGGCCCACATGGCGAAGAGTATTGCCAACAAAGCCGCTCTCGCTGCCCAGATGTGCCGGACGATAGCCGAGACCGCCAGTGAGAGGAGGGAAATCACCGTGATCCAACATAGATGGCCGACGAGATGTGAGGTCAGGAAACGAAGATTCTCCGACCACCATCCGGCTCCCGCCATGTTGGATTGGAGGCCGAATAAGAGGAGGCTCCCCATCCAGGTAGGAGGTGAGATCAGGAAGAACATCACCCCCATCTTCCCGACGATGTAGCCGACCCGGCTTATGGGTCGACTCAAAATCAGTGAAAGGCCGTGGCTCGAAAGATCGGGGGAGACGAGGCTAGGGCCGATAAGCACAGCGAGGAGAAAGGCGGGGATGGCCTGCCAGAGGAAGAGCCCGGCAAAGAAGTCCATCGTCCAAATCCCCAGGAACTCATCGGCGATCCCGAAGGCCGCCAGGAGAGGGACATTGTGGGAGAAGTAGACCAGGAATATCCCGACAATGATGGGAAGAAAACAGGCGAAGTAGAAGATGGTGAATAGCTTGGAGGCGAAGATGTCTTTGATGGCATACCGCACGATCACGTGTAGCCGCAGACTCGCGGGAGAGAGTCGGCCCGTGTAACGTCGCCATCTCCGTTCATACACGGCCACGGTCAGCCTCCATCGCTCTCAAAAAGATCTCCTGAAGTGAATCGCGTTTGTGGTCCAGGCGCCGGAAAGCTACCCCGTTGTCCGAAGCGGCCGTCATCAGGTCCCGGACAGTGACTCCGCTGGGCATCACGAGTTTCATTCGGCGTTGATCTACGACCGCAACCTCGCAACCAAGGGACAAAAGCCTGTCGGAAAAGTCGCCGTCCGGGTTGACCAACTCGACCTCGACGAAGGACTTGTTCGTCTGCCGCTCCGATTCGAGGTCGCAGACAGCGGCCACCCGGCCCTTGTTGAGGATCAAAACCTCGTCACACACCGCCTCGACATCGCGGAGAAGATGCGATGAGAGGAGTATCTTCGTCTCGCCTCGATCCCGGAGGTCGAGGACCAGATCGAGCATCCGGCGGCGGGTGGAAGGATCCAGTCCGTTGGTGGGTTCATCCAGGATGAGGAACCGAGGCCCATGGACGATGGCTTGGGCCAGTTTGACCATCTGCTTCATACCGGTGGAGAACGTGCCGACCAGGCGATAGCGGGCCTCGCCCAACCCAACGTAGAAGAGGGCCTCATGGGCCCGTTCCAGAGCGATGGCCGACGGAAGCCCGCTCAGCTGGGCCATGTATCGGATAAAACGAACCGCGGTCATACTGGCGAGATGGGCGTCGCTCTCGGGCATATAGCCCACGAGCTCCCGGATGGCGAGGGCACCGCGCCGAAGCGGGTGACCCAACACCGAGACCTCCCCTTTTTGGGGTTTGTAGAAACCCAGGAGTGTTCGTATGAGGGAGGTTTTTCCCGCGCCGTTTGGACCAAGGAGGCCGATGACCCGCCCCCCGAGGGAGGCGGTGATATCATCGAGGACAGTCAGCGATCCGAACTTCAGCGAAAGCCCGTTAAGAGTAAGGGCCCCCGGCCCGCCTGTGTCCTTTGGTTCGGTCATCCTGGCGATGGCACCTGATCGACAGTCGGTGGTGAAGTTTGGCTCCCATCCACCTCGGCAAAGGAGCCAATGATCGCGAGGGGCATCAGTGACAGTAGGCTCTGGCCGACCCCCCCTGCAAGGATTCTGTCGGTCTCGGCCCATGCGCAGTACAGGCTGGGAGCCCCCAAGCCCTCGACGTCCAACGCTTCCATCTCCTCGCCGAAGGCATCATCGATTCCGAGGGACGACAACGCGTCGGTGACGTCTGAGAAGTTTCGGAATACGAGAGCCGAACAGTCAGAGTATCCGCTGACGGGGAGGAGGGAGAGGAAGGAAGGTGAATCCGCCAGGTTGGCGCCGGAATCTCGGTACTGAAGAGCGTTCTCCACCTGCATCCTGCTTGGCGCGGCAACCAGGTATCCGTCGGCGATGGTCCAGTGCAGTTCCGACTCCTCCCCTTCTTGGAAGAGTCGGCTCATCTGGCGGCCCCCGCTGAACGAGTGATCCAGAATAAGCGGCGCCTGGTCGCCTCCCTCCATTTCTTCATTGGCTTTGGCCACCAAATGCTCGATGACTAAGTCCAGATCGGTGGGGTCATAGACCTCCGCAATCAGCTTCCATGAGTCCGGTGAGAAGGATCCGTCCAAAGCCCAAGTGACCTCTCCGCCGAAGGCTCCCGCCAGGTCGTTCCGCAGGTCGATACCGAGTTCCTGTTGGGCCTCCCGAAGTTCGAGACTCGCATCCTCGCCATGGGTATTCGCGATTTCCAAGAACTCGTCGAAGATGTCGATGGGATCCCGGGAAACGACCGATGCAGCGAAGTGGGCTCCAGCCGAAACGAACTCGAGGCTCGACATGGTGGCCGGCTCGGCCAGCCAGTTCATCATCCCTCGGCGTGGGCCATCGAAGTTGAGGGCTGCCTGGATTATCGCGTTCTCCCCGTCGCTTTCCCGCTCGGCCACAAACGTTGTGGCGTCCAAGAATCCCAACTCCTCGAGGTCGCTCAGTTCGTCAGAGGACATCTCCCCGACGGATGAATCCAGCATCGTCTCGAAGTCGATCCCGACGATCCAAGGTGCGTTCCTCTCATAGGCCGCATCGAGTTCGGCGAACAACTCAGTGCTCAGGAAGGGGTTGCCACCCGGGTTGGCGATCAGCGCGGCCGCGACCTGTAGTTGCTCCATCGTCGTCGCCGCTACTAGCAAATCACCTGCGATCCATACGAGCAGATCACGGTCCCCGGCGGTCTCGGATAGCGGATCTTCGACCAAGCGGAGCCCCGGTTCCTCGTCGGCTTCCAGAGCTGCCCTGTCCAACTCCTCCTGGACGGTCTGGCGGAACCCTTCAGGATCGGCCAGGTCGGCCAGGATCAACGGGCCTTGGTCGTTCGAAGGCCCCTCGACGGGCATGGTGACCACGACCTCGGCACCCAGGGCATCCGCGAAAGGCCTCAGGCGTTCGAAAGCCTCTTCGGCCTCCTCACCCGATTCGCCTTCCAAAACCTTCTCGGACCACCACTTCCTAAGCCGTTCGCTATCAGCCAGGTGAGCGTCGAACACGTCCTGGGCAGTCCCCATGCCAGCCAAGAGATTGGGCATCGAGATAAAAACCGCCGTACCCGGAGGCGTGAGTTCGAGGAGCCTCGAGGAGGCTCGATCGCCGGCTGAACTCCCGATGGCTCGAGCGAGGTCTCGCTGGAGGTCCAAAAGCTCTCTGAGCAGCGCGCGATGTTCATCGGCATCCCGGCTCCATGCAATGTGGCTCTCAATCGGGATCGCAGAGATTCGAGGGTCGGTCGAAATCTGGTCTCCCGGGTGCAGGAGCCTCTCCTCGCCTGAAAACCGAACTTCCACCTCACCCTCGATCACCGATACTCTCGAGCCCTTCAGCCCGTGATCGAGGGCGAACGTGGTACCCCTGACCGCGACCTCACACTCGTCCGTAGCCACGAAGAGTCGACCCTTGTCCTGGGTTACGGCATGGACAATGAGGTTGCCGTGGTCGAGGTCGATGGTGGTACCTCGACGACCGGCGAAGAACGAAACCTCGGAGCGTTCTCCGACCTCGATCAGAGAGCCGTCGGCCAACCTCATGAACGCTCCCGATCCTGCTGTCGTCCGAAGAGATTGGCGCGATTCGATGATTTCGCCCCCAACCAGCTCCTGAATCCCAGACTCCGAAACCAGGTGGAGAGCCCCCATGACCTCGTCAATCTGGACTCTCAAAGCCCGGTCCGCGGACAGGTCGAGACCTCCCAGGAGAGTCACGGCGCCGATACCCGCCGCGACCGCCGCGGCAGCAATCCATCGAAGCGCCCTTCTCTCGGGCTTCTCCGTCCGGGTCAGGGGTCGGACATCGGCGGTGGCTGACCCGTCCCGGAGCGAGCTCAAGGCTCGGCGACAGTCCAAACACTCCCTGGCATGATCCCCCACGAGGAGTGCGCGGGCCTCCGGTAGCTCCCCCGCGAGATAGGCGGGGAGAAGTACCTGGTAGTCGGAACAACCATCCAGGCTAACGCCGACGCCCTCGCTGACCTGATCGGAGAGTCTGGACCATCCACGGGCGACCGCTGCATCCTCTTCCGCCGGCGACGGTCCCGAGGCGGCCATGTTTTCTATGAGGTGATCGAATCGGGAATCCTTCTCGTGACAACTCATCCTTCTCCTCCTGCTCTTTACAGAACCGGACCCAGGCTCTTTTTGATCTTTTTTCTCGTTCGGTGGATCTCGACGGAGACCGCGCCCGGAGAGGTGTCGTAGAGGTGGGCGATCTCGCCGTTCTCTAATCCCTCCAGGAAGCGCAGCGCGAAGTACTCCGCACCTCTCCCACCAATCTCCGCCAGCGCAGCTCGGATCTTCTCAACGAGTTCTCGCTCCGTCTGCATCTGGTCGGGATCGTCACTCGGGGCGGTGCTTGCAGATTCCCCTGCCTCATCGAGTGCCAAGGTCTGTCGGCGTTTTCTGACACGAAGGACATCCAAGGCTGCGTTCGTGGCAGCGCGCTTCAAGTAGGCCTCTTGAATGGGAGGAGAATCGAAGGGTTCGGTGCGCTTGGACAACCGAAGGAACACCGTGTGCAGAACGTCTTCCGAATCCTCCACGCTTCCAGTCACACGATAGGCTGCCCGAAAGACAGCTCGTGAGTGCAGCCGGTACATCTCCGCCAGCCAACTCGACTGAGATTCAGGAATCTGCGGTTGCGTTGCTGCCGTCACGCGCGTCTCTCCGTTTGGATCCTCTACCATTAGAACGCTCCTCGGTCCGGTTCCATTAACAACTACCCAGAACCTCGGAGGAAAGATCTCTCTGCAGGCTGCTTCGTAGGCCCACTAGCGTGCCATTCAAGACCCGTCCGAGTTCGGGATCCTCGGGTTTTCTTGCGTGATCCGGCGTGACACCGCATTCCTTGGTTTCCCTGAAGCGCGCTCCTACCAGTCGGAGGTCATCCATGCCGGGCTCGAAGAGGCTACTCCTCGCATTGATGGTCCTCGCAATCCCGAGCCCGGGGTGGAGCCAGGACCTCTCGACGGAGGTGCCGATCGGCTCCTGGATCCGAGTGAGCATCCGCGGGGAGGAGACGATAGGTCGCCTCCGGGTTTTGTGGACCGATAGTTTGGAAATGGGCCCGGCCGAGGGATCGGCCCCGATGAGGGTCCGGTTCTCCAACATCGACCGACTCGAGATTTCCATGGGGGCGCAGGGGCGGTCAGGGAATGAGTCGGTAGTGGGTGGCCTGATCGGTGGGTTGTTCGGAGGCCTGACCTTCAACATCGCCGCGAATAAGTTTTCGGACGAAGGATCGCCGCTGGCGTTCCCCCTCGGCGCCCTTATCGGGGGGATTTCCGGCGTTTTATTCGCGGGGACCGTTGGTGACGACACCCCTCCGGACACCTGGCGGCTGCTGCCTGTAGGCCCCCGTCACGACTACCGGCTGCGGGCCAAGGAGCTTGCCAAGTCCGCCATCATCGTGGACGGCCATCTGGACGTTCCCTACCGCCTGGAGGCTCGATGGGAGGACGTTTCGAAGGCCACCGACTACGGGGACTTCGACCATCCTCGGGCCGTCGCCGGGGGCCTGGATGCTCCTTTCATGTCCATCTACACGCCGCACGAGCTCGAGGCGGAAGGCCTGGCCAAAGAGAGGGCCGACGAGCTGATCGACATGGTCTGGGACATGGTATTCCGAGGACCGGGGCGATTCAGTGCCGCCCTCTCCCCCAATGCCGTTCGGCGGAATCACCGTGAAGGGGCTATCTCCCTCCCTATGGGAATGGAGAACGGGTCCCCTCTTGAAGGGGATCTCGCGAACGTCCGCTATTTCTACGACAGAGGCGTCCGGTACATCACTCTGGCCCATAACGGCTCCAACCACATCGCAGACTCATCACGGGATGACCCGCGTTGGGGCGGGCTCAGCCCCTTCGGTGAGGAGGTCGTGAGGGAGATGAACCGCGTCGGGATGATCGTCGACGTGAGTCACATATCCGACGCCGCTTTCTGGGATGTAATGGAGCTTTCGCGGGCACCGGTGATCGCCTCCCACTCCGGCCCCCGACACTTCACGCCGGGGTGGCCCCGGAATCTCTCCGACGACATGATCCGAGCGCTGGCCGACGGCGGGGGCGTGGTCATGATCAACTTCGGATCCAGCTTCCTTACCCAGGAGGCCAATACATACAGGTATGGTCGTCGGGATGCATATCGGGCCTCCCTAGCCGAGCGAGGCCTGGAGCCCACCGAGGAACTGGAAGAAGAGTTCAACGAAACCTGGGCTGCGGAGCACGGGCCGTTCCCGTTCGCTTCCATCGACGACGTACTCGATCAAATCGACTATGTCGTGGATCTCGTCGGCGTCGACCATGTCGGGATCGGGTCGGACTTCGACGGAGTCGGCGACACCCTGCCTATTGGCCTGAAGGACGTGAGCACCTACCCGAACCTGATCCGGGGGCTATTCGAGCGGGGCTACAGCGAAGTCGAGATTCGGCAGATCCTCGGAGAGAATCTCCTCAGGGTGTGGGTCGAGGTGGATCGTCTTAGGGAAATCACGGACGTGATCTCTGTCATGTAAGGGGACCTTCTAAATGGACACTCTCGGACTCGGCCCCGGTGAGGTGTTGGTCATCTTACTGGTGGCTTCGATGTTGATCCTCCTCGTAGTCCGAAAAGGAAGCGAGTGATCCCTCTGAGATTCTATCCCTAGCCTTTCGCTTAGACGAACAAAACGACCCAGGCTTTGGCTCACCCGGGTCGTTTTTCCGGCATTTCACAGGGACTCAGAGAGCCTCCTCAGACGAGGCGCCCCGCGAACGCACCAGCCGATCGCACGAAGATGCAGGTCTGGAGCCCGCCGGCGAGCTCGATAATGCGGTCCGCGTAAGCCGCCTCCCCTCCCGGGTCAGGCTCCTGAAGCCCCAGGAAGACGACATCGGCGTGGGCGCTGGTCTGGTGCAGGACCTCCGTGATGCTGCGGTCCGCCGGCTTAACGATCACCTCGGATTCGGCGCCGATGCGGGTGTCGGGAAGTAGGTTGGCGAGCCCTTCGAGTTGGGACCGGCGTTCCTCGTCGTCTTTCGCCACCGAACGAACGCAGATCCTTGCGGCCCTCCACCCAGGGTTGAGCCGGAGCAGGTAGGCCAGCAGCAACATCAGGTCTCCGTTGTTCTGCAGACCACCCCACCAGATGTCGATGCGTCTTTCGCGCCCCGGTTCTGAAGCCCAGTTGAGCTTGGTGATGATGGTGTTCTTCCCTGAATGGGACATCGCGCGCATCATCCTGATCTGGGACTCCAGCCGTTCCTTTCGCCTCGACCACCCGAACATCACGGTGTTCGAGTGGAACCCAGCGATCCCGTTGGCCTGGGCGACTCCCAGCACGCCACTTTCGAAATCCGACACAACGTCCACTTCGGGGAAGGCGACAACGCCGGATTCCTCGATCTCGCGATCCATTTCCTGCCGGAGATCGTCAATGTTCCGGACCTTTTCGAGCTCACCAACCACTAGCCTGCACACGGTCAACACACCTCTGTCCTGATTAAACCAGGATGCCAGTCGGACAAGCCCAGCCCTTTTTCCTGTATCGCCTGCGAAGAGCAGGATCTGCGGCCGCCAGTTCCGCGGATCGAGGTCGTGGTGGCGGAGCCTGAGGAGGGCGAAGCGCGCAAGCGCAACCCACGCCCCGGCACGAACATCGCCCCACCGTTTGCGCATCGCCCTCCGTCGGAGATGGACATAGAGCGCAAGTTCGAGAGCCACGGCCGCCAGGCAGGCCCACGGGTTGATAAGGAACATCACCACGATCGCTCCCATGGAACCAAGGAGCGATACGTACCAAGGCACCCGGATAGTGGGCCGGTAGGAGGGGTCGCCAACGAGGCTTTCGAGCGCCGCCGCGAAGTTGATCGTCACGTATAGAGTTAGAAAGAGGATAGTGACGAACTGGGCGACTGCGTTCAGTCCACCGAGGGCGACCGCTGCGAGCGCGATGGCCCCAGACATCCAGGTGGCGATAGTCGGTTGGCCGGTTCGCGAAAGACGAGCAAGAAATGCCGGGGCAAGTCCGTCGGCAGCCAATGCCTGGAGCACCCGTGGCCCGCCGAGAACGCTTCCGAAGGCCGACGATAAAATCGCGCCCCACAGGCCCGGTAGGACCAGCAGCGGTCCGAAGACCGCGATGCGCGTCCACGCCGCCACCCCAGGCACCGCCAGCTCAGCCGGGGAGACCCTGGTCGTGACGGCCATCAAGACCGGGACCAACAAGTAGACGGCGGTGCCGGTAGCCACCGCCGCCAGGGAGCCGCGGGGGATCGAGTGACGAGGATCCTTGAGATCGCCGCTCATACCGATCCCGGCGGTGAAGCCGGTCACCGCCGGGAAGAAGACGGCGAAGACGTACCAGAAGCCTTCCGGCGCCGTGCGCAACGTTATGGCGAATTCCGGGACCCGCGTCCCATCCGCCAACGCGCCAATGGCCAGGGCCAAAACGGAAGCCCCGACCGCCACCATAATGGGAATCTGCAACTTGAGGGCGACCGCCGCGCTTTTCCCGGAGACGAGCGTGATAAGGATGATGATGGCCGCGGCCATGAGCTGCGGTGCGGCGCTCGGAATCTCACCCCACCAGGACGGCCAGACATAGAGGATCGCCTCCACCAGACCGAAACTGTAGAAGGTGATGCTCAGCGTGCGGCAGAGGAAAAGCGGCAAGCCGATTGCGCCGCCGAGCTCCAGCCCGAGGCTTCGGGAAACCATGAAGTATTCCCCACCTACCCCGACCTTCATGTTGGTAGCCACCGCAGATGCCGACAACGCGGTGATGAAGGTGATCGAGCTCGCTACCAGAACCACCAGCAGGGTCACCGGGAGGCCGAGATTGCCGACCACCCACCCAAACCGGAGGTACATGATGAGACCGAGGATCGTCAGCACGCTCGGCGTGAAGACCCCGAGGAAGGTCCCGAATCGATGGACAGGCTGCTGGGCCGCTGTGTCTGTCGTCATGTCCCCCAACGTCGCCGAAGGAAGTGCCAAGGACCCCCGCCGCTCCGCCCACCGACACCGAAGACACCAATGACACCAATGGGTCTCTGGATTCTACGGTGGGGAAGGAGTGTGGGGTCGGGGGAGCGGATCAGGCAAGCTCAGAAGACCCAGGTCCCCTTGAGGAAGATCGTGTTGCCCTGGTCGGAGCGCTCCCCGAATTCGGCCCGGCCACGCTGGAAGGCGAGTTGAATCGTGCCGAAGGGCGGCTTGTACCGATACACGAAGACGACCTGCGCCTCGCGCCGGTCGATCACGCTGTTGCTCTGCAGGAACGCCTGGATGTAGAGGTCGTTCGTGAAGAACTGGCTCACGCGCAGCACGTGAATCCAGGTGCTCTCTTCCTCCGGATCGGGATCGAGGATGAGCCGGTCCAGGTGGTAGCTGACGGAGGACTGTTCGGTCGGCTTAAAGCTGCCGCCGGCGCTTACAAGCACGAAGTCCAAGTCGAACGCTCGACCGAACTCGATTTCCCCGAACCCCGATGTGAACTCGCGGGTGTTGTAGCCGAGGGTGATCCCAGTCTCGCGGTTGCGGAACTCCTTCTCGAAGAGCTTGAACTCCTCTGTGTGCTCGACCTCCAGCGCCCATCGACTCCTGAACTCGAAGTTCAGGACCTGATCGATCTGCCAACTTCGGCGGGTCCCGTCCTGGCCCCAGTAGATGTTGTAGTTCGAACCGTACTGGAATTGCTCGAGCGGACCCGAGTCGAACCAGAACGTTTTGTCGAGCGCCGAATCGATCTCGCGCCGGTTGTCGTCTCGGACGAAACCGATGGCGTTCACGTTGTCGCCGAACCGATCGCCCATATGCGTGTAGCGCACGTGAAAATGGCCGGTCGGCGAGTCGTAGGCCGGTCGCAGGAAGAAAGCGGTGGTGCCGGAGTCGTATTCGCCGAAGCTCTGGATTGCTTGGCCGGTGAACCCGAAATGGTCCGAGAAGAAGAGTGTGGCATCGATACCGAACGAGCCACCAGCTTGCCCGTCCAGCCGACGCTCCGCCCAGGTCGCGCCAATGGTGGAACGTCCGACATCCCGGCGCAGGCTTCCCACCGTGTAGAAGGGCGCCGGTTCGCCGGAGTCCAATGGTTCGCCCCCGACGGCCATCGCCGCGTACGTCCATGGTCCCCTCTTCCCGAGCACCCGCCCTCCGGCACGAATGTCCGAGATCCGGCGGCTGTAGAATGTGCGGATCCGCTGCCGATACAGCTCATTGCCCTCGAGGAAGAAAGGGCGCTTTTCAGTGAGTGAGACTTCGAAGCGTGTGAGGTTCACCCGCTCGCGGTCGGCCTCGATCGTCGCAAAATCCGGGTTCACGGTACCGTTGATCGTGACCGACGGATCGGGGTTGAACCGCAGATCGGCCCCCGCGTCCCACTCAGGGCCCAATCCGGTGCTCGCCCGAGACATTCCGTACACGATCACCTCGGCGGGTTTGAGCGGCCGCGGGAGGCGCAGCCCGGTCAGGACGCCTGCCTGAGAAACGCGAGACGCAAGGTCCACCGGCCCCGCCCACAAGGAGATCTCCAAATTGCGCCGGATCGTGCGCACGAAGTTGATCCCCCAGGCCCGGTCCTCGCCGGGTTCGTACCGCAGGGTCGAAAACGGGATCGCGAACTCGGCCGACCACCCGTAGTCCGTTCGCGTTGCCGCCGACTCCCACTCCCCATCCCAGGCAAGGTCCACCGTGCGTCCGTCGTCGGCGATTCGGAGGTCCTGCTGGGTGCCCAGTAGGTTCGTGAGAAACGAATAGCCGGTCTGGCGATCCCGGTAGGTGTCGAGGAGGAAGCCCACGGCATCGTCCGACGTGATGTTCGCGTCCCGGCGGGTGATCTGCCCGACGGGCTCTCCGGAGTCGAACACGCGGAACGCGACGTAGATGGCTCCTTGGTCCTGCATGACCATAACCTCGGTGCGTTCGCTCGCCGGATCGCCCTGTCGCGGCTCCATCTGCAGGAAGTCGGTCGCGACGGCGCCCACCTGCCACTCGTCCGATCCGATGACGCCATCAATGGTCGGCGCGTCTTCGGCGACGGCTATGGGAAGAGTGAAAGTTGTGTCCGACGGAACAGCCTGTGGGCTGATCGCAACGAGAGTGAGAAGCAGGGAGGAAGGAAGCATCATCGGCAGGAGGTTGTCAGGGCTAGGGATTCAGAGGACCTACCGGGCCCCTGAAGGATCCCGGCAAAAGTGGGCAAAGGGGGCTGGACGGGTCAAGAAAGGGAAGTGGATTCACGGAATCTTCGATAACGCGAACTTCGACCTAGGCGAGGAGATGACCGCCGAGGACTACACCTTCACCCTTCCACGGTGGGAAACGATGGATCGCGTTACTCTGCCCGAAACAGTCAAAGGGTATCGGGGCGTCGATCCCAGACCTGCACAATGAGATCCACGGAGTTTTCGCAGTCGGTTACCGCGGTCGGAGTCTTCGCGTCTCTCGGAGACCCAGCCGGAATCCTCTGTTGGCTTTTTCCAGACCCTACCGGGAGTCTTCCCAACTCCGTATCGAGTCCTTCAGAGTGATCAGAATGACTCCGTACTCGGCCTCCGGACCATACTTCTCAACGGCTTTCGTCCCCTTGATCACACTGATCTTCTCGATGTCGTTTGGATCAACGGCATCCAAACCGGGGTCCTCCTCTGACATAAGCACCCCGTCGAGGAAAATCAGCGGTTCTCCGTCCATCATCCGAGTACCGTGGATGCGAACGCCGGAAGTCGCATCCGGTGCCTCAGGCTGAGTTGCGAGAATTCCCTCCAGTTCTGGGCCGGTGATCTCGAACTCCTCTGCATCCTCACAAGCGGGAAGCAGAACGCCCGCTCCCAGGGAAAGCCCGAACACAGCGAGTCTCGCTCTCATTACATCTCCTCGTCGGGGATGCCAACTATCTAACCCCATCAGTCAGCTCCTGCAACTAACCTGTGCGGAGCATTTGCGCGGGGACTGGTGAACGGGAGTTTTGGGGGGGCTCCGAGGGAAGTCCTTGACACTTAACCAGGTTTCATCTGGGATTTGGAGTTTTCCAACTGCTAGAAAGGAAGGAAACTCCCATGCGGAAGAGGTACGCTGGCACGGCTCCCCTGGTTTTTCCGATTTTATTCCTGGCGCTTGCCGGGGAATTATCCCCCCTCCAAGGGCAGAGCGAACGGGCCATCCGAGATGAACTCTTGGGGGAGTTCGACACCTCCATGAGAAAATTCCTGGCCTTGGCCGAGGCCATGCCAGCTGAAAAGTACACCTGGTCTCCGGGAGAGGGCGTCATGGAGGTCGGTGAAGTTTTCATGCACGTGGCCCGCTACAATTACCTCCTGCCCACGCGGAACATGGGCATAACCGAACCCGAGGCGGTGGAGATGGACCGGATGGAGTCTTTGAGGGACAAAGCCCAGGTGATGGCTGCGTTAACCCAAACGAGAGACTGGGTCCATACGAACGTCGGCACCATGACCGCCCAGGACCTGCAATCCGAAACGTCGCTCTTCGGACGTACCGTGCCACGCTGGTCCGTTCTGGTCCGGCTCGTGGCCCATATGAACGAGCATCTCGGCCAATCCATCGCCTACGCCAGGATGAACGGCGTGGTCCCGCCGTGGTCGCGGTGACCTTTGTCGGCCCAGAGGTTTGATGGCGAAGGCATCAGGTTTCCACTGGAAACGTGGAATGCCTGAGTTCCTGATTATTCTCTCGGGGATCACACTCCCCTTGCTTGCTGACGACTGGACCAACAGGCTGACATTGGCCTTTCTCGAGCGGATGGATGAGCTTGAAGGTCTCCGAGGCTCGGCGAGGGTGGGCTAGCCTTGCCGACTCCTATGGCAGCACCGTCCAGAAGTCCTTTGCCTGTTTCCACGATCCGTCTATTTGGCGCCGGAAGATTCGGATTCCCTCCGCCCTCATGAGGGACGGATCTCCACCGGCCTTCGGTGTTAGGGTCAACTCCGCGGAGTAGGTGACATAACCAATGTCCCCACCCACCTCGATCTCCCGGTTCTCCTGCTTCATGCTCATGTCATAGTTTTCAATGAAGCTCCGATAAACCCCACGGGCAGCTTCCCCCCTCACGGGCCGTTCTCCGTGCGGGACCAACTCCACGTCGTCCGTGATCATCTGGAACACACGCTCGAGATCCTGAGAGTTTCCGGCGTCTTGCCAGTCGGCCAGGTACTTCCTGATCGCGTTGATGTCAGCCTGACTCATGGATTCCCTCCGAGAAGAATGCAAAAACAGGACGGGCCATCCGGCTCCGTCTCGGAGATTACGTTTCGGTGATCGGATTCTGTTAGACGATGGGGTTAAGAATCGGGCTTGCGCAGCTTGTACGCAAGAAAAAGGAACGGCCCCGTGGGGAAACCGCAGTGATCCAACTGCAGGCTTGAACTGCGGGAAAACCTGGGTGGGAGGCGACAAACCTATATGGTCTCGTCTTCCCTACTCCTCTCTTAGCACCTCCATGGGCTCGACCCGTCCGGCCTTTCGTGCAGGGAAAAGAGCTGCAAGAAAGACAATCGCCATCAGAACTCCTGCCACCAACCCGTAGGTGGCCGGATCCCACGGCTGCACCTCGAAGAGGAAGCCCCGAAGAAACCCCGATGTGAATAACGTGATGACCAGACCGGAAGCGACCCCCACCACACCGGGCCCAGCGGCCCCGAGCAAGGAAAGTCTCACCAAGCCCCCGGCTCCAGCCCCCAGGGCCTTTCGCACCCCCAGCTCCTTCTGTCTCTGGGCAACTGCCCTCGAGGTCACTCCAAAAACTCCAGCACACGCCAGGAGGGAAGCGCACGCGGCGAAAACAGCCAAGAGCAGCGCGCGGAATCGGGCATCCCTCGCTGATGCCAAGACCAGAGAGGTTACGGTTCCCGTGCGGGTGATGGGAATCTCCCTGTCCACCGAGTGGATGGCTTCCCTGATCATCCCGTAAAGAGCCTCCGGTGCCCCGGTCGTTCGAACCAGGAAGTTGATGGAGGGGCCCGCGCTTCGGAAAAAGGGAAGATAGAGTATGGCCGAAGGTTTGGATTCTAGGGATTCGTGGATCACATCAGCCGCCACACCCACCACGAGGAGGGTGTCTCCGAAGAGGATCCTGGCCCCAAGGGGAGACTCGTCGGGCCAGTGCCGTCGGGCGAAGGTTTCACTGATGACGGCAACCGGCTGTCCGTCGGATCGATCCGAATCCTGGATCGGCCGCCCCTCCATGATCCTTATGCCCATGGTTTCGAAAAACCCGGGTAACACATCCATCACACTGGCATGGGGGGCCGTGCCTTCGGGCGCGGGCCTTCCCTCGATCCCGTATGAAAGAGCATTTGGGTTGTTATAGAAAGGTAGAGAACTTGTCCCGCTGGCCGCTGTGACCCCTGGCAGGGCCGACAGGGTTTCCTGGATCTCCTCAACTCGCAAGGCTCGTTCGGTCATGCCCCCGAAGCGGTACCCCGGCAGGTTCACTCTGGCCATCACCAACTGTTCCGCCTGGAAACCCGTCTCAACAGCCAGCAAGCGGTCCAGGCTGCGGACGACGAGTACTCCGGAGACAAGGAGGACCATTGTCAATGCCAGCTCAGCAGCGATGAGGCCTTTCTGGAGCGAATTCCCACCCCTGGGGCCACTCCGCCATCCGGTGGCCAGAGTCTGGCGGGCCCCACTCCCCGCAAGATGAAGCGCCGGCGCGAGGCCGAAGACCAGACTCGACAGAACCCCCAGGCCGACAGCGAAGAAAAGGACAGATCCGTTGACAGAAACCTGGTCCAGGCGAGGCAGCGCTGGGGCCATCGCCAGGAGGAAGTGGGTCCCTGCTATAGCTACCCCGATCCCGAGAAGGCTTCCGCCCATGCCCAAGAGGATGCTTTCCGTCAGGAGTTGCCGGACCAGGCGTCGGCGACCCGCCCCGAGGGCTGTCCGGGTAGCCATCTCATGACGGCGTCCGGCAGCCTCGCCAAGCAGGAGGGTCGCAACATTCCCTGCGGCAATCAGGAGGAGGATTCCGGAGGCTCCCAATAGCAGGAGCAGGGGGGACCATAGCCCTGCGCGTTGAAGTTCGATCCAGCTCTCAGCTCGTACCGAATGTCCTGGGTCTTCGTCGGGAGCTGGAATCAGACTCCTGGCCTCGCCGGCGACCTGGGGAAGGGTCACTCCGGGCTTGAGGCGCCCTACGGCTTCATAAGAATGACTGTTCTCTGCTCGCCGATAACCATCTGCGCCGGTGGGAATCCAGACCGGCTTTGCTCCTCCGGAACCAAAGAACCCCAGCCCGCGGAGTTCAAAGTGCCTGGGCAGGATTCCTACCACCTCGAAGTGGGTTTGGTTGAGCCCGATGGTACTCCGCAAAACACCCTCGTCCCCCCCGAACCTTTCCTGCCAGAACGCGTGGCTGAGTACCGCCACTGGAGCGGTCCCGGCCTGGTCCTCTTCGGGCAAGAAGCCCCGACCAAGCACCGGTTGCACGCCCAGCACGGAGAAGAGAGAAGCAGAAGCAACCCCAACAGTTATCCTCTCCACGTCCCCCGGACTCGTCAGATTCCGAGCCGTTGAAGCGTGGACTGCTACCCCCTGGAGCTGCGTTTGCCCGTCGCGCCAGCGCTCGAAACCAGGGTAGGCCAAATACCCCCAATCCCACATGGGAGCGAGATCCGGGTTCCCCCTCCACTCAGGGTACGTCTGCCAAACCGAGACAAGCTCCTCAGGGTTCTCAAACGGGAGTCCCCGGAGGAGGACACCCTCCACCACGCTGAACATGGCCGTGGCCGAGCCAATCCCCAGGCTCAGGGTCCCGACCGCCATCAGTGTGAAGAGAGGCCGTTTGCGTAGAGTACGAAGCCCGAATCGGGCATCCTGGAGAGTGGTTCCGAGACTTCCTCCCCCTTTTCGGCCCGTCGCCTGGCCTCCCGAAGCCCGGTGGCGCCACTGGACGGGGACCTCCCGGAGGGTATCCCCGACCAAGGAGAGAAACCCACGTCGGGCCGCCAACTCTCTCCACTCCCTTCCGTACTCGTCACGAAAGCTCTTGGGGTAGAGCCGAAGAAACAGCGCACAGAGAAGCCTCTTCATCGCCCCGGCTCCTGGTCCAGAACCGCCTTGGACTTGGCCACGTGAACCATCACCTCCAGGCGACGAGCCTCCCTTGCCAGGGCTTCGCGGCCGAAAGGTGTGATGGTGTAATAACGCCGCCTCGGATCGCTCTCCGAGGGGTCAGGGACCCGCTCTGCTTCACAGATGAGACCCGTTTCCCGAAGCCGTTTGATGGTCCCGTACAAGGATCCTGGCCCGAGGACGGTCTCCCCCCCCGTCCGGGATTCGATTTCCTCGACGATCCCCAGCCCATGACGATCAGCGTCGGCCAGGGCCAGGAGGATCTGGAAGGCAGCGGGTGTCAAAGAATGGGGCCAATCGGAACGTCTTGGCATGGCGGCCAACTCTCCATTTTTGAAAACTATCGAAGAATGATAGTTCGATTAGGAGATTGGATGCTCTATATGATCAGATGGTTGCAGGTTCGGTCACACCCCAGGACAGAGAGGCCGGCTCGGATCGATTTGTACCACCACTCAAGAAAACGGATAGATTCCCTCCGTCGAGGATCCTCCGAACCAGTCCGACGTCCGGATGGAAGCGAGGCTCCCCGCGGAACGATCGGACCGCAGTAATGGATCAGACGCCACCGAAAGAAGAAGTGGGAGTCGCCTTAGGGCGAAAAGTCGGCCTTCCCATCCATCCTCGGGACCTCCTCGCGGGCCTCGGTGTGGCAATGGTCCTGATTCCTCAGTCTCTCGCCTATGCCGAGCTGGCGGGCCTCCCTGCCCACCGGGGGCTCTACGTCGCGGCATTCGCCCCAATCGCCGCTGCGTTCTTCGCTTCCTCACCCTGGCTGCAAACAGGTCCGGTGGCCCTTACCGCGCTACTCACCCTCGGAGCCCTTCTACCCATGGCCGAGGTCGGATCATCCGACTATGTAGCCCTGGCCGGCCTCCTGGCATTGGTTGTGGGATGTGCCAGAGTAGTTATCGGCGTGCTGAGGATGGGTTGGATGGCGTTCCTGCTCTCACAGCCTGTCATCGTGGGATTCACCTCAGCAGCCGCCCTCCTGATCATGGGCTCGCAGCTGCCATCGGCTCTGGGTGTCGACCCCCCAACCGAGAGCGTCGGAGCCAACGCGATCTGGTCGGTGCTCCATCCAGGGAGCTGGGAGCCAGCTGCCCTGCTCCTTACGGTGGCGACCTTGGCGATCATGCTCGGATCCCGTCGAATACACCCGGCCATCCCCGGGGTCCTGATAGCAGGCATCGGAGGGTACCTTTTTTCCGTTATGACGGGTTATTCGGGGCCGGTGGTGGGAGAGGTCCCTGGCGGGTTTCCCGAGCTCTCCCTTGATCTCCCATGGACTCGGCTTCCGAGCTTGATCCTTCCAGGGATAGTCATAGCCATGGTGGGTTTCGCAGAAGTCGCGTCCATCTCCCAGGCCCTGGGGACCCGGGAGAAGGCGCCCTGGAACCCCGATCGGGAGTTCGTCAGCCAGGGTGTCGCAAACCTGGCGGCCGGGTGCCTCGGCGGGTTTCCTGCCGGCGGGTCATTTTCAAGAACGAGCCTCAACCACCTGGCGGGCGCCCAAACTCGTTGGTCCGGTTTTGTAGCCGGCGCGGCGGTCCTGATCTTCCTGCCCTTCTCATGGATCTTGGCACCGCTCCCGAAAGCCACCCTGGCGGCCGTCGTGATCGCCGCAGTATGGAAGCTTCTCCGCTTCTCCCCCCTCGTGGAGCTCTGGAGGGTGTCGCGGGTCCAATCCGTTATCGGATGGTCGGCATTTGGAATGACCCTCGCCCTGGCACCTCACGTCGAGGAAGCGATAATCCTCTCGGTGGTCCTGGCTATGGGTGTCCACCTATGGAGGGAGCTCAGTCCGGCCCTTTCCTCAACTCAGGAGGGTGAGACTCTTCTCATGGAACTCAGGGGCGTGCTCTGGTTCGGCTCAGCCCCCACGATTGAGAGGGACCTGGTGAAGGGGTTGGAGGAGGCGGACGGGGTGGAGCGGGTCGTCCTCAACCTCGGTGGCCTGGGCCGTATCGACGTGACCGGGGCAATGGTCCTGAAACAGCTGAAAGAAAACGTAGGGAAGGCCGGTTTACAGCTGGAGTTCACTGACGTTCCAGCCCACGCCGAGAGGGTTTTGCGGGAGGTCTTGGCCTGGCAGGGCCCCTGAATCGAGTTACCGACCTTCTATGAGGCCCGAAGAGTCAAGTTTTTCGTCACCGGACATACGGATCCCTGGGGCCAGTAGAGTGTTGTTCTGACCTTTCCCATGGCTT
>JANQDZ010000033.1 GCA_028278645.1 Longimicrobiales bacterium | reverse complement strand
TCCTCCCTGGTTGATTTGATCGCGCAACGAGGAGCTTAGCAGAGGCGGTCCGCCACCGCCCCTTCTCTTCAGGTCTTTCCATAGAATCTCACGCCTATCCGGCGTGCGTAGGCTAGGTAGGAATTCCCGCAGTCCCACAGAGCTACCAAACGGTTCAGCATCTATCCACAGACAGCTTCGGCCCAAACGCTCTCTCAACTACCCTCAGGATCCCATCGGATCCCGACTTCCGACCTGTTGGTAACCAGGCCGTACCTCTGATGTGTCTGGCTAGCCCTGTGGTTAACTAATCTCCGGAAACCCGAGAGAAACCCAAGAGTTTGGGAAGAGGCCTCGTTAAACTCGATTAAGTATCGTCTTCTCGCGATAGACTTCAGGAACAGCTCGTTTCGGGAGTACTGCCGGCAGCATTGCTGACAGTCGGCGATTGTCTTCCTGGGTTGCCCTTATCCACTTCTCTCCGCGCCAACGTCGTAACCCCTGGGCGGAAGCTTGACATCCCGCCACCATACCTGTAGGGTGTCGATATGTTGGGTGTCGACACTTAACTCAGGAACGTCAAATCTCTTCGGGGGTTCCGATGAGCGAGAAGGACTTCGACGTGCAAGGATTTGCACGGGGGATTCACGAACTGTTGGTGCTCTCAGCGCTCCAAACGGAGAAAAAGCACGGCTACCAGATTGCCCAGGATGTCGAGACCGAGAGCAACGGGCTCTTTTGTTTTAGGTCCGGGACTCTGTATCCGATCCTCCACCGGTTGGAAAGAGAAGGGCTGATTCGCGGCACCTGGTCCGGTGGCGGGGGACGGCGAAGGAAGGCCTACTCACTAACCATCAACGGACGGAAGCACCTCACCGGGGAGACGAGCCGGGTCCGGGAGATTGTTTCCCGACTCCTTCAAGTCCTTCCACAAGGGAGTGAGGTGACTGTATGACGCGGGGTTCGGACCGACCTTTTCTATCGACGCTGCGGAGGGTTGAGCGACAGCTAAAGGTGCCGATATCGACCCGTGTACGAATCCTCAGGGAGTTGGAGCACGACCTGGAAGGGCGCCGTGGCCAACTAGAAGCTGAGGGCGTGGAAGGAGAGGATGCTCGGGTCCGGTCTCTCGATACTCATTCCCCCGACCGGAAGACGATCCAAGATCTGGGCCGGATCTACGCCCCCCGATACCAACGGATGACGGCCGATCTTGCCCAGGATCGGGTCCGGAAACTGGAGCGTACCGCCCTGGTGATCCTGGCCATTTCGGTATTGGTCGGTGAGGCCCAAGTGCTGTCGCAAGCGGACCTGCTCGGTGACCCATCACCCTTTCTTTGGCCGGTGCTTTGTCTAGGAGCGCTTCTGTTCTCAATGACGATAGGGGAGGCTTTTGCCATATGGGTAAAAGGGGATCATCGGCTGGTGCGACACGGATCCCAGGCCATCCTCGTGACCTCTGGCGTCATCATGACTGCGGGATTCCTCGGTGTCCTCGTCGATGGATACCGTCTGTTGGTAGTCTCCGAATCTGAAGGTGCCTTGTCAGGAGCTCTATTGGTCCCGTGGCTTGGGCGTGAGGCTGAGCTTTTGGCTGTTTCTCTTGTCCTCGCCCTCGCCGGTGGTCTTGCCTGGTTCACCCTGACTCAGTGGCTCACCGCAGTATCAGACGCACATCGAGAGGTGCTCGGCCTCGACCCGAATCGAAGAACCTCCTAGGAGAAAAAACCATGCTCAGGATAATTGTTCGGAATATGGGGTTCATGGGATGGCCGATGCTCTTCGCCCTCATAGTTGCGGTGATTTTGACGCTGTGGAGCGCAAGCCAGTTGATCGGGAAGCGAGCAGTACCCGGTCTTCGCACGAAGGCCTGGGTTGATGCGATCCTTTTTTGGGGTGGTTTCGCAGCAGTATGCGGAGCGCTGGGGGGCTTGATTGGGATAATCATCGCAATTCAGGAGATCGAAGCCGCAGGAGAGGTCACAGCTCCCTGGGTGGCCTATGGGTTTCGAGCGGCCCTCCTCCGACCCTCTATGGGGCTGTTGATTCTCTTATTCTCTCTGTTCGCATGGTTCCCGCTTCAACATCGCTGGCGCTTCCTTGTGGCTGGCTCTTCATGGCAGGAGTTGGCGTAGGCCACCCGGCGTTGACCTGGGCCGATTGGGGGCCGAGCCGGACCGCCTCCGACCTTTTCCTACCTAGAGTCGTAGGCTGTCAGACCGCTCCCCGAGACTTGGAAAACCCAGCCGAGCCAAATCAAAAGGGACGACCATGAGATCGAATGACATACGGTTCTTCTGCAGCGTCCTCGCCCTCGCGGCAATCAGCTTCGCCCCCGCTGAGGCCCAACATTTTCCGGCCGACGAGGACCTGGAAGTCATGTTGCGTTTCCTCGTCGAGGATGGTGAGACGCCTGGGATAGTGGTCGGGCTCTTGGAAGCGGATGGATCCACCCGGATCCTCAGCTACGGCAGCGGCGGTCCCGACGCTCAGCCGCTGGGTCCCCGTTCCGTGTTCGAGATTGGGTCCATTACCAAGACTTTTACCGGCACCCTTCTCGCGGACATGGTAGCACGAGGGGAGGTGGCTCTTGAGGACCCGGTATCCAAGTATCTCCCGGATCAGGTTACCGTCCCCTCCTTCGAAGGCCAGGAGATCACTCTGCTGGACCTAGCGACGCACACGTCGGGAATCGACGACGAAGCCGTGCGGCAGATTCTGTTTCAACGTGGCTTCGCGTGGGAAAACCCACAAACTCCGTGGGCCAACTACACGGTCGAGGTCCTATACACTTGGTTGTCCGAGTATGAGCTTCCCCGAGAGCCTGGAGCAGGGTTTGAGTACTCGAACCTCGGAATGGGCCTCCTGGGCCACGCCCTGGCACTGGCTGCGGACACGACGCTGCAGGGCCTAATGGAGGAGAGGATCCTCGATCCTCTCGGCATGGAAATGACCGGGTTTGCCCTGGAGGGGGAGCTGGCCGAATGGGTGACTCAGGGCCATAGGGATCAAGACCGGGCCCCAAGCTGGGCCCTGACGGAGGCTTCTGCGGGAGCCGGTGGGCTACGCTCGAATGCCGAGGATCTGCTTTCTTACCTTTCTACCAACGTTGGCCAGCCCGACACCGACTTGGAGCATGCAATGCGGGTGGCTCAGGAACCCAGGAGGCCTGCTGGCATTGGGCAACGACGCATCGGGCTAGGGTGGAGTACCACAGCTGTCAACGGTCGGACAATCGTGATGAAGGGCGGTGGGACTGGAGGGTTTGCCGCCGAGGTGGCCTTCGATCCGGAGCGGAACATCGGTGTGGTCATCCTGACAAACTCAACGGATTTCAGAGACAATCTTGGCCAAGACTTAATCGGTGGACGCCTGCCCCCAACGCTCCCGGAGGTTCACCTTGATCCAGAGGCCCTTGCACCGTTTGCGGGTGAGTATGAGTCGAGTGGGGGTCTGCCCCTTTATGTCCGGCTGGATGAGAATGGATACCTAACCGGCCAGGCCCAATCTCAGATCCGGTTCCGCCTCTACGCCACCTCGGATTCCTCGTTCTACGCCAAGCGGGTTCCCTTCATTGTCACCTTCCATAAGGACGAAGAAGGAAAGGTGGAGGACCTCGTCCTGGCAGTGAACGAGCGGACGAACCGGTTTGCCAGAATCGGCGATGAGATGCCTTCTCCTGCCGTTGCGGCGGGGAACGCAAGCCCACCGTTGAGTCCGGAGGAGATAGCTCTCTATGAGGGCACGTTCGTCTTGGAGATCGAAGGACAGACCATCGAGTTTCGGGTCTTTGGTCAGGAAGACCGGTTGATGGGGGACATTGGTGGCCGAGCGGTCATACGGCTCCTCCCAAGGGGCGACCATGTGTTTGCTCTGTCCGCCGACCCCCGTATCCGGATCATCTTTACCCTGGAAAATGGACTAGCCCAGACCGTTACTATTCAACAACCAGACGGCTCGGTCTCCGGGCCGCGGATTGGATAGGCCCAGTTGGGAGGAAAAACCGCGAAGCCTCAGTCCAGACTCGGAATCGCCGCGCCCAACCAACCTCGCTAATCCTGACGATTGACCCGACGATTGGGGCACGTGGACGGTCTCACGCCTAGCCAGCGTGCGCGGGAGATACCGAATTACGGGATCTTGCCGTTCTCGGGAAAAGTGAGCCCGAGCACTCCGAGGCGAACCTAGTCGGGATTTCCCGCCACAAACCGACAGTACGAATCGACATAATCTGTGGGTAAGGCCCAAAGAAGAACCCAGCCCAGACTAGTAAGTCCAAGCGGGGCAACAACCTCCGAAAACGGGCCTGGGTAGACTCGAGCCGGAGGCCGCGTTAGCGGCCGGAGGCGACTGAGGATTGGCCCTAGGCCAACCGCAGGTCCACTACCGACCTTCTATGAGGCCCGAAGAGTCAAGTTTTTCGTCACCGGACATACGGATCCCTGGGGCCAGTAGAGTGTTGTTCTGACCTTTCCCATGGCTT
>JANQDZ010000095.1 GCA_028278645.1 Longimicrobiales bacterium | reverse complement strand
GCGCAGCTTCCGGAGGGCGTGGAGATGGTGATGCCTGGTGACAACGTGCAGATGGAAGTGGAGCTGATTGGCCCCATCGCCATGGATCCGGAGCTGCGGGTCGCCATCCGAGAGGGTGGCCGGACGGTGGGCGCCGGCGTCGTCACCGAGATCATCGAGTAAGTGGGAGGGGATCGAACCGGCGTCGCCCCCACGGATCCCGCTTCGCTTGCGCACGCTTGGATGCGACGATCCGCTGAGGCGGACCCCGACTCGATCCGAAAGTAGTCCGAGGTTGGGTTATAGGGAACGAAGGAGTTAGTGGAGCGCGCTTGGGTCCCTGAGGAGGGACCGTCGGACGACGGGGCAGAACTGACACGTCTTTCGAGCGTAGCGCGGTCCCGAGATAGGGGCCCAAGGGGCTCCCACAGACGAGGAAACCGAATGGCTGGCAGGATTCGAATTCGACTCAAGGCGTTTGACCACTGGGTAGTGGATCAGACGGCAGCGGACATCGTCCGGACGGCGCAAAAGACGGGCGCCTCCGTACGTGGGCCCATCCCGCTTCCTACGCGTCGTCAGCGATGGACCGTGCTGCGGTCCCCGCACATCGACAAGAAGAGTCGGGAGCAGTTCGAGCTTCGGACACACAAGCGGCTTATCGACATTCTGGACAGTCGCCCCCAAACCATCGACGCGCTGACAAAGCTGGATCTGCCGGCAGGCGTGGATGTCGAGATTAAGGTGGACTGAGCCATGGCCGGGTTGATTGGAAAAAAGATCGGGATGACCCGGGTCTTCACCGAGGAGGGGAACGCAATTCCCGTCACGGTGGTGGAAGCCGGACCGTGTCCCGTGGTGCAAGTAAAAACTCCAGAGACCGATGGGTACGATGCGATCCAGCTGGGGTTTGGCGCTAGGAAGCCGAAGAGGGCGAAAAAAGCCCGTCTCGGTCACGTAGCCAAGGCCGGCCTGGAGATCGCCCCTGCGATTCTCAGGGAGTTCCCCTCTGGTGAGGGGCAGGAGTACGAGCTGGGCCAGGAGCTCACGGTGGACCTGTTCGAGACGGGTGACTCAGTGAAGGTCACCGGGACGACCAAAGGCCGGGGCTTCCAGGGTGGCGTGAAGAGGCACGGCTTTGGTGGACGGCCGGCCACTCACGGGCACCCCATGTCCCGGACCGGTGGCTCCATGGGTCCGGGTACGGACCCCTCCAGGGTCATCAAGGGCAAAAAGCTCCCCGGTCAGATGGGGAACACCCGAAAGACCATCCGGAATGTCCAGGTGGTCAAAGTGGATCCGGAAAGGAACCTGCTTTTCCTGAAGGGCGGCGTTCCCGGGTCTCGCAACAGCTACGTTCTGATCACGAAGTGACGTATGTACAAGGCGACCTATTTCAAAGCTGACGGCAAAAAGGGCAGGGCCCGGGCTCTCCCGGACTGGCTCTTCGACGGCGTCGTGAATGAAGGGGCCCTTCACCAGGTCGTGAAGGCCTATCTGGCCAACCAACGCCAAGGGACGGCGGCGGCAAAGAACCGCTCCGCGGTCCGAGGCGGTGGCCGGAAGCCCTATCGGCAGAAGGGCACGGGACGGGCTCGACAAGGCACGATCCGGGCACCCCAGTTCGAGGGTGGCGGCGTGGCATTCCCTCCCATTCCTCACAGTTGGAATCAGAAAGTGCCGAGGAAGGTAAAGGGCCTCGCCCGACGCTCGGCCTTCAACGCCAGGGCTGAGGAAGACCGGGTGGTACTGGTGGATGCCCTGAGCTTCGACGCTCCGAAGACCGCCCAGCTGAGGGACTACCTGGGATCGATAGAAGCCCCCGGGAAGGTCCTGATCTTGACCGAGGGACAGAAAGAGAACGTCTACCTGTCCGCCCGGAACCTTCAGAATGTGGAGGTCCGGCCCTTCGGTGAGGAATCCGCGTACGACGTCCTCTGGGCCACCACCGTCATCATCGAGCGGGGTGCGCTGGAGAACGCCGAAGTGAAGGAGGCCTCCGATGCGTGACGGAGTTGACGTCCTCGTACGGCCCGTGGTCACGGAAAAAACCACGGAGCAGATCGAAAACAACAACGTCTACACGTTCATCGTGAACAAGGACGCGAACAAGCACGAGATCGCCCGGGCCGTTGAAAAGGCTTGGGAGGTGACGGTGCTGGACGTGAGGACCATGCGGTATGCCGGGAAGGCCAAGAGGTCGATTCTCGGGCGGATCCATAAGAATTGGGCCCTGGGTCGCAGGCCATCGTTCAAAAAGGCGGTGGTCCAGCTGGCCGAGGGCGATCACATCGAGCTCTACGAGATCGGGTGAGGACAGCGCAATGCCTTTGAAGAAATTCAAGCCCGTGACCCCCGGATCCCGCTTCCGGTCCGTGACCTCCGGCGAGGAGATCACCCGGAAGGGCCCGGAGAAGTCTCTGACGGAGTCCCTTTCCGGGAGTGGTGGCCGGAATCACCACGGACGGATCACCACCCGGCGACGGGGTGGGGGCCATAAGCGCCGGTACCGCCTGATCGACTTCAAGCGGGACAAGGTGGGAGTGAACGGCAGGGTGGCCGAGATCGAATACGATCCCAATCGCTCCGCCAACATTGCCCTGATCTTCTACGAGGACGGGGAGAAGAGGTATATCCTCCACCCCCGCGGACTGCAGGTGGGCGACACCGTTCAGTCAGGCCCCAAGGCGGACATCCGGCTGGGGAACTGCATGCCCATGGAGCGGATCCCTCTGGGAACGGTCATCCACAACGTCGAGCTGAAGCCCGGTAAGGGCGGGCAGATGGCTCGGTCGGCCGGGGCGGGCGTCCAGCTGGTGGCGAAGGAAGGTGAGTTCGTGACTCTCAGGCTTCCGTCCACGGAGGTCCGGAGAGTCCGGAAGGAGTGTGTGGCCACCATCGGTCAGGTCGGGAACATCGACCACAACCTCCAAACCATCGGGAAGGCTGGAGCCAACCGTTGGAGAGGAAAGCGCCCCAAGGTTCGTGGCGTTGCCATGAACCCGGTGGACCACCCCCTGGGTGGTGGTGAAGGGCGCGCTTCGGGTGGTCGTCCCCCGGTATCCCCCTGGGGCAAGCGGGAAGGGAAGAAGACCCGGAACAAGAAGAAGGAATCCAGCAAGTACATCGTCCGTGGGCGGAAACGGGGCAAGGCTACCCGGTCCTGATGACCGGGAACACCACCCGACTGTGCAGAGAGGTCAGAAGAAATGCCGCGTAGCGTAAAGAAGGGGCCCTTCATCGAGCAGAGGCTCATGAGCCGAATTGAGGAGATGAATGCCCGGAACGAGAAGAAGGTCATCAAGACCTGGTCTCGCCGGTCCACCATCTCCCCGGATTTTGTCGGGCACACAGTAGCCGTCCACAACGGAAACAAGTTCATCCCCGTTTACATCACGGAGAACATGGTGGGCCACAAGCTGGGTGAGTTCGCTCCCACGAGACTCTTCAGGGGTCACGGGGGCAAACTGGCCGACAAGCGGTCCAGCGCCAGGTAAACGGGGCTCGGAGAGTCGATGATGGAAGCCAAGTCGATTGCGAAGGACATCAGCATGAGCCCGAGGAAGGTCCGCCTTGTCGTGGACCAGATCCGGGGGCGCTCAGTGAACGAGGCCTACGCCATTCTTCAGTTCTCGAAGAAGGCAGCGGCCGAGCCGGTGTCGAAAACCCTTCGCTCAGCAGTGGCGAATGCCCAGTACAAAGCCCAGGAAGACGGAGATGTCCTGGATGTCGATACCCTCCTGGTGAGGGAAGCCTTCGTTGATGAAGGTCCCACGCTCCGCCGCTGGCGGGCGAGGGCTATGGGCAGGGCATCGCCGATTCGCAAGCGAACCAGCCACATCACCGTGATCGTGGATACCAAGGAGTAACCCTGGATGGGACAGAAGACGCACCCCCACGGATTCCGCTTGGGAATCGTCAAGGACTGGAAGTCCCGCTGGTATGCAGAGCGTGATTTCCCCCGCCTCCTGAAAGAGGACGAGACGATTCGGAAGTACCTGCATCGCAGGCTGAACCACGCGGCGCTTTCCAAAGTGGAGATCGAGCGGAAGCCCTCGAAGATCGTGGTGACCCTCCACACGGCCCGGCCCGGTGTTGTCATCGGGAAGCGCGGGGCCGAGGTGGACAAGCTCCGGGACGAGCTTGCGGTCCTCACGAAGGCCGAGGTCAGCGTGAACGTGGAAGAGATCAAGCGGCCGGAGATCGACGCCCGACTCGTAGCAGAGAACGTGGCTCATCAGATCCGCCAGAGAATCTCCTTCCGGCGAGCCATGAAGAGGGCCGTGCAATCGGCCATTCGTACGGGGGCCGAGGGAATCAAGATCCAGTGCGCTGGGCGCCTGGGTGGGGCGGAGATCGCCAGGACCGAGGGTTACAACGAGGGCCGCGTGCCTCTTCACACCCTCCGGGCCGACATCGACTTTGCCTCCCTCCCTGCCATCACGACCTACGGAACCGTGGGTGTGAAGTGTTGGATCTTCAAAGGCGAAGTGGTGGAGGACCGATCCGGCCGAACCTATTCGGCAGGCGGGGCCAAGTAACTCGAGAGACATTTAGCGGGGACCGATAGACGATGCTAGCGCCCAAAAGGGTAAAACACCGGAAGACGCATAAGGGCAAGATGCGGGGCAAGGCCACCCGTGGTAACAGAGTGTCCTTCGGCGAATACGGCCTCCAAGCCCAGGAAGCGTCTTGGATCACGAACCGCCAGATCGAGGCGGCTCGTGTCGCCATGACCCGGCACATCAAGAGGGGTGGGAAGGTCTGGATTCGCATCTTCCCCGACAAACCCATCACCCAGAAGCCGGCCGAGACTCGGATGGGCAAGGGGAAGGGTAACCCTGAGGGTTGGGTCGCTGTCGTGAAGCCGGGCCGGATCATGTTCGAGCTCGAGGGCGTCCCTGAAGAGACGGCCCAGAGGGCCATGGACCTGGCCGCCGCGAAGCTGCCCATCAAGACCCGCTTCGTGGTGCGCGAGCGCCAGTTGGGCTAAGGAAGAGAGATCGATGAAGCCTCAGGACATTCGAGAGCTGACGGACGAGGAGATCCAGGAGCGGATCCAGGAGCTGAGGGAGGAACGTTTCCGCCTTCGGTTCCGGAGCGCCACCATGGAACTGGAAAACCCGAAGGTTCTTACGGAAATCCGCCGGGATATCGCCCGGATGAAGACGGTTCTTCGCGAGCGCGAGCTCGCCCAGCAGAGTTAGTTGGGGATATGGCTGAGACCCAGAATGAGATCCCGCAGGAGCGGACGGAGCGGAACCGCCGGAAGACCCGGATCGGCGTCGTTGTCAGCGATAAGGCCGACAAGACGGTGACGGTCCAGGTGGAAAGGCGCTTCGCCCATCCCCTGTACGGGAAACAGGTAGCTAAGACGAAGAAGTACCAAGCCCACGACGAGCACAACGAGTTCAGAGTGGGTGACACGGTACGAATGGTTGAGACCCGCCCCCTCTCCAAGATGAAGAGGTGGCGAGTCGCCGAGTTGATCGAGCGGCCCGAGTAGCGCCGGACCGAACCATCGGAGCTCAGAGCGATGATTCAGCAGGAGTCAGTCCTCAGGATTGCCGACAATACGGGTGCCAAGAAGGCCCTGGTCATTCGGGTCCTGGGTGGATCCCGCCGGCGGTATGCCCGGGTGGGGGATGTGGTGGTGGCCACGGTGAAGGATGCCATTCCCAACGCCCCTGTGAAGAAGGGTGAGGTCGTGCAGGCTGTTGTGGTACGAACCAGCAAGGAGATGCGTCGGAAAGACGGGACGTACATCCGGTTCGAAGACAACGCCGCAGTCCTCATCAACCCCCAGGGCGAACCCCGGGGGACCCGTATCTTCGGCCCCGTGGGTCGTGAGCTTCGGGAGAAGAGATATATGAGGATCGTTTCGTTGGCCCCGGAGGTGCTCTGATGTTGAAGAAAAAGAACGCTTCCGGGTCTCGCTCCGCTAAGCACAGGGTCATGAAGGGTGATCGGGTGAAGGTCATCCGTGGAAACTTCCGGGATGCCGAGGGCACGGTCCTCAGGGTCCTTCCGGGAGCCGATCGGGTGGTGGTGGAGGGTGTGAACATGCGGAAGCGGCATGAGCGCCCGACCCAGGACAACCCTGAAGGCGGAATCATTACGTTCGAGGCCCCCATCCACATCTCCAACGTGATGTTGGTGGATCCCGCCGGCGGCGAGGCAAGCCGTACCCGGTTGAGGGTGGAGGCAGATGGAACCAAGGAACGGATTTCCACCAAGAGTGGAAACCCGATTCCGAAGCCGTAACAGGAACGGCCCTACGATGGCAAAGAAGAAGGAAAACAAGGCGGCAGAAAAGCCGAACGACCAGCCGAAGCCTATGGCGGAAATGAGAGAACCGAGGCTTCTGCGGCACTACCGAGACCATGTCCAGGGTGCGTTGAAGGAGCAATTCGGCTTCGAGAACCCGCACCAGGTTCCCAAGATCGAAAAGGTCGTGGTGAACGTCGGTGTTGGTGAGGCACCCAAGGACCAAAAGCTCCTGGACAGCGTGCTGGACGAGTTGACGATTATCACCGGCCAGCGCCCGGTGGTGAACCGCGCAAGAAAGTCCATCTCCAACTTCTCGCTGAGAGAAGGGATGCCGGTGGGGGTGAGCGTCACCCTCCGGAAGCAGCGGATGTACGACTTCCTGGACCGGCTCGTGACTGCGGCTATTCCCCGTGTGAGGGACTTCAGAGGACTCCCCACCAGGTCGTTCGACGGTCGCGGGAACTACACCATGGGGGTGAAGGAGCAGATCATCTTCCCGGAGATCAACTACGACCGGGTTCAGAAGGTCCACGGGATGGACATCACCGTGGTGACCTCCACAAACAAAGATGACGAAGCCTTCGCTCTCCTGCGGGAAATGGGCTTCCCCTTCCGTGGGGAAGAGAAGCCCGTGCAAATCGGAATGCCGGTGGCCTAGGCCCAACAAGAGTCGAGGAATAGATGGCGAGGAAAGCCCTCATCGAGAAAAGCAAGCGCAAGCCGAAGTTCGGTGTCCGGGTTCGGAACCGATGCTCCCGGTGCGGCAGGCCACGCGGGTTCCTGAGAAAGTTCGGAATCTGCAGGATTTGCTTCCGGGAAATGTCTCTCCGCGGGGAGATTCCCGGCGTGCGGAAGTCCAGCTGGTAAAAGGATCGATACGGAAATGATGACGGATCCCATCGCGGACATGCTCACCCGCCTACGGAACGGCGGAACAGCCGGCCATCGCTGGGTGGACATGCCGGTCTCGAAACTGAAGATCGAGATCGCCCGCCTCCTGAAGGAGAACGCCTTCGTCTTCGACTTCAAGGTCCTGGACGACGGTGCCCACGGGTTACTTCGAATCTATTTGAAGTACGCCGAAGGAACTCCGGTGATCAGGCACCTGGAAAGGGTGTCCACTCCCGGCCGGCGGCATTACGTGGGCGTAAACGAGATTCCCCGGGTCCGAAACGGTCTGGGGATGGCCATTCTCTCCACCTCCAACGGCGTTGTGTCCGACAAGGTTGCTCGGGAGCAAGGCGTGGGCGGGGAGTTGATGGCTTTGGTCTGGTAACCAACGAGCAAGCAAGGCCATGTCGCGGATTGGAAAAATGCCGGTAGAGGTCCCCAAAGGGGTGGATGTCACCCTCAAGGGTCGGACCTTCTCTGCAAAAGGAGCCAAGGGGAACCTGACCTTGGAAATACACCCGGAAATCGAGGTGAAGGTCGACGGGGACACCGTGAACGTCACGCGCCCCACGGATCAGCCTCGACATAGGGCCCTTCACGGCCTCGTCAGGACTCTCGTGGCCAATGTGGTCACCGGGGTCCACGAGGGTTTCTCCAAAACTTTGGAGATCCACGGGGTCGGGTACCGGGCGGACCCACAGGGGAAGGGGATCAAGCTTCAGGTGGGTCATTCCCATCCCATCAACTATCCAGCTCCGGATGGGGTCACCCTCGAGTGCCCCAATCAAACCACCATCGTGGTCTCCGGTGCGGACAAACAAAAAGTCGGGCAAGCGGCGGCGGAGATCCGGGCATTCCGCCCCCCTGAGCCCTACAAGGGCAAGGGGATCCGCTACCAGGGTGAGCACGTCCGGCGGAAGGCCGGGAAGACGGCTGCGGCAGGGGCATAAACCATGGCAAAGATGGGCAACACCAAGAAGAGTCGGCGAGTCCAGCGGGCCAGGCGGCACCGCAGGATCCGCAAGAAGATCCAAGGTACGGCGGAGCGTCCACGGCTGGTCGTCTTCAGGTCCCTCAAGAACATCGAAGGCCAATTGGTCGACGACGATTCTTCCAGGACTTTGGTAGGGGTTAGCACCCTTGCCGAGGAGCTGCGAGGGTTCAAAGGCGAGTCCCGGATGCCGAGGGTCGAGATCGCGTTCGAGGCCGGAAAACTCCTGGCGGATAAAGCCAAGGCTGCCGGTGTCGAGACGGTTGTTTTCGACCGGGCTGGTTACAAGTACCACGGCCGAGTGAAGGCCTTCGCAGAGGGCGCCCGCAAGGGCGGATTGGAGTTCTGATGGCCAGGGATCGAGACAAGAAGCAGGCCCGCTCTCGCGAGAGCGATATGGTGGAAAACGTCATCCATATCAACCGAGTCGCGAAAGTGGTCAAAGGTGGGCGGCGGTTCTCCTTCACGGCCCTGGTAGCTGTGGGGGATCAGGCCGGCACGGTCGGAATCGGCCTCGCGAAAGCCAATGAGGTTGCCGAGGCCATCAGGAAGGCCTTCGAGCGGGCAAAAAAGGAGACCTTCAAGGTCCCCATCGTGAATGGAACCCTTCCTCACGACATCGTGGGGCGATGGGGCGCTGGCCGGGTCGTTTTGCGTCCGGCGTCGCCCGGTACCGGGGTTATCGCCGGCGGACCCGTTCGTGCGGTTCTCGAGGCTGCAGGCGTTCGTGACGTGTTGACGAAGAGCTTGGGCACCAACAACCCCATCAACGTGGTCCGGGCCACGGTGGACGGACTGGAACGCATGGTCACTGCGGAACAGGTGGCCCGGGAGCGGGGGGTTACGGTGGAATCGCTGGGAGGGGTGTACCGTGGCTAAGAAGAAAGCGCCTGAGGTGCAGAAGATCGCCATCAAACAGGTTCGAAGCGGAATCGGTCGGCCGACCAAACACCGCAGGACCTTGGAAGCCCTTGGGATCAAGCGGCATCAGCAAACGGTGGTTCACAACGACACGCCCGCCATCCGGGGGATGATCAACAAGATCTCCCACCTGGTGGAGGTCTCGGAAGTCGAAGAATAAGGATACGATCGCATGCCCGAGCTGCATGATTTGAGCCCTTCTCTGGGGTCCAACCGAAAGAAAAAGAGGGTTGGCCGTGGCCGAGGGTCTGGAAAAGGGAAGAGGGCCGGTCGCGGTCAAGACGGCCAGGGATCCCGGTCCGGTGGTGGAGTCCCTGCGTGGTTCGAGGGTGGTCAAATGCCCCTCCAGCGTCGGATTCCGAAGCGGGGGTTCAAGAACTTCAACCGGGTCGAGTACCAGCCGGTGAACGTCCGTGACCTGGACCGGATCGAGCCTGGTGTTGTGACGCCGGAGGTCCTCAAGGACCATGGTTTGATCAGGTCCCTGAAGAAGCCCGTGAAGGTTCTCGGATCGGGTGAGGTCGAGGCTGCCTATGAGATCTCGGCCCATGCCTTCAGTGCAACGGCCCGGACCAAGATCGAGGGGGCAGGAGGCTCGGTGACGGTCCTCGGAGCATCTGTGGCGGAAGGAGTGGCTGCAAGCGCCGAGGACACAGCTGAGGCTGCGGCAGAGGTAACCGAGAGCGAAGAGACGCCTGATCCTGAGGAGGACGAGGCGTCAGAGGCTGAGGACGAGAAGGCCTGACCGGGGCGACCATGGCCAATCCCATTCCCAATCTCTGGCGGGTGCCGGAGCTCAAAGACAAGATCCTCTTCACCCTGTTGATGCTCCTCATCTACAGGTTCGGCGCACATATCACCGTGCCGGGCCTGGACGTGGGTGCCCTCAGGGAGCAGTTCGGGCAGCTCCAGGACACCTTGCTGGGCATCTACGACATGTTCGTGGGTGGGGGGCTCTCCCGAGCCACCATCTTCGCCCTGGGGATCATGCCCTACATCTCCGCCTCCATCATGTTCCAGCTCCTGGCGGCGGTTTTCCCCACCATCGAGAAGCTCCAGAAGGAGGGGGAAGAGGGGCGTAAGAAGATCACACAGTGGACCCGTTACACGACGGTGCTCCTGAGCGCCATCCAGGCCTACGGCTACTCCGTATTCCTGGCCAGCCTCCCCGGAGCCGTGAGGGACCCCGGGTTCGTGTTCGTCTTCACGACGGTGTTCGCGTTGACCGTCGGAGCCATGTTCATCATGTGGCTGGGGGAGCAGATCACCGAGCGGGGGATCGGGAACGGCATGAGCCTCTTGATCTTCTTCGGAATCATCGAAGGTTTCCCCGCCGCCACCATGAGAACCCTCGAGACCGCCCGCCTCGGTGAGATCAGCCCGGTTGCGTTGGGTGTTCTCGTTGCCGTGATGGTCGGTATCACTGCCGGCGTCGTGGCCATGACCATGGGGGCCAGGAAGATTCCGGTGCAGATCCCGCGGAAAGTCGTGGGCCGTGGCCGGATCCAGGAAGGCCAGAAGAGCTTCATCCCCCTCCGGGTGAACTCGGCCGGGGTGATGCCCATCATCTTCGCCCAGGCCTTCGTCGTGGTCCCGGGGACCCTGGCTGCTTTTTCAACCCTCCCGTTCCTTCGAACGGTGGCGGATCTCTTCCAGCCCAACGGCGCCAATCCCTGGGTGTACTACATCACCTACGGCCTCCTCATCGTCTTCTTCACGTATTTCTACACGGCCATCATCTTCAATCCGGTGGATTTGGCCGAGAACCTGAAGAAGCAGGGAGGGTTTATCCCTGGCGTAAAACCGGGGGCCCGGACTGCCGAATACATCGACAGAGTGCTCACACGGGTCACACTTCCCGGGTCCGTCTATCTGGCCCTCATCGCCCTGGTGCCCTTCTTCATTGTCCGATGGGCCGGCATCCAGACCTTCTTCTTCGGTGGTACCGGACTTCTGATCGTCGTTGGTGTGGCGCTGGATACTGTCCAACAAGCCCAGCAACACTTGATGCTCCGGCACTATGATGGATTCATGAAGAAAGGCCGGGTGAAGATGCGAGGCCGGGGCCGATACATGTAGCCTCTGGCGCCGGCTTCGGTCCCATGGGTACAACCCCACGGTCTCCGAGCCGGCGCTTTTTCTTTCAGATGGGTAGCAGCTGCGAAACCATATGGAGAACGGCATGAACGTGATTCTTTTGGGCCCTCCAGGGGTGGGCAAAGGCACCCAGGGGGTCCTTTTGGCTGAGGGTAAGAGCTGGAAGCACCTGTCTACGGGAGACATCCTCCGGGCCAATCGGCGGGAGGGAACACCTCTCGGCCAGGAAGCACAGAAGTACATGGACGCTGGAGAGCTGGTTCCTGATGAGCTCATCGTGGCGATGGTCAAAGACACCCTGGCTGCCATGCCTTCGGATCAAGGTGTGCTGTTCGACGGATTCCCCAGGACCGTTCCCCAGGCCGAGGCCCTGGACGTGGCCCTGGAAGATCTCCAGCGGAAGGTCGATCGGGTTGTGGTACTGGAAGCCGATGATGAGGTCCTCATCAGGCGCCTCTCCGGTCGCCGGAGCTGCCCCGACTGTGGGAGCGTTTTTAACGTCTACATGAACGCGCCCCAACAGGAAGGCGTCTGCGACAAGTGCGGAGCCAACCTCGTTCACCGTCCTGACGACAACCCGGAAACGGTCCAGAATCGCCTGACGGTCTACACCGAACAGACCGAGCCCCTCATTCGGTTTTATGAGGGTCGGGAAGGCGTAATGCTGAAGATTCCGGGCGTGGGATCGGTGGAGGAGATTCAGGACGGGATCCGGGCCGGCCTTTAGGGCTGGCTTCGACTCCCCGCCTGATTCCCGGCCAGCGGTAGCACGGCTTCGTCATGATCCAACTCAAGACTGAACGAGAGATTGAGATCATCGCCCGAGGAGGGGCGATTATCTCCGACCTCTTCAATGAGGTGGAGGCACGGGTCCGTCCGGGGGTGAGCACGGGGGAGCTGAATAAGTTCGCCGACGAGTTCATCTGTTCTTTCGATGGCGCTGTGCCGGCCTTCAAAGGCCTGTACGGGTTCCCAGGGAGCGTTTGTACATCCGTGAACGAGGAGGTGGTTCACGGGATTCCCAGCTTCCGCCGAAAGCTGAACGAAGGTGACATCATCTCCATCGATGTGGGTGTGAAGATGGAGGGGTGGTTTACCGATTCGGCCCGAACCTTCCCGGTAGGGGAGGTGGACGAGGCGACCCGGAGACTCCTGGAAGTCACGGAAGAAGCCTTGTACCTAGCCATGGAAGCGGCGGTGGTCGGGAACCGTGTGGGGGACATTGGGGCTGCTGTCATGGCCAGGGTGGAGGGTACCGGTTACGGGATCATCAGGGATCTGGTAGGGCATGGGTTGGGGAAGGAGCTACACGAGGAGCCCCAGGTGCCCAACGTAGGGAAGGCCGGCCATGGCCCGCCCCTGATGGATGGGATGGTCCTTGCCATCGAGCCCATGTTGGGCGCCAGTACCGACCAGATTCGGACGCTGGACGACCGATGGACGGTCATCTCGGCTGACCGGGGGCGCTCAGCTCATTTCGAGCATACGCTGGCCGTGACCGAGGATGGCCCCATGGTCCTGACCGGGTCGGTCCCGGGGAAATACCGGGTCCTCCAGGGGCCTGCTGTGAATCCTGGAGTGAGGGGAGTCTGATGGTGGACCTGAGGAGGAAAACCGGCGAGAACCCCTTTGAATTGCTGCCTTTCGGCGCCTTGAGGGGTGATGGCGATTCGGTTATACTTCTAAGCTCTGTAATTAACGAACTGGGGTGATTCCCATGAAGGTACGCGCGAGTGTCAAACCGATCTGTGAGCACTGCAAGGTGATCCGTCGCCGGGGTGTGGTCCGGGTCATTTGTAAACGAAATCCTCGCCATAAGCAGCGCCAGGGTTGACCGAGGCGTTGTGTCGGTGTGGGATCGCTCTTTGTTGCTGAGAACCGCTGAGACGAACTGATGGCACGTATTGCGGGTGTTGATCTGCCCAGAGGCAAACGGATCGAGATCGCCCTGACCTATATCTACGGGATCGGGCGTACTCGCGCAGGCAAGATTCTGGACGCCTGCGGCGTCGATCGGAGCCGCCGGGCCCAGGATCTGAACGACGAGGAGATCAACCTCCTCAGGAAGCAGATCGAAGGGGAGTACAAGGTAGAGGGAGCCCTTCGGACTGAGACCTCCATGAATATCAAGCGCCTGATGGACATCGGGTGTTATCGGGGACTCCGTCACCGCCGGGGGCTTCCGGTTCGCGGTCAGCGGACGCATACAAATGCCAGGACCCATAAGGGATCCCGGCGACCCATCGCTGGAAAGAAGAAGGCTCCGAAGAAATAGGCGCATCAAGGAAGGCACGGCGTGGCAAGACCGAAGCAGGCTAGAACGAAACGCACAAAAAAGGTGGTGGAGGCAGAGGGCGTCGCTCACATCAAGGCGACCTTCAACAACACTCTCATCACCATCGCGGATACGTCGGGCAACGTGATCACCTGGGCCAGCGCCGGAAAGGCCGGGTTCAAGGGATCCAAAAAATCCACACCCTTCGCGGCCACGGTGGCGGCAGAGCAATGCGGTCGGGAGGCCGTGGCTCTGGGTGTGAAGCGTGTCAGCGTCAGGGTTCAGGGACCGGGCTCCGGTCGCGAATCCGCCATTCAAGCCTTGGCGGCAGCGGGTATCCACATCAAGTCCATCCAGGACGTGACCCCGCTTCCCCACAACGGTTGTCGGCCCCCGAAGAAGCGGCGGGTCTAAAGACAACCTCGGAGAACACAAAGAAGGAAATCTCAAAGGTATAGAGAGGAACGAAGAACAGGATGGCACGTTATAACGGACCTGTTTGTAAACTCTGCCGGCGGGAGGGCCAGAAGCTCTTCCTGAAGGGCACCAAGTGCTATACAGAGAAGTGCCCCATCGAACGGCGGGCCTATCCCCCGGGACATCACGGACCGGCCCAGGCTCGGAGACGGAAGCAATCCGACTACGCCGGCCAGCTCAGAGAGAAACAGAAGGTCAAGAGGATCTACGGACTGGGCGAAAAGCAGTTCCGTAACTTGTTCGAGAGGGCAGCGATCCAGACCGGGATCACGGGTGACAATCTCATCATCGCCCTGGAGTCCCGGTTGGATAACATCGTCTTCCGCATGGGGTTCGCCCCGAGCCGGGCCGCCGCTCGGCAGCTGGTGAGGCACCGGCATGTGGAAGTCAACGGTCGTATCGTAGATGTCCCCAGCTACAGTGTCTCGGTGGGTGACGAGATCGCGGTGAAGGCAAAGTCACGAAGGCTCGGCCTCATCGAAGAGAGCCTGGAGTCCCGCACTCGTCCGGAGCTCCTGGAGTGGCTCGCTCTGGATGAGAAAAATCGGGTCGGACGGATGGTCCGGAAGCCGTCGAGGCAGGACATCCCGTTGGCGGCTCAAGAGCAGCTCATCGTGGAGCTCTACTCCAAGTAAGATGCTGCAACCGGACCCCGATTCCCGCGGTCCGGAACGCTGGAACTAGAGCGGTTGTCGAAAGCTGTGGCCCCAAAAGGCACGGAGGATACGGTGGAGTTAGATCTGACTGGACTGGTGCTTCCCGAGCGGGTCGAGATCGCAGAGGTTTCCGAAGACGGAAAGTCGGGCCAGTTCATTATCGAGCCCCTGGAAAGGGGGTTCGGGTACACCCTTGGGAACCCGGTGAGGAGGGTTCTCCTCTCGGGTCTTCGTGGAGCCGCGGTCTGGGGCTTCAGGATCGACGGCGTCGTTCACGAGCACCAGACCATCCAGGGTGTGGTGGAGGACGTGCACCAGGTGATCCAGAACCTCAAATCCTTGGTTGTCCGGTTGGACGAGGATGTCGATGAGGCCACCCTGGAAATCCAGGTGAAAAAAGCAGGCCCCGTGACGGCCTCCATGGTCACGTCTACCGGATCCGCCGAGGCCCTCGATCCGGAGCACCACATCCTCACCCTGGAGGAGGATCGGGAGCTCAGGATCGAGTTGCTGGTCAACAAAGGCCGTGGTTTTGTGTTGGCTGACCAACACGAGCTTCCGAGGGGAGCCCCAGTGGACCTGGTCCGAATCGACTCGGTCTACAACCCCGTTCGCCGGGCCAACTTCACGGTGGAAGAGACTCGGGTGGGGCAGCGGACCGACTTCGATCGTCTGGCCCTGTTCGTAGAGACGGACGGCTCGCTGGATCCCGAATCGGCCGTGCGTTACGCCTCGGACCTGGTCAGGAAACATCTGGAGTACATGCTCTACTTCGGTGAGGGTGGAATCCCGCAGATCGCTCCTCCGGGGGCGGTCCCGGTGCCGGAGCGCCTGCAGGACCTCTTCAACCGGCCTATCGAAGACCTTGCCGAGCTTTCGGTACGGTCCAGGAACTCCCTCCAGAAGGAGGACATCCAAACCCTGGGTGATCTGGTTCAACGGACCGAGGAAGAGATGTTAGCTATCGAGAACTTCGGGAAAAAATCCCTGAAGGAGATCTCGGACTTCCTCGAAGAACATGGCCTGCGGTTTGGAATGAAATTGGAAGAGGGCGATGACGGCCAGCTCTTCTTCCTCGAAGAAGAGGGTGTCGAGGCCGTCGAGACTGGCGAAGAATAGAGCTGCCAGGACCAGAGCCCCGGATGACGTTGCCCCCGTTTTTTCGGAGGGCGAATCCGGGCCTTTGGATACTAGGCAGATGGAACCCTAAGCCCTAGGTTAGGACGCGACCGATGCGACATCGGAAAAAGGGCCGAAAACTGAACCGGACCGCCGCCCACAGAAAGGCGGTTCTTCGGAACATGGCTACGTCGCTCTTCCGGCATGAGCGGATCGAGACGACCACGGCCAAGGCTAAAGAGCTCCGCCCCTTTGCAGAGCGACTGATCACTCTGGCGAAACGGGGCGATCTTCATGCCCGCCGGTTGGCGGCGAGGAAGATCTCTGACCGGGAGGTCCTGGGGAAGCTCTTTGACGACCTTGGTCCCCGGTTTGCCGAACGGCCGGGTGGATACACCCGGATACTGAAACTCGGCCCACGCCGGGGCGACGCGGCAGAGATGGCCCTCATCGAACTGGTTGAACAGGGTTCTGAATAAACGGAAAGGGACACGGACCATGGCCAACTTCGGATCCCGCGGAGGGGCTGCAGACAAACTCACTCTTCCCCTGATGATCCTGGCGTTCCTTGCGGTCATCGGCTTCCTCTACTGGCTCAACATCACGGCCGAGCCGACGCAGATCGAGATCGTGGAGGAGGCGGAGAGAAGCAGCTCGGCCTCGGCCATCCTGTCTGTTGATGATTTCCTCGCCGGTGCCGCTCAGTACGAGGGCCAGGTGGTGGAGGTGACGGATGCGCGGGTGGCCAGTCGCTTGGGTCCCCAGGCTTTCTGGATCGGCCCGGACGACCGACCGTTCCTCGTGAAAATGGGACCGGATCTGGTTTCCGCGGGAACGGAAGTGCTTGTGGAACAAACTCTTACGCTGGTGGGTTCGGTCTGGACCATGACGGATTCGGCCCATGCCGCGTGGGACACCCAGGGCGCATTTGCCAACGAGGGGGACAAGATCGTGGCTGAGTTTGCCATCGGATCGCCCTTCCTGGAGGTCCATGAGATCGTTACGCCGGACGCGGGTGGTGAAGGAGCCGGCGCCGGCGGTTCGAATTAGACGCAACGAAGGAACTGAAGGAATAGACTGATGGCCAGAGTGTGCTATGTGTGTGGCAAAGGGCCCGCGACCGGGAACAACGTAAGCCACGCCCACAACAAAACCCGACGTCGTTGGCTGCCGAATCTGCAGCCCGTGAAGATTCAAATGGAAGATGGGAGCAACCGCCGTGTGAGGGTTTGCACCAACTGCATCAAATCCGGGCGCATCAAGAAGGCGCCGGCGAAGAAAGCCGAGGCCGTCGGATAGGGCGAAAGGCCCACCTTTGTATGCTTTTGGAAGCCGTCGATCCACGGGTCGGCGGCTTCCTTTTTTTGGGAAATCTGGTTGGATGGAGCCTTCTGGTGCCTTAGCTTTGTAAAAGGATGTTTATTTTTGGCACCTCCCCCTTTACCGAGTGTGGGTTTTCCGATGTCCCAAAAACTTGCTGAGCGGTTCCAAAAAGAGGATCTGATCTTCGGTGTGATCGGACTGGGATACGTGGGCCTCCCCTTGGCCATCGAAGCGGCCAGGAGCGGGATTCGTGTCCTGGGGTTCGACGTCAAGGCAAGTGTGGCTGAGGGCATCAACCAAGGCTTCTCCCACATCCAGGACCTTACTGACGACGAGATCGGGGAGCAGGTCCGAGCCGGCCGTTTGGAAGCCACCACGGACATGGCTCGTCTTGCCGAATGTGACGCCATCTCCATCTGTGTTCCCACCCCACTCTCCAAAACCCGTGACCCCGACGTCTCGTTCATCTTCGCCGCGACGGAGGCGGTCTCCGGGGCCCTGAAACCCGGCCAGCTGATCGTGTTGGAGTCCACCACATACCCGGGCACGACCAGGGAGGTGGTCCTGCCGGAGCTGGAGAAAAGCGGACTGATCGTGGGAGAGGACTTTTTCCTCTGCTTCTCTCCGGAACGAGTGGATCCGGGGAATACCGTGTGGATGACCAAGAACACTCCTAAGGTCATCGGTGGCGTGACGGCTGCTTGCTCGCAGGCCGGTGTTTCCCTCTACTCGAGGTTCTTCGATACATTGGTGCCCGTATCCTCCACGGAAGCGGCGGAACTCACCAAGATCCTGGAAAACACCTTCAGGGCTGTGAATATCGGGCTGGTGAACGAGGTGGCCCTCATAGCGGACCGTCTGGGTGTGGACGTTTGGGAAGTCATCGACGCCGCGGCCACGAAGCCCTTCGGTTTCATGAAATTCACGCCTGGACCCGGCCTGGGAGGACATTGTATTCCGGTGGACCCCCATTACCTGTCCTGGAAGATGCGCACGATGAACTACAAGACCCGGTTCATCGATGTGGCTTCCGAAATCAACTCGGCCATGCCGGAATTTGTTACCGGAAAGGTGTGGGAGGCCCTGAACCGGGCTGGGAAAGCCGTAAAAGGCTCGAAGGTCCTGGTCGTTGGCGTGGCCTACAAACCGGATATTGACGACGTTCGGGAATCGCCGGCTGTGGATGTTATCCGACTCTTGGAAGGAGACGGGGCGGAGGTGGTATACCACGATCCTTATGTCCCGCGCTTGGAGGAGGACGGCTCTTCCTGGGAAGGCCAGGATCTGACCGATGAGCTCCTCTCCTCCGTGGACGTGGCGGTCATCGTCACGAACCACTCCAACGTTGACCACGGCCGGATCTTCGAGCTGGCACCCATCGTGGTGGATACCCGAAACGCCACCAAGGGGCTCGACGGTGGATTCCAGGAGGGGTGGATCGTGAAAGGCCCCAGGGCGTAGGCCCATGACCAGGCACTTGATCCGGCCCCACGGCGGGGAGCTGAAAGAGCTGCTTGCCGCCGAGGACCGGAGGACGGAGCTCCGAAAGGAATCCAGGGATTGGGCTTCCTGGATCCTGACCGATCGGCAGGCCAGGGATCTCGAGCTCCTGATGAACGGCGGCTTCAGCCCGTTGGCTGGGTTCCTTGACCAATCCGACTACCGGGGGGTCGTTGACGAGATGAGGCTCTCGGACGGGACCCTCTGGCCAATACCGGTCACCCTCGATGTCACCGCTGAGCTTGCGAAGGACCTGCAAGGAGGACGGCCCCTGGCCTTGAGGGATTCAGAAGGCGTTCTCCTGGCGGCCATGACGGTTGGTGACGTTTGGGAGCCGGAGCTGGAGACAGAAGCTGAGAAGGTTTTTGGGACCACAAACATCGAACATCCTGGAGTGGACTACCTCCTTAACCACACCAATCCCGTCTATGTCGGGGGTGCTTTGGAGGGCGTCAGGCCGCCGGTTCATTATGACTTCAAGCGTGACCGCCACACTCCACGTCAGCTTCGAGAGGAGTTCTCGAGACTGGGGTGGCGGAAAGTGGTGGGGTTCCACACCCGGAATCCCATGCATCGGGCCCAGGTCGAGTTGACCCTGAGGGCCGCGAGAGCCGCTCAGGCCAACCTTCTGGTTCACCCTGTGGTGCGAATGACCCAGTCCGGGGACCTGGACCACTACACGCGGGTGAGGTGCTACGAGGCGGTCCTTTCCCAGTATCCACAATTCACCGCCAAGCTTTCTCTGTTGGACATGGCCTCTCGGTTGGCCGGACCCCGGGAAGCCCTCTGGCACGCCATCATCCGAAAGAACCATGGCTGTACCCACCTCATCGTGGGGCAGGAGCACGCCAGCCCGGCCGTAAAGCCTCAAGGTGAGCCGTTTTACGGGCTTTATGAAGCCCAACAGCTTTTCTCGGAATACGAGGAGGAACTGGGAGTCACCATGCTCCCCTTCCGGATGTTGGTCTATGTAAAAGAGCGGGATCAGCATCTTCCGGTGGATGAGCTCCCCGAGGGAGTCACCACTCTCTCCATGTCTGCCTCGGACCTCCGGGCACGGTTGGACGACGGTCGGGAGATTCCCGCCTGGTTCACCTTCCCTGATGTCGTGAAGGAGCTTCGGAGACGGAATCCTCCCCGGCACAAGAAAGGGTTCACCGTCTTTTTCACGGGGCTGTCAGGGTCCGGGAAGTCCACAATCGCCAACGTGCTCCGCACCAAACTGCTGGAGGCAGGCGGCCGGTCGGTCACTCTCCTCGACGGCGACATCGTCCGACGGAATCTTTCCAGCGAGCTGGGCTTCAGCAAAGAGCACCGAGATCTCAACATCCTCCGCATCGGGTTCGTGGCCTCGGAGATCACGAAGGGCGGCGGGATCGCCCTGTGCGCGCCCATTGCCCCGTACGCCCATGTTCGTCGGCAGAATCGGGAGGTCGTTTCCCAGTACGGGGGATACGTCCTGGTCCATGTGAGCACGCCGATTGAAGTGTGCGAGAGCCGAGACAGGAAGGGACTGTACGCCAAGGCTCGCGCCGGGATCATCAAAGAATTCACTGGTGTTTCCGACCCCTATGAAGTTCCGGACGACGCCGACGTGGTCATCGATACGTCGGACATAACCCCTGAGGAGGCGGCCCAGCAGGTATACCTCTTCCTGGAGAAGGAGGGGTACATCGGGCCGGCGTCGGGCTGAGTTCTCCACCATTAACCCCATTCCAATGCCATCCAAAGACGATCTGATCCGGATTCGGGAGGCTCTGCTTTCCGCCGCCCACGCAATCCGCCCTTTTGTTCCGGGGGCGGTGGATTATGATGAGAAGAGCAGTCGCGGCGATCCTGTGACCGCCGCAGACCTCGCCGCAAACGAGGTCCTTCTGGACATCCTTCCCGGTCCCGGGGAGGGATGGCTTTCCGAAGAGACGGCCGACAGTCCGGACCGGCTCCAACATCGGCGAGTCTGGGTGGTGGATCCCCTCGATGGCACCCGAGAGTTTGTCGATGGCATTCCCGAGTGGTGCATCTCCGTCGGGTTGGTGGAGGACGGCGTGCCCGCTGCGGGTGGGATCCTGAGCCCGTCAACCGACCAACTGGTGATCGGTGGGGTGGGGATGGGTGTCACGCTGAACGGAGAAGCATGCGAACCGACGGGTTTGAAGAGTTTGGAAGGGGCGGTGATCCTGGCCTCCAGGAGTGAGTGGAAGCGAGGAGAGTGGGACCGGTTCGAAGAGGCGCCGTTCAAGGTCAAGCCCTGCGGGTCCGTAGCTTTTAAACTGGCCCAGGTGGCCGCGGGTTTGGCCGACGGAACCTGGACCCTGGTGCCGAAACACGAGTGGGACGTGGCCGGCGGCGCGGCTCTCATGCTGGCCGGAGGTGGCGCTCTTCTTCACGCCGACGGGACCCGCCCCCTCTTCAATCGACCCAGCCCGAAGCTCCCCAACTTCCTCGCGGCTAGGCCGGAGCTCCTCCAGGAGTTCATGGAAGGCTGGCTGGACTGAAGCGAACATTCTCGCCGAAAGGGTGTCCTGGCCGGTTGACAGGGAGTGCGGGAAACCTCCTCTTCCGGCGTGGCGCCAACGGAAATCCTACGGCTTTGAGAAAGAAACCATGAAAGTCACTGTCATTGGGACCGGGTATGTCGGCCTCGTGGCCGGAGCCTGCTTTGCCGAGACCGGAAATGATGTGATCTGTGCGGATATCGACGGGGACAAGATAGGACAGCTAAAAGCAGGTGAGATCCCGATCTACGAACCGGGCTTGGAAACCCTCGTGGAGAACAACCTGGCGTCCGCGAGGCTTCGGTTCACCACCGACATCACCGATGCCGTTCGGGCGTCCGAGATCATTTTCATCGCGGTGGGGACTCCGCCGGACGAGGACGGATCGGCTGACCTTCAACACGTCCTCGCCGTGGCCAAAAGCATCGGCAAGGCGATGCAGCGAGAGAAGATCGTCTGCACAAAGAGCACAGTTCCCGTCGGCACTGCCCAGAAGGTCCGGGAGACCATCGAAGCGGAAACGGACATCAAGGTGCACGTGGCGTCGAATCCCGAATTCTTGAAGGAGGGCGCCGCGGTCAACGACTTCATGAAGCCGGACCGGGTGGTTCTGGGCGTAGACTCGGCCTTCGCCGAGCGGCACTTGTCAGAGCTCTATATGCCTTTCGTACGAACCGGGAACGCGATTCACACCATGGATATCGCCGCGGCCGAAATCACCAAATACGCCGCAAATGCCATGTTGGCTACGCGGATCTCGTTCATGAATGCCATCGCCCAGTTGTGTGAAGCCACAGGGGCCGATGTCGACATGGTCCGGAAAGGCCTCGGATCCGACAAGCGGATCGGAACGGCGTTCCTTTTTCCCGGCGTGGGGTACGGGGGATCATGCTTTCCCAAAGACGTGAAAGCCCTCATCCGCATCATGAGAGAGCATGGGGCCGACGGCGGGATTCTGGAAGCAGTGGAAGGGATCAACGAGCAGCACAAGCGTTTCTTGCTGGATCGGGTCACCGAGCGGTTCGGTGAGGACCTCTCCGGTCGCCACTTTGCCGTGTGGGGCCTGGCCTTCAAACCCAACACCGACGACATGCGTGAGGCGCCGAGTCGCGTGACGATTCCCGCCCTCCTGGACCTGGGCGCCACGGTTGCGGCCCACGACCCGGTCGCCATGGATGAGGCGGGGCGGCATTTTGGAGATCGGGTGGAGTTTTACCGGAACAACTATGATGCCCTCAAAGGGGCCGACGCCCTCCTCATCCACACCGAGTGGCTCCCATATCGGAGGCCGGACTTCGTGCGGATGAGAGAGGCTTTGGCGGAACCGGTGGTGATGGACGGCAGAAACCTGTACAGGCCCGAGACGATGAGGGAGCTCGGTTTCGAATATCACTCCGTCGGCAGACGGGCCGTAACCCCCAAAGGGACGTAGGGAGTCCGAATGAGGGTACTGATAACCGGGGCGGCAGGGTTTCTCGGATCCCACCTCGTAGACCGCTTTCTGGCAGGGGGACACCGGGTCCTGGGCGTAGACAATTTTGTCACCGGAACCTGGAAAAACCTCGAGCATCTGGAAGAGGATGACCGTTTCTTTTTCATCGAACACGATATCTCGAACCCCCTCTTTTTGGCCGAGAAGGTGGACGGAGTCCTTCACTTTGCCTCCCCCGCCAGCCCGGTGGATTACCTCGAGCTCCCCATCCAGACGCTGAAGGTCGGGAGCCTTGGGACCCACAATTCCCTGGGGGTGGCCAAAGCCCATCGAGCCCGGTTCCTCTTGGCGTCCACGTCGGAGGTATACGGGGATCCACAGATCCATCCGCAGTCTGAAGACTACTGGGGTCATGTAAACCCCATCGGGCCCCGGGGCGTGTACGACGAGGCCAAGCGGTTCGCGGAAGCCATTACCATGGCATACCACAGGTACCACGGGCTGGATACACGCATTGCCCGGATATTCAACACGTATGGCCCCAGAATGCGTCCCGCGGATGGGCGGGTCGTTTCCAACTTCATCGTCCAAGGGCTTCGGGGGGAGCCCATCACCCTCTATGGCGGTGGGAATCAGACCAGGTCCTTCTGTTTCGTGGAAGACGAGGTGGAGGGCCTGTTCCGCCTGTTCTTCTCGGACTATTCCGATCCCATGAACATTGGGAACCCCAAAGAGTACACCATCCTCCAACTTGCCGAGATGGTGCTGGAGGAAACGAGCGGAGGCTCTGAGCTGGTCGAACACCCGCTCCCCCAAGATGACCCGAAGGTTCGCCAGCCGGATATCTCTTTGGCAAAAGCCGAGTTGGACTGGGAACCCCAGACAAGCCTCAGGGATGGCTTGAAGCGGACCATCCCTTATTTCCGGACCCTAGTGGAAAAGGAAGGGGCCAAGGCTCGGACTTTGAGCTGATGGTCCTTTGGAAGAATGACTGTCCTTCTGACTGGCTCAGCCGGCTTCATCGCATCCCACCTGTCCGAACGCCTCCTCGCCGATTCGTGCACTGTGGTGGGACTCGACAACTTCGATGACTTCTACGATCCGGCCATCAAGGAAGCCAACCTGGCCCGATCGCTGGACTACGACAGTTTCAAACTCGTCCGTGGAGACATAAGGAACGAGGGGACGCTGGCGGGCCTTCCCGAGGGGATCGACACGATCATTCACATAGCCGCCAGGGCCGGGGTACGGCCCTCCATCGCACAGCCGGCCCTGTATTATGACGTGAATGTCACAGGGACCCTCAAACTCCTCGAGTTTGCCCGAGAAAGAGGGATCTCGCGCTTCATCTTCGCCTCGTCCTCATCGGTTTACGGGAACAACGAGAAGGTTCCCTTCTCCGAGACCGATCCTGTCGACAACCCCATATCCCCCTATGCCGCCAGCAAGAAGGCCGGCGAGCTGATGGCCCACGCCTATACACACCTCTACGGGATCACAAGCCTCTGCCTCCGCTTTTTCACCGTCTACGGGCCGCGGCAACGTCCCGATCTTGCCATCCACAAGTTCGCCAGGCTGATGGCTGCTGGTGAGGAAATCCCCATGTTCGGGGACGGGACCTCCCGCCGCGACTACACCTATATCGAGGACATCCTTCACGGTATAGAGGCTGCCGTCGAGTGGGTAGGTCGGAACCAGGGTGTGCACGAGGTCGTGAACGTGGGAGAAAACCGGACCGTCAGCTTGAGGGAAATGATCCAGGTCCTTGCCACCGAAATGGAGGTGGAGCCTCGGATAAGACGGTTCCCGGAACAGCCCGGGGACGTGGAGCGTACCTACGCCGACATCTCAAAAGCGAAGGGCATTCTCGGTTACGATCCGAAGTGGGCATTCCGGGATGGAATCCAGGCCTTCCTTGAGTGGTTTCGGGGTAGCGCTGCCTAGCACCCGTCCTCGAGGCATGTAGGCTTTATCCCTAGACCAGACCGCTTCCCTGGGACTAGTTTTGAGGATTGGATCCACACAGGAGGACCAACCCTCCCCACAACCCAAAGTAGTAGTTGGGAAAGACGATTATGTCTGACACCGGAAACCTTTCGGCGAAGCAGCTCATCGAGAGGGGCATCTGTGCCTGGGAACGGGCCGACTATGAGGCCGCTTTGGAGCTGTTCCAATCTGTGTTGGAACAACATCCTGGTTTTGCCGATGTCCATAACAAAGCTGGCCTCTGCCTCGCCATGCTGGGGGACCCCGAGGCTGCCCTGGAGGAGTTCGACAAGGCTCTGGCCATCTCAGACACCTACGCCGAAGCCCACCTGAACCGGGCCATCGTCCTTCAGGGTTTGGGACACTTCGAGGAGGCCCGGAAACACCTCAAGAAGGCCGACGAGCTCGATCACTGGGAATCCGAAGAGTTCCCGTCGGATGTGGGGCACAAGATCGCCATCGCCCATGCCAAGTTGGGGGACCTGTATCTGCTTGCCGATCACGCGGAAGAAGCGGCTGAGGAGTACCGGAAGGCTCTCGCGGTTAGGACCCGATTCCTCGATATCAGATCGAAGTATGCAGAGGCCTTGATCGGTATGGGCCGTTGGAAGGACGCCCAGGAGCAGCTGGAAACCATCCTCGAGAACAATCCCGGGTTTACCAGCGCCAGGCTCCGCCTCGGCTTGGCTCTTCACCGCCAGGGAGAGGACGAACAGGCCCGGGAGGAGTGGGAACGATGCGTCGAAGATGATCCTCGAGACATGAGGGCTAAGGCCTATCTTGCCTCTCTGGGCGAAGGGTAGGGGCCCAAGGGAGAGCGCCCAACAAGGCCCCTTTGGCATGAATGCTGCTTTTATTTGGAGCCGCGTCCCCTTTCAGGCGCGGCTTCGTTAGTTTCCACGGGCCGTTTGTTTCCTCCGGCGACCTGCAAGTTTGAATGGGAATGACTCGATTCGAGACGGTTGGCCATCTTTTCTGCCGCGTAGGGCTCCACGCGGTTTTTTGCCTCCTCCTGGCGACGAGCTGCACACCCCTGAGCGAAGAGGGTAGCTCTGTCCTCAGGGGTGACCAGGCCTTCGCCGATGGGAACCTGGAAGAGGCATTGGCGGAATACCGGCTCGCCCTCCTGCAGGGAGCGGACGACGCCGAGGTTTACGCCCGTGTCGCCCATACCTACATCGCCCTGAAACGGACCGATGAGGCTCGGGAACACTACCGCCTGGCCGTCGCTCAGGATTCCTCATTCACGGATCAGGCTCTCTCCGACTTTGTCCATCTGGCTCGTGAAGAGAACCGGGCCGGGGATCGCCCCGGAATGGCGTCGGCCGTGGAAACAGCTCTCGAATTCCGAGCCGGGATCAGCCTGGAAGACCTGAGTCTGCCGCTGGCCCAGCACTACTCCGGCATGGGGGAGTACGGCCGGGCCCTCCCGTTTTATCAAAAGGTGCTTTCGGACTTCGATCCGGACTCTCTCCCCAGAGTTGTCTTCGAGGCCGCCGTGGCCTACGACGAAGTCGGCGATTGTGAGAGCGCGGTCATCTACTACGAGGACTACCGGGAACGTCTTCCCCGGCAGCTCAGGACGGAGGTCCACTGGCGCCTCGGTCACTGCGCGTTCGAGCTGGCCCAGGCCAGGTTGGAAGAGGGTGACGAAGAGGAAGCCCTCGCCTACCTGGAAACCCTTCTCGAGATCGAAGAGCCCAAGAACCGACTGGCCAGGGGGTACTACCTCAAGGGAGAGATCCTCGGCTCCCGGGGGGAATGCGAAGCGGCAATCGAGGCATTCCAACGTGTCCCGGTGGAGGATCCGTCCGGTACCAGCGCTGTGGTGGACAGTGCCGAGTTTCGCATCGACCAGATTCTGTTCGGCGGGCGTTTTGACAGATCCTTCCAGCGCCTCCGGGTAGGGGATCTTTCCGAATCCTGTTTCCCGGCCGGCTCCCAACCCAGACCCAACCGGGCTATCCGGCGAGGCGGTGGCTAGGAACGGGACCCAACTCCAAACCCCAAAAGGCCTTCTCAGACCATGGGCGTTCCCTTTCTCGACCTGAAGCTTCAATACAACCTGCTCAAGGAAGATCTCGACGAATCCATCGGCCGCGTCGTCTCTTCCCAGCATTTTATACTGGGTCCCGAGGTGCAGTCTCTGGAGGAGGAGGTGGCGGACTACCTGGGGGCTCCCTTTGCCGTGGGTGTGGCCAGTGGGACCGACGCGCTCCTCTTGCCACTCCGAGCCATGGAAGCGGAACCTGGAAGCGAGGTGATCCTCCCGGCCTTCACCTTCTTCGCGACGGCTGGGGCGGTGTGGAATGCCGGCCTGAAACCCGTGTTCTGTGATGTGCAGCGGGAAACGTTCAACGTCACTGCGGAAACCCTTGAGGCAGTCTGGACGGAAAGGACGCGGGCTGTTATTCCGGTCCACCTGTTTGGCCAGATGGCCCCCATGGCTGAAATCCGGGAGGTCTGCCGGAGGAGAGGGGCATTCGTTCTGGAGGATGCGGCCCAGGCCATCGGGGCGAAACAGCTCTATTCCGCTGCCCGGCTGGGAGGGGAGCAGTCGGACCACTCAAGCCTTTCCCTCGCCGAAGAGGATAGCTCACGAGGGTGGATGATGGCTGGGGCTCTGGGGGATGCCGCTGCTTTTTCCTTTTTCCCGACAAAGAACCTGGGCGGGTTCGGAGATGGAGGCCTCGTCACGACCTCGGACGAGGGTTTTGCCGAGAAGGTTTCCAAGCTCCGGGTTCACGGGGGGAAGCAGATGTACCACCACGAAATGGTGGGAACCAATTCCCGTCTCGACGCCCTCCAGGCCGCGGTTCTCAGGGTGAAACTCCCCTACCTCGACGGTTGGGCGGAGGCACGCCAGAAGAACGCTGCTCTGTATGACGAGATCCTAGGGGATACCGAAGGCGTGACCCTTCCCACGGTGGCGCCAGGCAACTCCCACGTGTACAACCAATACACGCTCAAGGCCCATCAAAGGGACGAGCTGAGAGATCATCTGGCTGAGCGCGGGATCGGCTCGGGGCTTTACTACCCCTTGGGCCTCCACCTCCAGGAGTGTTTTGGGGACCTCGGAGGCAAAGCCGGTGACCTTCCGGTGACGGAGGCCCTTACGGAAGAGGTCGTGAGCCTGCCGATCTTCCCGGAGCTGACCGAGGGACAGGTCACGGAGGTGGCGGAGGCGGTCAGGGAATTCTATTCCGGATAGTCTGCTACCGGCCTTCCCGGAGGGCGTGCATCTAGCGATCTTTCTTGGCTAATGGACGAACACCTGGCCACGTGAAGGGTAACTTTTAAGGATGCGCAAAGGACTCGGAAACCTCGTTGTCAGCCTCTTTTTCCTCGCCCTGGTGGGTGGATGTGCCTCCACGCCCCCGTACGAAGGGATGGGACCCGAAGACCTCTTCGAGCAAGGGGCCAGGGAATTCGAAGCGGGGGAGTGGGACAAGTCCACCCAGGCTTTCGAGCGCTTGATCTTCACCGAACCGACCTTCGAAAGGTTGGTCGAAGCCCGCATGTACCTGGCGAGGGCCTACTACAACAAGGGTGAATACATCACCTCCGTCTCTGAGTTCACCCGCATCATCGAGCGGCACCCGGGCCATGAGCTGGCTCCCGAGGCATCCCTGGGAATCTGCCAGTCCTATGTCGCCCAATCCCCGCATGTTCAAAGGGATCAGACCGTCACATTGCAGGCTTGGAGCGCCTGTCAGAACACTCTGATCGACTTCAGGGGAACGCCGGTCGCCGCGGAGGCCGAAACCCTCCGGGACCAGATGGAATCCAAGCTGGCGGAGAAGGTCTGGTCCAACGGGAACTTCTACTACCGCCGGAAGCTCTACCACTCGGGCATCATCTATTTCAACAAGGTGTTGGATCGGTACCCGAGGAATTCGTGGGCGGCCCAGGCTCTCCTTCGCCTGCACCAATCTTATCTGGCCCTCGACTGGGACACCGAGGCCGAAGAGGCCCGGGAGCGCCTTCTCCGGGAGTTCCCCGATTCGGACGCGGCCCGGGAAATCGGGGCCGATGAGAGCGGTGGCGGAGATGGAGGGAAGGGACCAGCCTGAGGCGTGCCCACGCAACGCCTGGGCCTCTTCGGAGGCACCTTCGATCCCCCCCATAATGGCCATCTCATGGTGGCACAGGAGGCGGTAGACAGGCTCTCCCTCGATCGCCTGGTCTTCCTGGTGGCGGGCATCCCCCCACATAAGGTCGGAGAGGTGTCATCTCCCCCCGAAATCCGGATGGAGATGACCCGGGCTGCCATTGCAGGGAATCCGGCTTTCCACGTGAGCGACGTGGAGCTGAGCCGCCAGGGGCCGTCCTACACCGTAGATACGTTGAGACAGTTCCGAACCGAATACCCCGACGCGGATCTGTTTTTTTTGTTGGGCTCCGACCAGCTGGCGGAGTTCCATGAATGGCAGGACCCTCCGGGGATCGCCGCGTTGGCCACGCTGGTTGCGGTAGGCCGGGAAGGTTTGGAGCCGACGGAGATCGGACCGATCCAGCTGGTCCCAGGGGAAAACCTGGATTTTATGTATCTTTCCACGGTCAGAACGGACATTTCCTCCACCGAAATCCGGTCCCGGGTTAGGGACGGGCGCTCAATCAACTACCTTGTTCCTGAAGACGTAAGACGGATCATCGAGACTCATCGCCTCTATAGATCGATCTCATGAAAGCAATGCTAAAAAAGATCCTGGGCTCACCACACGCCCGGGAGGTCAAAAAACTTCAACCCGTCGTGGATCAGATCAACCAGATCTGCGAAAGCCTCTCTTCTCTATCTGATGAGGAACTAAGGGGGAAAACCGATGAGTTTCGGGCGCGGATCAACGAACGAACCAAGGCCCTGGAAGAGGAGATCGAGGCTCTCAGAGAAGAAAAGCGGAGCTCCGAGGACGCGGGCGTAAGGGAGGCCCTCAACCAGCAGATCGGGAAACTGGACGCCGAACTCCTGCAGACGATCGAAGACGCTCTCAACGACCTTCTTCCGGAGGCGTTCGCGGTCGTCAAAGAGGCCTGTCGTCGGAACCTCGGGAAGGAGATCGTAGTCACGGGCCAGAAGATGGACTGGAACATGGTTCCCTATGACGTCCAGCTCGTGGGTGGCATCGCCCTCCATCAAGGGAAGGCTGCGGAGATGGCCACGGGTGAAGGGAAGACATTGGTGGCCACCATGCCCCTCTACCTGAACGCCCTGGCTGGTCGAGGAGCCCATCTGGTGACGGTGAACTCCTATCTGGCCCAGCGTGATGCGGAATGGATGGGAGTCATCTACAACTTCCTCGGGCTCACTTGTGACGTCATCGACCTCCACGACCCGGGGACCGCCGATCGAAGGGAGGCCTACAACGCGGACATCACCTACGGCACAAACAACGAGTTCGGCTTCGACTACCTCCGGGACAACATGGTCCACACGCTGGACCAAAGGGTTCAGCGCCGGCACCACTATGTCATCATCGACGAGGTCGACTCGATCCTCATCGATGAAGCCAGAACGCCCTTGATCATTTCCGGCCCGGTCGGAAAGGACACGTCCACCCCCTTCAAGCAGTATTCGGCCATGGTGTCGGGGCTCTACAAGAAACAGACCCGCCTCGCGAACCAGCTCGTGTCCGAGGCCGAAAAACTGTTGGATGGAGAGGATGACGGGGACGAATACCAAGCCGGGGAGAAGCTCCTCGCTGTGAAGCGGGGCACTCCGAAACACCGGAAACTCCTCAAGATGTTCGCCGACGAACCCCGCCTGCAGAAGCTGGTCCAGCGGGTGGAGGGCGACTACATGAGGGAGAAGATCCTCCACGAGATCGATGAGCAGCTCTTCTTCGCAATGGACGAGAAAGGGCACAATGTGCACCTCTCGGACAAAGGCATCGAAGAGTTGAGCCCCAACGACCCTGAGGCTTTCATCATCCCTGACCTCTCTCACGCCATGGGGGCTATCGAGGAGGACACTTCGAAGTCCGTGGAGGAGAAGCGGACCGCCATCCAGGAGCTCGAGGCGGGTTATTCCGCGAAGAGCCAGAAGATGCACGTGATCCACCAGCTCCTGAAGGCCTATACCCTCTTCCACAAGGACGAACAGTACATCATCGGGGAAGACGGGTCGGTTGTGATCGTCGATGAGTTCACGGGCCGACAAATGGCCGGCCGGAGATGGAGCGACGGACTTCACCAGGCGGTGGAGGCGAAGGAGGGCGTAGAAATCCGAGGCGAGACCCAGACTCTGGCCACCATCACCATCCAGAACTACTTCCGGATGTATGACAAGCTGGCCGGGATGACGGGGACCGCGGAGACGGAAGAGAACGAATTCCACCAAATCTACAAGCTGGACGTTCTGGTCATCCCCACAAACCGTCCCGTTGTCCGTGACGACCGGGACGACCTGATTTTCCGGACGAAGAGGGAGAAGTTCACGGCTCTGATGGATGAGGTCGACCGGCTGAACAAGATGGAGCTCCCGGTCCTCGTTGGGACGACGAACGTGGAGGTCTCGGAAACCCTCTCCCGGATGCTCAAACGCCGCGGTTTGAAGCACAACGTTCTGAACGCCAAGCACCACAAGAAGGAGTCCGAGATCGTCGCCGAGGCCGGGATTCCGGGCGCGGTGACCATTGCCACGAACATGGCCGGCCGGGGCACGGACATCAAACTCGGGGAGGGAGTCACCGATACCAGGACCGTTTCCTGGGCAAAGGAACGAGGTCTCAACCTGGAAGAGCTCCTTCCCGTGGATCCCGTCCGGTACAAAGAGCCGGAGAAGCTGACGGACTCTGATGTTCTTGAGGATGGTGGGCTTCACATCCTCGGTTCGGAGCGGCATGAGTCTCGGAGAATCGACCGGCAGCTGAGAGGGCGGTCGGGGCGTCAGGGGGATCCGGGCGCTTCCCAGTTCTTCCTGTCTCTTGAAGATGATCTCATGCGCCTTTTCATGAACGAGAGAGTCGCCGGAGCAATGGAGAAGTGGGGGGTGCAGGAAGGAGAGGTCATCACCCACGGTTTGGTGACACGGTCCATCGGGCAGGCTCAGAAGCGAGTGGAAGGCAACAACTTCGAGGCGCGGAAGAGGCTTCTGGACTATGACGACGTCATGAACCAGCAGCGGGAAGTCATCTACGACTTGCGGCTCTTTGCCCTCGAGGGTGGCGAGGATCTCAAGGGTGAGATCTGGGAGATGGTGGAGAATTCGATTCGTGAGACGGTGGATGAGTACTGCGGTCCAGACATCCCGCCTGAGGAGTGGGACCTCGCCGGTCTGAAACGAAGACTTTTGCTGGACTTCTTCATCCTGGTTCCCAAGCTGCCGGAAGCGAACCCGGAGGAGCCCGAATATGATGACGAGGAAACGGTTGCCGAGCTGGCTCTGGAGGCCGCCCGGGACCATTTCCACAGAAAGATCACGGACTTCGGGGAACATGGTGAGCGGGTCATGAGCTTCGTGATGCTCCAGACCCTCGACGACAAGTGGAAGGACCACCTGTACGACCTGGATCATCTCAAGGCGTCCATCGGGTTCCGGGGCTGGGGACAGAAGGATCCCCTCATCGAATACAAGAAGGACGCGTACGAGATGTTCGTCGATCTCATGACGGACATTCGGAAGACGGTCACCTCCCTGTTCTTCCGGGCCCAGATGGGTGCTCCTCAACAAAGACGGATCCCGGCGGCCCAAAGGCTCAACTACTCAGGTCCGACCGAGGTCCCCACCAACAGGTTCGGGGCGGCGCCTGGCCAGACGGCCAGCGGGGCCACCGGCCGGCCCGCCGGAGCCGGAATGGGTACGTCGGGCGGGGGAATGGACGAGCTGGGCGTTTCCCGGTCGGCAGGAGGGTCTGGTGGAGGAGGGAAGGGCGGTGTTTCCGTACCGTCTTCCAGCGGCCCGGACCCGAGGCAGCTCCTCACCAACCGGGGAGAGGCCCGGAAACAGGCTCCGGTGACTTCCTCGGGCGAGCCCGGAAGGAACGATCCCTGCCCCTGCGGCAGCGGGAAGAAGTACAAAAAGTGCTGCGGGAGGAATGCCTAGGCCGGCTTCCGTCAAGAGCCCGTCTCGGCATCCCCCAGCCCGCATCTCAGGGCCACCCTTCCGGGGTGGCCCTTTTTATTCCTCTGAGGGGGGTGATGTTGATGATGCCCATTCGGGCTTGGTCTCAGTCGGATCGACCAAGAGAACGCCTTCGGTCTCTTGGTCCGGGTGCCCTTTCCGTCAGGGAGCTCCTGGCGATCCTCATCGGAAGCGGGGGAACGTCGGGTTCGGCGCTGGACGTGGCGGATCAACTCCTTCAAAAGGTGAGCTCTGGAAGGGACGGGGGAGGGTGCTTGCCGGCGACCGGTGTGGATCCATCCTCCCGGGCCGACCCCAAGGGGTCCTTTCGGGTTTTGGCCACAATTCCACCGGGTGTCCTGGAGACCTACCCGGGAATTGGCCCCGCAACCGCTTCCAGAATCATGGCGGCCTTGGAGCTGGGTAGGAGGGCAGCTTCCGAGTCGGTGAGCCAAGACAGTCCTGTTCGGGGCCCGGAGGATGTGTTCATCCGGGTCGGGCCTCTGATGCGGGACCTGAAGCAGGAGGAGTTCCACGCTCTCCTCCTCAACACACAGCATAGGGTCATTCGAAATGTGCTGGTGACCCGGGGCATCCTGGATGCCGCCCTGATCCACCCCCGGGAGGTGTTTCGACCAGCGGTGATCGAGAGTGCCGCCGGTGTGATTCTGGTCCATAACCACCCATCCGGGGACCCCTCCCCGAGTCGGGAGGACCGGGTCGTCACCGACCAGATGGTCGCCGCCGGGGCGGCAGTTGGGATTCCGGTCCTCGACCACGTGATTATCGGTGGCCGGTCGTTCGTATCGTTGGCGGAGAAGGGGGGATTGGCGGCGCCAGGCGGCCGCGACTCCACGCGGTGATGCTCCTCGGGGAGGCCATTCTTCCAGCAGGGCCGTTTGGGAGGGAACGTGAGGGGTTTCGGGGGGAATAGATACGAAGGCGCCAGCAGGTTTCTCAGAAAAGCGAGGCGCCATTAGATTCCTCAGGCTATGGCTACCGAAACCACCCGTAACTCCGACCGTTCCAAGCTTGATGGCGACGGCTCTCCTCAAGGGCCGGTGACCATCCGTGGCTTGCCTCGCCCCTTGGCCAGGGCCATGGAGAGGTACCCGGACCGCTTGGATGTGGACCAGGTCCGGAAGGCCTACGAACTGGCCGCCGAAGCCCACGAGGGTCAAACACGGGCATCCGGGGAAGAATACGTTACGCACGTGGTGGAGGTGGCCACCCTTCTCGCCCAGTTCAAGCTCGATACGGCTTCTTTGGTCTCGGCCCTTATCCACGACGTCGTGGAAGACACGTCCATCACCCTCACCGATATCGAAGAGGAGTTCGGGTACGAGGTTGGCCAGATCGTGGACGGCGTCACCAAGATCGGTCGGGTCGAGTTCAGGTCCCACACCGAACAGCAGGTGGAGAACTACCGGAAATTGCTCCTGTCGATGGCGCAGGATGCCAGGGTCATCCTCATCAAGCTGGCTGACCGCCTTCACAACATGAGGACCTTGGAGCACCTCGTACCGGAGAAGCGGAAGCGCATCGCGCTGGAAACAAGGGAGATTTACGGGCCGCTGGCCCACCGCCTGGGGATGGCCGCCCTGAAATGGGAACTGGAGGACCTGGCTTTTAAGTTCCTCGAGCCGGAGGCCTATGACGAGCTCCGGAGGAAAGTACAGCAAAGCCGGAAGGACAGGGAACGGCATGTTTTGGAAATGCAACGCCCCCTGATCGACGAGCTCAAGAAGGCCGAGGTGCCCGCAAAAGTCACCGGGAGGCCCAAACACCTTTGGTCGATCTACCGGAAGATGAGGGCCCGCCAGAAGCCCTTTGAGGAGATCTACGACCTGATGGCCATGCGGGTCATCACTGACTCACTCCCCAATTGTTATCACGCCCTGGGAGTGATCCACTCCCGCTGGACCCCCATTGCCGAGAGGTTCCACGATTATGTGGCGACCCCCAAAACGAACATGTACCGGTCGCTCCACACGACGGTGGTGGGGCCTGGGGGCCGACGGTATGAGATCCAGATCCGAACCGAAGAAATGCACCGGACCGCCGAGTACGGGATCGCGGCACACTGGCGCTACAAAGAGACCCTCCACGGCCAGCCGAGAACCGGTGACGAAGTGGACGAGGCCCTGAACTGGTTCAGGCAGGTCCTGGAGTGGCAGCAGGACGCCAGTGAGCCGGAGGAATTCATGGAATTCCTCCGGATGGATCTCTTCCAGGGCGAGATCTTCGTATTCACGCCCAAGGGTGACGTGAAGCAGCTGCCTACCGGATCCACCCCCATCGACTTCGCCTTCGCGGTCCACACCGAAGTGGGGCTCCACTGCGCCGGCGCGAAGGTGAACGGCAGAATCGCGCCCCTCTCGAGGAAGCTGAAGAACGGGGACACCGTGGAGGTCATGACGTCCTCGAAGCAGAAGCCGAACCGGGATTGGCTGGCGTTCGTAAAGACGTCCCGGGCTCGGCAGCGGATCCGCCAGTGGATCCGGAGGGAGGAGTTCGACTCTGCCGTCACCTTGGGGAAGGAGATTCTGGAACGGGCCGTTCGGAAGGCCCGGAAGGATCGCGTGGGAGAGGATCGGTTGGAGGATATCGCTCCGGGCATGGGCTACCGGAACGCAGACTACCTTCACGAAGCTCTAGGGCGAGGTGACCTGGGCCCCACCGCTGTCCTGAAGGCGCTCTTTCCTGGCCACGATCCTGAAAAGGTCCCGGAACGCGCAGCATCGACCCTCGAACGGCTCAGCGCGGTACTCACTCGATCGGACCGGGGGGTCCGAATCCAGGGGATGGAGAATCTCATGGTTCGGTACTCCCAGTGTTGCCAACCTGTCCCCGGGGACAGGGTGGTCGGGTACATCACCCGCGGGAGAGGTGTATCCATCCACCGGGTGGACTGTCCAAACGTTCTCCATTTATCCCGGGATCCTGAACGGCGGGTGGACATTGAATGGAGCGCGGAGAAGGGTGACCGTTTCTTCGTGAAGATCCAGATGCACGGGACGGATCGCCGGGGGCTCCTTTCGGATGTGGCCAAGGCGATCAGCGATACCGGAACGGATATCCAGCACGCCGACATGCGGTCGACCAACGGCGGCATGGATGCCGACTTCGTGGTAGAGGTGAAGGATCTGAGCCACCTCAACCGGGTCGTGAAGGCCGTGAAAAAAGTGAAAGGGGTCCTGGAGGTGGAGCGCCGGGAGCACTTCGGGGAAGAGGACCTCCGAGGGTGACCGGGTTCCGCCTCGAGTCTCCCCACCAACCCAAGGGGGATCAGCCCCGAGCCATTCTCGAACTCACCCAAGGGTTGGGGCGGGGAGACCCGTTTCAGGTTCTTCTCGGGGCCACGGGCACCGGGAAGACCTTCACGATGGCCCACGTCATCGCCAACCACGGACGGCCGACGCTGGTTATGACCCACAACAAAACGCTGGCGGCGCAGCTCTATGGTGAGCTGAAAGCGCTCTTCCCGCTCAACGCCGTCGAGTACTTTGTTTCCTACTACGACTACTACCAGCCGGAAGCTTACGTACCTGCCACCGACACCTATATCGAAAAAGACGCCTCCATCAACGAGGACATTGAACGCCTGAGGCTCCGGGCGACCTCAGCCTTGATGGAGCGGGAGGACGTCGTCATCGTCGCTTCGGTGTCGAGCATTTACGGCCTCGGGAATCCTCGAGACTACCGTGAGCTCATGCTCCATCTGGCGGTTGGGGAGGAAAAGGGCCGAAGGGAAATCCTCAAAGGGCTGGTGGCCATACAATACAGGCGAAACGACTATCTGTTCGAGCGAGGTACGTTCAGGGTCAGGGGGGATACGATCGAGGTGTTCCCGGCCTACGAGGAGCAGGGGATACGGGTGGAGTTGTGGGGAGACGAGGTAGAGCGAATCACACGGTTCGATCCCCTCACCGGCGAAATCATCGCCAGCATGGACCGGACTGCGATCTACCCGGCCAGCCACTACGTGACGCGGAGGGCCACTATCGAGCAAATGGTTCCGGGGATCAAGCAGGAGCTCGAGCGGCAGGTGGCCCACTTCCAAGAATCCAGCCAACTCCTCGAAGCCCAACGGATCGAGCAGAGGACCAAGTTCGATATCGAGATGATGATGGAGCTCGGGACCTGTCCGGGCATCGAGAACTACTCCCTCTATACCAGCGGCCGGCAACCGGGCGAACGCCCTGCTTGCCTCCTGGACTACTTCCCCCACGACTTCCTGGTGATCGTGGATGAGTCCCACGTGTCCATTCCCCAGATCGTTGGAATGTACCGCGGAGATCGGAGCAGAAAGCAGGTCCTGGTGGAGCACGGGTTCCGGCTGCCGTCGGCCATGGACAACCGGCCACTCAAATTCGAAGAATGGCAGGCGGTCATCCATCAGGCCGTCTTTGTCAGCGCCACCCCGGCGGACTGGGAGTTGGAGCAAGCAGGGGGGGTGGTGGTGGAGCAAATCATCCGGCCCACCGGCTTGGTGGACCCCGAAGTGGATGTTCGGCCGGTGAAGGGGCAAGTCGATGACCTTCTGGCCGAGATACGGGAGAGGGAACGACGGGGGGAGCGGGTTCTGGTCACCACCCTTACCAAGCGGATGGCCGAGGACCTATCCGAATACCTCTCCAGCGTCGGCGTTCGCGTGAGGTACATGCACTCGGAAGTTGATACGATCGAGAGGATGGAGATCCTCAGGATGCTCAGGCTGGGAAGGATCGACGTTTTGGTTGGCATCAACCTTCTGAGAGAAGGGTTGGACCTTCCGGAGGTATCCCTTGTGGCGATCCTGGACGCGGACAAGGAGGGCTTCCTGCGAGACGCCAGGTCGCTGATTCAGACGATCGGGCGGGCTGCCCGGAACGTGAATGGGAAAGCCATCATGTACGCCGACAGGATCACCGAATCCATGGCCGCTTGTCTTGAAGAAACCAACAGGCGACGGGTCCTCCAACTCGAGCACAACCAAACCCATGGGATCACGCCTGAATCGATCCAAAAATCCGTGGAGGAGATCGAGTTTTCCACCCGGGTAGCCGACGCCAGGGATCAATCGACACAAAAAGTCGCTGAGCCCCCGGCTACGTATGCCGACGAGGTGAACCGAGAGGAGTACATCAAGATCCTTGAAGAAGAGATGCAGCAGGCCGCTGAGTCCCTGGACTTCGAGAGAGCGGCTCTGCTCCGGGATCAGCTCTTCGAGCTCAAGGCAGAAAAGGACGGCAAGGGCCGAGGAAAACCCCGGCGCCGCTCCCTGGCGGAGGAGCTCCGTGAGGCTGCCGAGGGGGGGCGGTAGGGACCATGATTCTCAATGAGGCCGACCTCGTCCGGTGGGGAAACCGTATTGGTCAAGAAGTGTCCGGTCCACTCTTTATCGGGTTGAAAGGACCCCTGGGTGCCGGGAAGTCTGTCCTTGCCCGGGCCGTGGCCAGAGGAGCAGGGATCGAAGGGCCCATTCCCTCGCCCACCTTCAATCTGATGTTCGAGTATTCCACTGAGCGTGGGACTTCCCTGGTCCACATGGACCTGTATCGGCTCCTCGATCCGGAGGAACTCTGGGAACTGGGTTGGGAAGAGCTGGGATCCTCCTCGGAGATTGTCCTTCTGGAGTGGCCCGAGCGGGCTGAGAGCTTTCTTCCCCAGAACCGTTGGGAGGTGGAGTTGGTGGTGCCGTCGGAGGACTCCGATCTCCGGGAGGTCGCAGTAACCCGGTTCGGCCATCCCAAGGGCATCCCTGGTTTCCCGGTGATACTTCATGGCGACACCGAGGAGGGAGGGGCGTGACCGCGGGACCGGCGCTCGAATGTGGCCAGGAAGGCGGGTGGTTCCTGGCCATGGATACCTCATTAAAGGAGGGATCGGTGGCCGTGGCCAAAGGGATTCCTGGCGAGAAAATGGAGGTCCTCGCCACGGCTGATCTCGGTAAGGACCAGGAACACGCATCACTCCTTTCCCCGACCATCAGTGGCCTGCTGTCAGGAATCGGGATCGGGGCCGAGGACCTGGACGGGATCGTTGTTGGCTCCGGTCCGGGCTCGTTCACCGGCGTCCGGGTGGGCGCCGCCACCGCAAAGGGGATGGCCTGGGCCCTGAGCATCCCCCTCTGGGGGTTCTCATCCCTGGCAGGCGCAGCGGCCGCCGTGGAGGAGGAGCCCCTTCGCCCTCGCCTGGTCCTGTTCGATGCAAGGGGGGACCGGGTCTACGCCGCAGCCTACAGAATGGCCCACGACACCTTGGAGATCCTGATGGCCCCCGCGGCCACGACTCTGGGAGAGGTCCTGGACGGGCTCATCCCTCCGGGGGCCCTCCTGATGGGGGACGGAACGGTTCGACACCTGGATATCCTGGAGGGAGCCGGGAACCAGGTGATGTCTCAGCCAGCCGGGTGGCCGAGTGGGTCCGGCCTCCTTCGACTCCTCTCCTTCCAACCGGCGCCGGAGCCATTAAAGGACTTGTCACGCTGGGAGCCGGATTACCTGAGGGAATCGGGCGCCGAGCGAATGTGGAAGACGACGGAGGGTTGGAGGGGGCGGTGATTCCGTGACGATACGCCCGGCACTCCCCTCCGATGTCCCTTCGATCTCCCGGATCGAGTCGGACTCCTTCTCAAACCCCTGGCAACCAGACACCTTCGCCTCTCTCCTGAGGCGGGAGGATGGGGTGAGGTTCCTGGTGGCTGAAGAAGACGGGGCAGTCATCGGGTATGCCGTTCTGTGGTGGGTGCTTGACCAGGGGGAGCTGGCTAACTTGGCGGTTCAGGAGCTCTACCAAGGGAAAGGGGTGGGCTCCCAGCTTCTCGATCAGGTGATCTCCCACGCCGAGGCAGTTGGGGTGGAGAGCCTCTTTTTGGAGGTCCGAAAGTCCAACGAGAAGGCCCACGGCCTATACTCACGGCGTGGCTTCATCCAGATCTCTGTCCGGGAGGGCTATTACCAGAACCCCCGGGAAGACGCCCGAATTTTGGTAAAATACCTCCCCAGCCAAAATTCGGCCGATCCGCAAGAGAACTCAGGCGCTGCCGGGAAATCTCCGGGGAATCCTACCGTTAGAATCCCGTAAACACTTGTAGGAAATTCGAAAAATTGCGTTGACCGGACCCTGGGTGCCGAATATCTTCGAACGACTGACGAGCGTGCGAAAACGCCTGTCTTTTCTGGAAAAGGACCGAACTATGCGCAGGTCGCTGGCCCCAGCCCTCCTTTTCGTAATTCTCCCAACTTTTGTCTTAGCCCAGGAGGGTGTCCAGGAGGAAAAAACCACCGGATGGGATCGGGCCCGACTTGGCCCGATCCCTGCACTCTTCACACTTTTTGACGAGCAATGAACGATTTGAGAAAGAAGGTCCTGGTCACCGGCGGGGCTGGCTTCATCGGAAGCCACGTCGCTGATGCCTATCTCTCCCAGGGACACAGGGTCTGGGTGGTGGACGACCTCTCCAGCGGTAAGCGGGAGAACGTTCCCGCCGAGGCGACCTTCGTTGAGACCGATATCGGCGATCCGGCTGTTCGGGACCTTTTTCGAACGATCGGGTTCGACCTCATCAACCACCATGCCGCGCAGATCGACGTCAGAACCTCGGTGTCGGATCCCCAGTTCGACGCGAGAGTGAACCTCCTCGGGCTCCTCAACCTCCTGGAAGGGGCCCGTGAAACCGGAACCGGTCGGGTCGTTTTTGTCTCCAGCGGTGGGGTGGTCTACGGGGAGCCGGAGACGTTCCCCACCCCGGAAAGCGCTCCGAAGCTCCCACTCTCCCCCTACGGGGTCAGTAAGCTCACGGGTGAGCTATACCTGAACTACTACCGGGAAATCCATGGTCTGGAGTATGTGGCCCTCCGGTATGGGAACGTGTATGGGCCCCGGCAGGACCCCCATGGGGAGGCCGGTGTTGTGGCCATCTTCTCCAGCCGACTCTTGGAGGGAACACCCCTGACCATCTTCGGGGATGGTGAACAGACCCGGGACTACACCTTCGTGGGAGATATCGTAGCCGCCAACATGCTCGTGTCGGAGATGGCTCTGGAGAGCGGAGGGGGCCTGGACTCGGTGGCGTTCAACGTGGGTACGGGGCAGGGAGTGAGCGTGAACGTGCTGGCCGACACCCTCGAAACCGTGTCCGGCTTTCAGCCGGGCCGGACACACGAGCCGCCGCGACCCGGGGAGTTGCGACATAGCCGCTTGGACACTACACGACTTCGGGCCCAGGGATGGGACTGTGGGTGGACGCTGGAGAGCGGCCTAAAAGAGACTTTCGAGCACATTGCCAACGGGAGACAGACCACCTGATGTGGACCCTTCTTCACACACCGATCGCCGCTGCCCAATCTGTTTCCGCTGATCTGGCGATTTTACAGATGCGGACCCCCACCACGACGTGGGACATGGTCATGGGGGCCACGTTCCCCACCAAGTTCGTGCTACTGGTGCTCTTGGCCTTTTCGCTGCTGAGCTGGTGGTTGATCTTCTGGAAATGGAAGCACTTCCGCCGTGTCCGCTTCCAGGGCGACCTCTTCCTGGATGAGATGGAAAAGGCCCAAACCCTGGACGAGGCGTACAAGGCCGTTCTGGCGCTGCCGGAATCCCCCTACCGCCGGGTGTTTCGGCAGGGGGTGAACTTCTTCAGCGAGCTGAGGCCCGGGGCCCTCAGGGACGACGCCCCTGACCAGAAAGGCCTCTCCCTCACCCAGTTGGAGGCTCTCCGCCTGGTCCTGGAGAAAGAGGAGGCTGAGGAGCGGGACGAGATGGCCCACGGGCTCAACTGGCTCGCCATCATCGGATCCATCTCACCTCTCCTGGGGCTGATGGGGACCGTTATCGGGATCATGAACGCGTTCCTGGGAATTACCGCTACTGGGTCCACCAACATCGGAGCTGTGGCCCCGGGCGTGGCGGAAGCCCTGGTGACGACCGTGGTGGGCTTGGCCGTGGCGATTCCGGCAGTGATCGCGTACAACCACTACGTGGGGCGCCTGAACCTGGTGACCGGCGAGATGGAGGGCTTCTCGAGCGAGTTCATCGGAACGTTGGCTCGGGAAGGGAAGGTATAAGGAGCCATGGACGCTGGAGCCCGCAGGACCCGTCGGCAGGATCTCCCCATCAAGGCGGAAATCAACGTCACGTCCTTAGTGGACGTGGCTTTCACACTTTTGGTGATTTTTATCATAACGGCCCCCATGCTTCAGGGCGGGGTAGAGATCCAGGTCCCGGAAGCCGACGTGGCGCCACTGACGTCGGACACGGAGCCCATCATCGTTACGGTCGAACAGGACGGCTCCGTGTTTCTGGCCGAAACACCCGTACCAGCCGCCGACGTCCGGACTTCACTTCCCCAACTCCTGCGAGCCAGCGGCAAGGAGATTGTCCAGATCAAAGGGGATGCCCGGGCCAGCTACGAGGCCGTCCTCCAGATCATCGCCATTGTGTCTCAAATCGAGGGGATCACCATCAGCCTGGTGGGTGATCCCCTGATCGAACCGTAACGGCCCATGAGGAGAAGGGAACGTCCCGGGAAGAAACCACTGTACGCCTCGGCGGGTGTCCACGTCGCGGCGGTGATTCTGGCTTGGTTCCTCCAGGTGCCGTCCTCCGATACGTCTGACTTCCTGACCTACCAGATCACCTACTACTCGCCTCCTCCGGCAGTCGAAGCCCCCGAGCCCGAGCCGGTGGTGGAGGAGGAGGTTGTGGTGGAAACCCCGGAACCCGTGCCGGACGACCCTCCCCCGGTCGTTCAGGAGGAGACAAGGGTCGAGGAGCAGCCCGAGCCCACCCCAACGCCACCTCCGCCGGATCCCGTGGAGGAGGCCGGTGATCCCGAGCCGTCGGAGGAGATCAGCGGGGAAGACCTGAACATCCGCATGGAGGGGCTGAGGCGAGACTTCCCGGATTACTATCTGAATATCCAGCGCCAGATCCAGCGGTGCTGGGAATCGAGTCAGTATCGAGCAGGCGGCCGATTGGAGACCTCCATCGTTTTTGAAATCTCTCGGGATGGGAAGGTCGCCGGCAGGACCATCGAGTTCTATGAGCGCTCGGGCAACGTGAACTTCGACTATGCGGCCATGGGGGCGGTGGAGTGCGCCGGGAGAGGGGTTTTTGGCCCCCTGCCGGAGGAGTTGGGGTGGGACGTACTCCCCATCCTATTCACCTTCAGGCCCAGGGGAAACTGAGACCCTGACAAATCGCCCAGGGGCATCCCCGAGCGGTTTCGCGCCGTCTAAGCGTGAAGAGGAGTGAATCGAGAGGTGAGCATGACCATTGGACGGAAGGTTGGAATGAGGGACTTTAGACCGCTGGCTTTGGCCACCCTGCTGGTTTTAGTGACCCTGACCGGAGCCCGGAGTGACCTGGCCGGTCAGGAACCGGGGGATAGTTTCCCCGGCGTCCGGTTGGGTTTGATTTACGAGACCAGCTTTCAGCCAGTGCTGGCCATCAAACCCTTTACCTCCCGATTCGGTGGGTCCGGAGTGGATGTCCAGGTAGAGGCTATCATCGCTCGTGATCTCCGGTACTCGGACCGGTTCGAGCTCTTGGACTCGTTGCCGGCCTCGCTGGTTGGTGAGGGCGTGGACTACCAGCTCTGGGACCAGCTGGGTGCCACCTGGCTGGTGTCGGGTCAGGTCGAGGGTCTGGGCGAGGGTTATTCCTTGGTCCTCAGCCTCCACAACGTGGTCTATTCAGAGGTCCGGGAGCAGGCACGGTTCCCTCTCCCCGATACGGCAGACGACGATTTCAGGATGGCGGTCCACAGGGTATCGGACCGAATCGTGGAGTGGACTACCGGGGAGCCGGGAATGGCGGCCAGCCGGATCGCTTTCTCCCGGAACATGGGAGACGGGGTCCAGGAGATCTACATCGTTGACTCCGACGGCGAGAACCTTCGACGTATCACCAGCCATGGGGATATCAGCAAGTCCCCGGCTTGGCATCCCTCGGGCCAGAAGCTCGCCTATGTCCGGTCGGTGGATCTCACCCCACACAAGATCTTCGAGAGAGATCTTCGGACGGGTCGGGAGAAGGTGCTGGACCCTGGGCGGGAAGGGCAGCAGGCGACCCCTGCGTATCATCCCAACGGTCGTGAGTTGGCCTTCGGCTTGATGGGATACAATAGGACGGGGCTCTTCAGCTGGGACGTGGAACGGGACTGTTGCCTGACCCACATCCAGGGCGGCCGATGGGAGGACCTCTCGCCCACCTTCTCTCCGGACGGGGGGCGGATTGCCTTTAACTCAAACCGTCTCGGGACCCACATCCCGCAGGTATTTTCGGTGTCTTCCAGGGGAGGCCAAGCCGATTTGATCTCCCCCTATCTCCCCGGTACCCCCGGGTATTACACCTCCCCGGACTGGTCTCCCACGGGGGACTGGGTGGCTTTCCACGGCCGCATCAACCGGTACGGCCGGTACCAGATTCTGGTGGCCCAGGTGGGGTCCAGGCGGCCTGAGGTTCTCAAGCTCACGGCAGAGGGTAACAACGAAGATCCGAGCTGGGCTCCCGACGGCCGTCACATCGTGTTTTCCGGGGAGCGAAGCTACGGCTACGGGCTGTTCGTGGTGGACACGGGCACAGGCCGCATAAGGGCTCTCGTATCAAACATCCGGGCGGGGCCTCCAGAATGGTCCGGTTCACTACCGGATATGTCCGGGGAGGCGTTGCGCGGAGGGGGATTTTGAGGTATATGCCTTGGTGGAAGTACGGCCTTGACCCGGCCGGTGAAGTCCTTTTGAATCGGGGGGTTATGCCTCCCCGGGTATACTTGCGTTCGAACCCTTTTCTTAACTGGGAGCTGGGATGAAATACCGCACCTTCCTAACCACCGCCGTGGCAGCAGTCGTTTTTATGGGCGCCTGTTCGAAGGATCCGCCGCCGCCGCCGGAGCCGACCGGGCCCACCGCCGAGGAGCTGGAAGCTCAACGCATTGCTGACTCCATCGCAGCGGCAGAAGCCGAGGCCCGGCGCTTGGCCGAGTTGGCAGCTGAGCGGGAAGCGAGGGCCCGTGAGGCCGCCATCGCCGCCGCCCGTGCTACCCTCACCGAGAGGGTCCATTTCGACTACGACATGGCGGAGATCCGTCCTGACGCCGAGCGGACCCTCAGGGACAAGCTGGCCATCCTCCGGGCGAGTCCGGCGGTCATGCTCCGCATCGAGGGTCACTGTGACGAGCGGGGTTCCAACGAGTATAACGACGCGTTGGGGAACCGCCGGGCCCAAGCGATAGTAGATTTCTTTACAGGCTTCGGCCTCGATGCGTCCCGCTTCGCCATCGTTTCATTCGGAGAGGATCGTCCGATTGCTAACCGGAGCGACGAGGACGCCTGGGCCATGAACCGGCGGGGTGAGTTCATCATCACTGCCGGCCAGAACGACATCAACCCGGGGGGTACCCCGTAGGAAGATCTCGTAGGCAGATGAAGAAATTCGTTTCATCCCTGATCCCGGGTGCCGGGGGTTCTCCCGGTGCCCGGGTTCTTGGGAACAGGTGGATGGTCCTGGGCCTCCTGGCCCTGACCCTTTCCGGATGTGCCACAAAAGGGGACCTCCGGAGCCTTCAGGACGAGATTCGGGCCATGTCCGAACGGCAGCAGGAGGAGATCGAGCGGCTTTCCGGTCTCAACCTGGCCGTGCAAGACACGCTGGGACGCCAGTCCGACGCCATCTTCGAATCCCGGGGGGACATCAACAGGCGACTGCAGTTGCTGGAGCAGGAGGTCCTGACCATTCAGGAGCTTCTCCGCATGAACCAACAGTCGCTGATGACCATCCGAGACCTCCTGGAGTCCCAGAGGACCATGGGTGTGCCCCCCAGGATGACGGACACCGAGCCGGGGATGGACCCGAGCTTCACGCCGGCGACCGAGCGAGCCGGGGGGCCCGTGGATATGTACAATACCGCGGCCACCTGGTACAACAACGGCTCCCTGAACACCGCCCGGCGGGCCTTCGAGCAGTTCCTCAGGGAATACCCCACGGATGAGCTGGCGGATGACGCCCGATACTACCTGGCGGACATCCTCGTCCAGGAGGAACGCCTCGAAGAGGCCCTATCGGCTTTCCTGAGGGTCAGGGAGGACTTCCCTGCGGGCAACATGGCTCCGGAGGCCCTCTACCGCGTGGGTGAGATCTCCATCAGCCTGGACCGGCTGGACGACGCCCGCCAGTACCTGGAGACGGTCGTGAACACCTGGCCGGAGACCGAGGCGGCGGAAAAAGCCCAGGAGCGCCTCGACGAAATCGGGTAGGCCCGGCTTTTCGGCCGGGCTTTACCAGTTCGGGCAACCCATCTCTCCCAGGATTCCAAACGAACCATGCGATGCCCTCGCTGCGACGGTGCTGACAACCGGGTGGTGGACACTCGGACCAGCCGCGGGGGCCGGGCCGTCCGTCGGCGTCGGGAGTGCTTGGAGTGCGGCGAGCGGTTCACGACCTACGAGTATGTTGAGGGCCGTACCATCCAGGTCCTGAAACGGGATGGCTCCGCGGAGGAGTTCGACCGGGAGAAGCTGGTGAAGAGCCTCCAGATTGCCTGCGCCAAGCGACCGGTGTCGGCGTCACAGGTGGAAACCCTGGCGGACGAGGTCGAGGACGAGCTCTCGAGACAGGCTGGAGTGGAAGTGCCCAGCTCCCTTCTGGGGGAGATGGTTATGGATGGCCTGAAACCCCTGGATCGGGTCGCTTACGTACGTTTTGCATCCGTTTACAGGAACTTCCAGGACATCGAAGAGTTCCAACAATTTGTAGACGACCTCAACGCCCGGCAGCGGCAGGAAGCAGAAGCCCGGGAACAGGAAGAGCTCCCGCTCTCATAAATTCGCCATATGGGTGACCTTGGGGACATAGCGCGGCGACGGGGGGAAATGCCCTTTTTGGACCATCTGGAGGAACTCCGTTGGAGAATCCTCTGGAGCCTCCTAGCGGTGGTGGTAGGCACGGTCGTCGGGTTTGTCTTCGTCTACTATTTCGGCGTGATGGAGCTCCTCCTCCTTCCCATCAGGGAAGCGTATCAGGATCCCAACTTCGAGCTCATCTATCTATCCCCGGCCGATCCCTTCTTCATCACGTTGAAGCTTGCGGTGGTGGTGGGCATCCTCCTTGCCTTCCCGATTATCGTATTCCACATATGGTCTTTCCTCTCCCCGGCCCTGGAGAAACATGAAAAAAGGGCCATCGTTCCAGCCCTCTACCTTGGCCTGGTTCTGTTCACGGCGGGGGTGGCTCTGGCCTACTTCGTGGCGCTGCCCCTGACGATGGCGTTCTTTCAGAACTTCCAATCGGAGTTCCTTGAACAGAATTTGGAGGTCACGAAGACTCTCGCCTTCATCACCAAACTCCTCATCGGATTCGGCGTCATCTTCGAGCTGCCGGTGGTGGTGATGATCCTCTCGGCCCTGGGCTTGGTGACGCCCGAGTTCCTCAGGTCGAAGCGCCGGCATGCCATGGTGCTGATCACCGTCCTGGCCAGCTTCCTCACACCGGGGGACGTCATCACCCTGACCATCATGCTGATGGTCCCGCTCTTCTTCCTCTACGAGTTCTCCATCTTCCTCTCAAAGATGATCTGGAGGAGAAAACGGGCGAGAGAAGCGAGAGAAGAGGAAAAGAGCGCCTCCGGCCCCCCGGAGGCTCAATCGGATCCTCCTGAAGGGTCGGTGGAGACGAAATGAGACCCGGGGCAGGTCCGAAGGCCATCTCCCGATCTTCGAGACTGATCTTTGCCCTCGTTGGTGCCTCTCTCTTCCTGGGTGAGAAAGCGACGGCACAGGCCCAGGAGCGACCCCCGGACACGATCCAGGTGGCGGAGCCGGATACCATACCGGTGGACTCAACCCTCCTCCGAATCCGACAGCAGCTCGAGGGTCTCGCCAAGCCGCCAGGAATCGACTCCACCTACTTCCTCCCCGATTCGCTCATGCCGGATTCTCTCCGCGAGCGTCTTGAAGCCCGGTCCGGGCAGCGGAGCAGGGGCAGGGCGAGTGACCAGACCGTCCGGTCCCCCCTTAGTGGGGGGGACAGCATCCTCATGGCTTTGAAGGAGCTGCAGGGGTACACGCTCACGGAGTACCAATCCATCGGAGCCGATTTTGGGGCCGAGGACCGGCAGCTTGTGTTGCTCGGAACTCCGGAGGACCAAGCCAGGATTTTTGCCGACGGGTTGGAGCTGACGGCCGACTCGTTGTTCTACGACGATGAGAAAGGGAAAGTGTGGTCGTCGGGTTCTGCCGCCTCCTTCCAGCCGGCGGAGGGAGAGCCGGTAGACAGCCGGATCATCGTTTTTGACCTGGCCGAAGAGCGGGGTACGGCCCTGGACGCCACAACAAAGTATTCGGGGGGAGGTGAGTGGATTGTCCACGGGGACCTGACGTCGGTCACAGACACGGCTTCGTTCGGGAATCATCTCCAGTTCACATCCTGTGAGCTGGAGGAACCCCATTACCACTTCGCGTCCAACAACGTCAAGATCGTCAGGGGGAACCTCCTGGTGGCTCGGCCGGTCAAGCTCTATTTCGCCGATGTTCCCGTTGCTTGGCTCCCTTTCATGGTGCAGAACCTGGAGCAGGGCCGGTCCTCAGGGCTTCTTACGCCCTCGTTCAGCATCAACGACATCGTTCGAACCTCGGAGGGATACTCCAGAAGGGTCTCGAACCTGGGCTTTTATTGGGCCATGTCGGAATACTACGATGCCACGGTTTTCCTGGATTGGTGGAGCGGGGAGCACCTCTCTCTAACCGGGAGCGCCCGGTTCAACTGGGCCAAGCAGTTCCTCACGGGGAACCTCAGCTATCGCCAGTTCTGGCGGGAAGGGGGTGATCAGCAGAGGGCCATCAACGGAAGCACCCAGTGGCAGATGAGCGAGCGGACCCGGCTCCGCTTCAGGGGAAGTTATGCTTCTTCCACTTCCATGATTCGCCGGACCTCCTTCGATCCCCGTGAGGTTGTCCAGTCCATCGACTCCGAAGGAGGGGTGACCCACCGGTTCGGCTTCGGGAACCTCACCCTTAGCGCAAACCGGAAGCAGTACCTGTCGGACGACCGGGTGGAGATGACCCTGCCGAACCTCAGCTTCTCCCTCTCCCCGATGACGTTCTTGAGGGCTCCTACCGGTCGAGCGCGATTCTATAACAACATCACCTGGTCCGGATCGACCAGCTTCCGCCGAAGCACCTCCGACAAGTCCCCACAACCTGACTCTCTGCCATTCAAGGCATCCTTGGCGGACCAGGTGCGGACCTCCGCGAAGATGTCCTCCAGCCTCAGCATCGGGAACCTTTCACTGGGGGGCGGGCTGGACTTCACGGAGAACCTCGTCAAAGACGTACCCGTGGGGATGCCCCTCATCGGGACCCTCGGGCCAGAGGTACCGTATTTCCTGGAGGACTCGGCAAGAGCGGAGGCTGGGTGGAACGCGTCGTTGGGTTACCAACAACGCCTGGTCGGCTCCTCCACCCTGACCCCCAGCTTGAGCATGTCCGGGCGGATGGTACGGTCGGATCGGGATTCCCTCTCTTCGTCCTTTGTGTCAGGCCCCTCCCGCCTATCACTGGGAGTGACCTTGCGGGGGGACATCTACGGTTTTTTCCCCGGGTTCGGGTCTTTCGAGGCGATTCGGCATAAGATGAGCCCCAGCTTCGACTACTCCTACTCGCCGGAGGTTTCCCCGACGGACCTCCAGCGGGAGGTCTTCGGGGCGTCGGAGGTGGGCGCTCAAAGGACCCTCCGCATCACGCTGAACCAGACCTTTGAGGCAAAGCTGAAGGAGGAGGCCGCCCTCCAGGCCCAGGCCGATGAGGCGGCCCGGTACGAGTTCCCAGGGGCTTCTCAGGACTCACTTCTTTTGGCCAAACTCGATTCCGCCGGGGTGCTCTACGATCAAACCGCCATAGATTCCCTCCTGGCGGACTCCATTGCGGCGGACTCCTTGTCCACCCTGGCCGACTCACTTTTGGGGCCTACGTCGTCTGAGCCAGGGCAGAAGGTGACGATCCTGGCTCTCCGGACCACGGCAGTCACGTACGATTTCGAGAAGGCGAAGGAGGCCGATGATTGGCTCTGGGGGATCGAGACCACCCGCCTCACCAACACCATCTCCTCCGACTACCTTCGTGGGCTGAACCTGACCTTCACCCATGACCTGTTCGAAGACCCTCCGCCGGGAGGAGGTGCCGGAGACCCCGGCGGGGAGTCGTCCCGAAAGTTCTCGCCCCACCTTTCGTCGATGAACTTCGGGTTCTCCCTGGACGGGCAATCGCTGCCATTCAGGGTCCTCGGGCGCCTCCTGGGTGGCGGAGAGGAAGAGATTGCCGCCACGGCGCCTCCGACTCCTGCGGCGGCCACCGACCCCCAGGCGAACCCTTTTGCACCTTCCCTCACAGACGAGGGGAGTGTCATCCCCGGCGGGGCCGATCCTAATCAAGCCAGCCAGGCCCGCCCCCCTCAAGGTCCTTCCGGCGCCAGCAACTGGAGGGCGAACCTCAGCTTCTCCATGCAACGCCCGCGGGATGGGGCGCCCGGAGGGAACCAGATGCTTCAGGGCGATCTCCGATTCGCGCTTACCGATAACTGGGATGTCAGCTGGCGGACCTCCTATGACCTACTGACCGGGTCTTTCAACGACCACTACGTCCAGCTCGTCCGGAACCTCCACCGCTGGGAAGCCCATTTCGACTTCCGGAAAACGGCGACGGGGAACTGGAGTTTTCGGTTCGAGGTCGCCCTCACGGACCAGGAAGACCTGCACTTCGACTACTCACAGCGCAGCTACCAGGATCGGTTGGGAACCAGGCGGTATTAGGAGACCATCCACAGCCGAGGGTCGTGTCACTACCCCCTTCGGCCCTGTCCTCTCAGGGGGACACTCTTCCAGGTAACTCCCCAGAAACGCCAGTAAAACCAAGGGTCTTTTCCGCGGCACGGGTCCTGCCTTAGCAAGAATCAGGTAAACTCCTCAGCCGGAGGAAAGAATGAAACGCGCCATATTGGGGCTCCTTCTCCTGCCCTTGGTCATCGGTTTTTCGGCTTGTGACAGCGACGACCTCATATACTACGACGACGACTATGCGGCCCCGCCGGAGAACCTCTCCGGTTGGTATTACAACCGGGCCGTATACCTCAGCTGGGAACTGGGAGCTGGTTGGAACAATGACCCGTTCCGCGTATACGGGAAGCGGCGGTCAGACCCCAACTACTTCCTGATCGCCGAGGTCACCAACTGCGCCGACGCCCTTTGTTCCTACACGGACGTGAACATTGTGCCGGAGGTCACCTACGAGTATTACGTGGCTTCGGTGAGCGCCAGCGGCCTGGAGACCGCATCGGACTGGTCGGTGGAGGTGTTCGTACCATTCCCCGACGCCCCGCCGGCTCCCGGGGCCGTTGAGATTGTCGCCCTGGACAATGCCAACTTTATTCGGTGGAGCAATGACCCGAGGAATACGCCCGACTTCTCGTTCTACCGGGTGTATCTGGCTGGTGCTGGCGGGGAGGACTTCATCCTGGGTGAGACGGACTCAGAAGGTTTCTTGGATCTCCTGGCTGCAAATGGGGACACGTACGAGTACTTCGTCACGGCCGTGGATGACCAGGGCCACGAAAGCGCCGGGAGCCAACTCGCTGCCGGGACGCCTCGACCCGACTACCACGGGGAGTGGATCTATGCCTACGAGGACGTCCCCACCCATGCCGGGTTCAGGTTCTCACAAGACGAGATGACCTACCCGATCCTGGACGGTGACTCGCCCAGCCGCCATTTCCGGGTTGAGGTGGACGCCGATGGATGGTGGCTGGTGCCAGGTGCCGGGACCCAGATATACGACGGTCTCTTTGAGACAACGGCCCTGAAGTGCGGCGTAGACTCGGATGCGGACTGTGTGTCGCTGGACCAGGCGCCCGTTTCCGGATACACGAACCTGGACATGGCCCTGTATCCACAAACCACCTATGCGTTGAGAGTGGTCGGTGACGACGGTTTGGACCACTACGGCGCAATCCGGGTCACCCTGCTGGGGTTCGACCAGGACGGCGCGGCAATCATGATCTTCGATTGGGCTTACCAGCTCCAAGCAGGGAATCCGAACCTGGCTCCGAAGAGAGCCAACCGGAGATAGACTGGGCTGGAAGGCCCGCCGAGCCGGTCCCGGAAAGCTGGTCATCACCCCGGTCTCGACAGTAGGTCGAGACCGGGGTTTTGCCTGCCGGTGGCGGGTCATTCGCTTGTGTAGGTTTCTACGCAGGTTTATTTTGCGACACTTCGGGTATGTCAGCCCGAATTGACGTCCATCCTTGCAAAAAGGGCATGGACGTCCTTCATTTTTCCCGCCTCTCCTCGGGCTCCACCCGGGATGTTCGGTCGGGTCCCGGTCGGAGCAAACGCCATATCCGGTGAAAAGCCATGAAAGTCGAAGAGCTTAAAGAGCAGGCCCGACGTCACGAGCAGCGCGAGGAGTGGCAAAAGGCCTTCGACCTGTACACGGCTGCAATCGGCGTCCAGGAGCAGGAGGAGGCACCCGATATCACCCTCCTGAACCGGGTAGGTGATATTCAAACCCGCCTTGGCCAGATCAACGGGGCCGTTGAGCAGTATGAGAGGGCCATTCGGCTCTATTTGGAGGCTGAGCTTCCCAACAACGCTATCGCGATATGCAAGAAGGTCCTTAGGAATTTGCCAGACCGGACCGTGTTCTTCCTGAGGATAGGACAGATCAGAGCCTCTCAGGGTTTCCTTACGGATGCGAGACAGAACTTCCTGACCTATGCCGAGCGCCAGACGGCCATGGGTGATGTGGAGGGCGCTCTCAACGCGCTGGTGGAGTTTGTGGACCTCTCTCCCGAGGATGTGGAGATCCGCCAAAGCCTCGCCTCCCAGCTGGAGACCCACGATCGAACCGATGAGGCCATTGAACAGTACAGAGAGGCCTACCGTCAGCTGGTCATGATGGGAAGGGATGAAGAGGCCGGGGAGATCTCCGAGAAATTGGCGGACTTGGATCCAGGCGCGGCTCTACCCGATCCTTCCGCCATCCCTGCGGGTACCGCTGAGTCGGAGACCGAGGATCTGGTCTTGGAAGCCACCAATCTCGGGGGAATCGATCCCGGTTGGCAGGGAGACGACGAGTCTCTGGGCGGGATTGAGCTGCAGGAATTCGCCGATCCCACGGCCGAGGCCGCCGCCGGTTCTTATGAGGGAGGATCGGACCCGGATGAGCACGATGAGGAGGATGAGCTCCCCACGTTCGACTTCGACGCCGAGGAGCTGGCGGAGGACGTCGAGGTGCTCCCCAGCTTTGGGTCCACGGTATCGGAAGATGCGGAAGAAGACGCTGCGGCCTCGGATTTGGTGGAATCAGAAGACCCCGGGGACTTCCTCTCCATGGTGGGTCTCGAAGACGAGTCGGATGCGGAGGAGGCTGGCGCTCAGGGCCTGGACCACCTCCCGTTTCTCGGAATCGAGGGTTCGGAAGAGGGGGAAGCGGCGGGTGGCTCAGAGGACGAGCTTCCCCTTCTGAACCTGGAGGACGAGGCGGAAGACGAGCCGTCGGTGGATATGAGCCTCGAGGGAGCCGTTGAGGATGCGCTGGAGGAAGCGTTCGAGGACGGCGCGTTCGAGGCGAGGATCGCTGGGGAAGCCGTTGCGGAGGAAGCGGAGGCCATCACCGAGCCGGAGGGCTTGGAGGTCGAAGCTCCGGAGGCTGAAGCTCCCGAGGTTGCGCCCCTTGCGGATCACCAGGAGGCGGCCGACCAAGGTGATATGGACCTCGCCATCGAAAGGGTGAAGAGCCATATCGAGGCCGACCCGGAGAATGTGGACCTCTTCCAGCGATTTGTGGAATATGCCTTCAGGAAGAACGACCAAGAGGTCCTCGTCTCGGCCTACATGGGGTTAGCAGGGTGCCTGGATCGAACGGGGGCTTCCACCAAAGCCAGAGCGGTCTACCAACAGGTTCTCTCTCTCTCCCCAGGCCATGAGGGTGCGACGGCGGCTCTGGCCGAGATGGACGGGGTTCCCCTGGCTGCTCCCCCCTCGCAGGTATCGTCCTCTGAGGAATACGTGGACCTCGGGGCAATGATCCTCGGCGACGATGCCGAGGAGTCCACTCGCTGGACGGTCCCGGCCGAAGCTCCGTCAGGCGACGAGGAGGCGGACTTCGCGAAAATGCTCGGCCAGTTCAAGGAAAAGGTCTCCGAGCATGTAGCTGCCGACGATGTAGGCGCTCACCATGATCTGGGAACGGCCTACATGGAGATGGGCCTTCTCGACGAAGCGATCGGAGAATTCCAAATGGCACTCCGGGCCTCCCCGAACCATCTGCCCACCCACGAGGTCATGGGCCGATGTTGGATGGAAATGGGGAAGCCGGATATGGCCGTTCGGGCGCTCTCCAGGGCCCTTTCGGTTGACTATGAGATCGAGGATGAACTGATCGGGATCTACTATCTCATGGGCAGAGCCCAGGAAGAGCAGGGGAACAGGACGGAGGCCCTGGAATTCTACGAGAAGGTCTTTTCCCTGGACATCAACTTCGAGGACGTAACCGACCGGCTCCGTGCCCTTCGGTGATGCTAGCAGCCCACCCGGTGAGATGACCGACCACAAACCTCTGGTCAACGAAGCCCCCCCAGGCCTGGCCCAAATTCAAGAGCCGGTCAGGGATCGGCTTGATCAGATACTGAACGAGATCCGCCGGATCGTTATAGCGGATTTTGAGATGATCGAAGAGGTCAACGATTATCTCCTTCTTCTGCCGGGGAAACTTTTCAGGCCCACCCTCGTCCTTTTATCCAACGAGGTGGGCGGGTCACCCCACAGGGATGCAGTGACCTTTGGGGCGGTCCTGGAGTTGGTCCACCTTGCCACTCTCGTTCATGACGACGCCGTGGATCATTCCGTGCTCAGAAGGGGCCAACCCACGGTGAATGCGATCTGGACTCACCAGATCGCCATCATTATGGGTGACTACCTCTATAGCCGGGCCGTCACGGAACTGGCCAAGGTCGGCCATCTGGAGGCGGTGAGGACCTTGGGCGATGCGGCAAACCTCATGAGCGTCGGCGAAATGAGGCAGCTGACCGCTTTTGACGGATTGGACTTCTCGGAAGCCGACTACCACCGGCTTATCGCCGCGAAGACAGCTTCCCTCATGGGTGCGGCATGCGACATGGGAGCTCTCGTCGGGGTAGAGCAATTCAGGGAGCCGCTCAAACGGTTCGGAACGAACCTCGGGATGGCGTTCCAGGTGGCCGACGACATCCTGGACTACGTTGGCTCCCAAGAGGAAACGGGGAAACCGGCCGGTCAGGATCTCAGGGAACAAAAGGTCACTCTCCCGCTCATCGGGGCACTGAAGGCTGCTTCGCCGGCGGCTGAACAGGAGATCCGGAAGTTTTTTGATGGCGTTGAACACACCGACGAAGAGATCTTTCGTGTAGTAGAGCTTGTGAGGGAGCTTGGCGGGGTGGATTATGCGAAGAAGCAAGCCTTCGAGTATGCGGAAAAAGCGGAGGAGGCTTTGAGTGGTTTACCGGAAGGGGAGGCGGTCGAAGCCCTTCGGGACTCCATAACCTACGTGGTAGATCGGAATCGGTGAGTGTCTCCAGACCGTGAGCTGATTGGCGACAGCCGGCGCAGGAACGTTCAGCGCCTGATCTGGACTCTGGTCCTTGGCCTGTTCCTCGGCGGGCTGCTTACAAGACTATCGGAGCTCTTTTTGCCGGACAGCACGGCGAGGGAGTTCCTCATCACTTCCGTGAAGGCCTCGGTTGGCCCATTCTCGGTCGATCTGGTTGCCGTGGCCCTTACGGTTGGCCCTCTGGTGGTGACGTTGAACGTCCTGACCCTGGTGGGCATCGGAATCGTGGCCTTTGTGGCTCGATCCTGGATCTAAGTTAGGAGGGGAAAATGCCTTTAGGTGGCCTAGGGATGGGTGAGATCATCCTGATCTTTCTGGTGGTGCTCCTTCTCTTCGGCGCGAAACGCCTCCCGGAGATCGGATCTGCGCTCGGGAAAGGCATTAGGGAATTCAAAGGTTCGGTTAGGGAGATCGAGGGTGAGTTGAAAGCTCCACTCAACGACGTCAAATCGATGTCGCCCAAAACGCCTCCGGAGAGCGAATCGGAAGAGGGGCCGAAACGCCTCACTGTTACAGATGAGGAACAGGCTGAGTAACGGCCCGCCCCAAAAAAATTCCCCTTGGCCCGACACCACGAGCCGAAAAAAAGAGCCCCGGGAAGCGAGGTTCCCGGGGCTCTTCTTCTGTCAGATTCTCCAATCCCTAGAAGATCCCTCCCATTGGGGCGGTTTGCTCCTGCGGCTGGAAGACCTCCTCACGACGGTCGATGATATCTGCCGCATCTCTCATGGCCGCGATCCACTGATCCAACCTCTGCTGTTGAACGGCAAACACGCTTTGGGCCCGTTGGTCGATCTTTTGCTCCTCCCAAGCGAGGCTGTCAGCTGTAGTCTTTTCCAGGAGTTGGACAAGGAACACGTTCGACTCCGTGACTACCGGATCGCTGATCTCGTTTATCCCAAGACCGAAAGCGGCGCCGACAGCTTGGGTCTGATAGCCGAGCCCGGGGAAAAACTCGATTCGGGAGTTGGGTCCCGAAGTCTCGACGGACAGACCATCCACCCCATCCAGTTCTTCCAGAGTTCCGGCCTCACGGGCCGTCAGGACCAGCTCCTCGGCCTCGACCCGGGCCATTTCGATCTTCTTTTCCAACTGCAGGTACTCCCGGATCGTCTGCCGCGCACTTTCCAAGGGTTGAACTCCCTCGGGACTGGAGCTCACCAACTCCATCATGTAGAATGCCTGCTGGTCTTCGAATACCGGGCTGACCTCTTCCGGAGAGGCCTCGCGGAAAGCCCAATCAAGCCCGTCAGAGACTTGTCCGACGCCAGCCAGGAACGGGAACAGCTCCGTCATCACCTGCTGGCTGGTAGGCACGTCCAGGGCACTGGCTGCCTCTTCGAGGGTCATGGACTCACCTAAGACTTCCAGGGAATCGGCAAGCGTCAGAAGCCTGATCTCAGACTCGTTCGTTCTCTCGACGGGGATCAGCACATGCCTCGCCTGGGCGCTGTCGCCAGCCCGGCTCAGAACCTCGACGATGTGGAAACCGAAGCTGGTTTCGATGGGTTCCTGGACCCGGTTCAGGGGGGCGTTGAACACGACCGAGTCGAATGCAGGGACCATCTGGCCGCGCCCGAAGGTTCCCAGGTCCCCACCGTTGGCGGCTGAGACTTCGTCTGACGACTCCCGTTGGGCCACCTCGGCGAAGTCAGCCCCACCGATCAACTCATCGTAGATGCCTCCGGCCCGCTCACCGGCGGACAAGGAATCCTCCCGGAGCGGCGCTTTGGTCAAGGCCACATACTTCACATCGACCTGTGTTGGGACCTGGAAGTCGTCCTGGTGTTCGTCGTACCAGTCCTCGATCTCCTCTTCGGAGACCTGAACCGCCCCGTCCAGGATCCGCTCGCCGGGGTTAAAGGCAACGAAGCGGACCTGGGCTCGCTCGTTGTCGAACCGGTACTGCTCCCAGAGCTCGGCATCAGTGAAATAGATCCCCGACGAAACCTGCCGGAGCAGCTTGTTCCTCGGGATCATGTCCCGGTAGTACGCTTCCAACTGAAGGAGGAAAAGCTCGTCAGCGGAGTTGGCCAGGAAGTCCTGGTACTTCTGGATATCGAATTGGCCATCGGTCTGGAAGAGGGGGTCGAGGGCCAGTTCCTGAGGAGGCATGAACCGGGCCATGTCCCTGACCTCCTGGTCAGTGACCCGAATTCCTCGCCGGCCGAGTTCCTGCTGAATCAAGATCTGGTTGACCAGCTCATTCCAGGCTGCTTCCTCGATCTCCCTGTTCTGGGCCGAGGAGACCGGTTCCACCTGGCTCCTGGAAACCTGTTCGTACAGGTTCCGGTACGTCATCTGATATTGTTCGTACATCACCGGGGTGCCGTTGACGCGACCGATCTCCCCGAATCCGGCGCCGGATTGGCCGGTGACATCCATTCCCCATTCGAACACCATGAGAGCCACAAAAGCGATCGCCGTCACCAGCATGATCCACTTCGTGTTCTCCCTCATTTGACGCATCATAGGTCCGCGACTCCCCACTCGTGCGGCTGCATTCGGCAATCCAAAATAGACCTGGAAAACTAACGGTGCACGGAAGTCCCCTCAAGGCAGAAACCCCTTCTCCCATGGCTATTTGGGGCCGAAGGAGCTCCAGATTTGCGTTGACACCTTCGGAAAAAAAAGACTATCTTCCGGCGTGTTGGTCCGCCCCCATTTCCGCCTTTTCTCACGCTTCTTCGAGGACTGATCGGTGGGAGAACCCCTGGAAGTCCACATCCGAAAAATGCAGGAGTTCTACTGGTCGGATGAAGATCCGGACGGCCGGGGTTTTGTGGCCTTGGCGGATGCCCTTCGAAAGGCCGGGGATCTCCGGGAGGCTCATCGACTGCTCCGAGACGGCTTGGCTCGACACCCGGACTATCTCTCGGGGCATGTCGTTGCAGCCTGGCTCAGCGTGGATCAGGGGGAGCCGGAAGAGGCCGAGGCTCGGTTCCGGCGGGCGCTGGAGCTGGATCCCAGAAATGTCGCCGCGCTACGGGGCCTGGCGGATGTTCTTCTGGAGCGTGGGGAATCCGAAGAGGCTTTGGGGGTCCTGGACACCCTCCGGGGGGAGGACCCCCTCGACCTGGACCTCCCGGGTCAGATAGAGGATATCAAGGTCCTAGCCCAACACGCCGATGCGGAGCCCTCTGAAGCTTCGGAGCCCCCTCCGGTCTGGGACGATCCAGTCGGGATTGAGGAGGAGTTGGATTGGGACTCGGCTGCCCTCCAAGAAGATGTCTCTGTGGATGCGGTGGACGAGGGAGAGCCCGTACCTTCCCCCGAGGACCTGGAGGAAGTACTCGTCACCCCCACCCTCGGAGAGATCTACCTCCGCCAGGGGCTCTTCGATCGGGCGGAAGAGGTATTCCTCGCCCTATTGGAGGAGGATCCAGGGAACGAACACCTTCAGCACAGGTTGAAGGAAGCCAGGAACCTCCTCGAATCCCCCAGTGAAACCGACGTGGCCCGGGGGGAGGTTGAAGAGGTCGTGGAGCTTGATGCCCTGGCCCCGGACGAGGTGGTGGCCATCGACGCGTTGGCTCCCGACGAGGTGGTGGCCATTGACGCACTGGCCCCCGACGAGGTGATGGCCATTGATACGTTGGCTCCGGACGAAGTTGTGGGCATCGACGCTCTTGCTCCGGATAAGCCAGTAGGCATCGACGCGTTGGCCCCGGATCCCGAACCTGAAGCGGGCGACTCAGAAGACGCGGGCGGGAGGGAGGCCGAGGACGATCCCACTATTGACGCCTTTGAGCGCTGGCTGGAAAACCTGCAATGAAGATCGCTGTGATTCACGGCCCGAACCTACGGCTTCTCGGCCATAGGGAGCCGGACATCTACGGAACCTCGACGCTGGAGGACATCAACGCCGACCTCCAAACCGAGGCGGTTGGGCTGGGTGTTGAGTTGGAGACCTTCCAATCCAATCACGAGGGAGAGCTGCTCGACTACCTGGAGGAGGTTATTCCCCGGGTGCAGGGTATCTTGATCAACCCGGCCGGACTAACCCATACCAGCGTGTCCCTTCGAGACGGGTTGGCAGGGACCGGACTCCCGGTTGTGGAAGTCCATCTCTCCAACCCCCCGGCTCGGGAGCCATTCCGGCATAGGTCATTCGTAGCCCCGGTAGCCGTGGGCACAGTCGCTGGTTTCGCCAAGAATAGCTATCTTTTTGGGCTGCGGGGCCTCGTGGCCCACCTCCAACGTACAACAGAAGAAAACTGACGGTGTATGGCGACAACTGCTGATTTTAGAAACGGCCTGGTCATTGAAATGGATGGCCAGCTCATGACTATCATCTATTTCCAGCACGTGAAGCCCGGAAAGGGTGGTGCATTCGTCCGTACGAAGCTCAAGAACGTCCTCAGTGGAGCTGTTCTCGAGAAGACGTTCAGGGCAGGGGAAAAAGTCACGGACGTACGCCTCGAGCGGAGGCCGGTGTCGTATTCCTATACCGATGGCCACCTGTACCACTTCATGGACCAGGATACCTTCGAAATGATCCCCCTCTCCGGAGAGATCATCGGGGAAGACCAGCTCCAGTACCTAAAAGAGAACATGGAGTGTGAGGGGCTGGTCCATGAGGGATCGGTCTTGAGCGTGGAGCTCCCGTTCTTTGTGGAGCTGGAGGTCACGGAGACCGATCCGGGGTTGAAGGGCGATACCGCCCAGGGGGGCACAAAGCCGGCGAAGCTCGAGACCGGCGCGGTCATTCAAGTGCCCCTGTTCGTGGAGATCGGGGACGTAGTCAAGGTGGACAGGCGGGAAGACAAATATCTCACGCGGGTGACCGGATGATCGATCTAGCATTCGTTGAAAGTCTGATTCGGGCTCTGGATGAGAGCAGCCTCGATTCCCTCGAGCTGGAGCGTGGCGGGACTCGTGTACGGCTCTCCAAGAGCCCGCCGGTGGTGACATCGGCCGCTTCGGCGCAACAGTTCGTCCCACCGGCCAACGGGTTCTCCGAGCCTGCCCCGATTCCTGCCGCCGACACATCGATCCCGGCAGTCCAGTCGGTAGAGGAGACGGACGACGTGGTGGCAGCGGGTGAGGCCTCCGAGGGCCTTTTGGAGGTCACCTCTCCCATGGTGGGAACGTTCTACGCCGCGCCTTCCCCGGACGCCGATCCATATGTTGAGGTAGGACAAAGAGTGGGCGTCGGCTCGGTTCTTTGCATCATCGAAGCGATGAAGCTCATGAACGAGCTCGAGTCGGAGGTGGAAGGAACCGTAGCGAAGGTCATGGTCGAGAACGCGCAGCCCGTGGAATACGGGCAGGTCTTGTTCCTAATCGATCCCTCCTGAGAGCCCACGGCAGGAGTCGGCTGGACCACCCGGTCGATCCTCTGGCCGGATCGGCAAGGGCTCCGGCTCACAACCACGATTTGGCAGCGTCCGACCCCTCGACGAGGGCTCGGGCGCGTCATGTAGCGGCCTAGAAAAGCAGGTACCGAAGGCGGCCGGCCGAATCCCTATCGGAGGAAAGAGGGTGTTCAAAAAGCTCCTGATAGCGAATAGAGGGGAGATCGCGCTCCGGGTCATTCGGGCCTGCAATGAGCTCGGGATCCGGACCGTAGCCGTGTATTCGGAGGCGGATCGCGAGTCGCTCCATGTTCGGTTCGCCGATGAAGACGTCTGCATCGGTCCTGCTCCCGCGTCGGCTTCCTACCTGGACATCACCAGAATTCTATCGGCCGCCGAAATCACGGGTGCGGAAGCTATCCACCCCGGATATGGGTTTTTGGCCGAAAATGCCGAGTTTTCCGAGATCTGCCAGCGGTCCGACCTGGTGTTCATTGGCCCCACCCCTGACCAGATCAGGGCCATGGGGGACAAGGCAACAGCCCGAAAGACGATGATGTCCGTCGGTGTACCGACGGTGCCGGGAACTGAAGGCGAAATCGAGGACGTGGAGGAGGCTCAGAGGGTAGCGGAGGAGATCGGCTTTCCCGTCATGATCAAGGCGTCAGCGGGGGGTGGTGGAAAAGGCATGCGGGTGGCGACCGACGCCGGGAGCTTCGAGAAGCTCTTCAGGCAAGCCAAAAACGAGGCGGAGGCGGCCTTCGGGGATTCAGGGGTTTATCTGGAGCGTTTTGTATCCCACCCGAGGCACGTGGAGTTCCAAGTCTTCGGTGATCAATTCGGCCGAGTGGTCCACCTCGGTGAGCGGGATTGTACCATCCAGCGGCGGCACCAGAAATTGATCGAAGAAGCTCCCTCTCCGGCCCTCACGGAAGGGCTCCGGGAGGAGATGGGTGAGGCTGCCGTGAAAGCGGCCAAGGCCATCGGGTACGTAGGGGCCGGGACGGTGGAGTTCTTGTTGGATCAGGATAATCGGTTCTACTTCATCGAGATGAATACTCGGATCCAGGTCGAACACCCGGTGACCGAAGTCACCACGGGATTTGACCTTTTGAAGGAGCAAATACGTGTTGCGGCTGGGGAGCCCCTGTCCTTCCCTGAGGAGCAGGTGACCCACCGGAGACACGCCATCGAGTTCCGTATCAACGCTGAAGACCCGGAGAGGAACTTCGCACCCTCTCCGGGCCAGATCACAACCTTTCACCCCCCTGGGGGCCCCGGCATCCGCATGGACACGCACGTGTACACCGGATACCACATACCGCCCTTCTATGACTCACTCCTCGGGAAGCTCATTGTCAGTGGGAATACCCGGGAAGAGGCTATCGTCAGGGCTCAGCACGCCCTGGACAGTTTTGTCATCGAAGGGATCTCCACAACCATCGGTATCCTCGCCCGAATCACCAGGGACTCACAATTCGTATCAGGAGATGTAGACACCGGGTTCGTGGCTCGGTTTTTGGCGGTCAACAAGGAGTCCTCATGACCATCGACGTGTTCTTTTCCCCGGCTGTGGTCGATGAGGCCTCGGTAGAGGGTAAAACGGCCGTCGTCATTGACGTAATCCGTGCTACTTCAACGCTTGTGGAGGCCTTGGCAAATGGAGCGAAGGCCATTTTTCCGACGGTCTCTACCGAGGAGGCGGTGAAGCTGGCATCCTCCCTCGGTAGGGAAGACACCCTCCTGTGTGGTGAGCGAAAGGGACTGAAGGTCGAAGGGTTCGACCTGGGGAATTCCCCGGCCGAGTTTACGGCAGAGGTGGTAGGCGGAAAGCAGCTGGTGATGACCACCACGAATGGAACCCGGGCCTTTGCGGCGGCGGAGAGCGCGGAAAGGGTCCTGGCGGCCTCCTTCATGAACCTGTCGGCGGTGGTTGAAGCACTGGAAGGGGTGTCCGACCTGGTGATTGTCTGTTCCGGCCGACAGAACCGGTTTTCTCTCGACGATGCGCTCTGCGCCGGGCTCCTTCTCCAGCGGCTGGGTGTGGGCGAAGACGGAGATGCGGTGCTGAACGACGCTGCCAGGGTGGCTGTTGGCCTCGCTTCGAACTACACGGTGAGCGCCGACTTTCTCGGGACGACAGCAGCGGGGAAGAACCTCCTGGGTATTGGCCTCGAGGGTGACCTGGAGCTCTGCGCCTCCCTGGACCGGCATTCTCTCGTCCCGGAGATGAGGGAGAAGAGTATCAGCGTTCCTCCTCAGGAAGGCCTGGACAGTTGATCCCAATCAGATCGTGGCACTGAAGGGATTTGAAACGCCGTGACCGCTTCCAAACGCAAGAGGAAAAAGAAGGGAAACAAGGCTTTCCTCAGCCAAGACCAGCAGCAGGAGATCCTGGCTCTCGGGGTCCTGGCGTTGGCCGTGTTTCTCTTCCTGGTGCTGTTTCCGACTTGGATCCTTGGAGAACTCGGGGAGACCTGGTTCCCGTCGGGTAACCTCATGGGAAGTGTGGGGGCAGCCATCCAGGCTGTTCTCGCCTACACATTCGGGCTCTCGGCGGTACTCCTGCCAGCCCTGTTGACCGTTGGTGGACTCAGGTTGGGATGGTGGATCTCCCCGAATTGGGCCCTCCGCCTTGCCATTCTCTTCGCTGGCCTTCTGATCCTGCTGCCGCCGGGGCTCCAGGTGCTTTCGCCTGGCTCGGCCGCCTCAGGGGCGCTGGGCTCCTGGTTCGGAGGGGTGTTGTTGTCCGGTCTGGGAGGCTTCGGGACGCTCTTTCTCCTGGGAGCTCTGACTCTCCTTCTCCTTGTGGGGACGTTGGGCTGGAATCCCCTCCTGCCTGTGGGACGCGGCGCCGTCCAGGGCGCCGGCCTGCTTGGAAAGGGTGCGCAGCGGGCCGGAACCGGGTTGAAGGGCTGGCTCGAAGAGTTGGCTGAACATCGCCGGGCGAAGCTTTCCGCTCAAAAACAGGAGATGCAGGCCCCAGAGGCATCGGACCTCTTTTCTTTCATCGACGAGTTGGAGGAGGAGGAAGATCCGGTCGAGGAAGTGGTGATCCCCGACCTCCTCGAAGCGGAGGAGGCCGATCCGTTGGAGGAGGAGGGGATCTCCGACCTGGAGGACCCGAATCCCCGGCAGGACGAGATTCCTCACGAGCTCCCATCCCTCGACCACCTGGATGAACCGGACCTTTCCGATCGGGAGGGGATGGAACGAGAGTTGGATCGCCTTGGTGAGGTCCTTGTCCAGAAGCTTCAGACGTTCAACGTGGAGTGCAGCATAGGGGGGCGCACCACCGGTCCGGTGGTCACCCAGTTCGAGGTGGTCCCGGCGCCAGGGGTAAAGGTCAATCGCATTGCCAACCTCGACGCCGACCTGGCCCTGGCCATGAAGGCCAGGAGCATCAGGATCGTCGCGCCCATCCCCGGGAAGGGGGCGGTGGGGGTTGAGATTCCCAACCCCAAGGCCGAGATGGTCTTCTTGAGGGAGATCCTGGAATCCCGTCAGTTCGGTCGGACCAAGGCGGAGCTCCCCTTGGCCCTGGGAAGAGATCTGACGGGACGTCCCTTCGTGGCCGACTTGGCCCGGATGCCCCATGCCCTTATCGCTGGTGCGACGGGATCGGGAAAATCGGTCTGTTTGAACGCCTTCATCACCAGTCTCGTATACCGTCACACTCCGGAAACCCTCCGATTTCTACTCATCGACCCGAAGATGGTGGAGCTGAGTGCCTACGTGGACCTGCCTCACCTCAGGCACCCCGTGGTCACCGATCCTCGGGAGGCTGCCGGTGTGCTCAAGTGGGCGGTGTTCGAGATGGAGCGGAGGTATGAGCTTCTCCACGCCAACACCGTCAGATCCATCGGCGAGTTCAACAAGAAACTCCGCCAGGGGGTGCCCCTGAAGAGGGTCCATCCCAAAGGCCCCGACGGGGACCCGGACCGGTGGCTCTGGAAGGATGGGCCCGTGCCGTACGTGGTCCTGGTCGTGGACGAGCTGGCGGACCTGATGATGACCGTACAAAGCGAGGTTGAAAAACCCCTGACGCTGCTAGCCCAGAAGGCCCGCGCCATCGGGATCCACCTCCTCGTCGCCACCCAGCGGCCGAGCGTGAACGTCATCACAGGGCTCATCAAGGCAAATTTCCCCACCCGCGTGGCCTTCCGGGTGGCGTCCAAAGTCGATTCCCGAACCATCATCGATCAAAACGGTGCCGATGCACTCCTGGGTAACGGAGACATGCTCTTTCTCCCGCCGGGCACCTCCGAGCCGGTGCGAATACAGGGAGCCTATATCGGGACCGAGGAAACTGAACGCCTGACCTCCTGGTACCGAGAGCAGGCTACCCTTCGGTCGGACCCGGTGTCGAAAGAGGAACGGTGGCCCGAGGAGGAGGATATCCTGGAGGTGGTTCGGAGCATGGAGGCGGAGGTTGGGATGGAAGAGGGTGGTTTGTCGCCGGACGATGACCGGGATGACCGTTTTTGGGATGCGGCTGAGGTCTGCATCCAGCAAAACCAGGGATCGACCTCACTTCTGCAAAGACGTCTCAAAATCGGCTATGGACGGGCTGCCCGGGTGGTAGACCAACTTCATGACGCGGGGATCCTTGGGCCTCCGGACGGGTCAAAAGCAAGGGAGGTGCTGATGACCCTTTCCGACCTCGAGTTCCTGAGACGGGGAGAAGAGGAGGAGTTATGAGGCCGGGCCGAGCATCGTACAGAGCCATTGGTGGATTCGCCCTTCTCGGGGTGGTCCTCCCCCTCTCCTCTAAGGGTTTGAGCGCCCAGGATACCGAGGCCCTCTCCCTGATGGAGGAAGCGGGCGCAAGGTACAGCGACCTCCGAGGCTTTTGCGCCGATTTCCGGCAGGTGCTCGAGGTCCCGCTCCTGAGTGATACAACCCGGTCAAGGGGATCTCTCTGTCAGGAGGCGCCGAATTTATTCGCCATGCGGTTCTCCGAACCCGAGGGGGACCTGTTGGTGGCCGACGGTGAGGCCTTCTGGGTTTACTACCCCAGCACCGATCCCCGGCAAGTCCTCCGGTTCGAGATGGAAGCTCGCCCCGGGGGTTTGGATTTCCATCGTGAGTTCTTGGAGTCTCCGGAAAGCAAATACACGATGGAGTACCTAGGGACAGAGCCGGTCAATGGGGTGTCCAGCCACGTGGTCTCCCTGGTCCCCACCGGGCCCGCGGGGTTCGAGGGGGCCAGGATCTGGCTCGATCCGGAACGGTCTCTCATCGTTCAAGCCCGGATCGAGATGGAGAATGGGTCCGTCCGGACGGTGTCCCTTTCGGAGATTGTTCTGAACCCCCCGCCGGATCCGGCCCGTTACCGATTTGTGCCCCCGGAGGGAGCACAGGTCATTCGCCGAGATTAACCGCCCCCACCCGCCGTCCCACGGCGGCCGCCGGGCGGTGCCCTCACCTTTGCACGGGACTCCAGCGTGAAACGTAGGGATTTACCGGTTATCCCCCTTTCCGCCGAACCCATCCGGCCGGAGGTGAACCCCGCCACCTCATCCGTCCAGCATCAACTGGACCCGGTGGGTCCCGAAGCCGGACCAAGGATCGGGCTGGTCACCCTCGGCTGCGACAAGAACACCGTCGATTCGGAGCACATGATGGCTGCCCTGGTGGGGCAGGGGGCTCGGGTCACCAGTGACGTGAGTACCTCAGAGGTCGTGATCGTCAATACCTGTGGGTTCATCGAGGCGGCGAAGGAACAATCCATCGAGACGATCCTCGAAGCCTGCGACCTGAAGGACACGGGGGATGTGAAGGCGGTGGTGGCCGTGGGTTGTATGGTACAGCGATACAAGAAGGAACTGGCCGCGGAGATTCCCGAGGTCGATCTCTTTTTGGGTCTCACCGAGCTGGCTGACCTGATCCCCTCTCTGAGGAACCGGGGGTTGCTTCCGGAGGCCGACGACCTGGTTCCTACCATGGAACGACCCCTCCGGGTGCTGGCCAGCGAAACCCCACACACCTCCTTCCTGAAGATCAGCGAGGGGTGTGACCACTCCTGTGCCTTCTGCGCGATCCCCCTCATGCGGGGCTTTCACCGGTCCTCCCCCGCATCCGACCTGGTCCGGGAGGCTCAGGCACTGCGGGACCAGGGCGTAAAAGAGTTGAACATCATCTCTCAGGACACCACGTGGTACGGACGGGACAGGAAGCGCATCGATCCGAACGCCGACCTGCTTCCGGGGCTTCTGAGAGCGCTGCTCGACAAGACCGACGTGCCGTGGTTCCGGCTTTTCTACATGTATCCTTCAGGAATCACGAGAGAGCTGGTGGAGCTGCTTGCCTCCGACTCCAGACTCCTCTCCTACTTGGATATGCCGCTCCAACACGGGAGCGACCGGATTCTGAAAGCCATGCGACGGCCCGAGAGGCGGGCCACAATTCTGGAAAAGGTGAGGTGGCTCCGGGATGCGATCCCGGATCTGACCCTCAGGACCACGGTCATCGTCGGGTTTCCCGGCGAGACAGACGACGACTTCCGGGAGCTCCTGGACCTCCTGGAGGAGATTCGGTTCGACCGGGTGGGAGCTTTTTCCTACTCCCACGAGGAGGGAACCGCTGCAGCGGAGATGCCTGACCAGATCCCTGAGGAAGAGAAATCGGAACGGCTTGAAACCCTCCTGGATCTGCAGCGAGAGATCTCCTTCGAGCTGAACCTCGATCAGGTAGGGAGGCGGACCATCGCCCTTGTCGACCGGGTACTAGATGATGATCCGGAGTTTGCATTTCAGGCCCGGATAGAAACCCAAGCTCTCGATGTGGACGGGGTCACGAACCTCCATCCAGCCGAGAATGTCCTTCCGGGGGATTTTGTGGAGATCGAGGTCTTGGATGCCTTGGATTATGATTTGATTGGTGCCGTGAGGAGAAAAGCATGAGACGAACCTCAGCCCTGGCTGTCTTCCTAGGCCTGGTCTTTTTTGCAGGTGAGGCCAACGGACAGTCGAGCCTAGCCGACTACGACTATGAGAACCTCTCCTTCCGCGGGTTTGCCCTCGAGACCGGGTACATCTGGCCCACCAAAGCGGTAGCCACCAACACCCTCGGTTTGAGGGTGGACCTTGGCTACCTCGGACCTGGGCTCCGGTTGATTCCCGGCGTTGCATACTGGTCCTCCGACATGAAGGAAAGAGAGGTCCAGCGGTTGGAGCGGAATATCAACGACCTGGTGGATGATCCGCAGGAACCCATTCCCGACTTCACCGGGGTAGACTTGGGAACCATAAACTACTCCGACCTCATCCTGTCCATGGACGCCCATTTCGTCTGGTCGATCCCGTTGGATCTCCTGACGTTTGCCGGCGGTGGGATGAGTCTCCACATCATGGATGGTGATGGTGAGTTCATCAAACGGACCTTTGTGGAAGACCTCCTGGACTCCGTAAAGCCCGGTTTTAACCTCCATGGGGGGCTGGAGTATCCTCTGTCCGACGCCTTCCGGGTCTATGGTGAGGGCCGGTATGAGCTCATGGAGGACCTCCGGTATTTCGAAGCTCGGTTCGGGCTTCAGATCATGCTGACCGGACCCGCCGCTGGTGAGGAAAGGACCCGTTGATCGGAACCGGCGGTCGTCTGCTTTGGGTGGCGATCTTCCTGGGGACCCTCCCGCTGGGGGCCCAGGAAGCGCCGCTTGGCCCCACTCCCGACCCTGGGTCCGAGCTCTCGGTCTCTCTGATCACCATTGGGCAGGGAGACCCGGTTTGGGAACGGTTCGGCCACAACGCCCTGCTCTTCGAGAATCGGGAAAACGGGGCGGCCGTAGTCTATCATTGGGGAATCTTCAACTTCTTCTCAGAGGACTTCGTGCCTCGGCTGATCCGGGGCACCATGCTCTACTCCATGGGGCCGTCGGACTTCTCCGAAGCCCTTTCGGCGTATGGGCGGGCTGGCCGCCCGGTGTGGATCCAGGAGTTGGCCCTCACGCCCCCGCAGAGGAATGAGTTGCTGGCTCTGGTGGAGGAGAACTACCGGCCGGAGAATCGGGATTACCGATACGACTACTATCGGGACAACTGCTCCACACGTCTCCGTGACGCCCTGGACCGGGTCATCGGAGGGAGGATCGAGGCCGGGTTCGCCAGCGATACCACCGACCACTCTTTCCGTTGGCACACACGTCGAATTCTGAAGGAGATGCCCCTGTACTACCTGGGTATCCAGTTCGTGTTGGGCCCCAGTGCCGATCGCCCGATTACCGTTTGGGAAGAGATGTTCTTGCCCCGTATTCTACAAGAGAGCATCCGGGAGGTGCAGGTCCCAGATGGGTCCGGTGGCACAAGGCCCTTGGTGCTGCGGGAAGGGCAGCTCCTGAAGTCCACTCGGTCCGCGCCTCCGTCCTCGGCTCCTTTCGCGCTTCCCATTTTCCTGCTGGTCGGACTCTTTTGGGGTGGGTCCCTCCTGTGGATCGCCAAACCCGGAATCCAGATGGGGATCTTGAGGCGGGCGGGCGTTCTTGCGTTAGGCGGGGGTTGGGCGGCTCTTGCTGCTTTGGGCGGGACACTCCTCCTGGGGGCGTGGCTCTTCACTGATCACCAGTTCTGGTACGCCAACTTCAACCTTTTTCAGGTGAACCCGCTTTTCCTTCCGCTTTTGGTGGCTTTTGTGGTCTTCTTCTTCAGTGGTCGGTTCTCTGACTGGGGACGAGCCACCGCTGCGGTCCTGGCGGGCTTCTCCGTCCTGGGAGTCCTCCTGGAAGTTATCCCGGGTGTCGGACAGAAACACCTGGAGGTTTTGGCCCTGACCCTCCCTGTGAACCTCTGTCTCTGGATTGCGGTCGCTCGGTTGAAGTCCGACTGATGCCTTCCGAGGCCTGGTCCAGCCTCGGTTTCTCACGGCTAGGCGGAGTTTTGTCGGCTGCGGTTTTGCTCGTACTCGCCCAGCCGCCCTTCGACTTGTTCCCGCTGGCGGTCGTCGCCCTTGTTCCCCTTGCTATCGCAGTTGGTTCTTTACCCGACAACCCGAGCGGAGCCTGGACGGCCACGGTTCTGGGTGGGGCGTTCGGCAGCGCTTATTGGGGATGGACCTTGGTTTGGATACCCGCGGTGGTGGCTCCCCACTTTTCCTGGGCTTACCCGGGTTATCTCCTCCTCTTGTCCATCCTCGTGCTCCTCTCAGCCCTCTGCGGGCGGCTGATTCACGCGTTCCACGGAGCCTTCGGCCTGACCCTGGGGCTTGCCCTTCCGCTGGCGTGGGTGGGAGTGGAATGGGCAAAGGCCCATTTTCCCTTTGGTTTGGCATTTCCGTGGATGGGCCTGAGCCTGGGGTTTTCCAGCCAACCTGACCTCCTGGGAGTGGCGGAATGGATCGGGGAGTCCGGGGTTTCCTTCTGGCTGGCAGGGGTGAACGGGATGATCGCCATGGCGGTCATGAAGACGCGTGTCGGTAAAGGCCGACGGGCTTGGGCAGGGGCGGCCCTGGCTCTGTTCATCCCGGCCGTCCTGGGCCTGTCCAGAGCCCGTACCCTTCCCCTTTCCCCTGGCCCCACCGTGGCGGTGGTGGGGACCCGAGTTCCCGCCGAGCTTCGGGTGCGGCCGGACCTGGCCGGAGCCGAAGCCATCAGCCAGGTCCTGGGATCTGTTGGGTCTCTGGTTCCAGGGGCGGCGGACCTCGTTGTTATTCCCGAAGGGACCATTCCGGTTTCCATTCAGGCCGAGCAAGCCGCTGGCCTTCTGGAGGACCTCATTTTTTTTTCTGGTGCGGTGGAGGCTCCTGTGGTTTTTGGGGGTCTGGGTGGGGACGGACCGGGGCAGGTAGGCGCAGGCTTAACCAACTCAGCCTTCCTTCTTTCGTACCCGCCCAGTGATGAAAGCCGGGCGGCGATCCAAGTGTACGACAAAGCCCGCCTCGTCCCGGGTATGGAATCCGGATCATACCGGAGGGGCGGGCGTCAGTCTGTATTTGTGGCCGGAGATTGGACTTATGGTCCTCTCGTTTGCTACGAGTCCCTGTTCGGAGGATCGGCTCGGCGGGCGAAGACCACGGGCGCCGAGGTTCTGATAAACCTCTCCAGCGACATCTGGTTTGGGCACGAAGGGTCCCTGGTGGGCTCCCTCTTCCTGACTCAGCACCCGGCTCACCTCGTTCTCCGGGCCATCGAGACACGATCGCCCGTCGTCCGAGCGGCGAACGGAGGATTTTCCTTCCTCTTGGATCCCCGGGGCCACAAAGCGTCGGAGACGGTATCCGGGGAGGGCGACGTGGTCCGAAACGAGCTCACCGTCTACGAGGGAAAGACCCTCTTTATACGGACCGGGGATTGGGTAGGCCCGGTATGTGCCCTCCTGTCCGCTTCGGTTCTTTTCCTTGTTGGAATGGGGTACAGGAGGAGGGTCGGCACGGGGAGGTTCTGATTCGCCTGCCTCGGGTTGAACTGGATTTCCCCCTTTTCTATATTTTCCAGGTTAAACGGGCCCCAGTGGGCCCGTTCCTACTTGAGGACCCGGAGTAATGAAATGAAGGACGGAATCCACCCGGACTATAAGCCGGCAACCATTATCTGCGCCTGCGGGAACCGCGTCGACACGATGTCCACCCAGGACGAGATCCACGTGGAGATCTGTTCCGTTTGCCACCCTTTTTATACCGGCAAACAGAAGCTGGTCGATACGGCCGGCCGGGTTGACCGCTTCAAGAAGAAGTACGAGAAGGCGTCCAAGTGAGCCTGCTGGCCGGGCCCTCCCGGCCGGTAGCCGCTTTCTCCCCCGTCGGCCTCCCTGCCTGACATGTGGCTTCGACCGGATCCGGTGAAGCCCCGCTACCCATGAAGAACCCCATTGTCGATCCCCGGCTGGTCCAGCGACTGACCGAAGCCGAGGACCGTCTGTCCGAGGTGGATGCGGAGCTTTCCGATCCAGCGGTCGCCGGGGACCCGGACAAACTCCGCACGTTGGGAATCGAACGATCCGAGCTCGAACCGATCGCCAGGACCGCTCAGGAGATACGCCGGCTCTCGGAGGAGTACCTTTCGGCCCAGAGCCTCGCAGAAGAGTCCGACGACCCGGAAATGCGGGACCTGGCAGAGGAGGAGCTGGCGGGTTTGGAGGAGCAGCTGTCCGCGGCCACCCAGAAAGCAAAAGAGCTCCTCGTCCCGGATGATCCCCTGGAAGACCGGCCCGCCGTGGTGGAAGTCCGAGCTGGGACCGGCGGGGACGAGGCGGGCCTTTTCGCGGGCGACATCCTTCGCATGTACCGGCGTCTGGCTGAGCGGAAGGGGTGGACCATCGAGCTGATCGCACTCTCTGAAGGGATCCCCGGATCGGTAAAAGAGGTGATCTTCTCGGTCCAGGGCCGAAGGGTCTACGGGCAAATGCGGTTCGAATCGGGGGTGCACCGGGTCCAACGGGTACCTCAGACAGAAAGTTCGGGTCGAATCCATACCTCTGCGGCAACCGTGGCGGTTCTTCCTGAAGCGGAGGAGGTGGACCTCGAGATCGATCCCGCGGACCTCCGAATCGACGTTTTCCGCTCCTCCGGCCCTGGCGGCCAGTCCGTGAATACCACCGATTCGGCCGTCCGGATTACCCATACTCCGTCCGGCCTTGTGGTGAGCTGCCAAGACGAGAAGTCACAGCACAAGAACAAAGCAAAGGCTTTGAAGGTCCTTAGGAGCCGTCTCCTGGACCTGAAGATTGCCGAGCAGGAAGCGGATCGGGCTCGGGAGCGGCGAATGCAGGTCGGAACAGGTGATCGGTCGGCCAAGATCCGTACCTATAACTTCCCCCAAAACCGGGTGACCGATCATCGAATCGGCCTCACCCTTCATCGTCTAGAAGAGATCCTGGACGGAGATCTGGACGAGCTCATATCGGCCCTCCGCCTCGCTCAGGAGGAGGAACGGATGGAGGCGGCCGAGGCGTGACCCGTGACAAAGGGGGACGTACCGATGCTCATCTCCCGGCGCCGGGTGAGGCATGGACTCCCATCCGTCTGACCCGATGGAGCGGAGAGTACCTGCTGGAAAAAGGTGTGGAAAACGGGCGGTTGGAGGCTGAGCTTCTCTTGGCCAGCGTTTTGGACGTTGCCCGCCTGGATCTTTACCTGCAGTTCGATCGGCCCCTCCAACCCATGGAGTTGGATTCTTTCAAGACCCTCCTACGACGAAGAGCGTCCCGGGAGCCTCTCCAATACATCCTTGGGAAAACTCCCTTCAGGGAACTGGATCTGCGAACGGATACCAGAGCTCTGATACCCCGGCCGGAAACGGAAGTCCTGGTGGGGGAGGTTCTGCGGTGGGCCCGGGGAAAAGAAGGCCCTCTTTCAGCAGCGGATATCGGGACCGGCACCGGGGCCATCGTCCTTTCTCTTCTCAAGGAAGGGCCCTTCCAAAATGCCGTAGGCACCGACCCGTCCCATGAGGCCCTGGAGTTGGCGGCAGAGAACGCCCTGGACCATGGGCTGGAGGAGCGAGTGGACTTCAGGATAGGATTCGGCTTGGAGCCTCTGGGGTCCGGAGAGCGTTTCCACGTGATCGTGTCCAACCCCCCATACATACCGGAGGGCGACCGGTCTTCCCTCCAGCCGGAGATCCGTGAATGGGAACCGCCGGGGGCGCTTTTCGCGGGGGCGGACGGCTTGGCCGTTCTTTCTCCCCTGGTTCAAGGAGCCCGGGGCCACCTCCTCCCGGGGGGCCTGTTGGCCACCGAGGTAGGCGATGGGCAGGCCAGAGAGGTGGCCGAGGCCATGGAGCGGGATGGGGGGTTTTGTGAGGTTGCCGTGCACACCGATCTGGCAGGGCGTGAAAGAGTCGTGTTGGGGGTGGCTTCTGGGTAGGAATTGAGGGATCTTAGAAGGCGTTTTTCACGAAAGGGATATGATGCAAGAGATCTTGGAGATGGCTGAACGGCTGGGACAGTCCTTGGCCCGAACCGACGAATACCAACATCTCCGTAGGGCCATTTCAGCCTCGGGAGACGACCGGGAATTGGCTGAGCTCCAAACCCAGATCCAGGAGTTGGAGAAAGCCATGCAGGGGCAGCTCGAGAAGGGGGAGGAGCCCACGGCAGAGCAGGCCAAGGAATACGAGGGGTTCTTCTCCAGTCTCCAGGCCAACGTTTCCTACCAGCGTTTGGTATCGGCCCAAGCCAACTTCGACAAAATCGTGGCCAAGGTGAACGAGACGATCCATCAGGGGATCCAGAAGGGGGCGGAAAGCCGTATCATCCTGAACTGAAGGTCGTTCGATGGCGGAGAAGGGTCTCAAAATCCTGAGGGAACCGGTTTATAGGCTCATCGACCCCGTGGTCCGGTGGCTTATTCGCTGGAAGATCCATCCGAACGCCATCTCCACCTTTGGTTTTGCCGTCACGCTCCTCGCCGGGGTCCTGTACCATACGGATCATGTTCGCTCAGCCGGGCTCATGGTCCTCCTTGGCGGGATCGTCGATATCTTTGACGGCCGGGTAGCCAGGGAGAGTGGGCTGGAATCGAAGTTCGGTGCGTTCTACGATTCCACGCTGGACCGTATCAGCGAAGTGGTGGTTTTTGTCGGCCTGGCCTCCCTTTACAACACGATCAGGGGGGGCATGGATGATGTGGCCATGGTCTACGTCATCCTGTTCGCTTTGGGTGGATCCCTCGTGGTCAGCTACACACGGGCTCGGGCGGAAGGTTTGGGCTTGGATTGTAAGGTGGGGCTGATGCAAAGGGCTGAAAGGGTAGTACTGTTGGGACTTGGTTCGGCCCTTTTCGGGCTTGCTTGGAGCGGACTGGCGCTGGACATCATCATTATCACCGTGGCGGTACTGACGAACCTTACCGCCATACAACGAATCGTCTGGGTCTACAGGCACGCCAAGGGCGTGCCGTTGGATTAGGCCCCTGCCGGATTTCTTTCCGGTTCGTGAAATGGAGACAACAACAATGGAACGTCCTGAGATCAAAGGTGCGGAAGGGAAACTCGGGGTCCTCCTCCCGGGCATGGGTGCGGTGGCCACAACCTTTGTTGCGGGTGTCGAGGCAATTCGGCAAGGCTTAGCCAAGCCCATCGGGAGCCTCACCCAGATGAACACCATCCGGTTGGGAAAACGCACTGAGGATCGTCGTCCATTGATCAAAGATTTTGTTCCCATCGCGGGCCTCGACCAACTGGTATTCGGCGGGTGGGACCCGATCCCCGACGATGCGTATGAGAGCACCAGGAAGGCCGGCGTTCTAGAGGGCAACCACCTCGAACCCATCAAGGGGTTTTTGAGCGAAATCAAGCCGATGCCTGCGGCTTTTGACCCGGCCTACGTGAAAAAGCTCGACGGACCGAACAAGAAGTCCGCCACGAACAAGAAAGAACTGGCCGAGGCATTGCGCGAGGATATCCGCCGGTTCAAAGCCGAGCACGGATGCGACCGGATGGTCATGGTCTGGTGCGGTTCCACGGAGGTTTTCCTCCGGCCGGGACCCGCTCATCAGACGATCGAAGCCTTCGAACAGGCCATGGAAGCCGACGATCCGTCCATCGCCCCGAGCATGCTCTACGCCTATGCGTCCCTTAAGGAGGGCGTTCCCTACGCGAACGGGGCTCCCAACCTCTCAGCCGATTTCCCGGCCCTTGAGGCGCTTGCCGAGGAGAATGGTGTCCCCATCGGCGGGAAGGACTTCAAGACCGGACAGACCCTCATGAAGACCATCCTGGCCCCGGGTCTGAAAACCCGGATGCTGGGTTTGGATGGGTGGTTCAGCACTAACATCCTGGGGAACCGGGACGGCGAGGTCCTGGATGATCCCGAGTCCTTTAAAACCAAAGAAGAGTCGAAGCTCGGGGTCCTGGAGCATATCCTCCAGCCGAAGGTTTATCCCGAGTTGTACGGGGAGATGTACCACAAGGTACGGATCAACTACTACCCGCCCCGGGGAGACAACAAAGAGGGTTGGGACAACCTCGACATCTTCGGCTGGTGTGGGTACCCCATGCAGATCAAGGTCGATTTCCTTTGCAGGGACTCTATCCTGGCGGCTCCCATTGTACTGGATCTGGTTCTATTCCTTGACCTGGCGGCCCGAGCAGGCATGTCCGGGATCCAGGAATGGCTGTCGTTCTACTTCAAGAGCCCCCAAACCGCAGAGGGCCTGTATCCCGAGCACGACCTATTCATCCAGCATCGGAAGCTCAAGAACACGCTTCGTTGGTTGATGGGCGAGGATCTTATCACGCATCTCGGCATGGATTACTACGACCGGGGATCGGATTGAGCCGTAGTCTCTTCATCGTCCTGGAGGGGGTAGAGGGTGCTGGGAAGAGCACCCAGGTCCGCCTACTCTCGGAATGGTTCGAAAGCCTTGGCCTCGAACACCTTGTCGTGCGAGAGCCCGGGGGTACCCCGGTGGGCGAGGCGATCCGGGCGGTAGTGCTGGACCGAGGCGGCCTCACCATGCCCCCGGAGACGGAGCTTTTCCTGATGCTGGGGGCCCGGGCGGCCTTCGTCCGGGACATCGTCCGTCCAGCTCTGGAGGAGGGGCAGATCGTCTTGGCGGATCGATTCGACCTGTCGACCTTCGCATACCAGGGCTATGGCCGGGGCCTGGATCTCCAAAAGGTGAGCCAGGCCAACGCCGTCGCTACCGGCGGGTTGGTGCCGGACCTGTACCTGGTCCTCGATGTTCCCGTGGACCAGGGAATGGCCCGGAAGGGTGGACCTGACGGTAGAGACCGGATTGAAAAGGAAGGACCGGAATTCCTCGAACGGGTTCGGGAGGGGTACCGAGCCCTGACCGGTACGATGGACAACGCTCGGATGGTCCCTGCCCAGGACGATCCTGGGGAGATCCATGGGGTCCTCAGGGACATCCTGGTCGGGGCGTTCCCAGAAACCTTTTCCACACACCGGGTTTAGCAAGAAGAGGAGTCTAAAGCGGTTCTTATTGAACACTGGATGTCATGAAACGGTTTTCCACGATCTTCGCTCCCGGAATGGTCCTCCTTACGGCGGTCCTGTGTGGGGGCTGGCTCCTTCAAAAAGGGGTCGGTCAGGAGAAGAACGTCTATTTCCAGGTCCGCCTTTTCGAAGAGGTCATGGGCCACGTCCTCAATAGCTTCGTTGATCCTGTCGATCGGGAAGAGCTCTATTCCTCCGCGATCCAAGGAGTCCTGCAGGAGCTGGGGGATCCGAACACGTCCTTCATGCCTGTCTCCGACGTGGATGATTTCCGCATCCGCATGGAGGGCGAATACGGTGGAGTGGGACTGGAAGTGATCCCACGGGACGGGTGGGTAACCGTAATCAACCCGCTTCCCGGGACACCAGGGACCAGGGCCGGTGTGAGGGCGGGGGACCAGATCATCGAGGTCGGGGGCCTGTCGACCGAAGGGTGGGACCCGGACGATGTGGTCGAAGCCCTTCGTGGTCGCCCCGGTACGGCTGTTTCGGTGAAAGTGAGGCGCCCGGGGGTGGACGGGGGCCTTCCGTTCGAGATAACCAGAGAGACGATCCAGCTTCGGTCCGTTCCTTTTGTCACTGAGATTGGGGACGGTGTCGGGTACATTCCGCTCGAGTCGGTGACGGAAACGTCCTTCGCCGAGATCAAAAGAGCTGTGGACTCACTCCGAGCTGCAGGAGTTCAGGAATTGATCCTGGATCTCAGGGGGAACGGAGGTGGGCCTTTGGACCAAGGGATCGCCATCACCGATCATTTCTTGGACCCTGAACAGGTCGTGGTTGGGACCCGGGGTCGTGGGTTCAACCAGACACAGACCTACAGCTCGCATCAGGGCCAACCCTACCCCGACCTCAGGATGGTCGTCCTTGTGGACGAACGGAGCGCCAGCGCCTCGGAGATCATTGCCGGCGCCCTTCAGGACAATGATCGGGCCTTGGTCGTGGGAGCTCCCACCTTCGGGAAAGGATCGGTCCAAACCCTGTTTCCCCTCACCGGTGGGAACATCCTGAAGTTGACCACGGCCAGATGGTATACTCCCCTCGGCCGGTCCATCCACAAGGACCGGGAGGATCAGATCAGGGCGCTGGAGCGGAGTGCCATCACGTTAACGGGAGTTTTTGCCACCCGGCCGGATACGGTAGGAAAACCGGTGTTCCGGACGGAAGGTGGGCGGACGGTTCTTGGCGGAGGCGGGATCGTGCCCGATGTGCTTGTCATCGCCGACACGCTGACACTGGCGGAACAGAATGCGCTGAGGGAGCTGGATCGCAGTGGGGGGAATTTCCCGACATCGGTGTTCAATTACGCCGTCCGGTACCTTCAGGACCATCCGGGATTGGAGCCTGGATTCTCCCTTAGCAATGTGGAGCTCGAGGGAGTCCATCGACACCTCTCCGAATCCGGCGTGGAATTGGGCGACTCAGCCTTCCGGGCAGCTCGGCGGTTCATCCGGTTCCATGTCGAGCGGGAGATCGCTCTCCAGGCCTGGGGGGACGTGGGGGAATTCAGGAAGATGCTACCCCAGGACAACGCGATCCAGCGGGCTCTCCAGCTCCTGGCTGCTTCCGCATCCACTCCGACCCTCCTTGAAATATCGGCAGATCCGGAGTATTCCGACTGGGTCCCGATCCCAGGCGAAATGCAGACCCCGGAGGAGCCGATGGCTGTAACCGACTCGGGGTCGTAACCAGGCCCTGGGGGTCAGGGGACACGTCCCTCTGACCAGGGTCCGAGCTCGGCCCCCGGTGAGGCCCAACGTCGCATTCTTCGGCCCCCGGAGCCTGGGATCTTCAAGCCGAGGGCAGTCATCCTCATAGGGTGGAGGTCCTCAGGGAGGTACCGTCGGTGGCTCTACCTCAGCATACCGTGCCGAAAGGGGTCTGGTGCACCCGTCACGGGGTGGTAGAGTCTCTCCATCTCGTGAATGCCGTCGTCGTGGACCACGACGGGGCAGTTCTGGCCGGCCAGGGGGATACGGAGTGGGTGACGGTGTACCGGTCCGCTGCCAAGCCTTTCCAGGCCTTACCTCTGGTGGACGACGGCGTGGCGGATCAGTTCGGCCTTTCCGAAAAGGAGCTCGCCCTCACTGCGGCTTCCCATAATGGCGAGCGGGAACACCTGGAAACGGTGACCTCCATCCTGGAGAAAGTGGGGTTTCCTCCCGAGGCCCTGGGATTAGGCCCATTGGCCCCGCTCCGTTCAAAGACCGCCGAGGAGCTGTATCGAGCCGGAGAATCGGTCACACCTGCCCATAACAACTGCTCAGGGCAACATGCCGCCATGCTAGGCCTGACAAAAGTCCATGATTGGCCGGTGGAAACTTACCTGAACCCTCAGCATCCCCTTCAGGGCCGGATGTTGGAGGAAATGACCCGGTTCACCGAAATCCCGGCCGGGGCGATCCAGACCATGCCTGACGGTTGTGGGATGGTGGCCTTCGGGGTCCCCCTCCGGAACATGGCCCTCTCCTTCGCCAAGCTCGGGAATGCCAGTCTTACCGATGAGGGTGCCGGCCGAGTGGTGGGCTCTATGGCGTCCCATCCCTTCATGCTGGGCGGCACGGACCGGTTCTGTACGGCTCTAATACGGGCCACTGGCGGGCGTCTGATCGGAAAGTTGGGAGCAGAAGGGGTTTATGGGGTCATGATTCCATCGGAGGGGCTTGGTGTTGCGGTAAAGGTACAGGACGGGGGAATGAGGGCGGGAGATGCGGCCGCCATGAGGGTACTGGACCTCCTGGGCGTATTGAGTGAGGCAGAAGGGGAGGCGTTGGAGGGATTTCGGAGGTCGCCCCTCCGGAACACATTGGGGGAAAAAGTGGGGGAAATCTCCGGGAATTTTGATCTATCTCCAGGAGCTGGGACGAACTGATGACCGGCGGCGCGTTGGACAAACGGAGAGAGACTCTGGTAAGGATCTCTGCGGCTTTGGCATCAAGGGATCCTGATGGGTTGGAGGGAGCCTTGCGGGAGGGAGCGGAGACCGGGATAGCCGGGGAGGTGGAAGAGGTCATCCTTCAAGCCTACCTCTTCCTGGGTTATCCTGCCGCATTAGACGCTTTCGGGAGATGGAGGGAGATCAGTGGGCAGGAGGCGGGAGAAGGCGTCCAGGACGATTGGGCCGCTTGGAGCGACCGCGGGAAAGAGGTATGTCGGGCGGTATATGCGGGGCAGTATGCGGGACTCCGACGCAACGTCAGGGAACTTCATCCCGACATGGAGCGATGGATGGTGGTGGAAGGCTATGGGAAGGTCCTCGGGCGTCCCGGGCTCGATCTCCCTACCCGGGAGTTGTGTATCGCCGCCCTGCTGGCGGTCCTCCAGGCCCCGCGGCAACTCTATTCTCACCTCCGGGGGGCGTTGAACGCGGGAGCTTCTCCAGAGGATGTGGAAGCGGCACTGGTCGTGGCGTCCTCCCTCATGGACTCGGGGGGAGCGGAAGCTGCCCAGATGGTGTGGGAGCGGGTCCAGAGCCGGCCGGTCGAGTTGGCCCCAAACGTCCCGGGGTTCTCCCGGTAGGAAGGAGGAGTCCAGCGTGTTCGTGGACCGAGCGGTCATCCAGGTTCAGGCTGGTACAGGCGGCTCCGGAGCCGAGGCTTTTCGGAGGGAGAAGGGAGTCCCTCGGGGAGGGCCGGCAGGGGGAGACGGGGGCAAGGGTGGGGACGTGGTTCTGGTGGCAGACCCCCAATTGACCACCCTGCTGGACCTCACCCGGCGCATGAACTACAAGGCTGAGCGGGGCCAGCACGGTGAGGGAAGCAACAAGACAGGGCGAGCCGGGGAGTCCGTGGAGATCCACGTCCCACCAGGGACCATCGCAAAAGATGCGGAAACCGGCGAGTTCCTTGGGGAATTGCTGGGGAGAGGGCAACGCCTCGTGGTGGCTCATGGGGGGCGAGGGGGGCGGGGAAACGCCCGGTTTGCCACCTCCACCCACCAGGCTCCGCGGCGCTGGGAGCCGGGGGAGGAAGGGGAGGAACGCCGGATCGAGCTTGAACTAAAACTCATTGCCGATGTGGGCCTCGTCGGTCAACCCAACGCCGGAAAATCCACCCTCCTCTCAGCCATCTCCAAAGCCCATCCGAAGGTTGCCGACTACCCGTTCACGACCCTTACCCCGAACCTCGGCGTGGTTCAGTTGCCTGACTACCGGTCCTTTGTGGTGGCCGATATCCCGGGCATCATCGAGGGGGCTCATGAAGGCCGGGGGCTGGGGTTGCAATTCCTGCGGCATATCGAACGGACGAGGACCTTGGCCTTCCTGGTTCCCCTTGACGCAGGCGACCTCCAGGCCGAATACGACCAGCTAAGGACGGAAGTGGAGCAGCACTCTTCCGAGCTGGCCCAGACTCCCCACTGCCTCGTTTTGACAAAACTCGACCTCCTCCCACCGGATGCGGAAACTCCGTCGGTTCATGCACCGGATGCGTGGGGCGTTTTCTCCATCAGCGCGGTGGCCAGGATGAACCTGGAGCCCCTCCTGGAGAGTCTCTTCGATCGCACTCGGTCCCAGGTGGAGGCGGAAGGGGATGACGAAGAGGAGGAGTGGTGGGTTCCGGAGTGACTCTCACCGACCGGGAGGCTGGGGAGGTCCGGGCTTTTCTCCGCTTGAAAGGAGTGCCAAGGCTCGGAGACCGCGGCATCAGGGAACTGGTGGAAGCCCACGGCTCGGGGGTGGAGGCCCTGGAGGTGACGGGAACCCAGACGGATCTCCTGGAAATTGACCCCCCCGCCGATCTTCGTGACGCCCTTCGGGAAAACGGGGTCACCGTCCTCCCCATGACCTCCCCTCGGTACCCGCAGGCCCTCCTGGAGTTGACGGATCCACCACCGCTGATCTTCCTGAAGGGAGACCTGGGCCTCCTGGATGGGAGGGCTGTAGCCATCGTTGGGTCCCGCCGGGCCACGGTGGTGGGACGGCGGGCCGCCGAGACATTGGCGGGCCTCCTGGGTGGCGCGGGTGTAACGGTGGTGAGCGGAATGGCTCTTGGGATCGACGGGGCGGCCCACCGGGGGGCCCTGGGGGCAGGTGGGGCCACCGTGGCGGTCCTGGGTTCCGGGTTCGGAGTTTCTTACCCCCGTGCACACAAAGCCCTTTCTCATGAGATCGCCGGAAAAGGTCTGTTGGTGTCCGAGTTCCTCCCCGATGAACCGGCACTCCCTCACCACTTTCCCAAACGGAACCGGATCATCGCGGCCCTTTCCCAGGCTGTTATCGTGGTGGAGGCAGGGAAAAAAAGCGGTGCGCTCATTACCGTGGACCACGGCCTCGATTTGGGGCGGGATGTCCTCGCACTGCCCGGTTCTGTAGAAAACCCCCAGGCCGAAGGCACTAACGCTCTCCTGAGGGAGGGAGCCCGGGTCATCCCCGACCCGGTACAAATCCTGGACGAGCTGACAGGGCTTGGTTGGACGTTCGATCCGGCCGATTTGCATCCTGCAGGGTCAACATCACCTTCTGAAGACGTTCCGGCTGACCTCAGGAGGATCTGGACGGTCCTGGATGACACTCCGAAAAGCGCTGAAGAGGTCGCTCGGGCGGCCGTGATTCGGCTGCCGGATGCGTTAGCGGGCCTCTCCGCGCTGGAGCTCGGTGGCTGGGCGCTACAACGTCCCGGCCTGCGCTTCCAACGTGGCTGATCGAGGGTAAGTAAATGACGTTCCCCGTTACTCCTCCATCAGGAATCCGCTCGGTTTACCTCCACGCTCCGTTCTGTGCCAGTAGGTGCCCCTATTGTGACTTCGCTGTAAGCGTGACCGACGTGGATCTCCAAGCCTGGACGGAGTCCATCCAGGTCGAGTTGGGCTGGCTGGAAACGGACCCTCTATTTCGCCTGGCTCCCGTGCTGGAGACCGTCTATGTCGGTGGAGGGACCCCGTCCCTCCTGGGGCCGGGAGCCATGGCCGCCGTGAGAAGCCTCCTCGGCCAGGAGCGCATGAGCCATCCCGGGCTGGAGTGGACGGCGGAAGCCAACCCCGACTCCTTCTCACCTTCGCTTGCATCGGCATGGGCTCAAGCCGGGGTGAACAGGCTGAGTCTGGGTGTCCAGAGTTTCCACTCCGAAGTTCTTCGACGGCTGAGCAGGCGGCACACGCCCCAGGAGGCCGTGGCCGCAGTGGGGATCGCCCGGGAGGCAGGACTCACCAACCTCACCATCGACCTCATCTTCGGCCTACCCTCTGAGTTCGACAGGGACTGGGACAGAGACCTCGACGTGGCCTTGAGCCTGGGGGTACCCCACGTCAGCCTCTACGGCTTGACCGTGGAGTCCGGGACAGCCCTGGCCGAGCGGGTGGACCAAGGTGTCGTCTCCACCCCCTCAGAAGAGACGTACCGGACCGAGTATTTACGAGCGGCTGAACGACTGATCGAAGCTGGGTATGTGCACTATGAGGTGTCGAACTTCGCTCTTCCCGGGGCTGAGTCCCAGCATAACCTGACCTACTGGGAGCTCCGGCCCTACGTCGGTTTGGGAAACAGCGCCCACTCCTTCCGGGGAGGGAAACGGCGATGGAATCTGAAGGACTGGGGTGATTATCAGGCTGCCTGTGCGGAGGGGAGACCGCCCTGGAGCGGGGAGGAACCCGTGGGCACATCGGAAGCTCGGTTGGAGCGAATCTGGCTGGGCCTGCGGACATCGAACGGAGTGCCCCTTGCCGATTTGAACTCCAGGGCACGGGCTTTGGCGGAGGAGTGGGTCTCCAGGGGATTAGGGTCCACCGATGGGGGAGCGGTCCGGCTGAAGCCGGCCGGATGGCTTTTGCTTGACGAACTGGTGGTGGACATGGAGTTGGCCTTGTCGTAGGTGGCCCTTCGGGCTCATGGCGGGGGCGCCTCTGCCTGCGGGCTGGAAGGGGCATGGGTTGACGCTCCCTCCCGGCCTTTTCGATCTTTCGGGATCATGATGGAACCGACTGGCAATTTGAGATCTGTCGGACAAGACCTCACAGAGCGGGAAATCCGCGTCCTGGAGGCCGTGGTCAGGGCATATGTGGAGACCGCGGAACCTGCCGGGAGCCGTTCTGTCGCCCGCGAAAGTGGTTTGGGCGTATCGCCAGCGACCATCCGAAACACCATGAGTGACCTGGAAGAGAAGGGGTACCTTTCCCATCCCCATACCTCGGCGGGACGTGTCCCGACGGACCTTGCCTACCGCTTCCATGTAGACCAGCTGATTCGACTCCCGGATCTCAGCGCCGAAGACCAGAACACTTTGGTCCGGGAACTGGGCTCCGGTGGACCAACCGCCGTGGAACGCCTGATCCAGAGGGCGGCCAGGGCCCTGAGCCTCCTTTCGTTGGAGCTGGGTGTGGCCTTGGCGCCCCGGCTCGAGCGGGCGGTCCTGGAAAAATTGGAGCTCTTGAGGGTGTCGTCGAACAAGGTCCTTCTGGTCGCGACCATACGGAGCGGCCTCGCCAGGACCCTGTACGTGGACTTCGAGGGCGAGATTCCGGAAGATACCCTGGCAACACTGGCCGTCCTTCTGAACGAGCGACTTGCCGGACTGACTCTCAGGGAGATACGTGAGACTCTGCCGGACCGGCTTCGGGATTTTCGCGCCGATGATTCCGCGGCGGCGGAGGAGCTCCTGAACATCTTTATTGAGTCGGGTTCGGACCTCTTCAACTGGTCTGATCTGGAGGAGGGGGAGATCCTTCTTGGGAAAACCAGCATTCTGGCGGCCCAACCAGAGTTCACGTCCGGAGAGAGCCTCAAGGGCCTCATCGAGCTCACTGAGCGAAGAGAGGTTCTCATCGACGCCCTCTCGGGGAGGAATCACCAAGGAGGTCTTCAGATCACCATCGGGTCCGAAAACGAGCAGGCCGAGTTGACGGACTTCACACTCGTGACCTCCGAATACCATATCGGAGGGTTGAAGGGTGTGATCGGGATCATCGGACCCACACGGATGCCCTACGAAAAGGTCATCGCCATCGTTGACTCGACCTCTTCCCTGGTGAATCGGATCCTGGGATCTTAAATGGCAGACTACTACGACCGCTTGGGTGTTGGCCGGGATGCAAGCACGGAGGACATCAAAAAAGCCTACCGGAAGCTTGCCCTGAAGTACCACCCCGATCGGAACGAGGGCTCGAAGGAAGCAGAAGCACGCTTCAAAGAAGTCACGGAGGCCTACGAGGTCCTGAGGGATTCCGAGAAAAGGACCACGTACGACCGTTTCGGGGAGCAAGGCCTCCGGGGTGGTCCCGGATCCCCCGGCTTCGGCGGCTTCGACTTCGCCGATGCCATCGAGGTCTTCATGCGGGATTTTGGTGGCTTCGCCGGGTTCGAAGAAATCTTCGGCGGTCGGCGAGGCCAGCGAGGTGGACGGGATGCTGGGAAGGGCCAAACCCTCCGTGTTCGGCTGCCCCTCACCCTGAGAGAAGTCTCCACGGGCGTCACCAAAAAAATCAGAGTGGCCCTCCTCGACTCTTGTGGTACCTGTGGGGGATCCGGAGCAGCTCCCGGAAGCAGTCCCGTCCCGTGCAGGAACTGTGGGGGCTCGGGGGAGGAACGCCAAGTTCAACGGTCGGTCTTTGGGCAGTTCGTTTCCGTCGCCCCGTGCCGAGTTTGTGGTGGCGAAGGCCGCATCGTCGAAGCGCCATGTGACTCCTGCCGAGGAGAGGGCCGGGTCAGGGAGGAGAAAGAGTTGGACGTGGAGGTCCCGCCGGGTGTGAGTTCAGAGAACTTCCTCACCCTTCGGGGTCAGGGGAATGCGGGACCTCGTGGGGGGCCGAGGGGAGACATAATCGTCCTTCTGGAGGTTCAGGATGATCCCCGGTTCAAACGGGACGGCGAGAACCTCCTGTTCGAACTCCCCATCACGTTTACTCAAGCAGCATTGGGCGACCAGGTGGAGGTTCCCACGGTGGACGGGACCGTTCGTCTGACCATTCCGGCGGGAATCCAATCCGGAGAAGTCCTCCGGATGAGGGGGCAAGGCTTGCCTGGATTACACGGACGTGGCAGGGGAGACCAGATGGTCCGGCTCAGAATCTGGACCCCTCAGAAACTCTCAAAGGACCAGGAGAGGATCCTGAAGGAGCTCAGAGAACAGGAAGAGCCTCCCCCAGAGGATGCCGTGCGGGGTGAAGACCGCGGATTCTGGTCCCGTGTGAAGGACGCCTTTTCGTAGAAACCTGATCGGAGATATGCCCCCCGACCGGTGGTTGAAGCTTACGGTTCGGTTTTCCGGGGCCGAGGAGGAAGCTACTGAGACCCTCCTCGCCCTCGGAGGATCGGCGGTTGAAGAAGCCGGCGGCGCCCTTGTGACCTATCTCCCGCCTCCTGATGACCTGGATTCCCTCCTATCACTGGTCCGGGATCGTTTGGCAGGCTACTCACGAACCTCCGATCCCCAACTGTCCTGGGAGTGGCAACCTCAAGAGGAGTGGGAAACCCTATGGCGGAGTGGTCTGGGCCCCAGACGGATCACACCACGCCTGATCGTCTCTCCTTCCTGGGAGGATTTCCCGGTTGGTCCTGGAGAGATCCGGGTGGTCCTGGACCCGGGGATGGCTTTCGGGACCGCAGAGCATGCTACGACCCGGGGATGCCTCAGGATTCTGGATCGTACGATTAAACCGGGGGAACGGCTGGCCGACGTCGGCTCCGGGTCGGGGATCCTGGCCATCGCGGCGGCTTTGTTGGGGGCCGACGAAGTACTGGCCCTGGAAATGGACGAGATGTCCTGTGAGACCGCCATTGGGAACCTGGCACGGAACCGAGTGGCAGACCGGGTGGAGATCCGTCGCGCCTTGGTGGAGGGGGGAGGCCCCCTCTCTGGCGCTCCTTTTGAAGGGATCATGGCGAACCTTCAGAGCCACCTGATTCTCCCGCTTCTCCAGGCGTTCATCTCGAGCCTGAAGCCACGTGGGTGGCTGATCCTCTCCGGGATCCTGGGAGAGGAGCGGGGTCAAGTCATTTTTGGTGCGTCCGAGGCGGGCTTCCGGCTGGTGGAGACCGACGAGGAGGAGGGATGGTGGACCGGTTTGTTCAGGCCGGATTCCGACCGGAGGTAGTCAGGCACTTCAGGGCCCGCTCGGCTTCCCGATTCGCCCCGATCCAACGGGCCACCGAGCTTGGTGATCCGACGTCCACTTCCTTGCCCCACGCCCCGAGGCTGTCTGTGAGCTGTTCGATCATTCGCCCCTGAGGTCCATCCAACCCGCGCGGTCCGGACCAGGTCAGGACCCACGGGTCGGGTTCCCAACCGTTTTCCGGTTGGACGGGGCTAAGGGATCGCCTTCTCTTCGGATGTTGAGCCCAGGGTCCGAGACGGTTAGGGATGATTCTGTAGGATTCTTGTTGAGATCCCGCAGCCTTGATTACCAGGTCCTTTCTGCTTTCCTGAGATCCACCGAGCCGGTTTAGGGACTGGACCAGAGTGGAGAGGGGCATGGCACGGGTCGGCGCCCGGTCCAGTATCGTCTTAAGGTGCTCGTTCCAGGCCTCCAACTCTCCCTCCTTCGGTTGAACCTATTCTCTGGCGCTCCAGGGAAGTGGAGGTGAATATCCGATGCCCGAGGGGGCCTGAACATGGCTCCGCGGGACTGGAAACGTCCTATTCGCCATAGGGTAGTAGGGTCCTTTCACCGGTTGCAGAAGCGGTCGCAAACAAGGGGGTGCGTAATGGCCAACTCTGATTGCCTCTTTTGCCGCATAGCCTCAGGGGAGATCCCTGCGGACATCGTTCGATCCGACGACGACGTGGTGTCTTTCCGGGATATCAGCCCCCAAGCACCCACCCACATCCTGATCATCCCGCGAAAGCACATCTCTTCCGTCACCGATCTGTCGGAGGAAGACTCGGAGGTCATGGGGAGGTTGTTTCTCATGGCGAGGGACCTGGCCGAAGAGGAGGGGCTCACCGAAGGCGGATACAGAATGGTCGTGAACGCCGGAGCGGATGCCGGGCAGACGGTGTTTCACATCCACCTCCATCTCCTCGGAGGCCGAAGAATGGGATGGCCTCCGGGATAGCCTCGAGGCATCCCCGGAGCGCGTTGACCGCCCCATTCGCTGCCGGTAGCTTCCACCTACTTCGGAAGGAGGGTTTTCGGTTGGCCAGCTCGATCAAAAGCCGGCTTCAGGATGATTTGAAAGGTGCCAGGAAAGGTAGGGATAAGTTGCGAACCCTGGTCCTTTCCACGACCCTTTCTGATATCCGGAACCACGAAATCGAGGTTGGGGAAGAGGTGGGTGACGAGGAGGCTCTTTCCGTCATCGGTAAAGCGGTTAAGCGACGAAAAGACGCGGCCGATCAGATGCGGGCCGGGGGCCGGGAGGAACTGGCCCTGAAGGAGGAGGCAGAGGCGAAGATGCTGTCTGAGTACCTCCCAGAGGGAATGTCTGAGGAGGAAGTCCGAACGATCGTGAGGGAGATCGTCGGGAAAGGATTGCAGGACATGGGACCCGTCATGGGGCAGCTGATGCCTAGAATCAAGGGACGTTTCGATGGCAAAGAGGCCAATCGGATCGTTCGGGAGGTGTTGTCTGAGTGATGGGTGTATTCCCCCCTCCTTTCGCACGTCCTGGAACGGGCGCTGGCCGCTTGGCCGGCGCCCGTCCTCCGTTCGGGGGTAGGTGTTTGAATCATCCTGGAAACGCGTGGGGAGGAACCGTTTGAATTCCCACGCTCTGGACGTCCTCGAGTACCCCCGGGTCCTAGAAAGCATCGCCGCCCGATCAATCAGCGACATGGGCCGGGAACGGATCCTGGCCATGGTACCCGGGGTGAGCCTCGGCCTGATTCGGATCGAATTGGAAAGGGTCCAAGCGACGGCCCAGTTCCTGGATCGACACCGGGATTGGACCGTACCTGGGATTCCTGACGCCAGAGCCGCCCTGGACCGGCTGGAGCTGGAGGGGGCGGTCCTGGAGCCCAAGGAGCTTTTCTCCCTGGGAGCCCTTCTTGGATCCAGCCGGGATTTGAAGAATGGCCTTTCCCGGGCCTCCGGCGATCTACCGGACCTGGAGTTCCTCTCCGAGGGACTGTACGTGGACCGATCGGCCGAGAAGACGATCGAAAAGATCGTGGATCGGGACGGCACATTCCTGGATTCAGCCAGCAAGGAGTTGGGAAGGATTCGTGGCCGCCTGCGGCGGGTCCACGGGAAGATCGTACGGGCTTTGGAGAAACTCCTTTCCACGCTGCCGGAGAGGATTGTTGTACCCGATGCGTCCGTGACCATCCGGGACGGGCGGTACGTGATCCCGGTGAGGAGGGAAGGGAAGGGTGAGGTAGGGGGTGTGGTGATGGACGAATCGGCTACCGGCGCCACCCTCTTTATCGAACCGCCCGTGTCCCTGACGATGATGGGCGAACTTCGGGAGCTCCAACGGGAAGAGACCCGGGAGATCCAACGGATCCTCCGAGAACAGACGGACGCCCTTCGGCCAGTGGCCCCTCTCCTGGGAGGCGCTCAGGAATCACTGGTGGTCTTTGATACGCTCTATGCCCGTGCCCTGGCCGCGTTGGCCTGGGAGGCGGCCGCTCCGACCCTGCTTCCGCCCGGCACCCAAGAGTTCGAGATCGTCCAGGGGAGACATCCCCTACTCCTTTCCAGGGCTCCCGGTGAGGTTGTTCCGTTCGACCTACGGCTCGATGAAGGGGAGCGTGTGATAGTCGTTTCCGGCCCGAACACCGGCGGAAAAAGCGTTTTCCTGAAGGCCTTGGGCCTCATCGCAGTCTTGGCTCAATCCGGGATCGTCCCGCCGGTGGGAGAGGGCACCAGTATCCCGGTCTTCTCGGGGGTGTTCGCCGATATCGGAGACGAACAATCCATTGTGGAAAGCCTTTCCACCTTCTCCGCCCACTTGGCGAACCTCAAGGAGCTCCTGGCAGCAGCTGACGGGGAATCTCTGGTTCTCATCGACGAGATGGGGACGGGGACCGACCCTCAAGAGGGGGCCGCCCTATCCAGGGCCATCCTGGAGGAGTTGGTATCCCGAGGCACCCTGACGGTAGCGACCTCTCACCTGGGGGCTCTGAAGCGACTGGATACCCCCGGGAGTGGCGTGGTCAACGCATCGCTCCAGTTTGATCCCGATCGCATCGAGCCCACCTACCATCTGCTTAAAGGTCGGCCTGGGCGGAGCTACGGCCTGGCCATCGCTCGACGGTTGGGGTTTCCGGCGATGGTCCTGGACCGTGCCGAGGATCACATGCCGAAAGAGGAGGCCCGTATGGAGGACCTCCTGGCCGCCTTGGAAAGGAAAGAGAAGGACGCCGGGCGGCTGGTGGACTCCCTCGCCGCCGTAAAAGCTCAGAACGAACGGCTCCGAGAGGGCCTCCGGGAACGTGAGGCCGTCTTGAAGGACCAGGAACGCACGGCCCGGGACCGTGCCCAGGAAGAAGCGCGGCAGCTTCTTTTGGACGCGAGGCGTGAAGTGGAGGAGGCCATACGTGAGGTAAGGGGAGCGTGGGAGCGGGCTCGGGACCACGATGGATCTCTCGAGGAGGTCCACCGAAAAGCCCGACAGAGGGTGGAGGAGGCTGCCCGGAGACACCGACCTGCAAAGGCCAAGGGCCGGTCCGTTCGCCCCTTGGGAAGTGAGGCGGTCCAGGCGGGAGACCGGGTGCGGTTGAGTGGGACCGGATCCAAGGGCACCGTCGTGGAGGTCCGGGAAGACCGGGTTCTGGTTGAGACAGCGGGAGTGCGACTTCAGGTCAACCCGTCCGACCTGGAGTTCCTTTCCAGGCAGGAGGGGGAGGGGGAGGGGGCGGGAAGGCCGGGGTCCGGAACCTCCCCAGTTCGGTCCCAGGCTTCGTCTTGGCAGGGGCCGGATCCGGATCCGGAACCAGAGGTGGACGTGAGAGGTTTCCGGGTCCACGACATCGGGATCGAAGTGGACAGAGCCTTGGATCAGGCAGTCCTGGGTGGCCTCGGCGAGCTTCGCATCATCCACGGGAAAGGGACAGGCGCTTTGCGGGAGGCCGTTTCCGAACTCCTCAAAGCTGACGGACGAGTAAGTGAATTCCGAATGGGAGGACCGAGTGAAGGTGGCGCTGGGGTGACGGTCGTGAGGCTTCGATGATCCCGGACGATGTGGTAGACGAGGTCCGGGCCCGGGCTGACATCGTCGATATTATCGGGGACCACGTGGCCTTGAAGCGGGCCGGTAAGGATTTTAAGGCCAGGTGTCCTTTCCACGAGGAACGTACACCCAGCTTCTACGTGGTTCCCTCCAAGGGTTTCTACAAGTGCTTTGGCTGTAACGAGTCCGGAGACGTCTTCACCTTCCTGATGAAACGCCTCGGGCTGAGTTTTGTGGATGCCGTCAAGGCCGTGGCGGCTCGGGCCGGTGTCGAGGTTCGGGAGGTGTCACGCCAGGGTGGGGAGGATCCCCACCGGCATCTCCACGAGGCCAATGCCTTCGCTCAGGAGTTCTTCAAGAAGGCCCTCCGGGACAAGGATGCCGGAAGGTCCGCTCGAGCCTATCTGAAGAAACGCGGTATCGGCAAAGACTCCGCGGAGAGGTTTGATCTCGGATTCGCTCCCGACGAGTGGCGTTCACTCCGAGAAGGGGCCGCGGTCCACGGGATCGAAGATCCGGTCCTCCTCGAAGTTGGCCTCCTCATCCAAAGAGAGATCGGGAAAGAACCCTACGACAGGTTCCGCAACCGGATCATCTTCCCCATCCAGTCGGCATCGGGGCGCACCTTGGCCTTTGGTGGGCGGATTCTGGGACCCAGCGGGAAGGGGGCGCCTAAGTACCTCAATTCCCCGGAAACCCCGGTCTACCACAAAGGGGAGGTCCTTTACGGCCTTTCGTGGGGGAAGAATGCCATCCGGAGGGAAGAGGGGGCCCTCATGGTGGAAGGTTATATGGACGCGGTGTCCCTGGCCGCCGGCGGAATCGAGAACGTGGTGGCGCCCCTCGGGACCTCCATGACTGAGGGCCAGGCCCGCCTCCTGGCCCGTTATAGCACCAGAGTCTTCATCCTCTTCGACAGCGACCCGGCAGGCCTCAAAGCCACCTTCCGAGCCGGGGATGTCCTCCTGGCCGCAGGTCTTCATCCATCTGTGGTCACTCTCCCTCCCGGCGAGGACCCGGATACGGTGATGCAAAAAGAGGGTCCCGAAGGGATCCGGGAGTATTTGAGCCAAGCCGTGGACGTGCTGGACCGAAAGCTCCAGATCCTGGAGGAGAAGGACTATTTCTCCTCCATCGAGAGGACCCGGGGCGCTGTGGACCGGCTTCTCCCCACCCTTCGTGCGGCCAAGGATCCCACACTCAGAGACATCTATGTGGCCAAAGTCGCGGAAAGAACCGGGGTCCGACGGGAAACACTCGATGCGGAGATGAGGAAAGGTGGGGGAGGGTATGCCCCCCGGTCCCGATCCAGGCCCAGGGTTTCCCCACCGCCCATCACTCCGAAGCGGCCAGTTGCCTTGGGGGCGGAGCGGAAGCTCCTCCTTCTTCTGGTGCAATTCAGGGACTATGTGGACCTGGCTGCCGAGCGGCTCGGCCCCGATGAGTTCTCCGATCCCACTCTCCGGGCGGTGTACGAGGCCCTGATCGCGGATCCGGAGTTGACTCACCCCCCTGAAGGAATGGACACGGCGGCGGCGGCCAAGCTCGAGAGTCTCCTGGCGAGTTCGGAGCATATGTCCGAGGCAAACCGGGTGTTCGAAGACTCCATCGGGCAGATCAAAGAGGGTCAGCTGGCGACCAAGGCAGAAAGCCTGCGGGAGGCCATGGCAAGGGAAACCGATCCGGGGAGGCAGGAATCCCTGGTGAGGGAGCTTGAAGAGATTGCCCGGCTTAGAAGAGAGCTAAAAACGGATTGGCGTCCGGCCATCAGGCGACGCCAAGATCCATTCGAACCAAACCCATAGCGGGAAGGCACATGAAGGAAGACACGACGGGGTCATTGAAGGACCTACAAGACATCGATCTCCAACTGGAAAACCTGAGGAGCCGCGCTGCGGAGTTTGATCCTCTCCTGGACGAGGTGGAGGAGCCGTCCCTGGCTCTCGAGCAGGAAGTCGGGACGCTCAAGAACCGGTTGCAGGAGATGAAGGTCGAGGAACGGCGTCTGGAACACTCTGCAGATGACCGGCGGGCTCGATCGAAGAAGCTCGAGGAGCGGCTCAAGTCGGTGCGGAATCTCCGAGAGGAGGCGGCAGTCCGGGCAGAGATGGATCTCCTGCGGCAGGCTCTGGAAGCAGATGAGCAGGAGGCTCTGACCCTTCTGGACCAGATCCGGAGGATGGAAGACCGCCTCGACGAACAGCAGGCCGCTTTGGATCAGGCCCGGGCCGACGTTGAACCCCGGAGGCTTCAACTCCTCGAGGAGCAGAAAAACGTCCTGGAAAAGTATGGGGCGCTAAAGGAGAAAAGAGAGGAGTACGCCGAGTTGGTTCCGGATAGGGAGCGGTTGGACTATGAACGCATCCGAGGTGGTGGGAGGTCGGTGGCGGTAGCTTCATTGACCCCTGACGGCGCCTGCGGTCACTGTTTCGGAATGATTCCGCTTCAGGTTCAAAACGAGGTCAGGAAGGGTGCGTCGGGCATCGCCTGTGAAGCTTGCGGAGTCCTCCTAAGCGTCGGCGACGACCTAGGCTGACGGTCTGCGAAGGACACGGCCCAGTGTCTCCTCGATCGGCGGATCGGACGGGTCCGGCAGAATTGCCGGCGCAGCCGGCACCTGTTTGGGAAGCCCCGACCCCTTTTGACCCAGCAGAGGTAGGTGGCTTGATGGAGGCCCTGAGCCTCCCAAGGCCTCTATGTGCCCTCCTGGTGGCCCGAGGCCACGAGATTCCGGAAAAAGCCAAAGCATTCCTCCGACCCTCCCTATCCGACCTCCACCCACCTGAGGCCCTCCCCGACCTCGAAAAAGCCGTCGAGCGTCTGGTCTCAGCCATCCGCGGTCGAGAGACCATTCTCATTCACGGTGACTACGACGTGGACGGGATGGCAGGTGTGGCACTCCTCACACGGTGGCTCAAAGCCGTTGGCGGGATACCCGTTCCGTTTGTGCCCCACCGACAGCGTGACGGGTATGACCTGGGCCCGGCGGGATTGGCCGTGGCCCGGGACCGCAGTGCTTCACTCTTGGTGACGGTGGACTGCGGCATCCTGGCGCACGACGCGGTGAGCCGGGCGAAAGAGTTGGGTCTCGATGTGATCGTGACCGACCATCACGCCCCGGGGGAAACGCTCCCCGATGCTCTTGCTGTCCTGAATCCTGCAAGGGCCGACAGTGAGTATCCCAACCGTCACCTCTGTGGAACCGGGGTGGCCTTCAAACTCTGCCAGGGTTTGGCGGCGGCCCTGGGGATAGATGAACGGGAGCTCCACCCCTATCTGGCCCTGGTGGGGATGGCCACGGTGGCCGACCTGGTTCCTCTGAAGGGGGAAAACCGAATCCTGGCCAGGTTCGGCCTCAGGGCCCTCGGGCAGACAGGAACTCCGGGGTTGAGGGCGCTCCTGGATCAGGCCGGGTTCCGGCAGGAGGCAATCTCGGCGGGGAACGTGGGGTTTGGGGTTGCTCCCCGGCTGAATGCTCTCGGCCGTTTAGGGGAGCCGCGGGACGGCTTGGACCTCCTTGTGACGGACGATTGGGAAGAGGCCCGGCGTCTGGCTCGTTTGGCGGAGGAGGTCAACCGGGAGCGGCAGGAAGCCGACCGCCGGACTTTGGAGGAAGTGCTTGATCGCCTCTCGAGGGAGTTCGTGGCGGAGAGGGATTATGGCATTGTCTTGGAGGGGGACGGGTGGCATCCCGGTGTGGTGGGGATCGTGGCCTCCAGGGTGGTCGAGAGGATCCACCGGCCCACGATCCTGATCGCCCTCGATGGAGATCGGGGGAGGGGGAGTGCCCGGTCGATCCCAACCTACCATATCCTGGATGGGATCAAGGCGTGTGACAGGATGCTGGAGAAGTACGGGGGCCATCGCCAGGCAGCCGGATTGGAGGTCCATCGGGACCGAATACCGGCCTTCCGGGAGGCTTTTAACGCCCATGCCCGGAACCAGTTGGCGGGGAGGAATCTAAGCCCTCGCTTGCCCGCTGATGTGGAGGTCCGACTGGAGGAGATGAATTGGGATCTGCATCGATACCTCCAGTATATGGGGCCTCACGGGATCGGGAATCCGGGCCCGGCGTTCTTGGCGAGGGGGGTCTCATTGGCAAAGTCCCCCTGGGTCGTGGGGACCGACCATCTCAAGATGATCCTGCAACAGGACCAGACCCAGTTGGACGCCATCGGATTTCACCTGGCCAGGAGGGTAACGGCGGAGGGCCTGGGGTCCGGGCCCTTGGATGTCGTATTCCAGCTGAGGGACAACGAATACAGGGGGCGGCGGAAGTTACAAGCTCATATCAAGGACGTCCGACCGGCCGACGCGGCAGCTTCGGACGACGCGGTTGATCCATGAGGATCATTGCAGGTCGCTGGCGTGGGCACCGTTTAAAGGCCCTCCGCGGGAAGGGGGTGCGGCCCACCACCGACCGGGTCAGGGAGGCTTGGATGTCGGCCTTGGGACCTGTCCTGGAAGGCGCTAGGATCCTGGACCTCTTCGCCGGATCCGGAGCCCTTGGGCTGGAGGCCTTGAGCCGTGGAGCCGAGTCGGTCGTATTCGTGGAACGCTCCAAGAAAGCCCTGGGTACTCTTCGGGCGAACATCGATATCTTGGGTGCAGGGGGTGAGTGCCGGGTGGTCCAAGGGGACGCAATGTCCTTTGTCCGCCGACTCGAACCGGACGAATTTGATGTCGCTTTGGCTGATCCACCGTACGAGCACGGTACAGCAGCGAAGCTGTTGGCCGCCTTCTCCGAGAAAGGGTTTGCCCGAGAGCTCTGGGTTGAGCATCGTTCGTCGGAGGCTATGCCTCCCAATCCTGGCCTTCGGCACCGACAATATGGGGACACGACCCTCACGACGCTGAAAAGGGAAGAATGACTTCCTCTCACAACGAAGTACTGGCCATCTATCCCGGGTCGTTCGACCCGGTGACTCTTGGGCACGAGGACATAGCGCGAAGGACGCTTCGTCTGGCGGACAGGCTCCTTCTGGCCGTGGCGGAAACGGCCACCCATTCAAAGCAGCATATGTTTTCGGTGGAAGAGCGGGTTGGACTCCTTAGGGAGGTCTACAAGGACAACGACCGGGTCGAATGCACGAGTTTTTCGGGCCTTCTGATGGATTTCGCCCGGGAGAGGGGTGCCCACTGCATCATTCGAGGACTTCGGGCGGTGTCCGATTTCGAGTACGAGATGCAGATGGCCCAAATGAACCGGGAGTTATGGCCAGAGGTCGAGACGGTGTTCCTGACTCCCGATGCCGCGTTGTCCTTCCTCTCCGCCTCCCTTGTCCGGGAAGTCGCGATGTTGGGAGGGGACGTTTCGTCGTTCGTATCACCGTTGGTTATGAAGGCCATGAAGGAGAAATTGCTGGCCTGATAGGTTATATTCCAGTATCGTCTTTTGTCTTTCTGTTCTCGCTTTGCCGCCCAAATTGACGGGGCGGTCCTATCCACGGAGGGCGAATGGGTTTCCAGGTCGAGAAGGTCAGCGACGTACTCGTAGTGGACGTGGAAGGCCAGCTCATCGTAGGGAACCGCCAGGAGTTGAAGCAAAAGGTCCTGGAAGAGCTGGAAAATGGCGAACGGAAGTTCGTCGTGGACTTTGAAAAAACCGGCTACATCGACTCCTCCGGCCTGGGTGTCTTGGTGAGTCTGTCCAAGAAGGTTCGGGAGCAGGGTGGTGAGCTTCGTTTGGCGAATTTGAACGAGGACCTCAAGACGCTGTTCGAGCTCACGAAGCTGGACACACTCTTCCATATTGCTGATTCCCGCGAGGCTGCGCTGAAGGATCTCTGATCCCGCCGAATCAGACTCTCGACGGAAGAGATCGCTCTTTGTTTATGGCACCGGACCTGATCCTCGATATCCCTAACGATCTGGCCTCCATCGAGGAGGCAGTAGAGTTCGTTATGGAGCAGTGCTCCGGTTGTGGGGATGACCCGAGGCGTCTCCGCCTGAACCTCCGGGTGGGCCTGTCCGAGGCGCTGGCCAACGCCATGCTCTACGGGAACGCTCAGGACCCGTCCAAACGGGTAAAGGTGGAAGTGGCGTTCCAAGGGACTACCATCACGGCCAGGGTGACCGACGAAGGAAGCGGTTTCGATCCTTATCGGGTCCCCGATCCAACGACGCCGGGGAACCTCCTGAAGGCAGAGGGGCGTGGGATTTTCCTCATGCGAAAGCTTTTGGACGAGGTGTATTTCAACGATCGCGGAAACAGCGTAACCCTGGTTCTCCGCCTCCCGCCCGACCGTGAGGAGGGGTGTGTGGACGGTGGGGCCAGGGCATGAGCCCGGACGTACCGCCTCTCCGCGCCCTCCCCGATCCCGTTCAACAGACCCTCCGAGACTTCGAAAAAGCACTGTCGATTACGTTCCGCCTGTATGGGATCGACGACACCCGGGGCGAGCGCCTGATCTATGAATCCCCGCCGCCGCCCGATCCCTCGGGAGGTTCGGCTGATCGATTCGGACGTGCGGTGCAACGGACCTTCCACCCGAGAGAGGGCCCACCCCTGAAGCTCGAGCTCTCGGGGTGCCCCTACGAGCGGGAAGACTCCCTGGCCGACCTCGTGACGAAGCTGGTGGTTCGGGCCTTCGAGTTCTCTCAGGAGGTCCGGTTTTTTACCTATGAGCTGAGCGAACGGTACGAGGAGATCAACCTTCTCTACTCGATCAGCGAAACCCTGGGGTCTCTCCTGCGCCTGGACCAGGCGGCAAAGGTGATCCTCAGCGAGGTGTGTGACGTCCTGGGCGCAAAAAAGGGATCACTTTGGGTTTTTGAGCCCGACATCGACACCCTCGAACCGGTGGCCGCAGTCGGAGAGGAGGGTTTGAGGGGATCCCGAGCCGTCTCCGATCCCGACTCGGTAGTGGCGCAGGTCTTCCGCGAAGGCCGACCCCTGATCCTCGGCCAACCGAGGTCGGCGCCGGGCGACCACGCGTCTCGGAAGGAGCCGTCGGAATCGAGGCTCTGCGTGCCCATCCGGTACACACCCCCAGCAGGGGAGCCGAGGACGGTAGGTGTCATCAACCTCCTGGGGAGACGGCCGGGAGGCCGCTTCACCGCCAGCGACCAGAAGCTTCTGGCGGCCATCGCGAGCCAGATCGGATCGGCCCTGGAAAACCACCGCCTGATCAGGGAAAGCCTGGCGCAGGAGAGGGTGGCAAGGGAGATGGAGCTTGCCCATAACCTCCAGATGAAGCTTCTCCCGGTGGCGGAGCACTTCGAAGGAGCGGAGGTTGGGGCCAGGGTTCAACCGGCTGAGCAGGTGGGCGGGGACTTTTTTCACCTCCTTCACCTGACCAAAGGCCGCATCGGGGTCATGATTGGGGATGTCTCGACCCACGGATTTCCCGCTGCCCTCATCATGGCCCTATCCATGAGTGCTGCGTCGATCTACGCACTGGAGAAGGGGCGTCCGGCAGGGGTCCTCCGGCAGTTGGATGATGCTCTCCGCGACGAGCTCGAAACCACCGAGATGTACCTCTCCCTGTTTTATGGGATTCTGGATCCGAAGAAGCGCACGTTGACGTATGCGAATGCAGGGCACCCCCATGCGTTCTCCATTCACCTCGACGGCTCCTCCGATCGATTGGTGGCCACCGACCCTCCCGTAGGCATTGCCGGCCCTGACTCCTATTCGGAAAAGACCGTGTCCTGGGCCACCGGGGAGGATCTATTGCTCCTTTTTACGGACGGCCTATCGGACACCCTTTCCTCGGAAGAGCGGGGGAGTGGGGAAAAGGCGGTCCTCGACCTGGCGGTCCAAGGGCGGGAAGGTGATCCCGCGGCTCTTGTCGAGGCCCTCTTCCGTGCTGCCGACGAAGCGACCCCCTCCGTGCCTGCCGACGATATCACCGCCCTCGCTCTCAGGGTGTGAAAGAAAGGGCCGAAGTCGCGTGCATCAACGGCCAAAAAAGTCCCTGGGCCAGAACTTCCTGATCGACGGGAATCTCCAGAGAAAGATCGCTGAAGCCCTCCACCTTGCTCCGGACGATGAGGTGTTGGAGATCGGGCCCGGGCGGGGTGCGCTGACCCGTCATTTGGCCGGGGCATGCCGGTCGTTGATCCTGGTGGAGCTGGACCGAGAGTTGGCTAGGGCCCTGGAGATCGAGTACGGGGATTCGCCGGAGGTTCGGGTTGTTAACCAGAACATATTGCAGTGCCCTCTTTCCTCCCTCTGCGAAACGCCTTCGGATCTCAAGGTCATTGGGAACATCCCATACAACATCACCTCTCCGATCATTTTCCATCTCCTCAGTCGTCCCAGACCTCGTGAGATTGTCCTGATGGTTCAAAAGGAGGTCGGGGAGAGGGTTCTGGCCGATCCCGGGAGTTCCGCTTTTGGGGCTCTCACGGTAGGGATCCGATCCGTGGCAGCTGTTGCCCGGGTCGCAAAAGTGCCCGCGTCAGCCTTTCGGCCCCGGCCCGCGGTGGACTCGGTGGTTCTCCGGATCGTGCCTCAACGTCCAGAGCCGTTGCGGCCCGAGGAAGAAGAGGCTCTCCGAGACCTCACGCGGGTGGCGTTTCAGCAAAGGAGGAAACAGTTCCAGACGATTCTCCGTGGGGAGCCGGCGGGAGGCTTTTCTCGGGACCAACTCGCGAGTCTCGAGGAGACGACGGGATTTGACTTACGGCGGAGGCCGGAAACGTTCTCCCCCGAGGAGTTTATCACTTTGTCCCGGGCCCTCCGGCGCCTACCATCCCTGGACTCTAACCCTTCTTCGGATCCCTCAGCTTGAGCGACGAACCTTCCCTGATCAGGCGTGCGGTTACCCTCTTGCAGGCCGGAGAAGTCCATACGCTGGATTTGGCCCGGGAGGTTCTAGGCCTCTCGGGCAACGCCGGTGCGGCTTCGGCGGCCGTGTTCTCCCTTCTGGGCTCCGATCCCCGGTTCCAGGTCGATGGGAGTGGATGCTGGTCCCTTGCTGGCCAACCTCCCTCACTCGATGACGAGCTGGACCGGCTCTCCTTCGCGGTGGTCGACGTTGAGACCACCGGAGGATCCCCGGGAAGAGGGCATAGGATTACGGAGATCGCGGTGGTGGAGGTCCGGGATGGCGTGATCGAGGAGGACTTCCAAACTCTCATAAACCCGGGTCGGAGCATCCCGCCTCGTATCTCCGAGCTGACCGGCATCACCGACGAGATGGTTCGAGGGGCTCCATATTTCGAGGACGTAGCAGGAGATTTTTTCGACTCGCTGGAGGGTCGGGTTTTTGTGGCCCACAACGCAGCCTTCGACTGGAGCTTCGTCAGTGCCCAACTGGGTGATTCCATCGGTTTTGTGCCCCAGGGACCCCGCCTCTGCACTGTGCAGCTGGCCCGCCGTCTTGTCCCGGGTCTGAGAAGGCGGAACCTGGACTCTCTGGCAACCCACCTCGGGATTCCCATTCATCTTCGCCACCGGGCCTACGGCGACGCCTTGGCCACAGCCCGCATCCTGCTCAGACTCCTTGACGAAGCCCGAGCCCTGGGCATCCATGACCTTACCACCCTTCAACTCTTTCTCAGCCGGAAGGGAAGATCGTGACCAAGTCGAATTGGGTCGTGGCCGCCGACCTGCCATTTTTCAGGACCCTCGAGGTAGGGGGAATGCGGGTCCATGCTCTGGAAGCCGGGATCCAGTGGCTGGATGGTGGCGCCATGTTCGGGGTGGTGCCCCGTCCTCTCTGGGAGAAGGAGATACCCCCCGATAGTCGGCACCGGATCCCGCTGGCTCTCCGGTGCCTGTTGGTGGAGGCTCCGAACGCACTTGTATTGGTGGACACAGGGATCGGAAACAAAGAATCGGAGAAGTTCAGAGACATCTACGGAGTGGATAACCACGGCGATCCCACCCGGTTGGAAAACGCCCTTCGATCCGCAGGGTTCGAGGTCGAGGACGTTGACCTGGTGGTGAGTACCCATCTCCACTTCGATCATGCCGGTGGGAACATGGTTCTCGGATCGGATGGGGTCCCTATCCCGGCTTTCCCCAAGGCCCGGTACGTGATGCAAAGAGGGGAGTTGGAGTTCGCCGCCTCTCCCAGCGAAAGGGTCCGGGCTTCCTATATGGCCAAGAACTTCGGCCCGCTGGTGGAGGCGGATTTGGTGGACACCGTGGAAGGACCGACCGAGCTCCTGGAGGGCGTCCGGCTCCTTCCGACCCCGGGACACACACCTTTTCACCAGTCGGTACTCCTCGAGAGCGGGGGGGAGAGTGCCCTCTTCCTTGCCGACCTCTGCCCTACCGCAGCCCACCTGCCCCTCCCGTGGATCATGGGGTACGACCTGGAACCCCTCGTGACCTTGGAAACCAAAAGGTCGGTCCTCCAGAAGGCGCGAGACGAGGGGTGGACCCTCATCTTCCAGCACGACACCCGGACCCCGTGGGGAGCCCTGGATCCGGACAGCGAAAAGCTCCGACTTCTTCCTTAGGTAACCTCTCCGTATTGGTGTCCTTCCCGGACGTGCCTGTGGGCGGAGATGGGCGTATCTTTACCGCCCTCTCCGGCTCGTATTTTCCGGAGGGTCGGCGATAACCTGAAACAGGGAGTGTGTGGACCCATGACGGATAAAGAGCGGACCCCAGTAATTCTCTCGGGCGTTCGGACGCCCATCGGGCGGTTTCTCGGCGGGCTCTCGACCCTTCCGGCTACGCAGCTGGGAGCTCTGGCGGTTCAGGAAGCTGTGAAGAGGGCGGGGATCGAGCCCGGGGCGGTCGACGACGTCATCATGGGGAACGTAGTGGGGGCCGGCGGTGGCCAGGCTCCTGCCAGGCAGGCAGCAATCCGGGGCGGGCTCCCGGCATCCGTTCCTGCCATCACGATCAACAAGGTCTGTGGGTCTGGTTTGAAGGCCGTGATGCTGGCATCCCAAGCCATCAAGGCGGGGGATATCCAGGTCGCCGTTGCGGGCGGGTTCGAGTCCATGTCGAACGTGCCTTTTTATCTCAGAAACTACCGGGGCGGGGTGAAGTTCGGGGACCAACCGGTCCAGGACGGACTCATCTACGACGGCCTCTGGTGTTCATTCGGAAACTGTCACATGGGCGGCCATGCGGAATACACCGCGGACAAAGCCGGAATTACGCGGGAAGAAGCCGATGAGTTCGCGTACAACTCCCATATGAAAGCCGTGGCGGCCATCGAAGGAGGGAAGTTCACCGACGAGATTCTCCCGGTTGAGGTCAAACACCGGAAGGGCGTGAATGTCGTGGACACCGACGAAAGCCCGCGAAAGGACACGAACCTCGAATCGCTTGCGAAGCTTCGTCCGGCTTTCCCTAAGGACGCGCCCGAGGAAATCGAGAACCTGGTGGTCACGGCTGGAAACGCTCCCGGCCTGAACGACGGCGCAGCGTCCCTCGTGGTGGCCTCCCAGGCCTTCGCGGAGGCTCATGGCCTACCGATCATGGCGTCGGTGAGCAACTACGCGGTGGGATCGACCGAGCCCCAGGATCTGTTCTTCGCACCCATCGATGCTGTCCAGAAGCTGGCTGAAAAAGATGGGAAGGCTGTTGGTGACTACGGTCTCTATGAGCTGAACGAGGCTTTTGCGGTCCAGGCCCTCGCGGACATCAAGGAACTCGGGATCGACCCCGCTCTCGTGAACGTAAACGGCGGAGCGGTGGCCCTTGGGCATCCCATCGGAGCTTCGGGCGCAAGGGTATTGGTTACGCTCCTTTATGCGATGAAAGACCGAGGGGAGGCCACCGGAGTAGCCGGCCTCTGCCTAGGCGGCGGAAACGCAGTGGCCTTGTCGGTGGACTTGGCCTGACCGAACCTCGGGCGCTCGACGCGCCCGAGGTTTTTTCTGGGCCATAGGGATCGAAGGTGCTGTACACGGAGGCTGGGAGGATACAGTGGACACGCCAGCCATGGAACCGGTCCTCACCGGCCCAGACTGGTTGAGCGGGGGAGCTTTTGGTCCTGAGGGATCGGTTCTGTCTACTCTGGTCCTTGCCCTTGCGGCGTTGGTTCTGTGGAATACCTCCTGGCTCATGCCCGGAAAACGTGCGATAGAAACTCGGCCCCTCCACCTATCGGGAGAGGGATGAAGACTCATCCCGGGCTTGGAAGTCCCGGCCCGGGTCGTCGGGAACTCGGGAGAAAAAAATGACCGTAGAGCGAATCACTGTACTCGGCGGCGGAACCATGGGAAACGGCATCGCTCATGTGTGCGCTCAAGCCGGCCGGACCGTCACCCTGGTGGACATGAACCAGGACCTGCTGGAGCGGGCCCTAGGCACGATCTTCAAGAACATGGATCGACAGGTAAAGAAGGAGATCATCAGCGCAGGGGAGAAAGAAGAGGCGCTGGGACGGATCTCCACCGCCACGTCCATCGAGGAAGCCGTCAGTGAGGCCCAGCTGATCGTCGAGGCGGTGCCGGAAAAGCTGGAACTGAAGGAGAGCATCTTCTCCGAGCTGGATGAAAAGGCCCCGGAGGACGCCATTCTGGCCACGAACACCTCCTCAATCTCCATCACTGAGATCGCCGCGTTCACCAACCGGCCGAAGAAGGTCATCGGCATGCACTTCATGAACCCGGTGCCCATGATGAAGCTGGTGGAAGTGATCAGGGGTTTGGCTACGGACGATGCCACCACCCAAACGGTGATGGACCTCTCGGTGGAGCTGGGGAAGACCCCGGTTGAGGTCAATGACTTTCCGGGCTTCGTGTCAAATCGGGTCCTCATGCCGATGATCAACGAGGCGATCTTCGCCCTCATGGAAGGCGTGGCGGAAGCGGAGGCCATCGATACGGTGATGAAGCTCGGAATGGCCCATCCCATGGGTCCCCTGGCCCTGGCCGACCTGATCGGTTTGGACGTGTGTCTGAGCATTCTCGAAGTGCTCCATCGGGACATCGGCGACGACCGTTATCGTCCCTGTCCCCTCCTCAGGAAGTATGTGGCGGCCGGGTGGTTGGGGCGGAAGTCCGGCCAGGGGTTCTTCGACCACGCTCGCTGATTACCCGATCGGGGGCTGACACGGTGTCGTTCCACCTTACGGAAGAGCAGGTCGAGATTCGGGCTCTGGCCCGGGAGTTCGCCGAGGGCGAGCTTCGCCCCTACGCACCGGAGTGGGACGCCCAGCGGACCGTGGACCCGGAGATCTTCCTCAAGCTGGGGGAGCTGGGGTTCATGGGGATGCGTGTCCCCGAGGAGTTCGGCGGGCTGGGTTTTGATCTGATCACCTACCTCCTGGTCCTGGAAGAGTTGGCTTGGGGGGACGCTGGCGTGGCCCTCGGTGTAGCCATCCATTCTGGACCGGTGACCGGGCTCCTGGTCAAGCATGGTTCGACGGAACAGAAGGACAGATACCTCCCCCGCCTGGCCACCGGGGAGATCGTGGGCGCCTTTGCCCTCTCGGAGCCGGAAGCCGGGAGCGATGCCAGATCCCTGACCACGTCCTGGCAACAAAACGGGGACGAAAGGAGTCTCAGCGGCAGGAAAAAATGGGTCACAAACGGTGCCAGGAGTGGCCTAATCGTTCTGTTCGCCAGGGAGGGGGCCGAGGGGAGGATCAGCGCCTTTCTCCTGGATCCCGACCTTCACACCTATCAGGTAGGGAAACGGGAGATTACCATGGGGCTCTCTGCCTCGGAAACGGTGGAGCTCCTGTTTGATGAGATGCCCCTGGAGGACGGGGCTCTGCTGGGAGACGAAGGGGCCGGGTTCACCTATGCCATGGAAGCTCTGGAGGTAGGGCGGTTGGGGATTGCAGCCCAAGCCACGGGGATCACCCGAGCTGCCTACGAACATGCCCGAGATTACGCGGAGGAGCGGGTACAGTTCGGCCGGAAGCTGTCCGAGTTCCAGGCGACCAGGTTCAAGTTGGCGGAGATGACCACGCGCATTGCAGGTGCCAGGGCCCTGACCTTTTCGGCGGCCGCGGCTCTGGACGGGAAAGCCGATCCAGAATCCCTCTCTGCCGGGTCTTTGGCGGCCATGGCCAAGCTGACGGCTTCGGAGGCCGCGGTCTGGACCGCAGACGAAGCTGTACAGATCTTTGGTGGCTATGGATACATGCGGCATTATCCGGTGGAACGCCTTTTGCGGGACGCGAAGGGCACTGAGATTTATGAAGGAACCAATGAGATTATGAAGCTTGTGATCGCCCGGGAGTCAGTCGGAGCGAGCACCAGCGTGAAGGCTTAATAAGAACGACAAACCAATTCCAAGACCGGGAGGATGGCGGAATGGAGATTTTTGAGAGGATGTGTCAGCGGGAGCACGAACAGCTGGTGCTCTGGAACGAGCCCCGCATTGGCTACAAGGGGATCATCGCAATCCATAACACCACGTTGGGCCCTGCTTTGGGCGGAACCCGTTTTTGGAACTACGCGTCGGATGGAGAGGCCATCGAGGATGCCCTTCGGCTCGCCCGGGGGATGACCTACAAATCGGCTCTGGCAGGATTGAACCTGGGCGGCGGGAAGTCCGTGATCATCGGTGATCCAAACACACGCGACCGGGAGATGATTTTCCGGGCCCACGGGAGGGCGGTTGAGTCGCTGGCCGGTCGTTATATCACCGCCGAAGACGTTGGGACCTCCCCCGCCGACATGGACTTCGTCCACATGGAAACCGACCATGTCGTCGGGCTCATGGGCAAGTCCGGCGACCCGTCCCCCGTGACGGCCTATGGCGTCTACCAGGGAATGAAGGCCGCCGCCCTTCACAAATACGGGGACGACTCCCTTGCCGGGAAGCACGTTACGGTCCAGGGGTGCGGCCACGTGGGTTATTTCCTCTGCCAGGACCTTGCGGAAGAGGGTGCTCAACTCACCGTCACAGATATCGATCAAGAGAAGGTAGACGTGGTAGTGAAGGAATTCGGAGCCAAGGCTGTTGGTCCCGAAGAGATCTATGCCGTGAAAGCGGATGTGTTCGCGCCTTGCGCCCTGGGAGCGATTCTCAACGACGACACACTCAAGGTCCTGGACGTGGAAATCGTCGTCGGCGGAGCGAACAACCAGCTGGCCGAGCCCCGGCACGCTCAGGAGGTCGAGGACAAGGGGATCCTTTACGGGCCGGACTATCTCGTCAACGCCGGTGGCCTCATCAACGTCTACGCTGAGATCGAGGGCTGGCCCGCCGAGCGGAGCTTGAGAAAAGCCGGAGAGATTTATAACACCCTTCTCCGGATTCTGGAGCTGGCCGAGTCCGAGGGGATGACCACCGCAGAGGCGTCCGATAAGGTCGCAGAACAGCGTATGGACGAGGTTGGGTACCTGCACAGAACGGAGCTCGGGTCGCTGGAGTTCTAAACCACCGGCTTCCTGGGAAGTCGAAAAGTCATTTACCACCGTGACGCCTCCGGCTGTCAGGATCCCCCAGGATCTTGGCAGCCGGAAGGCATAAACGGGACAAGCGAGTTGAATCCATGTTGGAATATCTGAAGGACTCCGATTTAGCCGTCTACAACGCCGTGAAGTCCGAGGCCGGGCGCCAGGCCTCCCAGTTGGAGCTCATAGCCAGCGAGAACTTTGTCTCTCCGGCCGTTTTGGAGGCCATGGGGACGGTTCTGACGAACAAGTACGCGGAGGGACTCCCCAGCAAGCGGTACTATGGTGGGTGCGAGCACGTGGACGTGGTCGAGGACCTGGCCCGGGAACGGGCGAAGGAACTCTTCCAAGCTGATCACGCAAACGTGCAACCCCACGCTGGAGCCCAGGCGAATATGGCGGCCTTCCTGGCGTTCCTCGACGCCGGAGACCGGATTCTCGGGATGAACCTGAGCCATGGGGGACACCTGACCCACGGCTCACCGGTGAACTTCAGCGGGACCATGTTCGAAGTGGGGGCTTACGGCGTGGGGGATTCGGACGGACGGATCGACTATGACGCCCTCAGGGACCAGGCTCTCGAGGAGAAGCCCAAGCTCATCATTGCCGGCGCGAGCGCCTATCCCAGAATAATCGACTTCGAAGCCTTCTCAGATGTGGCCAAAGAAGTTGGTGCGATCCTTCTGGTGGATATGGCTCACATCGCCGGCCTGGTGGCAACGGGCGTGCACCCGACCCCGGTACCTTTCGCGGATGTGGTGACCACCACTACGCACAAGACCCTCCGAGGACCGCGGGGGGGGCTGATCCTCTGTAAGGAAGAGCACGCCAAGGTTATCGATAAAGCCGTTTTCCCCGGGACCCAGGGTGGACCACTCATGCACGTCATCGCCGCGAAGGCGGTAGCGTTCCATGAAGCACTCAAACCGGACTTCCTGAACTACACACAAGAGGTGGTAGCCAACGCTGCCGCTCTGGCCGATGGTCTGATGGAGCGGGGCCTGAAGTTGGTGAGCGACGGGACCGACAACCACCTTCTGCTCGTGGATCTCCGGCCAAGCCATCCCGACCTGTCAGGGAAGGACGCAGAGCACGCCCTGGAGGAGGCTGGGATTACGGTCAACAAGAACACCGTTCCCGGGGAGACTCGGTCTCCCTTCGTGACCTCGGGGCTCCGGATTGGTACACCGGCCCTGACGTCCCGAGGGATGACCGAAGCAGAAATGGCTCAGATAGCCGATTGGATCGTCCGGGTCCTCGATGCTTCCGCCGACACAGATCTAATCCAGGGTGTCCGGGGAGAGGTAACGGAGCTCTGTCAGGCCTATCCGCTCTATGAGGATTTCGCCGCGTTGGTGTGATACGAGGCTGGCGTGCTAAACGGAAGAAGGTAATCTTCGAGGCATGACGGACCTGCAACTCGCCGAAGGGATCCTGGCCCAGCTAAGGGATCGAAACCCGCGGTTTCACGGGAAGGCTTACCTCTTCCTGTTATCCGCTCTCCATTCTGTCCTGGCGGAGCTGGACCAGCCCCGGCATATCTCGGGGGAGGAACTGGCCCATGGGGTCCGGGACCTGGCGCTGAGACAGTATGGGCCCATGGCCCGCACTGTCCTGGCCCACTGGGGCATTCACGACACCGAAGATCTGGGTGAGATCGTGTTCTCCATGGTGGAGTGCGGGGTCCTCATCAAGAGGGACGAGGATTCGATGGACGACTTTCAGGGCCTCTTCGATTTTGAAGAGGCCTTCGAGCGAGACTACCCTTGGGGAGGGAGGTTCTGAACCAAGGGTACTCGAAAAGGAGCTCCCCGCCCGCGATCCCGGTGGAGCTCAATGACCTGCCTGCTGTTGGGAAGGGTTGATCATGGTGGAAGTGAACGGGTATCCAAAGTGCAAGAAGTGTGAAGACGGGATCCTCATTCCCCTCTCGGATTATGGACGAGACGGGGCCCCAATCCGGTACAAAGCCTGGGTGTGCTCGAACCCCGAATGCGGGTTTAACATCCGCATCGACAACGGGGAGATCACGTTCGGCCGGACCATCGGTCAGAGCTACAAGTAATCTCCCTCCTGGGCTCCCGGTCCCTCACGGGACTTCCGGAGCTCGTTCAGGATCAGCGGACCCATCCTCCCTCCACTCGGGGGAACCCGATGACTACGTCTAGCAACCACAAGATTCGTCCGTTCGGACGGGCTCTCGTCGGGGCCCCTACCGGAACCGAGAGCGCCGAGTTCGACCGATTCGCCATCGATGACCTCGGCGTGCCTCAACCAACCCTGATGGAAAATGCCGGCCGTTCCGCGGCCATGGTCCTGCAGAAGCTCTATCCTCTCGGGCAGGTGACGGCCCTTGTGGGAACCGGGAACAACGGCGGAGATGCGCTGGTTCTCCTGAGGAACCTGGCCGCATGGGGCCGGCGGGTGACGGCGATACTCGTCGGGGACCGGACGGAGGACGAAGGCCTCCTCCACGGCTGGGGCATCCGCACCCTCCACGACTCGGATTTTGGAGGGGAGTTTACCCGCCTGGAGGGAGAACTGGCGGCGGCCGACGTGATTGTTGACGGGGTGCTGGGGACGGGCATCACAGGTGCGCCGAGGGAACGCCAAGCCTTCGTCATAAGGGGAATGAACCGTGCGGAGGCTCCCGTTTTTGCCCTGGACATCCCGTCCGGCGTAGATGGTGACTCGGGTGCTGTAACAGGGGACGCCGCTGTAGCGGAGGTGACAGTAGCTTTTGGCGGCGCAAAGCTGGGTACCCTCATGCACCCTGGCCGCCGTCTGGTGGGTCGACTGGTGGTGGTAGAGATCGGGTTTCCCCCGGTAGCCGATGACTCCTTCCCGGGGACGCTCATCACCCCTGGCTGGATCAGTAGGAGGCTCCCCCGGCGGGATCCCGACACCCATAAGAACGCCGTGGGGGCCCTCCTCCTGGTGGCGGGAAGATCCGGAATGGCTGGTGCGGCGATCCTGGCTGCTCGGGCAGCCCTCAGGACCGGCGTGGGATTCCTCCGTATCGCCTCCCCTCCCGAGAACAGAGGGATCATACAGGAAGCGGTTCCGGATGCGGTCTACGTCGATTCGACGGACTCGTCGGCAATGAGGGAGGCCGTTGAATCTTCCCGTGCGCTGGGTGTAGGACCCGGCTTGGGCACCGGGGAGGACGCCGGCCGGGTCTTGCGGGAGCTGCTGGAGTCGGGAGCCGGGATGCCGATCCTTCTGGACGCGGACGCCCTGAATCTGGTCGCGGCGGGGATCGGACCTTCCCTCGAAGCTTGCGGGGAGGCCATGGACGTGATCGTCACGCCCCACCCCGGGGAGATGGCACGGCTGACCCGACTGGAGTCCAAGGAGGTCACGCGGCAGCGTCCCCGGGTGGCCGGTGCCCTCGCTTCCGAATCCGGGTGTGCGGTGTTGCTGAAAGGGATGCCGTCCCTGGTCGCCACCCCCGACTCCCGCTTCTACGTAGATACGGTGGGGAACTCCGACCTGGCCGCCGCTGGGATGGGAGACGTGTTGTCCGGGGTCGTCTCCGCTTTCCTGGCCCAGGGCTCTTCACCCCACGAAGCCGCGTGCCTGGGTCTCCACACGTCGGGCCGCGCAGCCGTTCGGACGGGGTTGGGGGTGAGCCTCACCCCGGAAGACGTCGTGGAAGCCATGCCGGGCGCCCTTCAGGAAGAGGGAGATGGGGACTCGGACTTGGGTTTTCCCTTCATTCTCTTTGACCAGGATCCGGCCCGATGAGAATGGCCCCGTAGAAGAATGGGACGGTCGAAGGAAGAGTCGGCTAGGGTCCCCGGTGCAAGAAAGGGAGGGTCCGACGATCCGTTGGCGAAGGTTCCCATGGGGATCGGTGGAGAGTTCGATTTGATCCGCCGGTTGTTGGGCCCCAGCGAGGACCTGACGGAAGGTGTTCAGGTAGGGCCAGGGGACGACTGTACCGTCCTGGACGGGGGTGTGGTCCTCAGCGCCGACCTGCTGGTGGAAGGCGTCCATTTCCAACGGGATTGGATCACCCTCCCAGAAGTTGGCTATCGAGCGGCTTCGGCAGCCCTGAGCGACCTGGCCGCCATGGCGGCTGAGCCGCTGGGCATCCTCCTCTCCATGACCCTCGATCCGGCCACCGCAGGGACCGAAGCGGTCCTACTCCAGGGCGGGGCGAGGGAGGCCAGCGAGAGGGAAGGGGTCGGGATCCTTGGAGGGGATCTGTCCAGGTCGCCCGGCCCGTTGATGCTCAGCGTCGTGGCCATCGGACGTTCCGATTCTCCGAAGCTGCGGACCGGGACGAAGGTACGGGACGAGGTATGGGTTACCGGTTGGCTGGGGGCGAGCGCTGCTGCGGTGTCCGTTTGGGAGCGCGGTGGTACTCCCGCCGGTCCTATCAGGGAGGCTTTCGCCCGACCCCGGCCCCGAATCCGGGAGGCGAGGTGGTTGGCGGAGCGCAGGGGAATCCGAGGCCTCATAGATCTGTCCGATGGTCTCATAGGGGATTGCGGCCACCTGGCCGCTGCAGGAGGTGTGGCGATCCAAATCCGGGTGGAAGACGTGCCCGTTCATCCTGCCCTGGAGGAGGCTCCGGTGTCGCGGGAGCAGTCGATCCAACTGGCGTTGACCGGTGGAGAGGACTATGAGCTCTGTTTTTCCGCTCCTCCAGGAGCCCTTGATGATTTGACGGAGTCGTTCGAGGATTCTTTCGGGATTCCCTTGACCAGGGTGGGACGGGCCATGGAGGGAGAGGGAGTCCACCTGGAATCGGCCGGCCGGGTTGCTGAAGCGCCGCGGAAGAAGGGCTTCGACCATTTTTCTGGCTTCGACCATGTTTCTGGTGAGGAGGGGGTTTGATTCGGACCTTCTGGGTTCTTTTCGTCGGCTTCTTCGCGACTTTCTACTATGCCGGTACGACGGTCCTCCGGGCCCACTTCTGGAGGAAGAATCTCCACTGCGCCTGTGACAGGGCCGCTCGGCGCTGGGGAGAGGTCCTTCTCAAGGCCGCCGGGATCTCCGTGACTATCGAAGGTCTGGAAAATCTCCAGACGGAAGAGCCGCAGATCGTCGTGTCCAACCACCAGTCCTGGTTCGACGTGTTTGCTTTGGCGGCTCATCTCCCGGTCCGGTATCGCTTCGTTGCCAAAAAGGAGCTCGGGGAGATCCCCATTTTTGGGAAAGCGTGGAAGTCATGCGGTCACGTCTCGGTTGACCGCGGCAACCGGGAAGCCGCCATCGCGTCTCTGGACCAAGCCTGGCGAGAGGTCCATGAGGACAAGCTCACCATGGTTCTCTTTCCGGAGGGGACACGGTCCCCCGACGGGAAACTCCAACCCTTCAAGAAGGGCGCATTCGTTCTCGCCGTTCAGGGTCAAGTCCCTCTGGTCCCAGTGGCCATTGTCGGGAGCCGGGGGATCATGCCCAAGGGGAGTTTTCGGGTCAGAAAAGGGGTTATCACGCTGAGGATCGGGCCCCCGATTCCGACGGAGGGAGCCACGATCCGGGACCGGAACCGGCTTCTGAAAGCGTCATGGCATGCGATTGCCGCGCTGAAGGGTGAGAAAACAGAGGAAGAGGGTGATCCTGCCGGGGGACCAGCAAAAACCCTCGGGGGATAGAGGAGCTTCCTGGGCGTCAGGTGAGGGTTTTCACACATTCATTGAAGAGAGGAAACGAACGTGTCAGCAATTGTGGATATCCGAGGTCGTGAGGTTCTGGACTCCCGTGGTAATCCCACTGTGGAGGCGGAAGTCATCCTCGAGACCGGCGCCATGGGGCGGGCCGCTGTACCCAGTGGCGCATCCACCGGGGAGCACGAGGCGGTCGAGCTGAGGGACAAGGATCCGAGTCGGTTCCTGGGTAAGGGCGTCCTGAAGGCAGTGGACTACGTCAACGGTGAGATTCGCGACGCCGTGCGGGGATTCGAGGCTCGGGAGCAACTGGATATCGATCGGACCCTCATCGACTTGGACGGGACCCCGAACAAAGGACGCTTGGGAGCGAACGCTATCCTCTCGGTCTCCATGGCTGTGGCAAGAGCGGCAGCGGCGGAGAACAAGATTCCCCTC
>JANQDZ010000093.1 GCA_028278645.1 Longimicrobiales bacterium | reverse complement strand
GCGCAGCTTCCGGAGGGCGTGGAGATGGTGATGCCTGGTGACAACGTGCAGATGGAAGTGGAGCTGATTGGCCCCATCGCCATGGATCCGGAGCTGCGGTTCGCCATCCGAGAGGGTGGCCGGACGGTGGGCGCCGGCGTCGTCACCGAGATCATCGAGTAACGAAGCAGAGGCCCTGTTATGCCCCGGGACAAGATCATCCTCGCCTGCACGAAGTGTGAGGAGAGGAACTACAACCAGACCAAAAACAAGCGTCTGCATCCGGGCCGGGTGGAATACAAGAAGTTCTGCCCCCGGTGCCGTACGCATACGGTCCACAAAGAAACCAAGTAACCGGGTCCGATTCCAATGATCCAGAAGATCGCGGATACGAAGACCTTTCTCGAGGAGTCGTGGGCCGAGCTCGGGCGGGTGACATGGCCCGACTATGAGCAGCTCAAGAACGCGACTTTTGTCATCATCGCGTTCTCGATCGCCGTCTCTCTCATCATCTGGGTGATGGACGTGGCCTCGAGGACCGTGGTCAACCTGATCCTCCGGGTGTTTGGGGCATGAAAGGGCCTCGAGCCTGATGGAAGGGATCCGGTGGTACGCCATCCAGACCTACTCGGGGCACGAGAACAAGGTTCTGAAGCTCATTGAGCGCAAGATCGTTGAGGAGCCCGGGGAGGAGCTGGAGGACAAAGAGATTCAGAACGCCATCGTTCCGACCCAGGATGTCGTGGAGATCCGGAACGGAAAAAGAGTGACTGTAACCCGGCGGATTTATCCGGGTTACGTGTTGGTGGCCATGGTCCTCAACGACAGGACCATGCATGTCATCAACAACATTCAGGGCGTAATCAAGTTTGTGGGTTCGGGGAAAGCTCCCCAGCCCCTGAGGGAAGATGAGATCAACAAGATCCTCGGCATCGAGGTAGAGTCGGAGGAAGAGTCCCACGAGGAGATTCCCTTCTACGTCAATCAGGTCGTAGAAATCACCTCGGGGCCGTTCACCGACTTCAGCGGCACGGTGCAGGAGATCTATCGGGATAAGGGGAAGGTGAAGGTCGAGGTTTCGCTTTTCGGAAGGCCGACTTCCGTCGAGCTCGACTTCACCCAGCTAAAGGGATACTGAGGGCCGGAGACGGCGCAGAAGAATGGCGAAAAAGGTCATCGGATTCATCAAACTCCACGTTCCGGGCGGTCAAGCAAACCCGGCACCGCCGGTGGGCCCTGCGTTGGGCCAGCACGGCGTGAACATCATGGAGTTTTGTAAGCAGTTCAACGCGAAGACCCAGACTCAGCAGGGTGTTATCACCCCGGTGGAGATCACGGTCTACGGCGATCGGAGCTTCTCCTTCATCACCAAGACGCCGCCGGCCTCGTTCCTGATCAAGAAGGCTGCTGGCCTGGCCAAGGCGTCCGGTGAGCCGAACGTCGAGAAGGTCGGGAAGGTGACCCGGGCTCAGCTGGAGGAAATCGCCGAGCTGAAGATGCCGGATCTCAACACCAACGACATGGATTCGGCGGTGAAGATGTTGGCCGGAACCGCTCGGTCCATGGGCATCGAGGTCGATAAGTAGGGACAAAAAGGGAGGTGGGGCGCCGCGCTCGGGCGTTCGCCTGAGCGAGGCAGAAGGTAGAAAAAGATGGAGGTGCCGCACGCTCGGATCGTTTTCCGAGTGACTCTCGATCCCGCAGGGATCGTAGCAACGCGGAGGAACGAGGGAATCGTCCGAAGCTAGCGGCACCAACAACCAAAGCCCGGAGAACCACCCGTTGTGAGCCGCCAAGGGTGGGAGGGCGAGACAAGCCGGCTCGAGAACTATGCCAAAACGCGGAAAGCGTTACAAAGACGCCAAGTCCACTCTGACTGTCGGCGATAAGCTACCCCCTCAGGACGCACTACAGGCCGTAAAGGACCTCTCCTTCGCCAAATTCGACGAGACCGTCGAGGTGGCGGCCCGGTTGGGTGTCGACCCGAGGCAAGCGGACCAAGTGGTCCGGGGCACGGTTTCCCTGCCCCACGGCACCGGGAAGGAAGTCCGGGTCTTGGTCATTGCCCAGGGTGAGAAGGAGAAGGAAGCTCAGGAGGCCGGGGCGGATTTCGTCGGGATCGAGTTTTTGGACAAGATCCAACAGGGCTGGGTGGATTTTGATGTAGCGGTCGCCACGCCCGACATGATGGGGAAGGTAGGCCCGCTGGGCCGAATCCTCGGCCCGAGAGGGCTGATGCCGACCCCGAAAGCGGGCACGGTCACCTTCGACATCGGCAAAGCCGTTACCGAGATCAAGGCCGGGAAAATCGAGTACCGAGTGGACCGGACGGGGAACGTTCACGCTCCCATCGGCCGGGTCTCATTTGAGGTGGAGAAACTCCGGGACAACCTGGAGGCCTTCATGGATTCCATCATTCGGGCCCGTCCGGCTTCGGCTAAGGGTACCTACGTGAGAGGTGTAAGTATCTCGAGCACGATGGGTCCCGGCGTTGCCATCGATCCTAACCTCTACCGACGGAGCGCCTGATGAAACGCACCGATAAGGAGGGCTTCGTCGAGGGTTTTCGGGAGCGACTCCAGGAGTCTCCCGCGATCTTCCTCACGGATTTCACCGGCTTGGACGTGAAGTCCATGACGGTCCTCCGTGCCGAGCTTAAAAAGAACGGGGCCGAGTACCTCGTAGTCAAAAACCGCCTCCTCCTCCGGGCTCTGGAAGGGATGGAGCTGCCGGATCTCTCCGATTGGCTGACAGGGCCAACAGGTGTGGTCCTGGGGCATTCAGGTCCGGTGGAGGCTGCAAGGACCATCTCCGACTTCGCCAAAGACCACGACGACCGTCCGGCGTTTAAGGTGGCCGTCTTGGACAAGGCATTGCTTGACGCCGCTCAGATCGAACGGCTCGCCAAGCTGCCTCCGAGGGATCAACTGCTGGCCATGTTGGCGGGAGCGCTGGAAGCACCCATGGCCGCCTTGGCTGGTGCCCTGGAGGCAAAGCTCCAAGAGACGATGGGGCTGATGAAGGCTTTGCAGGAACAAAAGGAAGGTGGGGAAGACTAGGTTCCGCCCCCAGATATCGGAAACAAAAGACTGTCTTTTTTCTAGAGTGCCGGCTTTGACCGGGAGAGTTAAGGAGGGTTCTGCATCATGGCTGTGAATCACGAGGAGCTTCTCGAGACCATTGGTAACATGACCGTTCTCGAGTTGTCGGAGTTCGTGGAGGCTTTTAAGGACAAGTTCAACGTCACCGCGGTGGCCGCAGCTCCGGTCGCCGGGGCCGTGCCGGGTGCTGCCGGTGGAGCCGAAGAGGCCGCCGAGGAGCAGACCGAGTTCGACGTGATCCTCGAAGGCGTTGGCGATAAGAAGATCCAGGTCATCAAGGTCGTCCGGGAAGTCACCAGCCTCGGTCTGAAGGAAGCCAAGGAGTTGGTGGACAACGCTCCGGGCACCACGGTCAAGGAACAGGTTTCGAAGGAAGAGGCCGAGCAGATCAAAGCCAAGCTCGAAGAGCAAGGCGCTGCCGTCGGGCTCAAGTAGTTAGGCCTTTTTCCCCCTTCCGGCCGGGTAAGGGAGGTTCCTTTACCCGCCGGGGGGCGGGGGCCTACACGCCTGTTTCGGGAAAACGAATCGGTCTCTAAGAACCGAACAAAAGGCACCAAGTGCAGGTCCCCGTCGCCGGAAGGTGTGGATGATACCACCCCGGGCCTAGGCCAACGGCGCGGCGGGGATATATGCGCTTGGTCGTCTGTTTCATTCCATCTTTTCGGATCCGATCCGGGTTGGACGGTTCGATCAAAAGGGGGAAGTCCCGTTGGATATTCGGAGCGATGGTCGGTCGGTGTTGAGCTTCGCAAAGCTCAAGCCGGTCATGCCGATGCCTAACCTGCTGGATGTACAACTCCGTTCCTTCGAAAAACTCGTGGAAACCGAGGTTCCTCTGGAAGAACAGTGGGACTTCGGTTTGGATCGCGTCTTTGGGGAGATTTTCCCCATCAGCGACGTGAACGAGAACTTCACCTTGGAGTACGTCTCCTCGACTTTGGGGGAGCCGAAGTACTCTGTGGAGGAGTGCATCGAGAGGGACATGACCTTTGCTGCGCCTCTGAAGGCGACGCTCAGGCTCATCGTCTGGGAGGACCTCGAGGACGGCGAAAGGCGACCCGGAGATATCATCGAGAAAGAGGTCTACCTCGGTGACCTTCCTCTCCTCACCGAACTCGGCACCTTCATCATCAATGGTGCCGAACGGGTGGTGGTGAGCCAGCTGCATCGGTCCCCGGGCGTGATCTTCGAGGAGAACATCCACCCCAACGGGACGAAGCTGCACAGTGCCCGGATCATCCCCTTCAGGGGATCGTGGGTGGAGTTCACCATCGACATCAACAACATCTGTTACGTCCACATCGACAAGAAGAAGAAATTCCCGGCCACGGCGCTCTTAAGGGCCTTCGGATACGGGGAAGATGCAGACGTCTATCAGTTGTTCTTTGATGTCCTCGATGTCGATCTGTCGAAATCGGGCAAGTCCGGGCAGCTGGAACTCTCTGGTGCCGTGCTGGCGTCCGACCTCGTCGATCCGGAGACGGGAGAAATCCTCCTCGAGAGTGGATCGGAAATCGATGAGGAGGCGGAAGCTCTCCTGGACCGGGCCGGGATCAAGAAGATCCAGATCTACGGCCGTGAAGGTGCGCAGGCGGGTCGGGGCGACAGTCCCATCGTCAAGAACACCCTCAAGAAGGATCCAACGGCTGACGAGGGGGAGGCGCTCTCGGCGATCTATTCCCTCCTTCGCCCGGGTGAGCCGCCCAACATCGATACGGCCCGGACGGCCCTCGAGCGTGTCTTCTTCAACCCGAAGCGGTACGATCTGGGACGGGTGGGGCGGTACAAGATCAACCAACGGCTCCAGTTGGAGGTGCCCAGAAGCACGTCGGTCCTCACCAAAGAGGACTTTGTAGCAATCCTCCGCTACCTCATCGATCTCAGCGGTGGCGTAGGGTATACGGACGACATCGACCACCTGGGGAACCGCCGTGTCAGGACGGTTGGGGAGCTGATTGCCAACCAGTTCTCGGTGGGACTCTCCCGCATGGCTCGGTTGGTGAAGGAACGGATGTCGATCAACACCGATCCCGAGAAGATCAACATCGATGACCTCGTGAACGCCCGGACCGTGTCCGCGGTGATCCAGGCCTTCTTCGGATCAAGTCAGCTTTCCCAGTTCATGGACCAAACGAACCCACTGGCGGAGATGACCCACAAGCGGCGTCTCTCAGCACTGGGTCCAGGTGGTCTTACCCGGGAGCGGGCCGGCTTCGAGGTGCGGGATGTCCACTATTCCCACTACGGACGGATGTGCCCCATCGAGACGCCTGAGGGACCGAACATCGGGCTGATTACGTCTCTCACCACGTATTCCCGCATCAACGAGCTGGGCTTCGTGGAAACCCCCTACCGGAAGGTCGTGAAGGGGAAAGTCACGAATAACCTCGAATGGCTCTCGGCCAACGAGGAGGAAGAGGCCAGGATCGCCCAGGCCAATGCTCCTTTGAACGACAACGGGACGTTCCGAAACGAGTTCGTGTTGTGCAGGGAGAGGGGTGACTTCCCCCTCCTCCGGCCGGCGGACATCGACTATATGGACGTGGCTCCGGACCAGCTGGTCTCGGTCGCTGCGGCTCTGATTCCCTTCCTGGAGCATGACGATGCCAACCGGGCCCTCATGGGCTCCAACATGCAACGGCAGGCCGTGCCACTCCTCCATACCGACGCTCCCCTGGTGGGAACCGGACTGGAGGCAAAGGTGGCGAGGGACTCGGGCGCCGTAATCACCGCCAGGAGAGGTGGTGAGGTCGTCCACGTTACCGCCGACGAGATCGTGGTGGACACGGGTTCGGTGACACCTGGCAAGGCTGAACAACCCCTGGCCAAGCTGGCCCAGTTCGACCGCTATAGGCTGAAGAAGTTCTGGAGGACCAACCAGGATACGGCCATCAACCAGAGGCCGCTGGTCAGGCGGAACCAATCCGTGAAACCGGGTGAGATTATCGCCGACGGACCCTCCACCGACAACGGCGAGCTGGCCCTGGGCAGAAACGTTCTCTGCGCCTTCATGCCTTGGTACGGGTACAACTTCGAGGACGCCATCGTCATCAGCGAGAAGCTGGTGCGCGAGGACGTCTACACGAGCATTCACATCCAGGAACTCGAGCTCCACGTTCGGGACACGAAACGGGGCATGGAGGAGATCACCCGCGAGATCCCCAATGTGGCTGAAGAAAGCCTCGTGGATCTGGACGAGCGGGGTATCGTCAGGATCGGCGCACGGGTCAAATCAGGCGACATCCTGGTAGGGAAAATCACCCCGAAGGGTGAGACCGAGCTCTCCCCCGAGGAGAAGCTGCTTACGGCCATCTTCGGTGAGAAGGCAAAGGACGTGAAAGACTCCGCCTTGCGCCTCCCGCCGGGAATGTCCGGGACCGTCATCGACGTCAAGATCTTCTCTCGGCGGATCGACGATCCCCTCCTCGAGAAAGAACACGGGGCAAAGATCGGTGGCCTCCGGTCGGAAGAGCGGGAAGAGATCGGCCGCATTACCGAAGCCAGGGACGAGGAACTCAAAGACCTGATGCAACGCCAAACCATCGCCCTCTGCCTCAAGAAGGGGACGGTGGAGCCCTACCTGAAGGAAGGGACCAAGGTCACCAAGGACATCCTTGCTGACATCAACTTCAACCAGCTCGACCTCACCACCCTCAAGGTTTCGAACAAAACGGCGGGCGAGAAGATCCGCAGGGTCATCGACGAGGCCCAGCGTCGCATCGACCGCGTGAGGGAAAAGACCGAGGAGCAGATCGATAAGGTCTTCCAGCCGGACGAGCTCCCTCCCGGCGTGGTTCAGCTGGTCAAGGTTTACATCGCCGAAAAGCGGAAGATCGCGGTTGGCGACAAGATGGCAGGACGTCATGGGAACAAGGGCATCATCGCCCGGATCGCGCCTGAGGAGGATATGCCGTTCCTCCCGGACGGGACCCCCGTGGAGATCGTCCTGAATCCCCTCGGCGTTCCCTCCCGGATGAACGTGGGTCAGATTCTGGAAACCCACCTCGGATGGGCTGCCAGGATCCTCGGCTTTGAAGCAAAAACTCCGGTCTTCCAGGGTGCTTCGGAGGATGAGGTCGGGGCCCTGCTAAAAATCGCCGGTGCCTCCTGGGCACGGAACGCGCTTCTGAATGAGGATGCTCCTCCAGCGTTGGACGCCGGGGAGATCCAGGACTTCCTGGATGCCGTTCACGCCGTGACCGGGACCAAACGCAAAGGCGCGACCAAGGTTGACGGAAACGGGGGCGATCCCGATGTGCGAGGGTTCGGGCAGGCGCTGGATTCCTACTGCACGAAAGACCTGGACAAGAGAAAGAAGTCCAAGGCCGCAATCCAGAAGCTGAAGGACCATGTGATAGAGACCGGGACCCGAGTGGCAGAGGCCCGCGGTCAGAAGCTGACCGAAGCGTTCCCGGCGGTCGCTTCGCTCGGCCGGAAGAAGGTCCTGAATGAAGGTCTGGATGCTGCTGTCGTGGAAATCATGTCGGCGGCAGAACTTCTGGCTTCAGGGAAAGTCTGGCTCCGGGACGGCAGAAACGGCCGGCGGTTCGACTTCCCGGTGACGGTGGGGGCCATCTATATGCTCAAGCTCTCCCACCTGGTCGATGACAAGATCCATGCCCGAAGCATCGGACCCTACTCCCTGGTCACTCAGCAGCCGCTGGCCGGAAAGGCCCAGTTCGGCGGCCAGAGGTTTGGGGAGATGGAGGTTTGGGCGCTGGAAGCCTACGGGGCTGCCCATACCCTCCAGGAGATCCTTACGGTGAAGTCCGACGATGTCACGGGTCGGTCCAAGGTCTACGAAGCCATCGTCAAGGGCGAGAACCTTCCCCAGCCCGGTATTCCGGAATCCTTCAATGTGTTGGTGAAGGAACTGCAGGCGCTGGGGCTTAGCGTCACCCTCGGCCAAGAAGAATAGTATCACTCACACCCTCAACTGATCGGGTGCTGAACGCATGATCGATTTTCCAAGATCGAGAGATTCACAGTCCGCCGACTTCGACTTCATGCAGCTCAGGATTGCCTCTCCAGAGGAGATCCGAAGCTGGTCATTTGGTGAGGTAACGAAGCCGGAGACCATTAACTACCGCTCTTTCAAGCCTGAACGGGATGGGCTGTTTTGCGAGCGGATCTTCGGGCCGGTGAAGGACTGGGAGTGCCACTGCGGGAAGTTCAAACGGATCCGCTTCAGAGGGCATGTCTGTGATCGCTGTGGCGTCGAGGTCACCCTCTCGAAAGTCCGGCGGGAGCGGATGGGCCACATCGAGCTGGCGGTGCCGATTGTGCACATCTGGTTCTTCAAAACCCTCCCGAGCCAATTGGGCTACCTGCTTGGCATCACCCTCAGGGACCTGGAAAAAGTCATCTACTACGCCTCCTACGTGGTGACCCACCCGGGGGCCCAGGAAGTAGAGTTCCTGGACCTCCTGGATGAGGACGAGTACTACGACCTTCGGGTGAAGGCCCGGGAGGAGGGGGACGATGAGTTCAGGGCTGAGATAGGAGCCGAGGCCATCCGGTCACTGCTGCGAATGCTGGACTCGCCCGAGAAGCCCATCGAGGAGCAAAACCAGGACGGGCGCGGGCTGGACCGCCTCGCCCAATGGCTTCGTCACGAGATCGCTACCGAGACAAGCCAGCACAGGAAGAAGAAGAAGCTGAAACGGCTGAAGGTTGTGGACGCTCTGAGGAATTCAGGGCTGACGCCGGAGTCCAGAAATCGGCCGGAGTGGATCGTGATGGATGTGATCCCGGTGATTCCACCGGACCTCCGTCCCTTGGTCCCCCTGGACGGCGGGCGGTTCGCCACCTCCGACCTGAACGATCTCTACCGGCGGGTGATCAACCGGAACAACCGGCTCAAGAAGCTCATCGAGATGCGGGCTCCCGAGGTCATCCTCCGGAACGAGAAGCGGATGCTCCAGGAGGCCGTGGACGCCCTGTTCGACAACGGGCGCCGCTCGAAGGCGATCCGGGGCCGAGGAAAGCGGCCGTTGAAGTCCCTTTCCGACATGTTGAAGGGCAAGCAGGGTCGGTTCCGTCAGAACCTTCTCGGAAAGCGTGTGGACTACTCCGGACGTTCTGTGATCGTTGTGGGTCCGGAGCTGAAGCTACACCAGTGTGGGCTCCCCAAGGCCATGGCCGTGGAGCTGTTCAAGCCCTTCATCATCCATGAGCTGGAGAAGAGGGGCGAGGCTGAGACGGTGAAGCGGGCCAAAAAGATCGTCGAAAAAGACGATCCGAAGGTCTATGAGGTCCTCGAGGACATCATCAAGGACCATCCGGTCCTTCTCAACCGTGCACCGACCCTCCACCGCCTGGGGATCCAGGCCTTCGAGCCGGTCCTCGTGGAAGGAAAAGCCATCCGCATCCATCCCCTGGTCTGCGCTGCGTTCAACGCCGACTTCGACGGGGACCAGATGGCGGTCCATGTGCCTCTGAGCTTCGAAGCCCAGCTGGAAGCCAGGGTGCTGATGCTGGCGTCCAACAACATCCTACTGCCGTCCAACGGACGGCCGGTGGCTTCGCCCACCCAGGATATGGTCATGGGGTCCTACTACCTTTCCAAGCCACCTTTGGAGGTCAGCGACCTCGAGCGTGTGGTAGAAGACGGGAAGGCTCCCAAGAGTATTCGTACCAAGGCCGAGGAACGCCTGGACGAACTCTACGCCGACGCCATGCGATTTTCCTCCTATGGCCAGGTTGAGATGGCGCTGGCTACCGAGGTGATCGGCTTCCATTCCCTGGTTTGGTTCTGGTTCGTCCAGCCCGGAGAAGCCGAAGAAGAGAACGGTCGGGCAGGAAAGTGGTACCGGACCACGGGCGGCCGGGTCCTCTTCAATTCAATCATCCCCGACGAGATGGGCTTCCTGAACAAGACGTTTGGGAAAAAGGAGCTCGGGGACCTGGTGTTCGACTGCTTCACCACCGTGGGATTGAGCCGGACCACCGAGTTCCTGGACAATCTGAAGGACTTCGGATTCCGGTATGCAACCATGGGCGGGGTCAGCGTGGGCGTCCAGGACCTGGAAATTCCGGCGGAGAAGCTGGACATCCTCAGCGACGCCGATGAGCAGGTGACCCGCTTCCAAAGGGCATATTCCAGCGGTTTCATCTCCAACGGTGAGCGGTACAACAAGGTCATCGACACCTGGACCCACGCCAACAACGATGTTGCGGACGCCATGGTCCGGCATCTTGAACGGTCAAAGGGCGGGTTCAACCCGGTCTATATGATGATGACCTCCGGGGCCCGGGGTAACCGGGACCAGATGAGGCAGCTGGCCGGAATGCGTGGCCTCATGGCCAAGCCTCAGAAAAAGCTCACGGGTGGAATCGGGGAGATCATCGAAAGCCCGATTAAGTCAAACTTCCGGGAAGGGCTGACGGTGGTGGAATACTTCATCTCCACCCACGGGGCCCGGAAAGGCTTGGCCGACACGGCCCTGAAGACCGCGGACGCAGGGTACCTGACCCGTCGGCTGGTCGATGTCGCCCAGGACCTGACGGTCACCGCCGAAGACTGCGGAACGATCCTGGGGCTGGAGATGACGGCCCTGAAGGAAGGAGAGGACATCATTGAGCCTCTCCGGGACCGGATCGTCGGAAACGTGGCCCTTGAAGAGGTCTACGACCCCATCGACGGGGAGCTGCTCGTCAACGCCGGCGACCTGATCGTTGAAGAGGCCGCCGACGCCATCGAGGACGCCGGGATCCAGGCCGTCAAGATCCGGTCGGTCCTCACCTGCGAGTCCAAGCGGGGAATCTGTCGCCAGTGTTATGGCCGGAACCTCGCGACCATGCAGATGGTGGATACGGGCGAAGCCGTGGGGATCCTCGCGGCCCAGTCCATCGGGGAGCCGGGGACCCAGCTTACCCTCCGGACATTCCACATTGGTGGGACGGCGGCTCGGATCGCGGCCCAGACCCAGCGGAAGTCCAAAATCCACGGAACAATCGAGTTGGAGCGCGTCACCTTCGTCGAAACTCCCGACGATCAGCGTATCGTCACGTCTCGTGAGGGCCAAATCCTCCTGAAGACGAAAGAAGGGCAGGTCCGTAGCCGCCTGTCGGTGCCCTACGGAGCAACGCTGGCTGTGGACACCGGCCAGGAGATCGAGGCAGGGGACCTCCTTTTCTCCTGGGATCCGTACTCAGAACCCATCGTCGCAGACTCGGCAGGTGTGGTTGCCTTCCAGGACATCGTGGAAGAACAGACCATGCGGGAGGAGTTGGACGAATCCACCGGTCGGCGTCAGATGACCATCATCGAAGACCGGGAAAAGAAGCTTCACCCCACGGTCCAGATTCGGAAGAAGACCCGCGGGAAGAAGGCCGGGGACAAACTGAGGGAGTTCATTCTCCCCGTGGGAGCCCAGCTCATCGTAAGGGACGGAGAAGAGGTGGGTCCTGGCGACACGCTGGCCAAGATCAGCCGGGAGGTCTACAAAACCCGGGACATCACTGGTGGTCTTCCCAGGGTGGCGGAGCTCTTCGAAGCTCGGAGACCCAAAGACCCGGCCGTCATCACCGAGGTCGACGGGGCCGTCTCCTTCGGAGAGGTCAAGCGAGGGAAGCGTGAGATCATCGTGGAGCCCGAGAGTGTCGATCCCAGGATTTACGAGATTCCGGTCGGTAAGCACCTCCGGGTCCACGAAGGGGACCACGTCCGGGCAGGGGATCGTCTCAGCGAAGGTCCCATCAACCCTCACGACATCCTTCGGATCAAAGGACCCAGGGCCGTGCAGGAGTATCTCCTGAACGAGATCCAGGAGGTCTATCGTCTCCAGGGCGTGAAGATCAACGACAAACACATCGGCGTGATCGTCCGTCAGATGCTCCAGAAGGTCCGAGTCACCGATCCGGGGGACACCGAATTCCTCGAGGGGGACCACATCGACAGGGTGGAATTCAGGGAGGTAAACCAGAAGGTGATCTCGGCCGGGGGCAAAGCTGCTCGGTCTGAGCCGCTCCTCCTGGGGATCACAAAGGCCAGTCTGACGACTGAGTCGTTCATCTCGGCCGCGTCTTTCCAGGAAACGACACGGGTCCTGACGGATGCCGCTGTCCGCGGCGCCAAGGACGACCTCAAGGGCCTGAAGGAGAATATCATCATCGGGCACCTCATCCCGGCTGGGAGCGGAGTCCATCGGTACCATGACGTCGAATTTGTCGTGGAACAGGACTTCTATGACGAGGAGATCCTCCCCCTGGCTGATCCGGATGAGCTCATCCCTGGTCTCGGCGCAGAGTCCACTGAGGAGGCCACGGCAGACTGATTTCGGGCCCGAAGGGCTTCGGAACCGGGTTTGGTTTGAAGCCTCGGGAACAACGCCGTTAGGACCCTGCGGGGGCACTTTCAAAGGTGCCCCCGCTCTCTTTTTCTCCCATCAAGACCGGCGCCTGTTTGCCTGCATTTTTTTCTGAAGCTAGGGAATCTGTTGCGGCAGCGGGGGCCCCACCCCAGGAACAGGCCTTCGATGTTGGTCTCGTAAACCTCTGTAAAACAAATACTTAAATGTTTGCTGTGGTATGCGTGCCACATGGGCTCCCGGGCATGGACCTTGCGAATTCCTCGGTTCAGCGAAGACCCGATCCTCATTCCGGAGGCTCAAAAGTCGCTGTCCGACTCCAAGAGGATTAGCCGTATGCAGGCGATGACAGAATCAAGATCGAACAGGTATTCGACGGAGGGCCCTACCGCAGGGTTCACCCTCGTCGAGATCACTTACGTGGCGATCATAATCGGCATTCTCGCCATGTTCGCCGCGCCCTTGCTGGACGTGTCCAAGTACCGGATGAACTCCGCGGTGGTCGAGGTGGCCACGGAACTGATGGCGGCCCAACGGAACGCCGTTTTACGGGGACACGACGTCGTGGTAGCCATCGACGAGAACGAGAAATGGCTGCGGATCCATCTAGATGCCAACAATGACGGGTACATCCAAGCCACTGAGGACACCAAGGTAGCCCAGCTTGGGGACGGTGTAACCTTCGGCCGGGCCGGGTCGGAAACCCTTTCACCGTCCTCCCAGACCATCACGTTCACCCAAAAACAGGGTTCCCTCAAAGCGCTCACCTTCCACCGGAACGGGAGCGCTAGTGAGGCTGGGTTGATCTACCTGACCCACGAACAGGTTAAAGACCCCTTGGACGACCGGGCTATCGAAATAATCCGGAGCACCGCCAAGGTAAAGTGCTGGAACAACTATGCCGGAAGCTGGAAGGAGACGTGCTGAGATGAACAATAAGGGTTTCACGATGGTGGAGGTCACGATCTCCTTGGTTCTCCTGGCCCTCGTCATTCTTGGCCTGGGATCGACCACGGCCCGGCTGACCCGAGTGGCGGTTGATGCAGAGGCCAAGGGCTTGGCTCTCCAGGCAGTGGAGGATCGGCTCAGCATGGTCCGCCTCCACCCAATCTACCAGCAGCTGGATTCCATCTATTCAGAATCAGGGGCGGAAGTCCCGGGGCTCCCCGAGTACACCAGGTCCACGAACCTGGTCAGGATCATCGAAACGGGCGCCACCCCCGGGAAATACATCGACTACACCAGGGTTACCGTGACAGTGAACGGTCCAGGCTTGAGTGCCCCGATTTCCCGAACCGTTGAAATAGGCTTGTCATGAACATTCAGTCTAAGAGACCTCAAGTCCGGGATAGGGCGGGGTTCACCATTGTTGAGCTCATGGTGTCTCTGGTGGTCTTCGGAGTGGTGATGACGGCGGCCCTCTCCTTCCTCCAGGTTCAGAACCTGGGGTTCAGGAAGGGATTGGACTACATGTCATCCACCCAGACCCTTCGGTACGCTGTGGGGACCCTCGAACAGGACATCCAGACGGCGGGGACGAACCTCGTACCTGGGCAGCCTGAGGTGGTCTACGCCGGCTCCGACGTAATGGCGTTTAACACGGACTACGGTACCAGGACGAGGATCGATCCGTTCGCGGTTTTCTTCGATCCCGACCTGGAAGACCGCGTGGGACTCACCTGGGTGGCCTCCCGCCGGGAGGTTATTCCGGGAACGGGCTTCCCGTACCCGGACACCACGTACTTGAACGGTGCGGGGCTTCCAGGACCTGCGGAAACGCTGATTTTCTTTTTCTCTCCGGACGAAGAAACCCCCCGCTCCGACGATTTTGCCCTTTACCGGCAGGTAAACGCGGAGGAACCTCAGCTGGTCGCGAGGAACCTCCTTCGAGTGGAGGGCCAACCGTTCTTCCGGTACATGAAGGACAGCGACACCGGGGTGGACAGCATTCCGGACGACGTCCTCCCCATCGCCCATACAGTGCCGGTTCACGAGAGCCCAGCGGATACAGGAGTTGTGGCCCTGGTAGACAGCATTCGAGGGGTCAGGGTCACCCTGGCCGCTACGAACGGGAGGCCGGGCGAGGACGAAAGAATCTCGGAGGTCACCCGCATCGTCCGAATGCCCAACATGGGATTCGGAATGCTGGACATCTGTGGGAGTAAACCCATCCTGGGCACCGGCCTGGCCGTGGACGTTGATTTGGACATCGGCGGGGGAGCGGTGGTTACCCTCAACTGGGGTCCTTCCACGGATGACGGCCAGGGCGAGAACGATATCGTCCGGTACGTGATTTGGAGGCGCCTGGCCGGTGAGGACTGGGAGGAACCCTACCTGAGCATTCCGGCCGGGGAAGACGCTTACATCTACCGGGACGAGGACTTGGTCGTAGGTGAGACCTACGAGTATGGCCTGGCAGCCCAGGATTGCACACCGACCCTTTCGAACATGACCGCGGCACCTCCGGTTGTGATCCCGATCACATGACGGTCCCCACGCAGGAGTGCAGGAGAACAGACTCATGAGAAGGACGAATCGACAGAACGGATTGGGCGAGGAAGGAATCGCTCTGATTACGACGCTCCTCGTCGTGCTGATAACGGGTGCTCTCGTCATGGGCGCGATCATCCTGGGATCGAACCACATGTTGGTGGACAAATACTGGTCCCGGCAGAGCAACCTCGTGGGTCTGGCGGATGGGGGCCTGGAGGTCACCCGGTCTCACCTGAACGCCGACAAGAATCTCTTTCCCGATTCCGGCTACGTGACCTTCGAAGACGGGGTTGCGGTCCAGGACGGATCGGGGGAGGTGATCCCCGGTGTGAAGCGGTGGACCTATCTCGGGCCTACCGGTATCACATCAGGCCAGTACGGTGTGTTCGGAAGCGTGGTATCCCTGGTCAGAGATGACGGGGGCGGTGTGGCCATCCGTCGTCAGCAGGTCTTCCAGGAGAGCTTCGCGAAGTTCGCGTACTTCACGGACAATGAGGGTGGCAACATCTATTTCGCCTCCAACGACCACATTTGGGGGCCGCTGCACACCAACGACCAGATCAAGATCCACAGCAGCCGGGCCAACTTCCACGATGAAGTCACCACGGCCAAGGACATCTATCAGCCCTGGTATGGGACCTTTGACAAGGGCTACCAGGAATATTCCCCCATCATCCCAATGCCTGAGACGGCCGACCTGGTGAAGCTCCGCACCCAAGCCCAACTGGGAAGTACCCACATCACAAGTGACGGCAATGGAGACCACGGGGAAGCCACCACCCGAATCGAATTCGTGGCTGTGGACCTGAACGACGACGGCGACGAGAGCGACGAGGATGAGGGGTTCTTCCGGGTTTATCAGTCCGACGATTATGAGTGGGTTTCGGCGAAGATCACCAGGGTGACTGTCTGTACCCGCTGGCGCCGAGGGACCTGCCGGCGTTGGTCCACCCAATACAGCATGGAGGGATCGGAGAACTGCGGTGACTACCACAACGGCCAGTTCGTTTCGGCCAAGCAACACGGCGAGGAAGACTGGGGACACTCGGCCTCGTCCGCCCTCAGGAGCTCCTCTCGCCGTTGTTACCTTGGCGGCTCAGACGAGCTCTCGAACGGGTTCGTGGCCGACGACGGAAAGGGTCAATGGCTCCAGTGGAACGGGCCCGTGAACTCCAAGCTCCGGGCGGTTCGAGACGACGCCGATTACCTCTGGCCCATCACGCGGCCCAACAACCCTGACTTCAAAGGCGTGATCTTTGTGGACGGGAAGGTCATCGTGAGCGGTAAGATCAGGGGCCGGGTCACCGTGGCCGCCACGGACAACATCATCTTCGGTGACGACATCACCTACGTCACCGACCCGGGCGCCGGCGGCTGCGAGGACATCGCAGGGTACTTCTCCGGCGAGAGGGTCGTGATGTCCAACAACCTGCTGAACGCCCCGGCCCAACCCCCCGGCACCAGCACGTATTACACCTACGACGAGTCGACCTCGGAGTTCTTCCACGGTGTGGTCCTGGCCTTGGACATCTTCACGGCCGAAGAGTACACGTCCGGATCCACCTCGGCCCAGTATTGCGAAGGGACCCGGTCAGGCCGGGGTTGCATCTACCTGACCGGGGGCATCATCCAGAATACGCGGGGGGCCGTGGGCCTCACCGACGGCCACGGCTACGTGAAACGTTACTCCTACGACAAATGCGCCCAGACCCAGCCGCCACCGTATTTCCCGACCACGGGTGTGTTCGTGAAGGGGCAGTACTACCAGGTGGACCCGGCCGGGTGGGAGGTGGAGGAATACTTCTCCCTGATCTCTCCGGTGGACATCGGGAACTAACCGACGGCCTGAAAGGAAAGAGAGGGGGCGCCGAAAGGTGTCCCCTCTTCCTTTTTTTACCGCATTTTCGGCCGTTGACACCCCCCTGACCCTCCTTTAACTTATCAAGTCTCTATTGCGGCTTTTTCCGGCACGGGGCCGGAAGCCCGAGTACCCTACGCCCACCAGGGCGTTTTTTTGACGTCGAAAGCCCGGACTGTATGCCGACTATCAACCAACTTGTTCGGAAGGGTCGAAAGGCCATTCAGAAGAAGAACAAGGCCCCGGCTCTGCAGAAGAATCCCCAGAGGAGGGGTGTCTGCACGCGGGTTTATACCACGACCCCGAAGAAGCCCAACTCGGCACTTCGGAAAGTCGCCCGTGTTCGGTTGACGAATGGTTTCGAGGTTACCTCCTACATCGGAGGGGAAGGGCACAACCTCCAGGAACACTCCATCGTGCTCATACGGGGTGGTCGTGTGAAGGACCTGCCCGGTGTGCGGTACCATATCATTCGGGGGACTCTGGACACGTCGGGAGTATCGGACCGGAGACAGGGGCGTTCGAAATACGGAGCCAAGCGGCCCAAGTAGGGTCGCCAACGAAGGCTAGCGAGAGTTCATGAGTCGTCGCACCAGGGCAGAACGGAGAGAGGTTCAGGCGGATTCCCGCTTCGAGTCTTCTACTGCCACGAAATTCATCAATGCCCTCATGCTGGACGGGAAAAAATCCCTGGCCGAGAAGATCTTCTACGACGCGCTGGATATCGTGGAGGAGAAGTCCGGTCAACCTGGGCTGAACGTGTTCCGCACGGCCCTCACAAACGCAAAACCGGCTCTGGAAGTGAAAAGCCGGCGGGTTGGTGGCGCCACTTACCAGGTGCCCATCGAGGTCCGCCCCGAGCGGCGGAATGCTCTGGCCATCCGTTGGCTCATCGGATACGCCCGGGAGCGTGGGGAGAAGACGATGGCTGAGCGGCTTGCTGCAGAGTTCATGGCTGCCAGCCGCGGTGAAGGATCGACGGTTAAGAAGAAGGAAGACACACATCGGATGGCGGAGGCAAACAAGGCGTTCGCACACTACCGCTGGTAAAGCAGGACCGGACCGGGTCTTTGGCTGAATAGGCCAGAGGCAGGCCCTCCAGGAAGACTTCCAGGAGCGCCGAAACAGGAGGGGCCAAGAGGACCCCGGGGAATGTCTTCCCCTGTGTCCCCTTCGGCTGCCGATGGCCGCGGTCTTAGCATGCAGATACCAAGAACACCGCGGCAGGGAGAGCCGCCCTACTTGTTTCGCCGCTCCTTTTTTGTTGGCGAGAACGGAAGAAAGAAGAGAGAAGAGATCGTTTAGAGATGCCTAGGATTACCCCCCTCCACCTGCTTCGGAATATCGGCATCATGGCCCATATCGATGCCGGTAAGACGACGACCACCGAGAGGATCCTGTTCTATACGGGACGGGTCCATCGGATGGGCGAAGTGCATGATGGCGCCGCCACCATGGACTGGATGGAGCAGGAACAGGAGCGGGGAATCACGATCACTTCCGCTGCCACCACGGCCCACTGGCTCCGAAACGACATCGACTACCGCATCAACATCATCGACACCCCGGGTCACGTGGATTTCACGGCCGAGGTCGAACGGTCCCTCCGAGTCCTGGATGGGGCCGTCGCTGTTTTTTGCGCGGTAGGCGGCGTGGAGCCCCAGTCCGAAACGGTTTGGCGACAGGCCGACCGATACGGCGTGCCTCGAATCGCCTTCGTGAACAAGATGGATCGGATCGGTTCGGACTTCGACAACGTCGTGGGAATGATGCGGGAACGGTTGGGGGCGAATGCTCATCCAGTCCAGTACCCCCTGGGTGCAGGGGACCTCTTCACCGGTGTCATCGATCTGGTCACCATGAAGGCCACCGTCTACGAGGATGAGCTCGGGTCCAAGTTCATCGAAATCGACATCCCCGACTCTCTAAAGGAGAGGGTGGCGGAACTCCGCCACAAGTTGGTGGAAGCCGCCGTCGAACACGACGATGAGCTTCTGGAGAAATACCTCGGAGGCGAAGAGCCGACGGAGGATGAGCTCCGAAAGGCCATCCGAGAGGCCACGATCTCCGGTGAGATCTTCCCGGTCTTCTGCGGTTCGGCCTTTAAGAACAAAGGTGTTCAGGCCCTCCTCGACGGCGTCATCGACTACCTCCCCTCCCCGAAGGACATCCCGGCCATCCAGGGCCATCTGCCCCACAAAGACGAAACCCGAGAAGCCCGGGAAGCGAAGGACGACGCACCGTTCAGCGCCCTGGCCTTCAAGATCATGACCGATCCCTATGTGGGGAAATTGACTTTCTTCCGGGTGTACTCCGGATCGGTTCCCGCCGGCTCCCACGTCATGAACGCGGTGAAGGAAAAGAAGGAGCGCATCGGGCGGATCCTTCAGATGCACGCGAACAAAAGGGACGAGCGGGACGAGGTCTTCGCCGGGGACATCGCCGCTGCCATCGGATTTAAAGACGTCCGAACGGGCGACACCATCTGCGATCCGAAGCATCCCATCATCCTCGAGGCCATGAAGTTCCCGGAACCCGTGATCTCCGTGGCCATTGAGCCGAAGACCAAGGCCGACCAGGACAAGCTGGCAGCTGGGCTGGGGAAGCTTTCGGATGAGGACCCGACTTTCCGCGTCCACACCGACGAAGAGACGGGTCAGACCATCATCAGCGGTATGGGTGAGCTTCACCTCGAGGTGCTAGTGGACCGCCTCCGTCGTGAATTCGGGGTCGATGCCAACGTCGGCCGCCCCCAGGTCTCCTACCGGGAGACGATTCGGATGCCCTCCGAGAACGTCCACGGGAAGTTCGTCAGGCAGACCGGTGGGCGCGGGCAGTACGGCCACGTGGTCATCAACATCGAGCCCACCGGTGCCGGAGTGGGGTTTCTGTTCGAAGACAAGATTCGAGGCGGGGCCATCCCCCGGGAGTACATCAGCTCGGTGGAGCAAGGGGTCAAAGACGCCCTCCAAACCGGGATCCTGGCCGGGTACCCGGTCATCGACGTCAAGGTGGAGCTGGTGGACGGTTCCTATCACGACGTGGACTCCTCCGAGATGGCCTTCAAGATCGCGGGATCCATGGCTCTCAAGGACGGCGTCAAGAAGTCCAAGCCGGTCCTTCTCGAGCCCGTCATGGACGTGGAAATCGTGACCCCATCCGACTACATGGGCGACCTCATCGGCGACCTCTCGGCCCGTCGCGGCCGTGTGGGAGGCATGACCGATCGCGGGGACGCCCAGGTTATCGGAGCCTCAGTGCCCTTGGGGGAGATGTTCGGATACTCAACGACACTCCGTTCCCTGAGTCAGGGGCGGGCGGTCTATACGATGCAGTTCTCGCACTACGAAGAGGTGCCCCAGGGCAAGGCGGAAGAAATCATGGCCGCCGGGGGCTATTGAGGCTAACGAGAGTTTTTTTTTCAAGAGACTGGCGACAGCCAAAACCGTATGAGGAAGAGCGATGGGCAAGGCGAAATTTGAGCGGACGAAGCCGCACGTAAACGTGGGAACGATTGGTCACGTGGACCA
>JANQDZ010000089.1 GCA_028278645.1 Longimicrobiales bacterium | reverse complement strand
CCTCACCCTTCTCCGACTGCCTGGGAGCCGAGTGACCCGCACCCGCCTGACGGTGATTTCCCTTGCCTGCGGACTTTGGCTGGGCCCTCCGGGTTTGCGCCTTCTGGAAACCGGGGGGGTGGAGCTCGTGGTTCTGGATGTAGGGCAGGGGGACGCAACCCTCCTGAAGTCTCCTGCAGGGAGATGGATTCTGATCGACGCCGGCCCGAGGACCCGAAGCTTCGACGCTGGGGAGCGCAGAGTCCTTCCGTTTCTCCGAAGACGAGGAGTAGGCCGGTTGCACCTGATGATCCTCACACATCCCGATATGGACCACGTGGGGGGGGCTCGGGCGGTCCTGGATGCCTTTCCAGTTGACGCTGTCATGGACCCGGGGATGGCGACGGGGACGGATGCCTTCTTGGGGGCTCTTCAATCGGCCAAGGCCCGGGGGGTCCCTTGGTATGGAGCCGAGGCAGGGGATTCCCTTCACCTCGACGGGATGATCATTCGGGTCCTCGCCCCCGACGAATCGGGGAGAGCAGGGGAACTGGATGGGGCCAACGGCGCTTCTTTGGTCCTGGAGGTACGGTACGGGGAGTTCAGCATGTTGCTCACGGGCGATGCCCCCGAAGCGTCGGAGGCGCTGTTCCTCCGCCGGCTCCTCTCGCCCAGGGTCCACGTCCTGAAAGTTGGCCACCACGGGAGTTCGACATCGACCTCTCCAGACCTCGTCCTCCGGGCGGGTTTTGAGGTAGCGTTGATCTCGGTAGGCCAGCGGAACCGATTCGGGCATCCCCATCCCGACGTCCTGGCTCGCCTCTCCCGCGCGGGGGCCAAGGTCCTCCGAACCGACCGTCACGGCTCTCTGACTGTGAGGGGAAAACGAGACGGGAGTTATTCTCTTTCCCAGGAGCGAAAATAGGTACCAGTCCTGTTGCTTCCCGTGTCCCATGAGGGATAGTATCAGGTATTGGGATCGGTTGAGCTCTCGAGGCGGTTGCGGGAGCTCGTTTCTTCCATCTAGGGGAGAGCGAGTCGCCATGGCGGACAGTGCTGTCGTAACCATCGATCGGCACATCATGGAGGAGGAGCGGAAATACCCTGAGGCCACCGGGGCCCTCAGTAACATCCTCACAGACCTGGCTTTAGCAGCGAAGCTGATCCAGAGAGAGGTGGCCAAAGCCGGCCTCGTGGACATCCTCGGCAAGGTAGGCCGGGAGAATGTCCAGGGTGAGCAGGTGGAAAAGCTGGACGAGTTTGCCCAGGAGGTGATCTACAAGTCCATGGACCACAGTGGAAACCTGTGTTGCATGGTTTCCGAGGAGGAGGAAGGGCTCATTCCCATTCCCGAGGAGTTTCCGGTAGGGGATTACGTTCTGGTTTATGATCCCCTCGATGGCTCCTCCAACATCGATGTGAACGTCTCCATCGGTACCATCTTCTCCATCTACCGGAAAATCTCCAGCGGGGAACGGGGCACACTCCAGGACTGCCTCCAGCCAGGCCGGGTCATGGTGGCCGGCGGATACGTGCTCTATGGCTCTTCCACCATGATGGTGTATTCCAGTGGGACCGGAGTCCACGGTTTCACCCTGGACCCATCCATTGGGGAATTCCTCCTGAGCCACAAGAACATCCGCCTCCCCGATCCCCCTCAGCGTTACTACTCGGTCAACGAAGCCTATTTCCAGAAATGGGCTCGGGGGCAACAACGCATGGTCGCGTGCTTGAAGGGAATGGGTGACAAGGAGATGCAGCCCTTCCGTTCCCGGTACATCGGTTCCCTGGTGGCGGATTTCCACAGGACCCTTCTGAAGGGTGGGATCTTCATGTACCCCAGGGACGCCGCCAGCCCCGAAGGAAAGCTCCGCCTCTTGTATGAAGCCGCTCCCATCGCCCTGGTCTGCGAGCAGGCCGGAGGCAGAGCTTCGGATGGGGAGAGGGATATCCTTGATATCGTCCCCAAGGACCTCCACCAGCGGACCCCCCTGTTCCTCGGAACCAGGGAGTATGTGGACATGGCCGAGGAATTCCTGCGGCAGGACCCGGAATTGCCGTGTTAGGACCCGGTTTTCCTTGACTTTTTGATGATTCGTGACAGACCCTCAGAAATCTGAGGGTCTGTCAGAAAACTGTAAAAAACCCGAGGCTTTCAGGTTAGCGTAAGTTCTTGTCCCAAGGGAACTTACGCTACTCGCATATATGGCATTGTAATTGCAGCCAGAACCTGCGGTAATTTCCCGCCCCTATGGGGCCCCTGGCAGGACGCGGGGGTTGGCGAGATCGACGCTCGAGAGAGGTTGGCGGCCAGCGGGCACTTCGTAACCTCCAGAAATGGATGGGACACACTATGAAGCACCTTCGGTTTCTCCTCATGGCTGCGTTGGTGGCGATGCCGCTGACCGCCTGTGACGAGGACGATGACCCTGTCGAGCCGGAAGTCTTCGGGACCGTGACGGGTACGGTTTCCGCGGACGGGACCGGTCTGGCCGGCGTGGCAGTAACGCTGGTTGGTACCGTGGACCAGTCGGCTTCCACTGGTGCTGGCGGAACGTACACGTTTACCAACGTTCCCGGCGGCAGCTACGGGGTATCCATTGATCCTTCGTCGCACCCAGATGTTTCCTGGGGCCAAACTGGCAGAGCCACCACGATCACCGTAAACGGTGAGACCCAGACGGTGGACTTCCCTGGCTCCTACATCAAAACTTCCACCATCACCGGTGTTGTGAGTGCTAGCGGTGCACCGCTCGCAGGCGTGGCCGTCACCGTTGCTGGCGGTCCCGAGAGCGTGAACAACAGCTACTCGACGAACGCTGGTGGTGAGTACTTCGCCACGGGTCTCCGCGCTGGGACCTACACGGTCACCGTTGCGAACGTCGCAGGTGTCACCTTCGCTTCCCAGACCGCCACGGTCACGGTCGGCGTAGGCGAGACCCAGAGCGCCTCGTTCCCGGGTGAAGCCGTACAGATGGCCACCATCGCCGGTGCCGTCACCATCGACAACGTCGGCACCGCTGGAGTGACCGTCACTCTGTCCGGTGGAGACCTCGCTGCGGCGGTAGACGCCGAGACAGGCCCGCAGGGTGCGTACTCCTTCGGTAACCTCACTCCGGGCGCCTACACCGTCACCGTCACGCCGCCTTCCGATGACGTGACGTTCGAGACTCTCGCCAAGAACGTGGATGCCGTAGCTGGGCAGACGGCTGTCGTGAACTTTGCCGGAACCACTCCGGCCGAGCCGGCAACCGTTTCGATCTCCGCTGTCACCAAGGGTGGTGCGCCCATCGTCGGCGCGACCATGGGGCAGATCGAGGTCACGCTCAACGTCGAGCGGAACGACCAGACTCCGGACTACGTTGACGTGCTCATCGGCGACGTGGTTGTAGCCACTCAGCAGTTCCAGGTCCCGGTTGGTGGGGCCGAGATGGCTGGACCGTCCGATCCGATCACCGTCACGGTTCCCACTGACCAGCTCATGATGGGGACGAACGGTCTGTGGACTTCTGCCGTGAAGAACGGTGGGAACGAAGTGTCCGCGAACCTCTACGTGGTCGAGGTACCCCTCGAGCCCACCCCGGCGAACAAGGTTCCGATCGTTATCGAGAACTACGACCTGATCCTGCCGGGCAACGACTTCGGTGGTAACCTCCTGTTCGAGATGGATGAGGGCTATAACGACTATACGACCAGCGGTGGTACGCTCTGGAACAGGGGCTCCGCTACGTTCTCCGGCCCGGTCTTCATCTCCTACACCACTGAAACCCCGACGGCGGTGACCTTCGCCGCTGCCTGCGCCGCCACCGGCACGGGCACGGTTGCCGGTGACCACCTCGCCGGGATCAGCATCACGAACAACTACCTCTGCACCGGCTTCGAGGGTAACGTTTGGCCGGATCACAATGACTACGCCGTCACCTACGCCACCGGTGTGGGCCCCGACGGCACCGCAGTCATGGCTCAGGCCTCTCCGATGGCCGCAATCGGCGCTGAGTTCTTCCTCAGCGACGGCACTGTCGGCCCGCGGCGTCTGGTCATCTCCGAGCCCATTCCGGCGCAGATCGACGCAGCCGACGACCTGAACATCGACAACATTGGTCCGACGGTAACCATGCAGCCCGTCGCCTTCATGGCGGATTGGGACGAATGGTGGATCAACGCCGACTACTCCCTCATCGATGGCCTCGTTGTCCTCGATGGCGGCGGCGACCCCTTCCGGGACGACGACCCCATCCAGCTGGCTGATGGTGGCGTGGGAGCGGACTGGGATTCCCGTGAAGCCAGGCTGCCCGGACTGTGGATCGACACATCCACGATCGACTACTGGGCCTGCGACGTGGCAGTTACGAACGCAGAGCTGGATCCCACCAACACTTCTGACTGGGATGTTGACGGTCACATGATCTGCGGCTTCGGGACCGACTACCTCGGGAACCCGCCGCAGAACGCCTTCCTGCCGCTGCTGCCCGCCCACAACGGGGTAGAGGGCTTCGGTAAGGACATCCTGAACCCGGCTGCTTACATGATCGGCGATAGCCCGGGAGCCAACGCGGTGGTCGCTTGTACGGCTCCGTACCCGGCTATTGACGAGGGCCTGAACGATCCGGATAACCTGTTCAACATCGCTAGCCCGATGCCGGTCGTTGGGTTCGGCGTGGACGCCACCGACAACGCTGCTGGTTTCCACCAGCAGGACTTCGGTGCCTCGACCGTCGGCCCGGTTGACCAGAGCATCACCCGGTACTATCCGGACATCGCAGACGCCACCACCGAGTCCGACGAGACTGCCGGTCCGGCATGGCTGTCCGCGTTGGCGAGCCCGACCCATGTACGCTCCACGGCCACCGTCGGTGGACTGGAGGACTGCATGGACCTGGCCGGTGGTCACTTCGACCCCGACGATCCGGGTCTCTATGTCTGGATGGCCACGGTCACCGACATGGCTGGTAACACCGCTTCTCTGAGCCAGGACTTCGCCACGGACCAGGTGAACATCCCGGTCCTGGTTGACTTCCAGAGGGGCGCCCTAGCCTACACCGCCGGCGCACCCGGCCTGTTCTACTTCTGGGGAACCGACGACTTCGAGGTTGACGAGGTCCAGGTTTCCATGACCTACCCCACCGATGCCGACCATAACAACGTCGCGGCTGACCTAGAGGTCGTGTATCCGTCCGTGGCGGTGGATCCGGCCCAGTCTCCGTGGGACATGGGTTATTCCTTCGACCAGCTCGGTCCGTACACCTACAACGCCGGATTGCAGGTCGCTGCTGACCTCAACCTGGGGATCGTCGGGCGGATCGACTTCACTACCGCTGCTGGTGCGGTCGTAGATGACTTCAACTTCATCGACGGCCTGGACGCCGACCTCCTGATGGAGGACGACGACCTGCTGCCCACGGATATCACCGGTTGGATCGCAACCGACATCCTGGGTAACGGTCCGTCCGCGGCAACCGGCACCGAGACCTTCACCCTCTTCGACGTGGGTGGCTGGACCAACTCCACGCCTGCTCCGTGGCCGTCCGTGGCTTCGGGCATCATCGAGACCTTCGAGCTGATCGACCAAGACGTGAACGCCGATCCGAACGACTTCATCGCGCGTCACACCGCTCCGAACTCGGTGATCAACCCCTTCTTCGAGAGGGTCTTCCTGGTTCACCAGGATGCTGCCTTCACCACGCTGACCATCTGTGGCGAGATGTCCGTGAAGACCCAGTATGACCAGGGCTTCAACCGCATCTATGACTACGAGCTGGTGGAGCAGTTCGACGCGAACGATCTCCTCATCGATCCGGATATCGACTCCGTCTGCCTGAACGCGGTCGCTGGCGACCAGTTCCATGCAGCCGGCCTGAAAACCGGCACCGACGGTGGGGCCTTCCTGGTCACCGCCGATGGCGTGTCGATCATCCATCCGTAAACGCACACTTCAGCCCCTGGCTTCGGCCAGGGCGTGACAAAGCGACCCCCGTCCGGCGAAAGCCGGGCGGGGGTTTGCCTTTTGCCTTTTAGGGAGTTCCGCTTAGTCGGGCTCTATGAGGCGAGGGGGAAAGCGCTGGCGGTTAGGATGGGCTGGCCAGGCCCTCGAGCTCCGCTTCCACTTCTTCCAGGAGGTTTACCTTCGCTTCGTAGGGGAGGAAGGCCGATTGGAAGCCGAGGAGGGAAACCTCCCTCAGCTCCTCCAGCCCAAAGCCGAGATGTTCATGGGCCAGCCAGTACTCTTCCGTGAGGGTGGTGGCCGAAAAGAGGCGGTTGTCGGTACTGAGGGTCACCACAAGACCGGCGTCGAAGTAGCGTCGGAACGGGTGCTCGGACACGGACGGCACAGCTCGAGTCTGGACGTTGGAGGTCAAACAGACCTCCAAGGGCACCCGGAAATCGTTTACGAAAGCCTCGAGGGCCGGGTCTTCCATGAGCCGGGTGCCGTGGCCGATGCGCCGGGCATGGCATTCATGCAGAGCCTGGGCGATGGACCCTGGCCCGTCGGCCTCTCCTGCATGGACGGTGATGCCCAGGTTGTGGTCGGCAGCGTGCTGGAAAGCTTTCCGATGGTCCCCGGGGGGATTTCCGCCCTCCGCCCCGGCCAGATCGAAGGCCACCACGCCCTGATCCATGAACTCCACTGCAAGTTCCGCCATCCGCAGCGAAACGGTGGGGTCCATGGTCCTGATCCCACAGATGATCAAGCCGGCTCGGATTCCCAGCTCCCCTTCGGCCCGGGAGAGACCTTCCAAGGGGGCGGCAACGGCTTCGGCAAAAGACATCCCTCCCTCGGAGTGGAGTACGGGTGAATACCGGACTTCCAGGTACCGTACGTTCTCTTCCCAGGCATCTTCGGCCAGCTCGAACGCTGCACGCTCCAAAGCCCCGGGAGTTTGCATGAGGGGAAGGGTCAAGGCGAACCTGTCCAGGTACTCCGCCAAGTCTCCTGACCCACTGACTTTCACCGCCTCGGCAAGGGCGACAGGTTCCGATTCAGGGAGTCTGATCCCCGCCTCCGCCGCCAGCTCCAGCATTGTAGAGGGACGAAGACTCCCGTCCAAATGAACATGGAGTTCGGCCTTCGGAAGAGAGTGCAGTTGCTCCCGGGTCAGCAGCACTTCACGTCGCCGGGTTGGATCAGTCCTTTATCCAGGTCCACGAGTGGGGCAGGGTAGTCTCCCGAGAAGCAGGCGTTGCAAAACGGCGCTGCTTCCGACACGGCCCCCACCATGCCCTCCAAGGAGAGATACCCCAAAGAGTTCACGCCGAGACGTTTCTGGATCTCCGGGATCGGGAACCGGTGGCCCATCAGCTCTTCCTTCGTGGGCATGTCGATCCCGTAGTAGCACGGGAATCGAACCGGCGGACTGGCGATCCGAACGTGGACCTCTGTCGCGCCCGCTTCCCGGATAATGTTTACGAGACTCCCGCTGGTGGTTCCTCTCACCAGGGAGTCGTCCACCACCACAACACGTCTTCCTTCCAGCACTCCCCGAACCGGGGCGTACTTCACCCGAGCGCTGAAGTCCCTGTCCTCTTGGGACGGCCTAATAAAGGTCCGGCCAACGTAGTGGTTCCGGAGCAGGCCCAGCTCGAACGGGATTCCACTTTCTTCGCTGAAGCCCAGGGCGGCGGAGTTGGCGCTATCCGGAACCGCCAGAACCGCGTCTGCGTCCACCGGGTGCTCCCGGGCGAGTTGCTGTCCGAATCGTCGGCGGGCCCGGTCGACGCTCTGTCCAAAAACGTCCGAGTCGGGCCGGGCGAAGTACACCAACTCGAAGATGCACGGGGCTTGTTGGGCGGCCGGGGGTAGGCTTCGCAGCGGCTGAATCTCCGACCCGGTCAGCTTCAGGACCTCTCCGGGGCGAACGTCCCGGATGAACTCGGCCCCGATGATGTCCAATGCGCAGGTCTCACTTGCCGCCACCACCCCCTCATCCTTCCGCCCCAAAACCAGGGGCCTGAAGCCCCGGGGATCTCGAACCGCGTACAGGTCGTTACCGACCGATATGATCAGAGAAAATGCCCCCTCCAGGTAGGTGAGGGCGTCGTCGATCTGCCCTTCGATGGTGTCGTGCCTCGAGCGGGCGATGAGGTGAATGATGACTTCGGAATCGGAATCGGTCTGGAAGATCGCGCCTTCTTGAACGAGTCTTTTCCGGATGTCATGGGCGTTGGTGAGGTTCCCATTGTGGGCTATGGCGAGGTCACCTTGGGCATACTTCACCATGATGGGCTGGGCGTTTGCCAGCTGACCCCCACCCGCCGTTGAATACCTGACGTGCCCGAGAGCCGTCGGTCCAGGGAGTGATCCGAGGACGTCTGCGTCGAAGACCTCAGCCACCAGGCCCAGTCTCCTGTGGAGCCGGGCGTCACCGTTGTTCACGGCGCAGATCCCTGCCGATTCCTGCCCCCGGTGCTGGAGAGCATACAGGGCCAGGAAGACCTTCTCTGCGGCGGCCGGTATCCCGGTGACGCCCACGACCCCACACTCGTCCCGGGGAGACTCATCCAGGGAATGCGCGTTGATGGTCTCCAGTCTTTCTGTCATCGACCGACTTTCTTCTATAGGGGCAAACCTTAAAGGGTATCCTTCGGACGGGCTTGGTCTTCGGTGCCCGGTTCCCGGCGCCCGCGCCTCTTCCTCCGCCTCCGCTTGAACCGGCCTGGGGCAACGTCCCGGTAATCCACCTGCCGCACCTCCGCGCCGGAGTCATCTCCCTCTTCTTCGTCCAGGAGGGGATCCCGATCCGGGAGACGGTCCAGGAGGCCCAAAAGCAAGGCTTTCAGAAGGCCCCACGACGTGTACAGAACCAGGACGGGGAAGAAGTAGTACCTGGGCACCGTGATGGCCAGGAATAGCCCACCCATGACCACGACCGTGTTGAACCTCCCCCGTGGAGTCTTAAACCCGATCCGTGGGAAGAGCGCATAGGGAATGTGGCTCATGAGAAGGACCGACAGGATGACCGTTACGACGCCCATTATGCTGGACCACGGGAGGTCACCAAGATAGGTCTGGAAAAAGGCCGTCTGGCTGAAGGGATAGAAGGTCGCCAGAATCATGCCAGAAGTTGGAGAGGGGAGGCCGTGAAAATGAGTTTTTGCCTCTCCGCCTTGCTCCACGTTAAACCGGGCCAGACGGAGGACAACCGCCGTCACGTAGGCGAAAGAGAGGACCCATCCGTAGGCGGTTTCCGATAGGAAGAGCTGATAAAGGATGAAGGCAGGAGCCACGCCGAAAGAAATGGCGTCGACCAGCGAGTCCAGCTCTGCCCCGAAGCTCGATCCCGTCCTGGTGAAACGAGCGATTCGGCCGTCAGCCAAGTCCAGGATGGCGGCGAAAACGATGAACCACCCCGCCCAGATCAGGTCTCCTCGGGCGGCCGTGATCAGGGCATAGATCCCGAAGAAGAGGTTCCCCAGGGTAAATGCGGACGGAAGGATGATGATCCCCTGCCGGAGGTGCGGCCTTCGGCGACCGCCTCCGTCGTGCGAGCCCGAGTTGGACTTCCTCATCCATGGCCTCCGTCTTCGTACTTGGGCACCCGTGCGAGGGCCGTCAGGCCTGCTTTGACTCGATCACCTTTCCGGCATGTGATGTCCCAGTCCTCAGGGACCATCAGGTCCACCCGAGATCCGAACCGGATGAGGCCGATGCGGCTCCCCTGAGGCACCAAATCCCCCTTTTCCGGATCGGTGACAATCCTTCGGGCAACGAGGCCGGCGATCTGCCTGACCATGACCCGGTGGCCATCGGCCACGATCCCGAGGGTGGCCTGTTCGTTCTCTTCGCTGGCCCTGGGTTTCCAAGCCACCGCAAACCCGCCCGGCTTGTAAACCTTCAAGCCGATGCGGCCGGTAATGGGAGCCCGCTGAACGTGAACGTTGAAGATACTCAAAAAGATCGAGATCCGGGTGCCGGGTTGGGCGAAGAGGTCGTTGGGCTCCCCTTCCACGATCTCGACGATCCGCCCATCGGCCGGAGCCAGGACAAGGCCGTCTCCATCCCGGCGTCCACGACGAGGGTTCCGAAAGAAGAATACGATGAAGCCCGTCAGCAGGCCGAGGAACACCGTAGCGGCAAGGAGGAGCGTAGGGAGTGCTCCCTGATCCACCGGGGAAAGGGCGGCGCCCAGGCCCGACAGGGCGGTGAGAGCCAGGCTGGGCAGGACAAACGGCCACCCTTCCGGGGCCATTCGGATCATTGTGGTCCCATGGATTCAGCCGCGAAAATACCCCCCTCCATCCGGCGTCGCCTATCCGAACAACGGCGGGACATAGGCGCCGAGCTCGATCCCCGTCAGGCGTCGGAAAATCTCCAGATACCGGTCGGAACTCGCCTTCACGACCTCGGGAGGAAGGTCGGGCGGGGGCGGTTTTTTATCCCAATCGGACAAGCCGTCCAAATAGTCTCTGATCGGTTGTTTGTCCAGAGAGGGTTGGCCTCGGCCGGTAGCGTAGTGTTCCCTGGGCCAGAAACGCGAAGAGTCCGGGGTCATGACTTCGTCGATAAGGAGAATGGTCCCGTCCGGGAGTTTGCCGAACTCGAACTTTGTGTCGGCCAGGATGATCCCCCGCTCCTCCGCCGTTCTCTCACCAAAAGCGTAGATCTCCATGGCTTTGTGCCGGAGATCATGGGCAAGGTCCGGCCCGAGAAAGTCCACGACCGCGTCGAAGGTGATGTTCTCGTCGTGGTCTCCCTCTTCAGCCTTTGTTGCCGGAGAAAAGATGGCTGGCTCGAGGCGCCCGCTTTCGACGAGGCCCTGGGGCAGGGCTTCGCCAGCCAGGGTCCCCTGGGCTTTGTACTCCTTCCACGCCGAGCCGGTGATGTACCCCCGAACCACACACTCTACCAGGACGGGATCCGTCCGCTTCACGAGCATCGAGCGCCTGGCCCACTGGTCCTCGATCCCCTTCAGGTCAGGGACCCTCTCGCTGATTTCGTCGGGGGTCACCGATATGAGATGGTGGTCGAAGGAAGCTTCCAGCTTCGAGAGCCACCAGGCGGTGACTTGAGTGAGCACTTCCCCTTTGTGGGGGATTCCTTGAGGAAGGACGACATCGAAGGCGCTGACCCGGTCACTAGCAACCATGAGGAGCATCTCGGGACCGGCCTCATAGACGTCCCGTACCTTCCCTTTACGGAGAAGGGGGAGGGGAAGGTCACTTTGGTGAAGCGTTGGGTTTGGGCTCTCAGACACGGACATCGGGCTCTCCAAGGACGGACAGGGTGGATTCGGAATATCGAGTAAGGACCGGGTCTACCCACTCAGCCAGGAATCGGTCTACCTGTTCAGGGGCCCGGCCAACGAAGTCTTGAGGGTTCACTAGTTCTCTCAGCTCGTCGATGCTCATCCCAAATGCCGGGTCCTCAGCGATCTTGCCGAGAAGGTCGGCCCGGATGCCCTCTTCCTTCATGAGCCGGGCTGTATCCAGAGAATGTTGACGAATTCGTTCGTGCAGTTCCTGCCTGTCACCTCCCCGTTGGGTGGCCAGCATCATGACCGTTTCTGTGGCCAGGAAGGGAAGATGTTCCTCCAGGTTCCGGCGGATGACCATGGGGTTCACGACCAATCCGGAAGCTATGTTCTCAACCAAGACCAGGACCCCGTCAATAGAGAGGTAGGAGTCCGGGACCGCCACTCTCCGGTTCGCGGAATCGTCCAGCGTCCGCTCCAACCACTGGGTGGCTGCGGTGAAGGCAGGATCCTGGGCCAGGGTAATGGCGTGACGAGAGAGTGCACAAATCCTCTCTGCTCTCATGGGGTTCCTCTTATAGGGCATGGAGGAGGAACCGATCTGTTCCTTTTCGAAGGGCTCTTCCACCTCCCTCAGGTGTGCCAACAGGCGGAGGTCATTCCCCATTTTGGACGCGGAGGAACCGATTCCAGCCAGGGTAGCAAGGAGCGCCTGATCCACCTTCCTCGAGGCCGTTTGGCCGGTGACGCCAAAAGCCCGGCTGAAGCCCATTTTTTCGGCCACGAGGGATTCCAGCCGGTCCACCTTGTCGTGGTCACCCTCGAGGAGAGAAAGGAAGGACGCCTGGGTCCCGGTCGTTCCCCGAATACCCCTGAACCTCAGGGTTTCGAGCCGGAACTCGATTTCCTCCAAATCCAGCAGGAAATCCTGAATCCACAGAGTCGCCCGCTTCCCGACCGTGGTGGGCTGGGCCGGCTGGAAATGGGTGAGACCCAGGGTGGGAAGGGCTCTGTGCTCTCGGGCAAAGGCCGCCAGAGCCTGAACGCAGCGGATGACCCTTGCCCGAAGGATCAGGAGGCCTTCTCGGTGTTGAATGAGGTCGGTGTTATCGCCGATGAAGGCGCTGGCCGCTCCGAGGTGGATGATCCCCCGAGCCGAAGGAGCCACGTCCCCGTACAAATGGACGTGGGCCATGACGTCATGCCGGAACCGCCGTTCGTATTCGGCGGCTTTCTGGAAATCCAGATCCTCCAAACCCGCCTTCATCTCGGCGATGGCCTCTTCCGTCACCGGGAGGCCCATTTCCATCTCGGCCTCAGCCAGGGCGATCCACAGTTTGCGCCAGGTTTCGAACCGGTGCTGAGCGGAGAACACCTCCAGCATCTCTTGGGAGGCGTATCGCTCCGCCAAGGGGTGGGCGTAACCGATCCGGTGTTTTTCGTCTGTCACGTCGGTCGTCCGATTGAAAAAACTCATTGTCCACCGGGGCCGATCCCCGGCGGGTCCAGGTCGCATTCAGCGTCTATCTTTGGGTAACGAACTCTCCGATGCGCAAATGCCCGTCCCTCTCCAGATACAGGACGACCCTCACGCCGGAAGGAAGAGCCCTAAGGGCTGCGGCGGCGCTTTCCGCCGAGGTGATGGGTGTGTTGTTGATCCGTAAGATCACGTCCCCTCGAGCCAGTGAACGGCTTCTGGCCATCGGCGCCGGGATCCCGGTGATGAGGGCACCGGCTTCGGACCGGATGCCTCGCTCCGCCCGTACTTCAGGCGTCACAGTGATAACCTCGAGATCCCGCAGAATCTCCACCCGCTCCGCCCTGGAGGTGGGGAGGCTTTCGGCCACGAGGGTCACTGTTCGTCTTCGGCCCTCAACGATCACATCCACCCCGTCTCCCGCTTTGGCGTCCAGAAGGACGGCCTGAAAGTCCAGAGGGGACCCCAAGTTGCGGCCGTTTGCTTCGAGAAGGCGATCCCCGACATCCAGACCCGCCTCATCGGCCGGGGAACCGGGAGCCACTGAGGACACCCTGACCCCCCGGGTCCGTCCCCAGTCGTCCGCTTCCGCCGCCTCTACGTCCATCCCGGTCCAGGCCCTCCGAACCTCCCCGAACTGAATGAGATCCTCGGCTACGCCAATGGCCCGGTCGATGGGAATGGCGAAGCCGAGGCCTTCCGAACCTCCGCTCCTGGAGAAGATGGACGTGTTTACCCCGATCACTTCACCCAGGCTATTGACCAGCGGTCCTCCAGAGTTCCCCGGGTTGATAGAGGCGTCGGTCTGGATCATCCCCAGGTAGAAACCTCGGTCTTCCTGCCCTGATGGGATGATGTTTCGGCCAGTAGCACTCACCACGCCTGCCGTCACCGTGGGCTCGGAGTTGGAGAGTAGGTATGCGAAGGGGTTCCCGATGGCCATGGCCCATTCACCGATGAGGAGACCTCGCGACGTGCCCAGGGGCGCGTACGGGAGGTCCTCTTCCGGGAGTCGAAGAACGGCCACGTCCGTGAGTCCGTCGGCACCCACGAGTTCCGGCTCGAACTCTCTTCCATCCGGCAGGGTAACCAGTACCTGTCGGGCGCCACGGATTACGTGCTCATTGGTGAGGACAAAACCCTCGGTGTGGCCGGCAGGGCGGATGAGGACACCCGATCCGAATCCGCTGGTGAGACGAGCGGAGGGACCCATGAACATGTCCCACATGCTTCGGGCCCTGACCTGTTGCCGGCGAATGACACTCACGCTGACCACTGCCGGTGCCACACGTTCTGCGGCCCGGACCAAGGCAGTGCTCCGACTCTGATCCAACGACTGGGAAGCCCCGGCAGCCGTGGGTGCCTGGAGGGAGCCGTCCGCCACGGCGGGCTCCAGGTTGGCGCTTACCGTTTCGGCGTAGGCCTCCCCGGTCTCTCTGGCTTGCGCTTCCTCGACACCGTTCCGAGCCGACTCCCCTGTACATCCGGAAACGGGGATCATCACGATGAAAGCAAAAACCACCGCTCCTACAACGGTCCCCGGCGTGCCGGTTTGGCCAGGGTTCCGCTTCTCAAAGAGTTCCTTGTTCATGCTTTCAGAGCTAAAGGTCCTGTCCCAGGGTTTTCCAATCCTCGAGGAACGCGTCGATACCCTTGTCGGTCAGGGGATGTTTCGCGAGCTGCCATAGCACCTTCGGGGGGATGGTCGAGCAGTCCGCGCCCATCAGGGCCGATTCCACCACGTGTTGCGGATGTCGAATGGAGGCGACCAGAATCTCTGTTTCCATCCCGTAGTTGTCGTAGATCTGCCGGATCTGTGAGATCAGCTGCATTCCGTCAGCGGCGATGTCGTCCAGCCGGCCGACGAACGGAGAAATAAACGTGGCACCCGCCTTCGCAGCCAGAAGGGCCTGCAAGGGAGAGAAGCATAGGGTTACGTTCACGCCTATCCCCTCCGCCCTGAACTGCCGGCAGGCTTTTAGGCCGTCCTCGGTAAGGGGGACCTTGATCACGATGTTGGGGTGAAGTTCGGCGAGGCGTTGGCCTTCGGACAGCATGGTCTCCGCGTCCAAGCCCACCACCTCGGCGCTGACGGGGCCATCGACGATCTCGGCGATCTCTTTAAAAATCTCCTTTGCGTCTTTTCCGCCCGATGCCCTGGCGAGAAGGGTGGGATTGGTGGTGACCCCGTCGATAAGGCCCGCTTCGGCGGCCCGGCGAATCTCACTGATGTTCGCGGTGTCCAAGAAGATTTTCATGACACATCCGAAAGAAGTTGAAAGGAAAGCCCTAATCTAGCCCGGAATCATCACCGGGGTAGTGTACCTTCGTCAAAAACAGGCCCTCGGGTGGGGCAGGGGCAGAGGTGACCAAGCCCGTTCCCGGCGCGGTGAGGAGCTCGGCCAGGTCTTGAAGGGGCCTCCGACCCCAACCGATCTCCACCATGGTCCCCATGAGATACCGAACCATATGGTGGAGAAACCGGTTCGCCGTGATATGGAATGCCAGCCCGCATTCATTCCACCGGACCCACTCCGCCTCCGTAACGGTACACCGATCTCCCCGGGCTTCCTGGCCCACCTTGGCAAACCCTTTGAACGAATGCTCGCCCAGGATCAGGGCTGCAGCCTGATGCAGGAGATCTACCTCCACTCCGCGGATCAAGGGCCAGCACCAAGGGCGATGAAAGGGAGAGAAGGCTGCGTCCGAAAGGCCCAGTTGATATCGATAGCTCCGGGCGTGGGCGGCATACCTGGGATGAAAGTCAGAGTCGACCTCCTCCAATGCTTCGACCCAGATATCGTCCGGGAGGGTAGCGTTCAGTGCTCGGTACAGCTCCTCCGGGCCCCACCGGACCGGGAGTGTGAGAGCCACCACCTGCCCAGTGGCGTGGACGCCGCTGTCCGTTCGCCCGGCGGCGACCACGGGGCGCCTTGCCCCGGTCAGGCGCAACAATGCCGCCTCCATTTCCCCTTGCACGGTCCGGCCTTGGGCCTGGAGTTGCCAGCCAAGGAAATAGGTGCCGTCGTAGTGGACGGTCAGGCGGAATCGGCGTTCAGCTTCTGGGCTCACGCCGACAAGGTAGAGGGGAGGTGGGGAACGTCAAGAAAAGGCTGGACCGGACCGCCCTCGATTAGGTACCGTTAGCGGACTCTTTCGCGGGCGATTGAAACGTTGAAGAGGGCGCGCTGAGGAGTCTTTGTGACTTCGGAGCTTCAGGGGAAGGGAAGAAGGAGACACGAAATGACCAGACCCGACCAAGGCCCTGAGAAGGACCTTCGGCCCTTCATCGAAGAGGTGGCCCAGGGTCAAGCTCTCCCTCCGGATGCTGCCGAGGAGGTGTTTTCCGCCGTAATCTCCGGCTCAGCTTCGCCGGTCCAGGTCGGAGCCATCCTCATGGGTCTCCGGACCCGTGGCGTACTCCCTGGTGAAGTTGCCGGGGGTGTGAGAGCCCTCCGAAAGGCCATGGTGCCTGTACCGGCGTCGGATTCAGAGGAACTCACGGATACGTGTGGGACCGGGGGTGGGGCCCTGACCACCTTCAATATCTCCACCGCGGCGGCGCTGGTGGCGGCCGGCCTAGGAGTCCGCGTGGCGAAGCACGGCAACCGGTCCTTTACCTCCAAAAGTGGGAGCGCCGACGTCCTCGAAGCCCTCGGCGTGAAGATTCAGCTGTCTCCCGAGAGCATGGGGAAGGTCCTGGAGGAGACCGGGATCGTTTTTATGTTCGCACCTCTGCTCCACCCGGCCATGCGACATGTGGCCCCGGTCCGGCAGGAGTTGGGGATCACCACGATCATGAATCTCCTGGGTCCCCTCACGAATCCCGCCGGCGCCCTCAGGCAGATGGTGGGAGTCGCCGAGCCGGGAATCCTCTGGCTTATCGTGGAAGCCCTTCGAGAGCTCGGACACAAGCGGGCCCTGGTGGTGCACGGCTCGCCAGGGATGGACGAAATGAGCCCTTTGGGACCCACGCAGGTAGCCGAGCTCAGAGAAGATGGGGCCATCTTGGAGGGGATGATCACCCCTGGTCAGCTGGGCCTTGGGACGTTCTCCCCAGACTCACTGAAAGGTGGGACCCCAGAGGAGAACGCCGCGGTTATTACCAAGGTCCTGAGTGGGGGGGAAAACGGTGGAGCCAGGGCTGCGGTCCTTCTGAATGCTGCGGGGGCCCTCTATGTGTCGGGGCGGGGTGACAGCCTTCCCGAGGCTCTGGAGTTGGCTCAGGATGGGCTGAATTCCGGGGCGGGTTTGGAGAAACTACGGGAGCTTCGGGAGGCGTCGAACTCCCTCGATTAGCGGCTCGGACGGTGGGCTATCAGACCGAACCATGGCCCGAAGAGTCCACGGGCCCGGGATCGGGGAGTACGTAACTCCTTCTACAACAACGATTTCAGAGCTTCTTTGAGTTAACCGTCCCACCAGGATCGTCTTCCGCACGCCAGCCTCCTAAAACCGTCGGATCAGGCCGACCACAACCCCCTGCACGGCCACGTCGGCAGCGTCGACCAAGATCGGGGCCATGGTGGAGTTGGCCGGTTGAAGCCGGATCCGGTCACCCGATTCACGGAAGAGTCGTTTTACCGTCACCGAGTCTCCTCCCACCAACGCGACGACCACCTCACCGTCGGACGCAGTCGGTTGGGAACTGACAACGATATAGTCTCCGTCCCTGATCTGTTCGTCGATCATGGAATCCCCTTCGACCTTCAGGACAAAGTTGTCCTTTCCCGGTCTGACCATGTCCAGCGGAACGGCCAGGGATTCCTGTTCCTGGATGGCTTCGATGGGTAGGCCCGCGGCCACCGTCCCAAGGAGCGGGAGCTCCATGGCTGAAACGGATACGTCCTCCGGAACCATCTCGATGGATCGGCTCTCGTTATAGGACTTCCGGATGTATCCCTTTCGCTCCAGATTGCTCAGGTGTTCGTGGACCGTGGCTAAGGAGGAGTAGCCGAAGGAATGGGCGATCTCCTCGAAGCTCGGGGCATACCCGTGCTCATCAATGAAGCCGTGGATAAAATCCAGGATCTCTTTTTGACGCTTCGTGAGGGGCATCGTCACTTCCCTCCAGAAAAACCCGAACAAGAACCGAATACAGGATACCCGAACGTTGCCCGAAACGCAAGGTTCCCGAGAGGGATCTGGCATCCTCGATAAGATCGTCCAGACAAAAAGGAGGGAGGTGGAAGCCCTCCTTCCGCGAGAAGTCGATTTTGGGAAAGCGCTGGAAAGCGCTCCGCCTGCCCGTGACCTGTCGGTGGCCCTTCGGTGGGACCGGGAGGTCCGCCTGATAGCCGAGGTGAAACGTAGGTCCCCCGGGGCGGGGCACATCCGACGGGACCTCGTGGCCTCGGACCTCGCCCTTTCCTATGAGCAAGCGGGTGCGGGGGCGGTGAGCGTCCTGACGGACCGGGAGTACTTCGGGGGTTCCCTGGACGATCTGCGTGCAGTTCGAGAGGTTGTCGGCATTCCGATTCTCCGGAAGGACTTCATTCTTCACCCTATCCAGCTCCTCGAAGCTCGGTCGGCCGGGGCTGATGCCGTCCTTCTGATCGTCCGGATCCTCACCGACGATGCCCTCTCCTCCCTCCACTCCGAGGCCGTCGCTCTCGGCCTTACCCCGTTGGTGGAGGTCCACGACGCCTCTGAGGTAGGCCGGGCGCTGAAAGCCGGCGCCCGCCTCTTGGGAATCAACAACCGGAACCTCCAGACTTTCACCACATCCCTGGACGTGACGCTGGGGCTTCTCGCCTCCGTCCCTGATTACGTGACCGTGGTATCCGAGAGTGGCATTCGTACGCCCCAGGAGGTCGATACCCTCGGGGCTGCTGGAGTCCACGGGATCCTGGTGGGCGAAACCCTCCTTCGGGCTCCGGAGCCGGAGGCGGCCGCCGCAGAACTCGCCGGGCGTCCCAGGGTAGGACGGACGAGTGATTGAACGGGGACCGGTGATGGAGTCAGGGGTGCAAAAGACCAGTGTGAAGGTTTGTGGTCTGACTCGGAGGGAGGACGCCCTTCACGCCGCAGGCAAGGGAGCTGAATACCTGGGGGTGGTGCTGGTCGCGGACACTCCCCGATTCCGGACGCCCAAAGAGGCAAAAGACGTTCTGAGCGGTGTGGCGGCCCGGTCCGTGATCGTGGTGGCGAATCAGGACGTCGAAGTGGTTTCTTCAGCTGCGGAGATCGTCGGACCGGACGTGATCCAGCTCCACGGGGAAGAATCGCCGGAGTTCGTGGAGATACTCCGGGGCCAGGGGCCCTGGGCGGTATGGAAGGCGGTGAAGGTGCAGAGCCCTGACGACCTGGTGAAGGGGATCTCTCGCTTCGGTAAGGTGGTGGACGGCCTCCTACTGGACACTTGGCACCCCACAAAAGGTGGCGGGACCGGCATGGCGTTTTCTTGGGAGGCCGTGGCGGATGTGCGAGACAAAGTCCCGGATGGGCTCCTCTTGGGGGTTGCCGGGGGCCTCACGCCGGAGAACGTTCCCCAGGCCGTCGCCCACCTTCGTCCGCACGTTGTTGATGTCAGTTCAGGGGTGGAGAAGGAACCGGGTATCAAGAGCCCCTCTCGCGTGGAAGACTTCATTCGGAACGCGCGAAGGGTGAGCGAAAAGGGGAGAGCCGAACGTTGAAGGTCCAAAACGAGGTGGGCAGATTCGGGCCGTTTGGAGGACGATACGTACCTGAAACCCTGATTCCTGCCTTGGACGAACTCTCGGAAGCCTACGAAGCTGCCAAGGGAGAAGAGGGTTTCTGGAAGGAGCTGGGTGCTCTTTTCAAAGACTTTGTCGGGCGTCCGTCCCCCCTCTACCGCGCTCGCCGTCTTGAAGCTGAGGTGGGCGTCGGCCCCGTATTCCTGAAGCGGGAAGACCTCAACCACACCGGGGCCCATAAGATCAACAACACCCTCGGGCAGGTCCTCCTGGCCTTGAGGATGGGGAAAAAGCGGATCATCGCTGAGACCGGCGCCGGCCAACACGGCGTGGCCACGGCCACCGCCTGCGCGTTGTTCGGACTGGACTGCGTTGTCTACATGGGGGATGAGGACGTATCCCGCCAAGCGCTGAACGTCTACCGAATGGAACTGATGGGTGCCGAGGTCCGGCCCGTATCCTCCGGCACCCGAACCTTGAAGGACGCGACGAACGAGGCCATCCGCGATTGGGTGACCAACGTTCGCGACACCCACTACATCATCGGGTCCGTGGTCGGTCCGGATCCTTTTCCGCGTCTGGTGAGAGATTTCCAAGCGGTGATCGGACAGGAGGCGAAGGAGCAGATGCTCGAAGCCACTGGATCCCTGCCCGGGACCGTCGTCGCCTGTGTCGGTGGGGGATCCAACGCCATGGGGATCTTCCACGCCTTCCTCCATGACCCCCATGTGTCCCTCGTCGGGGTGGAAGCCGCAGGAGAGGGAATCGAAACCCAGAGGCATTCGGCATCCCTCTCAGCCGGAAAGCCTGGTGTATTACATGGTTCCCTGAGTTATCTTCTACAAGATGAGGATGGTCAGGTGGCACCGGCCCATTCCGTCTCGGCGGGTCTGGATTATCCGGGTGTTGGACCAGAGCACTCCCAGTTGAGGGATTCCGGTCGTGCTCGCTATGTATCCGTCCAAGACGACGAGGCTTTGGAGGCATTTCATCGGTTGGCCCGGACGGAAGGGATTATCCCCGCTCTGGAGACGGCGCATGCCCTGGCCTACCTTTCCAGGTTGAACCAGGACGGTTCTGCTCCTGGTTCGATCCTGGTTTGCCTCAGCGGTCGAGGTGACAAGGATGTGGCCCACGTCGCAAAGCTGGAGCAGAAATCCTTAACCCTGTGAGCCAGTGACCCAAACCCCACCCGACGCAGAGACTTCCGATACCGGAAACGGCCTTGACTGGGTCGATACTTCCGATCTCCCGAAGGAGGAGGTGGAAGGTCTCTTTGTCGTGCTCGGGAAGGCTCTTCGGGCCCACCAGCTTTACGACGAGAACAACCCGGTATACCAACGATTCGTGTCCCAGCTCGGGGAGACCTTGGGGGCTCTCTGGAGCGGGATGGACCGCCTCCCCGTTACCGTCGAGGAAAAGCGGTTCGTCTGGATGGGGGAAACTGTCTACGAGAGTGATTCCAGAGCCGACTCCCTCGCGTTCCTTTTGTTTAAGGACGGGATCAGGGAGTTCACACTCCATGAGGGCCTGGAGGTCCACGAACTGGTGAAGTTTCTCCAGGTCCTGAATAGGGCGAGGGACCTTCGGCCTGAGGGTGACGATCTTCTGACCATCCTCTGGGAAGCCGACCTCAAGTACTTCACCTATAGCTATATCGACCTCCTGGTCCAGGGAATGGATCTGGAACTACCCACGCCCGGGGATGGGGGCTTCGGCGGGTTTGAGCAGATCATCCAGGAGGAAATCGGGCCGGAGGCCATGGAAGAGGCCGGGGATTCGGCCGCCGATGCCGGCGGGGGCCTCGACAATGCCGGTCTCGTCAGCGCGGCGGACTTTAATCCGACTCTCTATTCTCTCGACCCTCTGGAGATGGAGCGCCTCCAGGAAGAAATCCGGATCGAGATGGAGCGTGACCTCCGCGGGGAAGTCCTGGCGGCTTTGTTCGATCGTATTGAAGAACCCCGCTTCCCGGACCGCCAGACCGAGATTCTGGAGATCTTCGAGCTCCTCCTTCCCAGCTTCCTGAGCCGTGGACTCCTGGCCGCTGCCGGGTCGATCCTTGAAGAGCTGGTTCGCCTCCTCGCGGCCGAGGATGCCCTCAAGCCGGACCATCGGATTGCGGCCGAGAAAATCCTCGATGAAGTCAGTGGAGCCGAAACTCTGAGGGAGCTGATCCAGGCGCTGGAAGACGGATCCATCTCCCCGGATCCAACGGAGCTTGCCTCTCTCCTCCGACACCTCCGGGCCGACTCCCTGGGTCCACTCCTGCGGGCCGCCGAAGAGGCCGAAGACCCCCGGGTAAAGACGATCATCCAGGATTCGGTGAGGGGAATCGCGAAGAAGTACTCCGAAGCTTTAGTGGATTGTCTGGAAGACGAGGACCCGGTGGTGGTCGCAGGGGCTGTGAGCCTGGTTGGCTCCCTTCAGCTGAAGGACTCAGCGGCCCAGGTCGCCAGGCTCCTCTCCCACGAGGACCCGGGGGTGCGCCTGGCGGCCATTACTGCCTCCACAGAGCTCAAAATGCCGGCTGCCATGGGGGCGTTGCTCGATGCTCTCTCCGATCCGGAGCGTGAGATTCGAATCGCCGCTGCCAAGGCTCTTGGGGAGCTTCGTTACGGACCTTCCGCTCCCAAGTTCCGAGAGGCCATCAAAAGCAAGGACATCCGGCACGCCGACCTTTCCGAGCAGATCGCGTTCTTTGAGAGCTATGGCCTCATTCAGGATCCCGACGGAGTGAAGCTTCTGGACGGTTTCCTGAACGGCCGGGGTTTCCTGGGAAGGAAGGAGTCGGGAGAGATCCGGGCCTGTGCCGCCCTCGCCCTGGGTAAGATGAAGGCCCCAGAGGCCACAGCGGCCTTGGAGAGAGCTGCGGAGGAACAAGACCCGGTTGTGAAGAGCGCGGTGAGTCGGGCTTTGAGGGGTGAGGGTTGATATCATGACGAAGAATGATTCTCCCCCGACCAAGAGCACGGCCCTCCTCCAGGAAGAGGGCCGGCAGCTGCTCACGAGGCTCTATTCGGTCCTCAGGGCTTTGAAGCTCTACCCCCTCGAGAACTCTGCAGTTCAGCAGGCCCTCGACGACCTACACGACCTTGTCTCGAAACTCACGCTCGAAGAGGGCTCGGTGGAGCTGAGGGTCGTCGGAGATTTCTTCTTCTTCAACGAAACCCGACTCCGGTTGGATCTATCGAACTACTCCACCTTCGGGAGCTTCGCGCAAACGGTAACCGGCCACGGGGTAGGCGCCATCGAAGTACTCCAGGGAATTGACCGAGCGGAGTGGGCCCCTTTCCTGTCTCTGTTGCTCCGGGATCCAGGTGACCAGGATCCATTCACGGCCTTTATGGACCGGATGGCAGGTGCCCCTATCCTCCATCTGCAGGTGATCCCGAGCAGCGAGGTGAAGGAGCCGGAGCTGGAAGAGGAAACTCTGGACGCCGCAAAACGGACCTACGCCCAGTCGGTGAACCTCGCGAAGGAAGCCTTCACCGACTTCCGGATGGGGAAAGCGGTGAACGTCAGGAAGGTGAAGCGGGCTGTACAGGGAATCGTCGACCAGGTCTTGGCCGATGAGACTTCTATGATCACCATGACCACGCTCAGGGACTACGACGAGTACACGTTCACCCACAGTGTAAACGTGTGCATCTTCAGCGTGCTCATTGGGGAACGCCTCGGCCTCACCAAACTTCAGCTCTACGAGCTGGGCCTAGGGGCTCTTTTCCACGACCTCGGGAAGAGTCGCATCGATCACGAGATCATCAACAAACCCGGCGGCTTGGATGACGAGGAGTGGTTCGAGCTCCAACAGCACCCCACTGAGGGGCTCTTGTCCCTCTTCCACTTTCACGGATTCCCGGATATGCCCTACCGTCAGATGCTGATGGCGTACGAGCATCACATGAGGGTGGATTTGGCCGGGTACCCAAAGAACCGACGGCCTCGGAGACCGACCCTCTTCAGTCGGATCGTGGCGGTGGCGGATTCCTTCGACGCAGGAACCTCGATTCGGAGCTACCAGTACCAGCCCAACCCGCCGGACCTGGTCCTGGCCGAAATGCGGGACAATCCCAGGCGTGGCCAGGACCCACTCCTGGTCAAAGCGCTGATCAATGCAACCGGGGTCTACCCCATCGGGACCTTGGTCATTCTGGACAGCATGGAGATGGCCGTGGTGTGTGGTGTCAGCAAAGATCCGGACAACCTCCACAAGCCGACCGTGAAGGTGATTTCCGACTCGCTGGGTGTCCCGCTGGCCGAGCCGGTGTCGCTGGATCTGGCCGCGACGGATTCAGAAACGGGAGCCCCGCCCCGAACCATCATTAAGACCACTGACCCCGAGAAGTACGGCGTCAAGGTCAGTGACTATCTAGTCTGACAGTTAGCTCACCCATGACTTCATCCCCAGTCTCCATCCAGGACTGTTTTGCACGCAATCGGGAAAAGAACCGAGGCGTCCTGATTCCCTACCTCACGGCTGGCTACCCGAACCGGGAGATCTCCCTGGAGCTCATGCGGCTGGTGGCCGAGTCCGGAGGCGACATCCTGGAGCTGGGGATCCCTTTCAGTGACCCTCTTGCCGACGGCCCGACCATCCAACGCTCGTCCTTCGAGGCGTTGGAAGGTGGGATGACGGTGGAAGGGACCCTGGATCTCCTCAGGACGTTCAGGACCTCCCACGATATTCCGGTTGTGCTCTTCACGTATTTGAACCCCGTTCTCCAGTATGGCCTGCCGGAATTCCTTCAAGCCTCCACGGCTGCTGGGGCACAGGGACTATTGCTGACGGATCTCCCTACAGGGGCCGATCCTGAGTTGGAAGGCCAGATCATCTCCTCCGACCTGGATCTCATTCGGCTCGTGGCTCCCACGACGGGTCGGGATAGGATCAACGAGGTGGCGGAGGGTGGTTCCGGGTTCATCTACTTCATCTCTCGAACAGGGGTGACGGGAGCCCGGCAAGACCTGCGATCGGATCTGGGTAGGGAAGTAGCGGTTATTCGTCAGGAAGTGGACCTCCCCATCGCCATCGGCTTCGGCATTTCGACACCGGATCAGGCTGCCTCGGTGGCTGGGGTGTGCGAGGGCGTCGTGGTCGGAAGCGCGCTCATCAACGCTTTTGACGAGGGTGGGGTATCCGGGGCCGGTGCCTTCCTGAAGGGTTTGAGGGAGGGAATGGACGGAGCTCCGGCTGCGGACTGATCACCCCCCATTACTCCTCGTCGCTCATTCCTGCCAGGCCAACCGATCCGGCAGGGCCGGATCCGGTTCCACAAACAGGGTCGTGGCTTTCTCCAAGACCACGGTCCCCGGAGGGGTCCTCCGGGGCTTTCGAACATGCTTCCTCCGCGTCCAATCCACCGGAACGATCCCGGCGTGCCTGGCCTTCGAATGTAGGGCCGCGAGACCCGCTGCATCGGCCAAGTCCCGGGCTGGCGGAGATGCATCGTCGGTCCATCTGAGGACCACGTGGGCGCCTGACGCCTCCCGCGCATGCAGCCAGACGTCCTCTCGCCGGGAATGCTGGAAAGTAAGGGCGTCGTTGTCCGAGGACCCTCGGCCGACCCGGATCTCCAGCCCCCCGCTGCTTCGGTAGCGTTTGTACGGGAGGCGGACCTCTGATCCGGGACCACCTCTGCGGCCCCTTTTGGGCCCCGCCGGAAGGAGGGCCCGTGCTTCCTCCGGGGAGATCGTCCCCTCTCGCACTTCTTCTTCCAGATGTTCGAGTTCCTCCAGACGTCTCCGGGTCGATTCGAGCAAGGGTGGTAGTTTTTCTTGAGCCCGCTCCTGGCGTGCAGCCTCCCGGTAGAAAGCCTCGGCGTTCTCATGGGGGCTCAGGGTGGGATCCAAGCGAAGTGAGACCACCTCCCCGTGGAATCCGGTCAGGGAAATCTCCGTAGCACCCTTTTTCACCTCCCCCAACCTGGCGAGTAAGAGATTGGCCTTCATCCGGAATACCTCTGGATCGGCCGCTTCGGCCATCTCCCGCTCCAGGCCTTTCACTCTTCCTCGCATCTGGTGAACGGCCCGTCCGACCTGATCCAGGAGTCCGTGATCCGGAGCCGACCCGGTAGAACTCCCCTCCGCGACCACCTCCATGGCTGCAAGAACCGTTGGGAACGAGGTACTGGTAAAGCCTTTTATCAAAAATGGATAAGGCTGGTTACCTCGAGGGGTTTCGAGGACACAGGGCTCGGGAGATTCCTGGGACTTGAGACGAAGCCAGAGTGGGTATCCAGCCAGTCCGGCACCGGCACCGCCCATCCCGGTTTCCGACGACTCAGAGGTGCTCGATCCCTCCCTCTCAAGGAGGGCAGGGAGGTTGAGGGGAGAGCTGAAGGCCACGGTCTCCAAGAGAGCGTTCGGGTTCTCCCGTGGCTCTCGCACCAACTCCGCCCACTCACCGGGGGTAAACTCCCGATCCCGACCCAAACGGGTCGAGGGGTCCGGCGGAGAGTACGCCTGGCCAACGGATAGATCCCGGGTGCCCGAGCGCCGAGTCCACAGAATGTGTCGGATCCATTCCCCAGGCTCCTCGACGACCAGAGCGTTCCATTGGTTCGTGATCAGTTCGAGGATAACGGAATTTCTCCGGACCCGACCCCGGATTTTCCGAAGCGGAATCCGGACGACACGTTCGTCCGGCAGAGCCTGGACCCCCAGGACCTCTGCGGCCAGGCGGCGTGATTCATCTGGTGGTTCCACCGCGTCGGAAAGCGTGACCCATCCTTCACCCGGATGCAGCGACCATCGAAGGGTATGGGAGCGGAAGAAGAGGGTGAGCTTCCTACGGTTCCAATCGAAGAAATGCGCTCGGAGACGAGCACCTCTCAGGTGGCCGTTCAGCTCCTTCGCCACGGCGGATGTGAGCGCAGCGTCCCATATCATCGACATGGCCTCAAGGTAAGGCTGGAGGACCGGGGGAGGCGAGTTGGGGTAGGGGAGTATTAGAGGTTCCCCAGGGAGGTTTGACAGCCCTCTTCGGTGCTCATAACCTTCGGGCCCCGCGCCTGCCAAAGCAGGATCGTGCCACTGTTTCTGGCCAAGAAAAGGAAGTGCCCCTTGTCCACCGAAACCCAATCGCCGAAACCCCGGGGTTCGATCCCTCGATTCCTGGAGATGAAGCGGCAGGGCGAGAAGATCGTCGCCATTACCGCCTATGACGTTCTCTTCTCCCGCCTCGTGGAAGAGGCTGAGGTGGACCTTGTCCTCATTGGCGACTCTTTGGGGCAGGTCGTTTTAGGGTACCCCTCCACCATCCCGGTCACGTTGGACGAGATGATTCACCACGGGAAAGCGGTCAGGAAGGGGGCGCCGGAGACCTTTCTCGTTCTGGACATGCCTTTCCTCTCATATCAGGTGTCGACGGAAGATGCGCTCCGGAATGCGGGGAGGGTCCTGAAAGAAACCGGAGTCCAGGCAGTCAAGCTGGAGGGTGGAGCTGCGCCCACTTGCAGCACGGTTGAAACTCTCGTGAGGGCAGGGATCCCGGTCATGGGTCATTTGGGCCTGACACCCCAGTCGGTCCATGCTCTCGGCGGTTATCGGGTGCAGGGGCGTGAGGCTGCGACGGCCGAACGGCTCCGGCATCAGGCCCGCTCGCTGGAGGAAGCCGGTTGCTTCGCGTTGGTGCTGGAGCTGGTCCCCGCTGACCTTGCTGAAGAGATCTCCGAAGACCTCACGATTCCCACCATCGGTATCGGAGCCGGCCCCAAGTGTGATGGCCAGGTATTGGTCCTTTACGATGCGTTGGGTCTGAACGGCGGGTTCCGGCCGAAGTTCCTCAAGCGCTTTGCCGACTTGGACCAGGAGGTTCTGAGGGCCCTGAAGGCCTACATAGACGAGGTGAAGGGCGGGAGCTATCCCGGTCCCGAACATAGTTTCTCAAAAGACCCGTGATCCTCACCGCTCACCGGGTCGAGCTGGCAAGCCACCTGGAAACCGCAAAAGGTCGGGGGCTCCTTGTAGGCCTCGTTCCAACCATGGGCTTCCTCCATGAGGGCCACCTCTCCCTGGTGGACCTTGCCAAGGAAAGGTCGGACTACGTCGCTGTGTCCGTCTTCGTCAACCCGTTGCAGTTCGGACCCGACGAGGACCTGGACCGGTATCCGCGGGACCTCGAGAGGGATCTTTCGCTGCTACGCGATCGGGGTGCAGACCTGGTATTCTCTCCCGCGCTAGGGGAAATGTACCCGGCGGGAAGCCCCCAAATCACGGTCGATCCCGGCCCTCTGGCGAAGAAACTGTGTGGTGCCTACCGCCCCGGCCATTTCGGCGGAGTCCTTACGGTAGTAGCACGCCTGTTCGGCTTGGTTCGCCCGAAGACGGCGGTGTTCGGGCAGAAGGATTATCAACAAGCAGCCCTGATCCGAAGGATGGTTCGGGACCTGGAGATGGGTGTGGAGATCCTCCTCGGACCCATCGTCAGGGAATCCGACGGCCTTGCCATGAGCTCCAGGAACGTTCTCCTGTCCGAGGAGGAAAGGTCGGACGCCGTTGGCCTCTCGGCCGGCCTCACCCGTGTCCAGGCCGCTTTCCAATCCGGGGTGCGGGACCCGGCGGGGCTGAGGAAAATCCTCGCCGAGGAGCTGAGCCGCTATCCCCTGCTGGACCTTCAGTATGGGGAAGTGGTAGATCCGGAGACCCTGGAACAGGTAGGGGAAGCGTATCCGGGTTGTGTCGTGGCGCTGGCCGCCCATTGCGGTCGCACCCGACTGATCGACAACCACATCCTCACGAGCTGAAACCAGTGCCCCTATCCCCGCCGAGATCTCCTCCCGACCAGCCTGCAGAGCTTCATCCCACCCTGGTCTCCGCTGCCCAGGGTCAGCTACCGGAATGGACGGTGGCCGGTGAAGAGCGGAGGGCCCATATGGTGCGTGTCGCTACCCTGCTCGGAGAGTGGGCGACGCGCAGGGGAGAATCGGAGAGGGAGAAGATCCGGTGGATGGCGGCCGGATACCTCCACGACGCCCTGAGGGATGAAGACCCCGAGCGTCTCAGGGGGCATGTGCCCGCGCCTTTCGACGAACTGCCCGGAAAAGTCCTCCACGGTCCGGCTGCGGCTGATTTTCTGCGAAAAGAGGGAGTCGACGACGAAGAGCTCCTTCACGCCATCTCCTACCATACGGTTGGCTCAAAAGACTTTGGTGAGATCGGGTTTGCCCTGGTCGCTGCGGATTTCCTTGAACCCGGGCGGAAAATGAGAGAGGATTGGAGGGCCGAGCTCAGGGAACGGGCTGCTGGGGACCTCAGAGAGGTCGTGAAAGAGATCTTGGCGGATCGTCTCGGGTCCCTACTCGAACGGAGGCGCCCGTTGGGCCTCGAGGCCGTGGACATGTGGAACCTGCTTTCAGAGGGCGAGCCGTGGGCAAGCGCCTCAGAGTTTTAGTCCTGGTGGTTCTCCTTTCAGGAGGGGGAATACTCCTGGGGACTGCGCTTTCCAGTGGTGGGGAAGAGGAGTCAGGACCCGGCCATCCCTCCACTCATCGAGGGCCCGGAGAGCGAGTGAAGGTTGAAGTGTTGAATGCGGCCGGGGTTTCCGGCGTAGCTCTGGAGGCGACCCGGGTCCTGCGGGACCTGGGGTATGATGTCGTGTATTATGGAAATGCAAGAACCTATACGGATGATCCGTCCGTAGTGATAGATCGAGTGGGGGACCTGGCCAAAGCCCAGGTTGTGCGTCAGCTACTGGGAATTCCTTCGGCCCGAACGGAGCTGGACTCCACTCTTCTTCTTGACGTCACGGTCAAGTTGGGGCCGGACTGGGAGCGTCCCGGAACCGTTCCGGAGGCCGCCGAACCCGATGTGCCTTGGTGGGACATCAGGCGGTTCCTCCGAAAGGGGACATCTCCGGCTCCTGATCAACAATAGGGCCTTAGGACATGGCAAAGAGAAATCGGCGGACCAAGAAGCCTGCAAGCGGGGGTCACGGCCCGAAAGGGACCGCTTCCAATAGACAGAAGGGTGGGGAAGGGGCCAAGGCCGGCGAAAACTCCCTTGTGGAATGGGGGAAGTCCCTCGCCATAGCGATCGTCCTGTTCCTTTTCATCCGCACCTTCTTGATCCACACCTTCGTTATTATCTCCGGATCCATGGAGGACACCCTGCTCGTCGGGGACCTCCTCCTCGTGAATCGAGCGGCGGTGGGCAGCCAGGTCCCGGGGACCTCCTGGAGAATCCCCGGCTATTCGAAGTTGGAGCGCGGAGACATCCTCGTCTTCGATCCTCCGCACGAGGAAGACCTGAAACTGGTGAAGCGATTGAAGGGGCTCCCAGGGGACACCGTGGAGATGCGGAACAAAGTCCTGTTTGTGAACGGGGAGGCCCAGGACGAACCTTTCGTGCAGCACTCGGACACCAGGGATGATGCCCACCCTTGGATGACTTGGCAGGAGGAGTACCTGATCCCGGGGGCGTCGAATGGATCTTACACGCCCACCAGGGACAACTGGGGCCCTCTTGTCATCCCTGAGGATCGATACTTCATGTTGGGGGACAACCGGGATACGAGTTTGGACAGCCGCTACTGGGGGTTCCTGGAGGGGTGGCGCCTGGAAGGTCGGGCTGTGATGGTCTACTTCTCCTATAACAAGGGCTCCTTGCGGCCCTTCCCATGGCTGAAAGAGATCCGGTGGGGCCGGATCGGGGACTTCATCAACTGAGGGGAGTACCCTCCGGCGGGTGTTCCTTCGAAAGAGCACCCGCTCGCAGTTGACCGCAGGCTGCGTCGATATCCCTACCCCGTGGCTCCCTCACAGCCACGGGCACGCCCCTCTCCTCCATGACTCTCGCAAATAGCTTTACCCGTTCGGTAGGGCTCGGCTCCCAGTCCTGATAGGGTATGGGGTTGAAGGGGATCAAGTTGACGAACGCCTGAAGTCCGAAAGCCAGTTCAGCCAGCTGCGGAGCGAGGTGCTCGTGGTCGTTGACCCCGCTGATCAGAGTGTATTCGAAGGTGATCCTCTTCCCGCCGGCCTCATCGAAGGTCTTCAACGCGCTCACGACTTCGGGAAGCGGGTAGCGGTCCTCCAAGGGGATCAGGGTCCGCCTCAGCTCACTCGATGGAGCGTGGAGGGAGAGAGCGAGCCGAAACTGTTCCGGCCTCTTCGATAGTTCCAGGATCCCTGGAACCAGTCCCACGGTTGATACGGTGATCCGGCGGGCGCCGACGCCGTACCCCTGGTTGAGGATGGTGAGGGCGGGGAAAAGGGCCTTCCTATTGGCTAGCGGTTCCCCCATGCCCATGAACACGAGGTTCCCGATACGACCTCTCCCTTCCTCTGACGCCCACCGCTGTGAAGCTCGGTATTGAGCTACGATCTCGGCCGCCGTCAGGTTCCTCCTGAGCCCTCCGAACCCGGTGGCGCAGAAGGTACAACCCATCCCGCACCCGGCCTGTGAGGAGATGCAAAGAGTCAGTCGGTCTTCGGTGGGGATGAGGACCGACTCAACCAATTCCCCGTCGCCCAGACGCCACAGGTGTTTGACTGTCCCGTCCTTCGACTTTGCGACGGATGCGACCTCCGGCTCGTTGATCGAAAACGACTGGGCCAACGCCTCCCTCTCTTTGAGAGGGAGATTCGTCATATCCCCGAACCCGGAAGCGAGGCCGTCGAATATCCATTCCCGCACTTGGGCGGTTCGGTACGCCGGTTGGTCCCGCTCAGAGAAGTGGGCCTCCAATCCCTTGCCCAACTCCTCCGGCGTCAAACCGAGAATGTCTTTCTCTTTTCCCATTTACCTTCTCGAATCCTCGGATGGACACCTTGAGTCCGGCGAAAACGGATTTGTGGAAGACAGTGGCCGACTACGGGAACCGGACCGCCCCCTGGAAGAAGTGGATCGATCCGAATCCGTTTGCCAGGGACTCCCGGAGGATCGACACGGAGAACCTCCCTATCTCCGCGCCTATCATCCAAAGGGACGTCCAGCCATTCCCCTCTCCCAAGTAGGAGAATCCGGTTCCCAGGTGGACCTGATCCATCCATGAGCCTCTCAAAGAGATCCGGTGGTCTTCGGGTTTGAGCTTTCCGTCGGTTTGGACTCCGTAGCCCACTCGGATCGGAATTCGAGATGAAGCAAGTGGTGGAAGGGATACTTCGGTACCGGCGTGTGGTTTCAGCTCACCTCCGAGGCCTCTCAGCGTCAATCCGAAGCGTGGGGATAGAGGCAATCCAGACTGGTGATGGACACCAATCTCACCCTCGATTCGGCTCCTGGCTTCTTCTCCCGCCGTGCCCCGCTGGAGCCTGAACCCCCCTCCGATTCCTACCAGGCCGGCCAGTGAGCGGGCCAGGGACACCACCATCACGTCTTCCGAGACGTTGATCTCCCCGATCTCGTGATGGGGGGAGGTGGTGGTGCGGGGGATGTCCTTGACCCCGAGGTGCCAATACCCAACTCCCGCATGGAAGCCCATGGGGAGGTCGGTGACCCCGGACAACGCCACCCCGCCAACTCCTGTGGCGTCCGGGCCGTCCACGTGAATGATGAAGACCTCCCGACTGGTTCCGACCTCCGGAATCAGGCTGCCCGGGTTCCAGAACACCGCTCCGGCGCCGGTCACCACCGGCTCAGGCTGAGGCGCGGCCCTCAGGGGCCAATCGAAGATGAGCTGGCCCTCCACACCCAGCGGGAGGGCACAGACCACCAGAGTAGCCGCTGTCAGGTGCCTGAATCGATTCACGGGTTAAAAGGGTGTTGGGAAAAGGGGGCGAGCCCCGTTACGCCTGCCACGGGGCCATATGCAAGGCGGGGCTTCGCTGGCATAGCCATGCGCTACGTCGAGAAGTCCCAACGACGCAGATGGCCCCGTGCCGTGGTAACCCGAAGGGCATAGGGATGTTGCGGTGCTATACTGCGTCAGAACTCCTCCCCGATGCTTCAGCATCGCATTCGTCGTCCTTCCTTGTCTAGCATCCGCAAGCTCCCTATGCGGGGCCGCACCCCC
>JANQDZ010000081.1 GCA_028278645.1 Longimicrobiales bacterium | reverse complement strand
CCCCGGCCCTTCCACGAGTTCCGGGCCGGTTCGAGTATCGGAGTACGGATCCGCCACCACTACGACGCTCAAGCTACCATTCTGCCCGAGGTAAGCTTGAGCCGAAGTTGGGGAGGGGAGAGCGATGAGGACCAGCGGGAGAAGTCCGGTCCACCGGGCCACCGCCCTTCGGTTGAGTCTCACAGTGGCCTCCTGATATAGAGGGGTCCTGAAACGGAGAACGGGAAACCTTAACGAGGTGGGTCAGACGTGGCTAGGCGGGAAACCTATGGTGCCCGGAGTTCGTCTAGTCCTCGTCGCCCGGGTCTTTTGCGTCCGATCCCGGGTCGGGTTTGGCCAGGAGGCGCTCATCTTTAGGCCCGAATCCGTCGCCGATGACCTGATCGATTCCGTCGATGGTGATAGCCGGTTGCCCCGTATCCAGGACTTCGATCCATCCCCTCTTTTTCAGCACCCAGAGGGGGAACTCGAGGTGCTCCCTAGGTACCCCCAGCGTTCGCTCGAGTTGGAGCGTCCCAACTCCTCCGCGGTCGGGGTCACGACGACGGGCGGCGTATAAGAGGGTGAGGACACCGTTGATGATTCTTGCGTCGTCCTCGTGGCTTCCCAGGGCCGTGTCTTGCTGGAAGACTTGCCACTGGAGGCTCCGGTGCCGGTCATACTGGACGTCGAACCTTGCCCGGCGCTCGGGATCGATCAGAACCTCATAAGCGGCATGTACGTCCCGGAACTTCCCTTCGTCCCCGGACCTGCGGTTGTCGGGGTGGTACCGCTTGGCAAGAAGCCTGTAAACCCGCTCGATTGTCTCCGAGTCGGCCTGTTGGCTTATCTGGAGGATCTCGTAAAGGTCGACAAAACCGGGTTCGCTCACGCGGAGGTCCCTTCGATTCTACTGAACCGGTCGTTGAAGGCGGTCTTGGGTGTGCCAGGTACCAGGCACGCCGGAGTATCAAGCACTATGATAGGGCCAGCCCGGGTCTAGCAAGGATTTCAGTGGTCCCGCCACCTGTAACGCGGTGGCTTCTTCCAACAAATTGGTTTTTGGCACGGCGGTGGGCTGATTTTTTTTCTCCGGCGCTCAACGCGACCCCACCAGCCTGGAGGACCCCGGCCGGCGACGGGTTGTAGAAGAGAAGGTTCTTTTGGATCTTTGAACTGAGCCCGGTTCTCTGAACCCCATCGGATATCATCATGACCGAAACGGCTACATGCCCGTTCTGTGAGTCCGAGATCACCACCACGGTGAAGAAGTGCCGACACTGTGGGGAGTGGGTGAGCCGGGATTGTCTCCGGTGTGGCACGCCCATCAAAGCTCAGTGGGCGGCGAGAGGTTTTTGCGCGGATTGTGGTGGTCCGGAGCCCAGAGGGTTCTCTCTCCAGACCCCTTCCAGCTCCTTTCAGCTTGCGGCCAACCGCTACCCCACGAAGGACCGGTCGATCTCGGTGGGTCTGGCCCTCGTCCTCGGGGGGATCGGTGCCCACAAGTTCTACCTCGACAAACCGGGGAAAGGCCTGCTATACATGTTGTTCAGCTGGACCGGCGTCCCTTCCCTCGTCGGAATCTTCGAGGCCGTGAAGTACATCAGGATGGACGAAGAAGAGTTCCACCAGCGGTTCTTCAGAGGGGAACTCTGACCCTCAGCACATACCGGCCCCCTCGCCGTTTCCGCCCCCCTGCGGCTCCCGCCCCTCGTTCCTTGGTAAGGCCTCCCCAGAGGCCATCTAGGCTTTCCTGCGTTCTTCCCGAAAAAGATTTGTTTCGAAAAAAATTAAGCTTGACAGGTTCGCCGATCCTGGGATAGCGTGTGGGCTTCGGGCGTAGGCGACTGGGCCCATGCCCTCCTCAGACAACTATCACAATCCCTCCGCCATTAGGCGGACCCAACGGGCACCCCAGGGAGGCACACCCATGGACCGTCGTGAGTTCTGTCGTTCAGCCATCGCCGCCGGTGTTGCCGGTTCTTTCCCGTGGCTTTCAGGATGTGAGGGGGGTGGGGGGAGTGCCGGCCGGGCCGACACGAGCATCCCAGCCATCAGCTTGGACGGCTCGGAGATCGAACTCGAAGCTGCCGCCATCAACGAACTCGGCGAAAGCCTGACTGGTTCGATTCTCCTCTCCGACCATTCAGAGTATGACACGGCGAGAATGCTCTGGAACGGAATGCACGACAAACGACCCGCCCTGATTGTCCGCTGTCTCGAAGCCCAGGACGTCAGCCACGCCGTCACATTCGCCCGGGAAAGGGAGCTGTTGGTCGCGGTTCGGGGTGGGGGGCATAGCTGGCCCGGGAAGTCGAGCTGTGACGGTGGAATGATGATCGACCTTTCGCGCATGAATCACGTCCGCGTCGATCCCGACGCCAGGCGGGCCCACACCCAAGGGGGCACCCTCCTTGGAGGGCTCGATACGGCGGCTCGCGAACACGGGCTGATCACCACGGCCGGTGTCGTTTCCCACACCGGGGTGGGTGGATTCACGCTGGGCGGTGGGTTCGGCCGCCTCAACCGGAAGTTCGGCTTGACCATCGACAACCTGAAATCGGCAGAGATCGTCACCGTTGACGGCCAGATCCAAAGGATCAGTGCTGAGGAGCAGCCCGACCTGTTCTGGGCTATCAGGGGTGGAGGCGGAAACTTCGGAGTGGTGACGGAGTTCGAGTTTCAACTGCATCCGTTCCCCCTCGAGGTGTACTCGGGCAACATCGTCTGGCCGATCGAGGAGGCCAGGGACGTCTTGGATTTCTACGGAGAATGGTATTCCGGTTTGTCCGACGACCTCTACGTGGGCCCAGCCATGATGACCATGCCCGAGGGTCAGGGCGTGATTGTCATGGAGGTGGTCTATGCCGGTGATCCGGGGGCCGGCGAGCGGGAGCTCGCACCCCTCCTACGTGTCGGGCAGCCAATCGACAGCGGGGTGACTGTCCAGGATTACATGGTGATGCAGACGCAAGAGGACGCTCTGGCCCATCACGGTATCCGTTCCTATGCGAAGAACGGGATGGTCCGGGAGATCACGCCGGCCTTCATCGACGCGATGATCGAGGCCTACCAGCCTGATCCCAGGGTCGCCTTGTTCTCCCACACCTCGGGGGGGGCAGTAGGCCGGGTGGATGAGCTTGCTACCGCATTCCCTCACCGAAACGCTGAGACCATGTTGGTTTTCGCCAGCTTGTGGAATGATCCGGCTGATGACGAAGAAGCCATTGCCACCACGCGGGCTTGGCACCGGCACTTGGAGCCGTTCACTGGCGGCTACTATACCAACATCGAGTACGAGATCGACGATACCGCAGAGGGGAACTACGGACCGGCGTACCAACGCCTGGCCCAGGTCAAAGCCCAGTACGATCCCACGAACTTCTTCCGGCTGAACAGCAACGTGACGCCGGCCGGTTGAGGGGTGGGTCCCGAACCTGAGGATTCCCGAACCTAGGGTGTGAGGAGGCGGCCTCGGACTGTGGCCGTCTTCTTTCTTTTCCTCGGTTGCCGTCACCCGGGGCCGAAGGTTAGATCATCCCAGAAGACACGCGGGAGTGGGAGGGTCGACCGGAGGCCGAATGCAGGAAACCGTGCTGTGCCCATTTTGTGAGTCGGAACTCAGCGCCACAGTGAAGAAGTGCAAGTACTGTGGGGAGTGGGTATCACGAGACTGTCAGAAGTGCGGGACCCCCATCCGGGGCGAGTGGGCAGCAAGGGGTTTTTGTGCCGATTGCGGGAACCGAAAGCCGAAAGGGACTTTGGCTCAGCCTCAATCCGGACTCCCCCCGGCGCACCAATACCCGATAAAACACAAGAGCCGGTCCGCTTCAGTAATCCTCGCAATGGTTTTTGGAGGCCTCGGCGCCCACAAGTTTTACCTCGAACGACCAGGCCTCGGACTTCTGTACCTCCTCTTCTTCTGGACTCTGATCCCCTCCATCGCAGGCTTCGTCGAGTCCATCATTTACATGACGCATACTGAAGAGGAATTTCAGGAGCGGTTCCGCCAAGGCCGGCTATGAGCGATCGGGAACCTTTCGGAGAACCAACAGTATATACGCCAGTGGCCTGAACCTCTCGTGGCCTTTCGGTGGTATCTGGGCAGGAGTCAAGGGATGGGCTCGCTTGGCGGCCCTCCGCAGTCGACTGGCCATCGAAGGGCCACAATTTTTTTTCCTCTCACCCCGCGACCCCACCGAACATGAAGCTTGACACACTATAGGGCCAGGCCCTATAGATTTTGGCGTGTCCAAGCGTCTCAATCCAACCAACAGGATTATTCCGTGACTGACACCCAAGAAGTCCTGGGTCTCCGGGCGAAGGCCCTCTTGCCCCTCACGCATGTGGTCTACCACGTGCTCCTTTCTCTCACGGGTGGAGAGAAACACGGGTACGCCATCATCAAGGACGTGTCTGCCCGAACCGACGGCCAGGTCGAAATTGAGGCAGGGACTCTCTACGCTGCCATCAAACGGTTGAAAGACGATGGCCTTTTGGAAGAGACCAATCGGCCGACGGGGGCGGATTCCCGGCGTCGGTACTATGCCATCACCGATCTTGGGAGCCGGGTATTGACCCTGGAATCCCAGCGTTTGGAGAGGATGGTGGCTTTGGCACGCCAGGCCGAGGTACTCGGGTCGCCACCTACCGTGAAAGCGTAGGGTTTCCATGGTCAGGTGGTTCAAAGCCCTGCTCCGCATCCTCCCCAGGGATTTCCGGGAGGAATACGGCCTACCTCTGCTCCAGGCCATCGAGGATCAGTGGGTGGATAACCGGACGGAATTGGGTTTTGTGGGTGGGATGAGGTTCTGGATAAGGCAGAGCTGGGCAGTCGTCGGGGCTTCCGCCAGCCTTCGGAAGGACCATGAGAGGCCTCGGTGGGCTCGGAAGAAAAGGAAGGGGAGGGAGGATCGAATGGACGGATTGTGGAACGATCTCAAGCACTCAAGCAGAGCCCTTGTCGCTCGCCCGGGGTTCACGATCGTTGCGGTTGTGACGCTCGCCCTCGGGATTGGCGCGACGACCGCCATGTTCAGCGCCGTCAATTCGGTTCTACTCCGGCCCCTCCCCTATGCAGAGGCGTCCAGGATAGTCACCCTATTTCAGATAGACACGCGGGATGGCCAGCGGTCTGAAGGGGTTTCGGCTGCAAACACCCGAGACTTGGGCGAATCGAGCCAACTGTTTTCTCACGTGGCCGTTGCCGATCCGTGGAGTCATGACCTGATGGAGGAGGGAAGGGCGGTCAGCCTCCGAAGCTGGGCCGTATCAGAGGGTTTCTTTGATGCGATCGGCGCTGAGCTGGCCATGGGTCGGGCCTTTACCGCCGACGAGTATGAAGCAGGTGCAGAGCCGGTGGTGGTCATGAGCCACCGAACCTGGCAGAACCGGTTCGGCGGAGATCCTGGTATCGTCGGGCGAACGATTGTCCTGGACGGCGCCGCCCGGACGGTGGTGGGGGTCCTCCCGCCTGATTTTAAGTACCCGAGCGCTGCGGAGCTTTGGTCCCCGCGACCCCATAAACCCTGGGACGAGAACAGTCGAGCTGCGGCCTATATGGCTGGGGTCGCCCGCTTGAGGCCCGGCGTAGTCCTGGCCCAAGCCCAGGCAGAAGCCGATCGGATCTCCGCGACTCTCGCTGAAGAGTACCCGACCCTGAACGCCAATGCCGCGTTCCAGCTGGTTCCCCTCCGAGAGCATCTCTTTGGAGATGTGGAATCTCCTCTTCTGATCCTCTTTGGAGCCGTGGCCCTGGTTCTGCTGATCGCGGCCGCCAACGTAACTGGCCTTCAACTCGCGAGGGGTGCGGGGAGAGCCCGAGAGTATGCGCTTCGGGGAGCCCTCGGAGCCAGTGGAGGTAGACTCCTTCGCCTGGTGTCCGTGGAGAGTCTTCTGATCGCGGGAGTTGGGTGTTCTTTGGGAATCGGGTTGGCCTATGGAGGGATCGAGCTCATTCGAGTCCTTGCTCCGGACCACCTCCCTCGAATTGATGAGTTGACCATGGATCGGACCGTTCTGCTCTTCGGCGGGCTGGCGGCGATCCTTAGCGCTCTGGCGTCTGGGATCATCCCCGCCCTCTCTGCCTCCAAAACCGATCTTCAGCTGGCACTTTCCGAAGGGGCTCGGGGGGCGACTCAGGGGCGGGGCACCAATCGGCTTAGGAACCAACTGGTCGTAGGCGAGATCGCCATGGCCCTGGTTCTCTCCATCGGGGCCGGGTTGCTGGTGAGGAGCTTCGACCGGCTGATGGCGAACGAGCTCGGGTTCGAACCCGAGGGTCGGTTGGCCATGCAGCTCTTCGCATATGATGAGGAAGGCCAGTTGAGGACCAACTTCGTCGATCGGAGCATGGAAGAGATCCTTGCTCTTCCAGGTGTGGAGGGAGTGGCCGTAACCACCGACCTTCCCACCGCCGACGATCAGTCGATCTCATCCATAGAGATTACCGTTCCGTTCACAGTTGACGCCCTGCCGGCCCCACCGGCCGGCCAGGAACCCATGGTCTCGGTTTCTTCCATCTCCGATCAGTATCCGGATGTCATGGAGATCGGTGTCACCCGAGGGCGCGGGTTCTCCGGCCAGGACCATGCCGAATCCGCGCCCGTCGTGATGATCAATGAGGCCCTTGCGAGAAGGCACTTCCTCGATCGGGACCCGGTGGGAGAGAGGATCACCATCCGGTTCGGGCAGGTGACGTCGAGGGAGATCGTCGGCGTCCTGGCCGACGTCCGTCCCCAGGGGTACGAATCGGAACCCCGACCCGAAGCCTATTACCCGCTCTCTCAAGCACCATCCGGGTCCCTGACGTACGTGGTGGAAACGGGTGTGGACCCGGCCCAACTCATGCTCCCTGTTCAGCAAGCGGTGTGGGCTGTCACTCCAGACCAGGCGGTATGGGCCACAAGGACACTCCCCGATCTCCTCCGGGATTGGATGAAACAGAGGACCTTCAACACCGTCCTCCTCCTGGCGTTTGCTGTTTTGGCCCTCTCTTTGGCGGCCATCGGAGTGTATGGGCTCATGAGCTTCACCGTGGAGCAGAGGGTGAGCGAGCTGGGTATTCGCCGGGCCATGGGGGCTGTCCCGGGTGACATCTTTCGCGTCGTTCTCCGCCGGGGAGCGATCCTCGCTGGATTGGGAGTTGCCCTGGGCCTGGTCGGCTCGGTAGCGCTCTCCACCGTTCTCAGGGGGATCCTATTCTCAGTGGGCCCGTTCGATCCCATCACCTTCGTCGGCATATCCGGGGGGGTGATGGCCATTGCCCTGGTTGCCGCGTTCCTGCCGGCCCGGAAGGCTTCGAGAGTGGATCCGGTTGTGGCCTTGAAGGCAGAATAACGCCGGGTTCGGTTCCTGCCCGGGGCTTTCAGGGACCCTGTCCCATGAGGTGCACGGGTCAGAACGGGATCCCCAGTTGTGGTGACTGGGCCCTTTCCCGAGGTTTTCCGCGCCTTAGCCCCCGGGACCGCAGTGTCTTTTGGTCTCCCTGATCGGCCACCACGATCACCTCCAGGTTCATCTCCGGTGGTGCTAGATCCCTGAGCTTTTCGGCGGAGAGGGAGGTGCGTAGTTCGGGTTGAACCTGGCCATGGATCCTGACCCGGAGGACGGCATCCCGTGGAACCCCGGAGATGGTCGTCGAGAGCCGGGTGCCTAACTCGTCAGCCGTCCACAGTTCCCCTGATCCACCTTCCGGGCTCATCTCCCTGAGGACCATGGCCCGTGCGGGTAACCGCACGGTTTCATAGCCCAGGAGCTTCCCTCCCTCAGGACCGGGGGAAAACTCGAGCACCATATATCCCTTTTCCTCGTCCTTCTCCGCGAAGGCCGTCCGTTCGATCGACCCTGGGTAAAAAACCGGTGTTGGTAAGGGTTGGCCTTCCAGGTCCTCCTTCAACACCTGCTGTCGGTGAATATGCCCAGAGAGGACCGCGGCGAACGCATCGGGAAGGTCTCGGCATCGAATCACATCGGGGGCGTACCGGAAGGTGAAGTCTGCCGGCCCTACCGTGGCTCCCTCCACGCAATGATGAATGCAGAGGAGCCGGATGTCGGCGGGGTCCCGGTCCCACTTCGTCCCACGGAGAACCTCTGGGAAGAGTTGTCGGATATTCTGGCGCTCGTAAGAAAAGCCGGACACGGCCACCTTCACCCCTCGGACCTGGGTTACGACAGTCCCGGGGTGCCGAAAGATGTGCAGGTTGGGGTGAGCCCCCAGCCGAGCATGGGGGATTCGGGATCGTTCGTGGTTGCCCGGCACCAGGAAAACCGGCACGCCGGATTCGGCGATTTCCAGGAGAGGTTGGAGAGCCTGGAACGCCAGGGACGGATGGACCCTGGACCGGTGGAAGAGGTCGCCGCCGTGAACCACCAGATCGACTTTGCCGGCCCGGGCCGGTTCCAGGGCAAGCTTGTGGTTCCCTAGAAAATCATGACCCCGTCTACGGCGCCGGACCCGGGGGCGCATGGGCAGGTCAAAGCCGAGGTGAGAATCGGCCAGGAGTAGGATTCTGAGGTAAGCGGAGGCTGAGGTCATCAGGTTGTTTATGGTTCGAATAGGTAGGTGAAATCTACGATATTCGGGGTTTATTCGGTAGAGTCTCTCTTTTTCTCCGCCGGCGGTTGGGTACCTACGTCATTGATCGTTCGTCGCTACGTATCATGACCGAGGGAAGGGAAGCAGCCTGGGGAGCAATGTTTTTCCGAGCGAGAACATTCCCCAGTGGGGGCTGGCCATCAGCCTTTACGTGGGTCAGGTGAGGTAGCGCCGGAGTTTGACTGTCCCGGGACCGAGCCGGCAGGTAGAATCTCCTTCAGAACGGTCTTCCAAGATTCTCCAGCGAGGCAGGTCTCCATGCGTGGGAAGTTGAGGCGGTTTCTTCTCGCGGCCACAATCGGATTGTTAGCAGTATTCCTCAGTCTCCATCTCATGGGATACCCGGTGGGGCGGGATCGGATGGAACCGGTTCTGACGGAAGGTGCGGCTGAGCAAAGGTCCGAGGGTACCCGTCCTCCAGCTGCCTTGATCGAGAGTTTTGATGGCCTGGGCAATGGCTTCACCGGGCCCCACGGACCATCCCTGGGTCGGAATCCATCGGACAACAGCCTGGCCGTCGGCCCGGACCATATCGTCCAAACCGTGAACTCCCGTCTGGCCATCTTCACCAAGGCTGGAGAGAGGTTCGAGACCTCGGGTGAGGTCCTATACGGGGCCGTCCCTACCAATACGGTGTTCCGGGGGTTCGGCGGTACCTGCGAAGCCAGGAACAACGGTGATGCGGTAGTGAGGTATGACCAGCTGGCCGATCGATGGCTCATCGTGATGCCCATCTTTCGTCGTGGGGAAGCCCGTCCGGACCAGCCGGACATCTGGGTGGGGAGTGACTCGGTCTACCTCAGCCCTCCAGGTGTTCCCGACCAGCCTGGTCCGGCCTCGGAGCTATTCGTCCCTGAACCGTGGAATCCAGCTCAGGCCGGCCTTATCGGCTCAGCTGGGAGCGTCCCGGCTCGAGGCCGGGCGGGGCCGCCACCCTCTGAGCCTGAGGGTGTTTTCTCCATGTGTTATGCCGTGAGCACCGGGGCGGACCCCACGGGACCCTACTACCGGTATGAGTTTCTTCGACCCCTGTTCCCGGACTACCCTCGACCGGCGGTTTGGCCCGACGGGTACTACGTGCCCACGAGCACTGGGGACAACATCGTCGAGAAACACGCCTGCGTGGTGGACCGGGACCGGATGCTGGCGGGTGAGCCGGCGACGGAACAGTGCTTTGTCGTAGACGGGGTGAACTTTCTCAATAACGCCGACTTGGACGGAACCGCCCTTCCTCCCGCTGGGGCCCCGAACATCATGATGGCGACGGGCGGGACTCAGTTGGACAGCGTTTTTTCCGACGACGGGGTCTATGCGTGGCAGTTCCACGTGGACTGGGATGATCCGACGAGTTCCCGGCTGATCGGCCCTGAGAAGATCCATGTGGCCCCCTACCGCTACCTGTGTAATGGCCAGCTCACCTCCTGTGTTCCTCAACCTGACACGGACCAACGGTTGGACTCCCAGGGCGACAAGATCATGGCCCGGCTGGTATACAGGAACCTCGGAGGCAGGGAAGCTGTGGTCGGCGTGCATTCCGTTGCCACGGAGGCCGGCCTCGGGGGCGTGAGATGGTACGAGTTCGGGGTGTCTGACGATCGGTCAGTTTGGCTGAGACAACAGGGTACCTTCGCTGTGTCGGGTGCCTTTCGGTGGATGGCCAGCCCGGCCGTGGACCGGGACGGGAATATCGGGATTGGATACTCATACGGCGGCGCCGACATCTTCCCGGGCCAGCGGTTTGCGGGCCGGCTAGGGGGCGACCCTTTTGGGCAGCTGACCTTGCGGGAGACGGTCCTGGTGGAGGGAGAGGGGTCACAGTCCAACACCCTCCGCTGGGAGGATTACACCCAGACCGCGATCGATCCGTCCGACGACTGCTCGATCTGGTATGTGGGCGACTACTACAAGAAGGGCGCCACCACGTACTCAACTCGCATCGGGATGTTCAGGCTGCCGGGATGTGGCGAGGGAGGGTGAGGAAGGGTGCCCCGGGGTCCGCCAAAATGAGGCCGGGGCAAACCATCCCCTAAAAGTGTAAACCCGCCGACAGGTACACGGCCGTAAGGTCATCGCCCTTCATGACCGTTAGGCCCACCGTCTGGATCCGGTCCATCAGCGACAGCCAGACGCCGCCTCCGAAGGTCGTGTGCCACTTGTCTGCATCGTCCGGATCACCGTCGTAGAAAACCCTGCCCGCATCGACTGCGCCCATGATCCCGAAATCGGCCGGGAGGAGCAGGTTGACCTCGGCAAGCGGGATCCTCAACTCGGCATTCCCGAACATCGAGCCGTCCCCGGCGAACCGCTCCTCCCGGAGCCCCCTCACGTTGTCCGTTCCTCCGACGTAAGCAGCTTCGTGGAATGGGAAGGGCCCGAAGACCTTCTTCCCTCCTGCCCGAAGAGCCAGGGTCGGCCACCGGACATTGGCTCCAGGTGTGAAAACCCCGGAAGCTACACCTTGGATCTGTCCGAAGGCTTCCTCCACGTCCCAGGCGGCCGGGAAGACTGAGCCGCCCAGGGCAATGTGAAACCCCCTTGTGGGGTAGCCGGCGTTGTCCCTCGTGTCGACCTCGATCCATCCTCGGGCTCCGACCTGGCCGAACTTCCCCGATCCCAGTGGGGCCGGGTCGAGAGTGCCGATGAACCGGTCGGCGTTGTCTTCCGAAGACGTGGCGGAGCGCTGCAGGATCGGCCCAACTCCTACCCTGAGCTTTGGTCGAAACCGAGAAACCGCATTTTCGCCCTCTTCGGCTTCGAAACCGAACGTCCATTCCAAAGCAGGGGCGATGGTGAGCTCCTGCTGGTGGACCTTGAAGAAGTCTGTGTCCTCCCCGATCTCGGTATCGTTCCCGAAGCCGTGAAACCTGAGGACGTCTAGCCCCGAGTATTCCAGGTGAACCAAGACGTCTGCGGAGCCAAAAGCGTTTCTGAAACGGGAGTCCCATCCCAGGAGGACCTCAGGTCCGATACTGGTCACACCGACCTGCCCCACGTGTCGACTCTGCCACGGCACCTTCCGGAAACCGTACCGGTCTGCTCCGTACAACATGCCAAACCGGGCTCCTACGTCTGGGGAGTAGGTCAGGAAAGGAAGGACCCGCTCGATCCCCCCCCAATCAAGCGCGTATCGATGGATGAGGTTGGTGGACGGCGGCCGTTCAAAAGCCGACTCATCGATCTTGGCCGAACCGTCGAATCTATTGTCGCCCCTGTCGTCATAGAAACGGGTTCTCTCCCCTGGGGCGGCAGACTGGTTGGAGAAGACGTCATCGCCTCCACCTCCCACCGCCCGGACGATGATCTCCCCTTTTGCCCCGCGCACCTCGACCTGATCGTCCCCGCCTTTGAGGAAAAGCCGGACCTCGCTGGTAGAATGTGGCCGGAAGGTGCGCTGGAAGTAGGGAGCGTCGCTTCGGGGGCCTTCGGAGTAGGTGAGAGTGAGGGTGAGGGCACCGCCGGGATGATGTTCGAAGATCGCTTCCTCGTCCCGGTCGGTTCCCACCACTTCCACGGCGTCGGCAATCATGACGTAGTAGGCCAGAGCCACTTCGGGGAGCGCATCTCGCCTGGCTTTCAGCGACCGTTCGATCCAAGGTCCTCTAAGTCTGTAGTGGGCTTCGGGTAGGCGCCGCACGGCATTTTCAATGACCTCATCGGTAATCTCCCCCTGCAGGTCCTCGGCCACGTCCAGCCACTCTGACTCTTCGAACTCGCTCAGGAGCTGGCGATCCACCTCCCAACCGTTGAACGTCAGCCCATAGACCTCAGGGTACTCTTCATCGAACCTCACCATCCGTGGCTCGACCCGACGGTATACCCACATCATGACGCCGTCGTTGTAGATGAACGCCTGGTCACGGTCCTCGGGGATGGGCCGCCACACGGTGCACCCTGGTCCGTCCGGGTATTCGGCCCACCGCCATTGGCCCTCGTGGCGATCTCGATCTCCCACCAGGAGGTCTATGAGCCGAGCTTTCAGGTACTCCCTGGTCTCGGCCCTTACACATGCCCCTTCTTCAATCTCCTCCAGGAAGGTGTCGGTGCCTGAGATCCGTTTGGAGTCAGCGAAGCCGGGCTCGCCGCCCTCCCTTTCCTGCGGGCGATCGACAAACACTCCAATCAAACCGGCGAAGTCTTCACGGAATTCCCCGAGTTTGGGATCGTCGGGGATCACCACCAGCTCGTGCTTGGGGTGGAGGATGCCGGATGCCTCCAGGAGGGGGTCAACCACGACTCCTGCGGTAGGAAGGAACCCGCTGGTTTGGTCCTGGATGATGGACGCCACCACGGTGCCTCGGAGCAGAGGATCCAGGCGCCGGGTGGGCTCTTTATCAACCGACCTGACGGCGTACTCCAACCCGTCTTCGCCTACGAACTCCAGGGTTGTGGTCTGACCGTACCCTCCTGTTTCCTCCGGTGTGAGGCCGCCCTTCGCGCGCTCGAGATCCAATACGAGGACCTCGACGGGGGTGGTCCAAATATCCCGGTAACCTCCACCAAAAAACCATCTTCGGATTCCTGCCGCCTCGTACCTCCCTCCGGGCACCACCACGTGAGTTTTTGCCCCGGCCGGGGGAATGGATCGGTGGGGTTGGGCTGAAATCGCCGTCGGGATGGCGAGGGCCAAGGTCGCACAGAGGACCACGGTGGTCCGGAGCGGGCTCAACTGGAAACGCATGAAACTACTCTTCCTCTGACGCACCTCGGCGCCACGACTGGTCTTTGGATCTGGATGAGGGGCACAGGCGGCCGTTCCTTCGACCCCGTCCGCCTGCGTTCGTATTATGGGGTCAGGAAGGTGGGTGGGGAAACTCCTTATTGCTTATGTTCTCCGTACCAGTCCCTAACGAACGGGAAAAGACATGACTTCACGGGGCTTTATACGCCTTTCGATGGCCTTCATTGCCGTACTCCTCTCGGCGAGCTGCCTTCTCAGAGACCCTTTTACCGATTCAATCCCTACGGCGCCTCCTCCGGGGAGCTTTCAGCCTGTTCCGGACGGGCCCAGTTTGGACGTGTTGGTGCTTGGAGATTGGGGAACTGGTGGAGATGGCCAGCGGGAGCTCGGGGAGTCCATGGCTCGAACCCACGCCGCCTCACCCCCCGCGTTCGTGATGACGGTTGGGGACAACTTCTACCCGGATGGGGTCACCAGCCCTGACGATCCACTCTGGAAGTCTCACTTCGAGGAGATGTACGTAGGACCTTTCTGGGAAGAGATGACGTTCCAGGGGATCCTGGGAAACCACGACTATCACGGGAATCCGGACGCACAAGTCGAATACTCGGAGTATTCCACCCGTTGGAGTATGCCGGCCCGCTATTACTCCCTCAAGGAGCAAATGCCCGCTGGCGGATCCGTCCTCTTTCTGGCTCTCGACACCGACCCAATCGCCAAGAAGGAACCCCGGGCGGTCAGGCAAAGGGAGTGGGCAGACTCGGTCCTACGCAGGACTGAGGCCGATTGGGTTGTGGCCGGTGGGCACCATCCCGTAGCAACGGGGGGCTGGCACAAGCCCGAGGGCACGGTGAAAACCGCTCTTTGGCCCCTCTTGGGCGCGAGGGTGGACGTCTACCTCGCTGGCCACAACCACTCCACCGAGCTTCTCAACACCCAGGTCGGGACCTTTCAGGCCATCTGTGGAGGCGGGGGTGGCCTGGACAATCCTTACCGTGTTCGCTCCACCCCCTTCACTCTGGCATCGTTTACGAACGGAGGGTGGTGTTACCTGAGGTTCTGGGAGGACGTCCTCGCCGTGGAGCTATACGATAGGGAGGGTGGGCTACAGTTCCGACATCTGATCCGTAAGTAGGAAGTAAAGGACCGCCGTCAGTCCTTCCATCCGAGGAACACGTCCTCGTCCCTGTCCAGGCAATATCTATCCAAGTCCGGTAGCCACTGGTTTTTAAATGGGTTGTCCCGCTCAACCCGAAAACCGGCATTCTCCAGCCGATCAAAGTAGTCCAACCCGTAGAGCCTCAGGTGGTCCTTCTGACCGTAGGCGTGTACCCGGGCCCTCTTCTGGACCAGGTTCGGGTCTTCTCGAGTCTCGGCCAGGTCCAAGGCAAGGGGTACCTGGAGGACCGCGAATCCGCCCGGTCTTAAAACACGGTACATCTCCCCCATCGCCTTTTGATCTTCTCGGACGTGTTCAAGGACATGGTTGCAGATGACGACGTCAAACTCGTCATCGTCGAACCCGATATCGGTGACGTCCAACCTCACAGCCTCGAATTCTTGGAACCGCTCAGGGAACAATGCCCCACACACGTGATCGATGCTCCCCCTGCGCCGAAGCTCCCGGGCTATGGTGCGCTTTGGTGAGATATGGAGAATCCGCACGTTCTCCTGGTAAACATCCGTCCGGAGCTCAAAGAACAGATGGAGAAGTCGAGTCCTCTGGTTCGATCCGCAGTTTGGGCATCTGACGTTCTTTTTATAACCAGCTCCCGACACCCTGTGTTTTTTGAAGACGTCCGCCCTAACGCCCTGGTGCAGGAATTTCCGGTAGGACTTCCCACAGAACATGCAGGAACACCCCTCCCCGGCGAAAACGGCTCTAAAAAGCTGGTTCCGGGCTTTTCGGATTGCCCGTTCGAATGTATTCACCTGGTAGACCGGACGGTTGAAAGGGTTCGGGCTTCGAAACCGGGAAGAACTGGCGTTCCGCTCAGCCGAATGGGGTGCAGCGTATCTCCCGGATACCACCGGCGCAAATGGGGCTTGCCGAAGAGGGGAGGCCGGCGCCGTCGGTTTCCATGGGACCTACAACCTGCTTGCCATGGATCGGTTCGGCCGCATCTTGTCTGTCATCCCTTACGATTCCAAGAAACCGTCGGAGGTGAATCCAATGGCGCTTTGTCCAGCTAATGAGCGGAAACGAGTGCTCCACCGGGTTTTGGTACCGGTTGCTGTGTTACTCTTTCTTTCCGTCTTTCCCGCCACCGTCCTGGGGCAGGGTGGTAGGGAATCCCAACCCCTCCCGACCATCGAATCCCGTACCGAGGGAATGACCCGGATCGATGGGTTCTTCCCTCTTTACTACGATGCCGATCTCGATCGCCTTTTCATGGAGGTGTCGCGGTTCGACACCGAGGTCCTTCACATGAGCGGACTGGCGGCCGGGTTGGGATCCAATGACATCGGGCTCGATCGAGGGGGGAGCTCCGGGTCCAGGATCGTCTTCTTCGAACGGCATGGACGGAAGGTGATGATGGTCCAACCGAACCTTCGGTTCCGGGCCGAAAGCGAGAACCCGGCTGAAGAGCGAGCGGTCCGTGACGCATTCGCCCGATCCGTCCTGTATGCGTTCGACGTGGCGGCGGAAACCGACGGGCGCACACTGGTGGACCTCACCGACTTCGTCCTCTCCGACCAGACCCGCATCGCGTCCAGGCTGAGCGGTTACCAGTTCAACCGCGATCGGAGCTCCATCTATCTGCCCATGACCCAGGGATTCCCGGAGAACACCGAGATCGAGGCCGAGCTCACCTTTATCCAGGGTGGCGCCGGCGGTGGCGGTGGTGGCCGGGGAGGTGAGGGATTCTTCGAAGGCGTAGGGAGCGTGGCCGCCTCCGGGGCAGCTGCCAGTCTTCGTGTCCACCAATCGTTCGTGAAGCTGCCGGATGAGCCCATGGAAGGAAGGGCGTTCGATCCCCGGCAGGCAGCCGGAGCCGCTACGTGGCAGGACTATACAGCGCCACTTGGGGAGCCTATGACAACGCAGGTGATCCGCCGGCACCGGCTCGAGAAGGTCGATCCGAGTGCGGCCCTCAGTGATCCGGTTGAGCCCATCGTCTACTACCTGGACGCCGGGGTCCCGGAGCCCATGCGTTCGGCTCTCCTCGAGGGGGCGCGGTGGTGGAATGACGCCTACGAGGCCATCGGGTACAGGAACGCTTTCCGTGTGGAGATTCTCCCGGAAGGCGCCAGCTCTCTCGACGTCCGGTACAACGTCATCAACTGGGTTCACCGATCCACGCGGGGGTGGAGCTCCGGTGGGAGCGTGACCGACCCCCGAACGGGCGAGATCCTGAAAGGCACGGTGACCTTGGGGTCTCTCCGGGTGCGGCAGGACTACATGCTGGCCGAGGGCCTCCTCTCCCCCTATGTGGAAGGGACCGAGACACCCTCGGAGATCGAAGAATGGGCTCTGGCGCGAATTCGCCAGCTCTCAGCCCACGAGGTCGGCCACACGCTCGGCTTCGGGCACAACTACTACGATAGTGAAGCCGGCCGGATCTCGGTGATGGACTATCCCCACCCCTGGGTGACTCTCAACCCAGACGGGAGCCTCGACTACTCGGAGGTCTACGACGTCGGCATCGCCGAATGGGACTCGGTTTCGGTGGCTTACGCCTACCAGGATTTCCCCGATGGGGTGAACGAGGAAGAAGAGCTTCAGAAGATCCTGGACGACGCCTGGGACAGGGATCTGATCTACTTGAGCGGTCAGGACACTGGTCTTCATCCCAGGGTGGACGTCTGGTCCAACGGCACCGATGCGGCCGAAGAGCTGGAACGGATGATGGCCGTTCGTTCAGCCGCAATGAGTCGCTTCGGGGAGCGGGCTATCAAGCTGGGTCGACCCATGGCCGAGATCGAAAAAGTCTTTGTGCCCCTCTACCTCCACCATCGGTACCAGATCGATGCCGCCGGCTCCATGCTGGGCGGGGTAGACTACATCTATTCTCTTCGGGGGGACGGCAGGACGCCGTTCAGCCATGTGTCCGGGGCAGACCAACGAAGGGCTCTCGGCTCCCTTTTGGGCGTGTTGGATCCGTCCGAGTTGGCTATTCCCAAACGCATCATCGATCAGATCCCGCCGCGGCCCTCAGGATACAGAGCCGGTCGTGAGTTCTTCCCGAGGTGGACCGGCGGGATGTTCGACGTGATCACGCCGGGAGTAGTCCTGGCCGACCACACCCTCAGGAGCATCTTCGATAACTCGAAAGCGGCCAGGATCGTCCAACAGAACGCCGTCGATCCGTCCATCCCTGGCCTGGGCGACGTCATCGACAGAGTATTCGGATCGGTGTTCGGTGCCTCCGGTACAAGTCCGTACGAATCCGAGATAAGCCGGGCGGTGGAATGGCTGGCTGTGACGCGGGTTATGGGGTTGGCCGGTAACGCCCCCATGCCTCAAGTACGGGCCATTGCGCTGAAGAAGCTCGAGGACCAGAAGGAAGCCCTGGCGGGCCTGATGGCCTCAGCGGGTGAATCCGAGATCGCACACCTCTCACTTCTTTCCGGGACCATCGAAAGGTTCCTGAAAGACCCGACCACTCCTCCTACGGTACCGGGGGCCCCGTCAGCTCCTCCAGGCGCGCCCATCGGCCAGTGGCCCCAGGATTACCTGGCTGGATCGGAGTGGATAGAAGCCATGGGGTTCGGCGCCGACCCCGACCCCTGGTTGGAAGCGTTCCAGGACCTCTGGTTCCGGGGGCCTGGTTACTGAGAACGTCCGGCCCAAATGAAACGGGTGCGGGTTCGTTCGTTAGGGAGATGACATGATGATTCGGTTCAAGAGTCCCGCCTCCGGTGGGTTAGGGAGGGCGGTCACGATCCTCTTTGCGGTTGTGCCCTCGTTTCTCGTGAGCACCCCATCGGAGTCGCTCTCCCAGGCCAAACAGCCTCCGGGATTCGACGAGTTTGGCAAGTGGGAGTCACTCTCCCCGGCCGGTGCAAGAGGGGGCCTTTCCCCCGATGGGGGATGGATCGCCTACTCAATCAACCGGACCAACCGGGAGAACGAACTTCGCGTCCGGGCCGTTGCTGGAGGGGACCCGGAGATCATCCCCTACGGCTCCCAGCCGGTCTATTCGTCCGACTCCAACTGGCTAGCCTATCGCATTGGTCACTCACAGGACGAGCAAGAGCGACTGCGGGAAGCGGGGGAACCCGTGCGGAATCGCATGGGACTACGGAACCTCCTAACCGGTAACGTTCTGGAAGTGGAGGGTGTCAGCTCCTTCTCTCTCAGTCCGGGTGGCGCCTACCTGGCCATGCACCGGTACCCGCCGGATCGGGACCGGGGGCCCTCAGGCGGAGGGGGTGGGGAGGCGGCCCTTGGCACCACCGTCATCGTGAGAGAACTGGAGAGCGGCCACGAGATCTCCTTTGGCAACGTCTCCGCATTCGAGTGGCAGCCCGTACTTGATGGCCGACTGCTTGCCATGGTCATCAGTGCCGAGGACAAGACCGGGAACGGGATCCACCTCTATGATCCCGAGAGCTCCGAGCTGCGGGTCCTTGATTCGTCGGACTCCGACTATACGAATCTGTCGTGGCGCGACGATTCGTCGGACCTGACAGTGCTGCGGAGCAAGGACCAGGGCGGGAAAGACGG
>JANQDZ010000056.1 GCA_028278645.1 Longimicrobiales bacterium | reverse complement strand
TCGGGGGCAGGGACGATCCCCACGCTCTCTCCCTCGTCCCGATGGACCTCAAGAATGGACCGGTCCCCGGAGGGTGATACCGCTTCGATCTCCAGATCGGTGTCCGCCAGGAGGTAGGTAAGATCGATACCATCCCGGACCCGTTGTCCATTGATTCGGACGATTCGGGTTCCGATCTCCAGGCGCAGCTCCTCGGCGATGCTCCCAGACTCGATTTCGGCGATGCGGACCAAAAGTGCTCAACTCGAAAGGAGGAGAGGAAAGGGCCAGGAAGTATAGAAAAAACAACGATTTCGATCAATCAGATGTCGTAGGGTAGATCGGGTGGCGGGATCCGCTGCGATCCGCCATGTTTTCGGGTCCTTTTTCCACGAACTAGAACTTCTTGCGGAGCAGGTGTGAACGGCAGCTTCCCCCGCATCACCAGACAGCTTCTTCTTCTATCCCTGGTTTCAGCGTCCTCTGCCTGCCAACAGGCCGACGTCGTCCGGGAGTATTTTCGGGATCCCACCCCCCACGAAGCTTACGTTCTCAACCTTGGCCACGCCGGCCTCTCGGAGACGGCCCTGGGGCGAGACTGGATCCAAGCTTCGCAAGACGCCATCAAGCGCCCGTTGGTCATGGACGCTCCCTATATTGAGGAGGGGTTTTTCCCCCCGCGGGAACCCTCAGCTTTGGGATACCGGTTCCCGTTGAAACGTGGCCAGCGTCTCACCGTCAGGGTGGAGTTGGAAAGTTCCGAGACGGCACGTCTCTTTGTGGACCTTTTCCGGTCGGCTCCTGACACCATTCGGGCTCCGGTCCCCGTCCAATCCAGTGAGGCCGTCCCGAACCATGGGAACGGGACGGAGCTGGTGTACGAGCCCAGGCGGACCGGCGACTACCAACTGAGGATCCAGCCAGAACTCCTTCGGGGCGGGCAGTTCACTGTCACAATCGAGAAGGAACCGGCGATGGAGTTCCCGGTGGCAGGTCGGACGAGCCGTTCCATTGGCAGTTTTTTTGGTGATCCGAGAGAGGGTGGTCGAAGGGAGCACCACGGCGTAGACATCTTCGCTCCCCGGGGCACGCCGGTGGTGGCTTCGGCCGAGGCATATGTGAGCCGGGTAGACACGACGCCGGTAGGCGGGCGGGTGATTTGGCTCCGGGACGGCCAGAGGAACGCCTCCATCTATTATGCCCACCTGAACGAGATTCTGGTCCAAGAAGACACGCGCGTGGTCCCGGGAGACACCATAGGACGGGTGGGTAACACCGGGAACGCAAGGACCACGCCACCTCACCTCCATTTTGGGGTGTACTTCAGGGGCGAAGGCCCTTTCGACCCCTGGGATTACCTGGTAGAGCTCCCTTCCGAGTTGGAATCAGTACAAGTCGAGCTAGCCGAGTTGGGAGAGTGGGCACGGATCACCGGGCAGGGCATCTATCTCAGGGAATGCCCCTCCCGTCGTGGGCAGGTCGTGGCGGAATTGCCCGAGCACACGACTGTACGGGTGCTGGGCGGAGTCGGGACCTGGTACCGGGTGGATCTTCCCGATGGGAGCAGGGGCTTCGTGGCTGGTCGCCTCACGGAGGAACTGTCCGAGCCCATCCGAATGGAGCGGTTGGGTGAGGTCCAGCCTCTTCAGGCTCTGCCGAGACAGGACGCGGCGGTGATGGGCGAGTTGCCCACGGGTTCGGATGTGGCTGTTTTTGGAACGTTTGGGGACTACTTGTTTGTTCAGGCTCCCACCGGCCAAGCCGGCTGGATGGCCCAGAGCCGTTAGCCCAACAACGCAGGTGCGTTAGCCCAATAGTATGATGGCGCCACCCTGGGGGCGGCCCCCCAGATCCGCCGAGTCGTCAGGAAAGCTGAATCAAGCCAGGCGCCGCAGCGGTTCCATCCAGCGGCATCGTTCCGTCCCCCCGAAGGTTCCTCAGGAAGACCCCGACGATCCGGTTCAGATCTCCGGTGCCGTCGTAGAACTGGTTCAGGACCGGTTTGCCCCAGTCCTTCTGAACCTCTGCCAGGATTCCCGACGTAACCTGCCCTGGCATGCATCCGAATGGGGAGCAGTTCACCACCAGGGACGCCCCGTCCTCGAAGAACCGGACCGACCGACCCACAGTCATGAGAACCTCGCCCCCGTAGTTGAAAGAGGCGTATTTGTAGGCGGCTTCGGCAGACTGGTCGATGGAAGGTTCGTGCCGGTCTGCAAGGAGATCCCCGGCCGCTTTGTGCCACCCGTGTTCCTTCTCGAAGAGGTACTTGTTCTTCACGTAACTTTTGGCGCGGCCCATGATGTCCCAGCCCTCTTTGGCCCGGCGCTCGTGCTCCCAAGCCGCGTAGAGGACCCACTCGTGGAACGGTGCCAACCAAGCTTCTCCCCCGTTCTCCTCGATGACCGTCACCACGTTCTGGTTCGAGAAGTCATTACACCGGACGAAGATCTCGCCGACGATCCCCACCAGGGGTTTGGTGGCCTTTGGTCGTCCGATAGCATGGAAGGGCTCCATGGCCTCCTGGAAGGCCGGTTTCAGCGGGGCGTTCTCCTCGAAAGCCCGTTCCATGATGTGCTGGGCATCGTCCACCAGCCCGTCGATCTCGGCTGGGTCGTTGTGGTAGGGACGGAAACGGCAACCCACCTTGAAGATGAGATCCCCAACCACGCACCCCTCGAAGATTTGCCTGCGGAGGCTCTCCTCCAGGCCCTGGTAGGCGTTGTCGTTGTTCGGGGCCATGATGGCGACTTGCCCGAAACCTTCGTCCTCCAGGATCATTCGTTCCAGGAGGTTGTACTGCCCGAACCGGCACGGCCCGCAGGCCGAGGGCATGAAGAACGCATCGGTGCTTCCGTCGCCGCCCTTCTCCCTCAAGGTTTGGAGCAGCCGCCCGATAGTCACGGTCATGGGGATACACTCCCCTCCCCGCGTGACCTGTCGTCCCAAGGCCATGCTCTCATCGTCTTCCAGAGGAAGGGATCTTCCGTCGTATCCGTGGCCCCGCATGGCAGCGGCGGCCAAGGGAGCGGCAATGGTATGCAGGGGGGGAACCCAAATCGTCCGGTCCTTGAAGACGTTCTCGGGATCGATCCGATTGGGAAGCGGAGGCGGGGCCTTAATCCTCTTCTCCTTACGGTTCTGCACCACATCAAGGAAGGCTTCGATTCGGGTAAGATACCCGGCATCCCCCCCATGCTCGTCCAGCTCGAGGATCAGGAACGGCTTCTCCCCGAGAATCTGTTCGGCGTAGGTGAGGAGGAACGAGTCAGGACCACATTTGAAGTTGGTGAGCCAGATGGGGTAGATGTTCTCCTGACCCCTGACCCATTCCAGAGCCTGCAACAACCGCTGGCCATAGATCCAGTAGATGTTCTTTAGCTCATCTCCCAATTCCACCGTATGGATTGGCGCGAAATCCGTAGGGAAGACGTTGAATCCCTTTTCGGCCACCTTGAGCGGCAGTTCCAGGTTGGCATTCCCGTCGAAGAGATTGTAAGCCCGTCCAAGAAACAGGATGCTGGGGTCGCCGGAGGCTTCCAGCTCCTCCGTGAGGGTTTCGCCTTCCCGTCGGCAGGACTCCATGAACGTTTCCTGAGCCGCGAGGCCGGCGACCCATGCCTTCCTCACCATCTTGGGCGTCACCCCCAAGGGGCCGGCCAGAATCCTCGTGAGTTCTTTGACCTGCCGTTTCAGGTCCCATCGGAAGTCGATAGGCGGTGCCAGGACCTTACCGGCCCCTTCTTCACCCGCCACCTTGAGGGAGGCTCGGCCCATGGCCGGGATGGCGCAGATCACAGGGCAGAAGAACGCGTTGCTATAACCCTCCGGCACTTCCTCGCTGACGATGTGGGGCATGAACATGAAGTCCACGCTCTCGTCGGTAGCCAGCTGGGCCATGTGTCCGTGGGCGAGTTTCGCCGGGAAACAGTACTCGGCACCTACCAGCTGCCCCGAGAGTTCTCGGGTTTCTTCGTCAGTGGGCCGGGAAAGCTTTATTTGGCAGCCCAGGTTCGACATGAAGGTTTGCCAGAGAGGAGCATGACTGAAGGTAGAAAGAGTCTGGGGGATGCCCACCGTGGGCCCCGTCCTCTTCCCTTGCTCCCGATGATTGGCGAAGGCCGCCGCTGCCAGCTTGGTACGGAGCCGGAACGAATCGAACTCTTTGGTCTTCCTCTTCTCCGTATCGTCCGGATCTCGCCCGCAGAGATAACCCCAACTCGGGACTTCGTCCTCTCCGGAGACGTGCGCGTAGGTGATCTTACAGGTATTGGTACAGAGGGTACATTCTTCTTGGGTGAGGTAAATCTCCCTCTCCGTCAGGTCCAACCCCTTGAAGGTGGTCTCGGACCCCACCTCTTGAAGACGATCTTTGGTCAGAAGAGCCACGCCGTACGCTCCCAGGACGTGGCAGTAGGGCGAGACCACCACTTCGGCATCCAGGAGCTTTTCGAAAGCGGCCACAAGCCCCTGGTTCCGGGCCGTGGCTCCGCAGAAGAACACTTTGTCCCTGGAGTAGGACCGGTTCCCTACCACCTTGGCGAGGTAGTTCTCAACGACCGAGAACATGACGGCAGCCAGGGCTTCTTTGGGTTGGAATCCCATGCGGATAAGGCGCTCGACGTCCTGCTCCATGAAGACCGTGCACCGGTCGGAGGTATGGGGAGGAGCGACGCCCATCACCATAGGTCCGATCTCCCCCACCTTATGCCCGAGCTTCAAGGCCTGCTCCTCGACAAAGGAGCCGGTGCCCGCCGCACAGACATAGTTCATGTTCGAGTCCTGCATGACTCCATGGCGGGCTCGAATGAACTTGGAATCCTGGCCCCCGATCTCGAAAATGGTGTCCACGTTGGGATCAGTGGCGAGGGCTCCATGCAGGTGCGCGGTGATCTCGTTCACCACCGAATCAGCTCCCACGAGCGTGCCCACCATCTTCCGGCCCGACCCGGTGGTGCCGGCCCCCAGGATCTCGATCCCCTGGCTCCGGGGTGTCAGGCTCTCCATGAGGGCCGTAAACAGGTTCTTCGTCGCTCCCACCGGATCACCGGCGGTCTTTCGATAGACGTCGACGATCACTTCCCCATCCTCGTTTACCAGGACGGCTTTCGTGGAGGTGGACCCGACGTCGATCCCCAGATAACCCCGGACCATTTTATCAGGATCGGTGGACGTCACACGGATCTCGTTGCCGAGCTCGTCTTCCCAACTCTCTGCGACATCGAAGGAAGGGTATTTGGTCTTGCTGAGCTCGAGAGTCGGCCTGACGGCCTCCTCCAGGGCCACGTCTTCAACCAAGTCTCCCGTTGGGAACACCAGCGGCCCCGCCACACCGTTTTCCGACGCCAAATAGGCGGCGCCCAGGGCGGCGGCGAACTCGGCGGCGTCGAAAGTCTGGATCTCGGTGACGGCCGACTCCCTTAGCCAGCGCAGCACCTCGGGGTTCTTCGCCACGCCCCCGGTTACGACCGTGGCACCTTCCAATGGCTTTCCTCTGAGGAGAGTGGAGAGGATGTTGGACGAGAGCCCTTTGCAGAGGCCGCACCAAAGGGCCTCCTTGCCGTACCCCTCCTGTTGGCGGTGAATCAGGTCGGACTTTGCGAAAACGGCACATCGCGTGGCGATGCTAGGGGGATCCAAAACCGGCTCGAACCCTTGCCGGTCCTCCATTTCGAATCCCAACCGGACCGCCTGAGCATCCAGGAAAGACCCGGTGCCAGCCGCACAAAGACTATTCGTTGCTACATCGAAAAGGTCGCCAGATTCATCCAGCTGAATGAGGGTGACCGAGGACGCGCCCACGTCGATGATGTTCCTGATGTCGGGTTGAGATTCCTTGACGCCCTTGATCGTGGCTTTGCACAGGTCGATGAGTGGGAGGCCCAGCTGCTCGCTGACGGATTCGGCGACGGATCCGGTTAACGCTACCCGATAGTCACCGTTGAGTTTGGCTTCCTCAAAGGCCGTCCGGATTGCATCTAAGGGTTTCCCCTCATGGGGCACATAGGTAGGAAAGGATGCATCACCGTCAGGAGTCACGACTGCGATCTTCAGGAACCTCGATCCGACGTCGATTCCGATGGGCATCTAAGAAGCCTCCCTGTTACCCGTTTTTTCTTCCAAACGAACTCAGGTGCACACGCACTGAAGGAATACCGGCCGGAGGGGGTAGGCGCGTATAGAAAAAACGACGTAACAACGTCGAGGAGATGACGTAGCACCGGCCGCCCACAGAAAACACCCGTACGCGGGAGAAATTAAAGCGCCGAACACAATTTGCGCAATCAATAAGTGCGCCGGGGTGATTCCCGGGCCACCGGAGTCTGATCTCTCTTCTTTTACGTACCCCTTCCCTTCCGATACGTCTTCTGACGTATTCCCAACACCCTCATAGAATGCCGATCTTGGTGCAGGTTCACCAGGGGCCACGGGAGGTATTTTCCACCCTGTGGACGCTGCGGGAAACCTCCACCCCCAGCGGGGGGCAGGAGATTCATTTGAAGACAGGAGCCGCTCGACATGTTCATCACGCTTCTTGTGGTCACCTTCGTGATTTCCATCTCCGTGTGTTTTGTCGTGGCGCGGCTTTTTCGCCAACCCATCGAGAAGATCCTCGATCGGGTTGTGAAAGACGACATCTCTTCTGCTTGGGTGAAATACCTGACTTTTGCCATTTATGTCGTCGGTGTGTCCGGGGGAGTCAGGGTCTGGGACCTGGAGAAGTACATCACCCCAAGGCCCGAAGAAACGGAGATCTTCATCCTCAACGCCGATCGGTGGGTGCTTGAGGTTTACAGGACGATCATAGGCACCCTTCAAAGTGTTGCTTGGATGCTTCTTGTGTTCTTCATCTTCGCCCTGATTGCGTATGTGATCGTCAAGGGGATGGAGATGAGGAGGACGGCGAAGGAAACGGGGTAGGCACGGGGCGGGATCGGCTGGCGGGGCCACCGTCCCCGTCTACGAAACAGGGCCCGGCAACCGCGGCTGGCTGCCGGGCCTCTTTTTTCTGAGCGGGTAAGTTTGAAGAGACCTATCCTCCAGGCCAAAACGGCGTTTCTTCGCGGTGGCGGTGGGCGCGGGGTCCTCCTGCAGCCGACTCATACCCGCTTACCGTGTGAAGGATTGCACGGTCGAAGAACCGAACCACCAGGATTTCCAGGCCCAGGGTGGACCTGAGGTCGGTGACCGTGTCCCAGCCCTGGAGCTCCACGAACTCCCATAGGTTTCTTCGGGTCAGGAGCAGCCCCCAAACCACCTGGGAGAGGGGGATCCTTTCGAGGCAGCGGGTTCTTCCAAGTTGATAATACTCCTCCTCGACCTGTCCCTCGGAAGCTTCCTCCAGCCAGTCTCCCAGGTTCGCATAGACCATTCGGGCCCGGTCCCCGAGTTCCTCGTCGCCGAACCGGTGGTAGGCGGCCATTCGGGGGCTTTCCCTTACCTTCTTCACCATTAGCTCGGTGAGGTCCTCCGCGTGTCCCTCGATCATTTTGACAAGCTCATCAAGCTCCATCCTCTCCCCCTTTTCCAAAGAACAGCGGAGTCGATCCGCCTGCTGGTACCGGGATGAACCACTCCTCGACCATCCCCATCTCAGGGAATGCCCGGGAGGTTTGCCTTTCTGAGTTTGTGCTGATCTGAAAGAAGGTTAACTGGGCCTAATGAGGTTTCGCAAACGGTTATGGTATCGTAGCCGGGTTCTGGAAGCTGTACCGGGGACGGTTGGATTTTCCCTTTGCCCTCAGGCGGCCGGAGAACATACCATTCAACCATCCCCAAAAAAGTCCTCTGCCACCGTCCCCGGAGAAGGGAGAGATCCATGATGATCGGGAAGCTCGTGGCCCTCATAGAGGACCACGCCGACGAGTTGACTGCCCGGATGGTAAAGCTCGTGAGAGAAGACCCCATGACGGCGGGATACCGTCGGTTTGCCGACGAGGAACTGGGTGGGCGTGCCAGGCTGGTCTACGCCAACCTAGGCCAGTGGTTGAGTGAAACCTCGGAGGATCATGTCGAAGCGGAGTACTACCGCATCGGTCAGCTCAGGTTTAAAGAGGGGATACCCCCGTCCCATGTGGTGATGGCTCTCCTCCTTACCAGGCGGAACCTCTGGCGGTTCGTCGAATCCCAGGGGTGGGACACGATTTTCGATCTCCGGCAACAGCTGGATCTGGAGCTGTTGGTCGTCCGGTTCTTCGACCGAGCCATCCACCACGCAGTCAGGGGGTATGAAGCTGCGGCTGGTTTTTGACTTGTCCGGGGTAAGGCCTCAAGGGGTCGGTGGCTTTGGGTCCTCCCGGTTCTCCAAGAGCCGTCGGTCGAACTCCTGAGCCTCCCTCAGCCGTTCAACTTCCTCTGTTAGGGCGCAAAGCTGCTCGGACAGTTCCCGAACCTGGTCGGAACTTCCGATGGCGGGTGATCTGGCCGATTCTCTAAGTGCGTTGGCGATGGTTTCAGCCAGGGGTTTGAGGGCGAACCGGGTGGTGAGGATCACGGTCACGCCCAGGATGGGCACGAGGAGAACCGAAAAGATGGCAAACAAGGGGATTAGGACTTCTACGCCCATTGTGTTTCTCCATGTGAAGGAGTCCTAGGTCCGTACGGGTTCCAACCGAAAGGGTTTCGAGAAGGCCCCAGCCGAGCTCATCGACTGGGGCCTCTCAAACCGATCGAAAAAGCGGGAGGACCTATCGACTCCCTCCCCTGCCTGGCGTGTGACCTGACGCCCAGTTCGGGAAAGGCGGCCTGACGGGTTTCGTGAACTGGGAGCGCTCCAGTTCCTCCAAGAGAATGGCTACTGCTCGCTCGAGTTGGACGTCATGGCCATCGCGCCACGCCCCAGGATCGACCTCCACCTCTACGTCAGGGGCCACGCCTTGGTTCTCCACCTCATACTCTCCCTCCAGTGACCAGATGGCGATGTGGGGTGCGGTTACCGATCCTCCGTCCATCAAGCTCGGGTAACCTCCGATTCCGACCAGACCACCCCAGGTGCGGGTGCCAACAAGTGGCCCGACGCCATATCGACGAAATAGCCAAGGGAGCTCGTCCCCCCCGGAGCCGGCGTACTCATTGATGAGCATCACCTTTGGCCCGTAGATCCCCACGGGGATGGGTAGATCCTCACCATACCGTTGAGTGACATAGTTGAACGGGGCGGTTCGTTGGAGGTAGTAGACCATGTAGTCGGCGATGTTTCCGCCGCCGTTATAGCGCTCGTCCACGACGGCTCCGGCCTTATCCCTCTGGGAGAAGAAATACCGGTTGAACCGTGTGTACCCGTCGTTCGATGTGTCGGGAATGTAAAGGTATGCGAGCCGTCCATCCGACAAGGAGTCGACCTTTTGTCGATTCCCGTCGATCCAGGCCAGGTGTCGGAGCATCACCTCGCTCCCGGTCGGCACGACCGTCACCTCCCGCGCTCCGGTTCCGTCGGGTTCCGGCCCGACACGTATGGTTACCTGCTTTCCGGCCGTGCCTGCGAAGGCCTGGTTGACATTCTCAGACGCAGTCAGCTGGATGCCGTTCACCGCCAGAAGGTACTCACCGACCTCGACATTCACGCCGGGTTGGGTGAGCGGCGCCCTCATTTGAGGGTTCCAGTTCTCTCCTGACAACACACGGCTGAACTGCCAACGGCCGTTCGAAATGGTGTAGTCCGCTCCGAGTAGACCGTTCGGTGGGGCGGTGTCGCGGGTCCCGTCGGGTCCGGAGACATAGAGGTGTCCTACCGTCAGATTCCCAAACGCCTCGGCAAATAGGTAGTCGAGATCCTCCCGACTTCCCAGGCCGGGAAGGAAACGGGCGTAATACTGTTCGGTGGCATCCAGATCGAGCCCGTGGTAATTCGGATCGTAGAAGAAGGCCCGTTGGAACCGGAACGCCTCATGATACATCTGGGCCCATTCAGCCTGTGGATCAGTCTGAACCTGGATACTCCCGGTGGCGAGGGCGCCGTCGCCGGGAGTGATTGTTCCCCCAAGGCCGGCGATGGCCCACCTTCCACCCCTCCTGTAGAGGATTTTCTTCCCATCGCGGGAGACATCGAATGCGGTTACCCCCGCGATCAACTCGGTAGTCTCCCTTTCCTGGAGATCGAACTTGTGAAGGGTGGCTCCCGTGCCGCCCTGTGAAACCGCGACCGGCACCTGGGGGTTTTCAGCGAGAATCACCGTGCCGGCTGCCCCGGTTGCCAAGCCGACGTAATTCTTGGGGCTTGTAGGAAGCGGGATCGTTCTCTGGTCGATGGCATCGAAGTCGATTCTCACTCCCTCGTCAGGCTTTTCCGTGTTTTCCGGCGTGCTACCCGGTCCCGGATCGTCGTCGGGGCTTTCCTCGTCGCTCTCAGGTGCGAGAGGGGAAGGGAGGTCTTTCCTGAGAACGATCGCGTAGAGGCTCTGGGTCACCGGGTGGTCGAAGGTGGACATACTAAAGTCCGCGGCGGGCCCGGCATCCGTACTCGCGACGAAATAGAGGTACTCGCCGTCGGCGTCGAAAACAGGATTCGAAGCGTCGCTCATTCCGTCGGTTATCTGATGAGTAGTTCCGTTTGTCCGGTCGAAAACGAAAACAGCGGAGAGGAGGTTGGGAATCTGTCGGTGGTATGCGATCCACCGGGAGTCGTTGGACCAAGAAAGGGGGAAGCCGCTTGAGGACCTCCCCGCTGGATTGACGTCAATCCGGCGGGTTTCTTCACTCTCGACATCTAGATACCAGATCTCACCCCTGGAATCGCTGAATGCGATATAGTTCCCGTCTGGTGACCAGGTCGGCGCATAAAAGAATCTGTCGCCTCCGCCGAGCGGAATCTGCCGCGGTGGGCCCATCCCGTCTTGGGGTCGGATCTCCAACTGATATTGGCCGGAAGCCTCGGTAAAGTATGCCAACGTCTGCCCGTTTGGTGACCAAACAGGGTGCCGCTCCATGATCCCTGGCGTGTTGGTGATGTTCCTGGCGTCCCCCTTTTCGGCCGGGACGGTGATGATCTCGCCCCTCCCCAGGAAGGCCGCCCGCACCCCGGTGGGGGAGATGGCTCCGCTGGATAGGTCCGACCCGACATTCACCCATTGGGGCATCGATGCCGTGAGTTCCCCTTCCAGGCTGATTGGAATCTGGCTGTGCTGCCCGGAGTCGAGATCGAAAAGTCGGATTTGCCCAAACTGTTCGAAGACAATGGCCCCTGGGCCGGCCTGGGCCGATTTAATGTCGAGGCCGTTGTTCTCGATCCTCCGGGTCACCTCCTTACTAACCAGATCATAGGAATAGAGCGTGGTGGGCCCCTCCCGGTCTGAAAGGAAGAAGACGGTCTCGTCCACCCACATAGGGGAGGTGTCGGTTGAGTTCTCCCGGGGGAGCTTTTCAATGGCGGCGTCCGACAGCCTGGCGATCCAAATCGGAGTCGTGCGCCCACCCCGATACCGCTTCCAGATGGCGTTCGCGGCAAGAATGGGCATGTAGGCCAGGTGGCTCCCATCAGGGGAGAAAGACGCACCCAGCCCGGTGCTGGGGAGGTCCACCGCAGACGCCATTACCCCGTCCACCTCCTGAGTGTAGAGGCGAAGCGGAAGGCCGGGAGCCGCATGCCCGTCCCGAAGAGAGGCAAAGAGCACCTTCCCGTCAGGAGTCCACCCGATAGTGATATCTGGCCCTGGGTGCCAGGTAAGACGGGTCGGGGTGCCCCCCTCCGCCCCGACAACGTATACATCGGTGTTGTTCTCACGGGTTGCGGTGTAAGCGATTTGCTGCCCGTCCGGAGAGAACCTACACCGGGTCTCCGACCCGGGAGAAGCCGTGAGCCTGTGGGCTGTCCCTCCGGCGCGCGGAACGAGCCAGAGGTCACCGGCGAATCCAAAACAAACCTGAGAGGCGCTGAGATCGGGCTCGGTGAATAACCTCGGGGCGTCTTCCTGTGCCCTGGTCGAGTCGGGCAGGACCAAGAATGACACGAGAGACAAAAGGATAGCGGCGGGGCGGACGTGCTTCATCGGGCGCGCTCCAGCTATGGGGTGATGCGAAACTTTTTTGAGGAGAACGGATTAAGGTAAAAAGGAACCAGGTTCTGGTACAGCGGTAGGCAGGAACCGAATCGGGTCCAGGTCAGTCGACCTCCCAGTCCAACGAACCGCGGAGCGCGGGATCGACCTGGCGTTCGAAGATCTCCTCCATCTCTTCCTGGGTGTGCCGCCCGGCGATTCTGAAGATGAAGCTGATTCGCCCTCTGCCGGGCCTTTTCGTCTCGCTGAGCACATGGTACCGAGGCCCCGCCAAAACTGCCCGGTAAGCGTCTGCGGCTTCGGCGAAGATCTCCGGTTGGAGGCCCCGGACGTCGACACGGTAAGTGATGCGAGCCTCCAAGATGAAGATGAGCACAAAGTCGAAAACCGTTGCAAGCACAGCCACGTGAGGCTGATCCAGTCCGCACATAAGGCCGACCAGGGATCCGAAGATCACTTGGCCCGTGAGTTGGGGTGAGCGCATCGCCGTTCGAAACCGGATCAGAGTCCCGAAACCGAACAGGACCACCCCGACCTCCATCCCGTACCTCATCACCAAGATTCCAATAAGGGAGCCGATGACGGCATAGACAATGGAGACCTTTCGGGCCTCCACCTCCTCCAGCGTATCGGCTGTCCTGGTCCTTCGGGGATGGTAGGCGATGACCGCACCCAGGACTGCTGCGAGAGAAAGGTTCAGGAAGGCGTTGAGGAGGAACGCCCCCCTCGTGAAACCACCCCACCCCTCCCCTTCGGGAACCGGCGTCGAGGTGAACTCTTCTAGGAATTGAGCTCCGGCAGGAGAGGTCAAGACGAGGATCCCGAGCCCGGCCAGCGCCCAGGGCCAGATGGCCGAAGGGGGGGAGATTCGTTTGAACGCCTTCGCAAGAAGGGGCATGTGACTCCTCGATGTTGTGACTAAGGCTAACTGCATAGAGTTGGACTGCAGGGGGCTAATCCCAGTTCACCTTCGGTACATCGTGGGCAAGGCTCATCTTTTTCCCGCACCGAGGGCAGGGTCGGTTCGTCATCCACGGCCGAACGTTCCGCCGGTGACAATTCGGGCAGGTGTTGAGGTCCCGGTCATAGGTGGGGTCCCCGGTCGGGCCCTCCTCCCCGTACTTCCCGACCAGCACGTCGACGATCTCCATGCAGTCCGGGCAGGTCATTGTCCGAACGACCGCGACCATCCCTTTATCCAACCCGCCGGAGACTGTGGCTGCATACCCGCAGTCGGTGCAGCGAAAGCCGAACTTGGTTCCCATGTACCGTTCCTCCGAGGACTGATGTAAAACGGAAGGATGGCCTGTGGGTAAGGTGGGGGCAAGGATGGCGGCGGGCGACCGGATGGAGCTGCGTCGGGCGACCCACGCGTTCCGCGCGGGTGCCCCGCCCTCCTCGCTCGTCTCGCGGGTCAGCGACTTGGCTCTTCCCTACCCTTGAAGCCGCTCGGCTCGAACCTGCGGTTCTCATCCGGTCGAATCACAAAGTAGAAAACCCCGGACACGGTGTGTGTCCGGGGTTTCCTACCAGAGCGGGCGACCGGATTTTCCTGCGTCACTGCGTTCCTCGGAGATCCGGTCGCTTCAACAAGCAAGATCCCGCGGCACCTTCGGTGCCGAGGGATCTGCAAAGCGGGCGACCGGATTCGAACCGGCGACCCTCAGCTTGGGAAGC
>JANQDZ010000021.1 GCA_028278645.1 Longimicrobiales bacterium | reverse complement strand
GAGGGTGAGGGGCTGGCGAAGGAAGTAGAAGCCGTCATGGAGAAAGCCCTATGAAGAAGATCCCGAGTCTGGAAATCCTCCTGGCTTCAGCGGCTCTGTTATATGGCTGCGGGAGCGCGGAGAACGGCCAAACCGCGGCGGAGGCCGGTGACCCCGACGCGGCTGCCGGGAACCCCGAGTTGGTTCAACCCAGCGAATGGTGGCAGGTACATCCCCGGCCTGTTTATGAAACCCTCGAAAAAGTGGGGACGTATCAGGATTGGTTCGACGTTTACCGCCTCACCGAAGGCACCTACGCCATCTATGAGCCGAACCAGTTCGAGGAAGCCATAAGCTACCTTGTGGAAGGGTCGGACCGGGCAGCTCTGATCGATACAGGAAACGGCATCGGAGACCTGAGCACCGTGGCAGGAGCCCTGACCGCCCTACCGGTGTCCGTGGTCCTTACGCATGAGCACTACGACCACGTTGCCGGGGCATGGCTCTTCGATCACATCACGGCCTACGACAACGCTGCCTCTTTGGCCCGGATGGCGGAGGGTCGGTCGAACGAGTCCCTCCAGCAGTACGTGACGGACGACTATCTGTGGAAACCTCTCCCTGAAGGGTGGGATCCATCGACATGGACCATACCTCCCATCTACCCACATGAGCTCGTAACCGACGGGGACATCATCGACCTGGGAGGGCGTACCCTGGAGGTCATCTACACGCCGGGACACTCCCCGGGCTCCATGTCCCTTCTGGACCCCGTCCATCGGCTCCTGTTCACCGGGGATCATTTCTTCCCCGGACCCCTCTACGCTTATCCGGAGGATGTGGTTTTGGAGGACTACATCGCCTCCAACCTTCTCCTGGTGGACCGCCTCGACGAGTACGACTGGGTTCTGTCCGGTCATAATGATCCTTGGGTATCCAGTGAGGTGATCCCACGGGTGAGCCAAGCCTTTGAGACGATCCTCTCAGGAGGCGGGGAGTACTCCGAGGGTGACGGTCTGCGACGGTACAGGTTCGACGGGTTTGATGTTCTGATCAGGGCCGATATGGTTGAGGGATAGGAGCAGAGGCGTGACTCCCCGTCCGGGACTAAAGGCCCACGGGCCCAGGTTTCCAGCTAGCTGGCTCCTGTGCCTTCTGGTTCTTGGATGCGGAGATTCCACTGGGCCCGAGGAAGCGACGCCGCTACCAGTACCTTGCCTTGCAGCGAATCCTCTATGCCGGGAATCGGTTCCAATCGGTGTCGGGTTCAACCTGCCTGTTTATCGTTCTCATCCGATTCAGGACGGAGACACGTCCGTGGTGCGAGCCGTTATCGTCGTCCATGGAGCCAATCGGAATCCGGACTACTATTTCGAGATGATGGTCGACGTGGTCCAGGGGGCGGACTTGATGGAGTCCACCCTCGTCATCGCCCCTCACTTCCAGACCACCGCCGACGCCCCGGCTTCGAGCGAGCCGGCCTGGACGTCAGGTGGGTGGAAACGCGGCGACAAGTCCGTCTCCGACCACGGCGCCGGCCAGAGGGTGTCCTCTTATGAAGCAGTGGATGACGTCCTGACTTACCTGGCCAACGGAAGGCTCTTCTCCAAATTGGAATCGGTGGTGGTGACAGGTCACTCGGCGGGCGGCCAATACACTCACCGCTTCGCTGCCACCAGCCCAGCGGAGGTCTCACACCCGAATCTCCGGTTCCGTTACATCATCGCCAACCCCTCCACCTTCCTCTATCTCGGCCCGGAGCGGTCGGATGGGATAGGTGGCTTCAATCTTCCAGACCGTGAGGCGTGCCCGAACTACAATGAATGGCACTACGGATTCGAGGACCGGAATTCCTATGCATCTCGGTTAACGGAGGAGGAGACTCGGGAGAGGTTCCTCGGTAGGGATGTCGTGTACCTAGCCGGTACCGCGGATACAGGGGAGAGCATGCTGGACATGAGTTGTGGTGCCATGCTTCAGGGAGAACACCGCTATGCCCGAGCCCTGAACATCTTCGACCACATGAACGCCTACTTCCCCGATCACGGGGATCAGCTTTTCCATGTTGCCGGAGTAGCCCACTCGAGCCGGGGAGTATACCAATCCTTGGCCGGCCGAGATGCCCTCTTTTCTTGGTGACCTGACAGAAGAGGGGCCGAACCAGGGGCCCCCTAGCCTTGCCGTGCCCTACCTCCGGATCCCAGCTAGAATCTCGTCCCGATAGGGGAAAAGGGCCGGGGTGCCCCCCGTGTGGAGGAAAACCACCTCTCCATCGCAGACCTGCCCCTTCCCTGCCAAATCCAACAGCCCGGTCATGGCCTTCCCTGTATAGACCGGGTCCAACAGCACTCCCTCCGTCCGTGCCACGAGCCCAATGGTATCGACGGTTTGTTGGTTGAGGATCCCGTACCCTTCCCCCAGGTATTCGTCGAAAACCACGATGTCGTCGGAATCCACCGTCTCTCCGTCGCCGACCTCGTCGAGAACAGCCTGAGTGATCCCGTCCACCAGACGGGAGATCTCGTCCCCGGATCCTGCCACGCTGATTCCCACAACACGGGTTTCGGGGGAAAGAAGCTTCGCTCCGGCCAGGAGCCCGGCTTGTGTCCCCGCGGAGCCCGTTGCGAGCACCACGGTTTGGGGAGTGAAACCCTGGGCCCGGGTTTGGTCCAGGAGCTCCACGAAGGCCAGAAGGTAGCCAAAAGCTCCGAAAGGCCCCCCCATGGAGCCCTCGACGATGGACCCTCCGATGGGCGCCAGATAAGCCTTTCGCCCAGCCGCTTCCTCCTCACGGAGTACCGGGGCCACCCACTCGGCCACGTTGTCGTACTCCAGGAAACCCTTCTCCCCTGAGGCTTCCTGGAGCCTGACGTCGGCCTGGAAAACCCGGTCGATCAATAGGTTCCCATCCTCCGACGCCGGGAGCCCCGGTCGTTTCAAAAGGACCAGGATGGCCTTCTTCCCAGCCCGCGCCGCCCCTGCCGCCACCTGCCTACACCAGTTGGATTGCACTCCTGCCCAGGTCACGATGGAGTCGGCCTCTTGCTCGACCACATCCCCCATGATGAATTCCAACTTCCTGGCCTTGTTCCCCCCGAACGCCAGTCCTGTCTGGTCATCCCTTTTAATGTGGATCGGCGGGCCCCCAAGCTGGTTCGATAGGGTTGACAGGTGCTCGATAGGGGTTGGGAGGTGGGCGAGCTCGACGCGGGAATACTTGGACAGGCGTCGGCGGACTTCCTCTGTGGACATCATGATCTTTCCATTCCTGTCGGAGGATCAAAGCTGGTTGGGAGGCAATGTAGCATCCTGCCGGGTGGAGGCACCCCTTGAACCAAAAGCAGTTTCTTTTAGCCTTGAATAATCCTCAAATAGAATCGAGTCGTCGCCAACTGTAGCCCCAGGGGAGGTTTACCCATGTCTCAGGTTAGGGTTTTCACGTCCATTCTCTTGATCGGAGTGCTTCTCGCCGGCGGCCAACCCAAGGTGGAAGTCCAAGCCCAGACTATCACCCTCGACGAGTGGGAGGTGCCTTGGGAAAACAGCCGACCCAGGGACCCATACGTTGGACCGAACGGGAAAGTGTGGTTCGTTGGGCAGCTTGGTCACTACGTGGCGAGCCTGGATCCTTCCAATGGGGAATTCCAACGGTTTCCACTCGAGGACCGGACGGGCCCTCACAATGTCATCGTCGACGCCGCGGGCTACCCTTGGTACGCGGGAAACCTCCAGGCCCACATCGGCAAACTGGACCCGGCTTCCGGGGAGATCGAGAAGATCATGATGCCCGATGATCGCGCCGGCGATCCTCATACCCTGATCTTCGACGACAGCGGTGGAATCTGGTTTACTGTCCAGTCCGGGAACTTTGTCGGGCACCTTGATACAGAAACCAAGGCCGTCAGACTCGTCGAGATGCCCCAAACCGAAACCCCTCGGGGCCTATCCAGTAGCCGTCCTTACGGAATCAAGATGGGTCCAAACGGACATCCATGGATCGTTCTTTTTAACACGAACAGGGTCGCCACGGTGAACCCTGGAACCCTGGGTGTCCGAACCTTTGACCTCCCAGAGGGCGCACGGCCTCGCCGTTTGGAAGTCACACCGGACGGAGGGGTCTGGTACGTCGATTTCGCTCGAGGGCAGCTCTCCAGGCTGGATCCCGAAACCGGTGTCGTGAGAGAGTATCCGACGCCGGGTGGAGATCGATCCCGCCCTTACGGCACCGCGATGGACCACTTGAACCGAATCTGGTTCGTCGAGGGGGGTGCCGCCCCTGCACGTTTTGTGGGTTTTGATCCGGAATCAGAGGAATTTTTTGGTGTAACCGACATCGAGAGCGGAGGTGGTACGGTCCGCCACATGTTTTTTGATCAGAACGAGAACACCATCTGGTTCGGGACCGACACGAATACCATCGGGCGGGCCGTCATTGGGGGGCGCTGAGGCCTGCTCCCGGGCTTTCCGTCTTTTTATGCCGAAGCCGAGGGCCGAAGCCTGGCCAAAGCGGTAAGGACCTCTTCCGAGTGCCAGATCCCGGCTGCGCCGATCAGGATCTCAATGGCTTCCGTCGGGGAATGGGCTGCCCGGTATGGACGAGGTTCCACTAGAGCCCGGAAAGAATCCGCAGCGGCTACGATCTGGGCGCCTATGGGGATCTCCTCCCCAGCGAGACCGTCGGGATAGCCGGATCCATCAATCCGTTCGTGATGGTGGAACACATATTCCGGTACGGGACCCAGGTGCGCGAAGGGTTCCAGGAGGTCTTTCCCGATTTGGCAGTGTTGTTGGATCTGGGTGGACTCTTCCTGGGTGAGGGGGCTGGTTTTCTCCAGAAGCTGGTCCGGCACGGCGATCATCCCGATGTCATGGAGGAAACCGGCCGTCTTGCAGGCCTTTGCTTCGGTCTTTGGGAGCCCCAACTCCCCAGCAATCTTCTCTGAGAGAAGGGCCACCGCCTGACTATGCCCCTGGAAGTGAGGTGTTTTTTGTTCAAGGAGCTCCACCAAGGCCGTGAGGGCCCCAACCGTCACCCCCTCCAGCAATTTGTTCTTTCTCTCTAACTCCAGAGTCCGGTTCTCCACCGCCCTCCGCATACGGGACTCAGTGTCACGGTGGAAGATCTCCTGCTCCCGCCGAATGAGGACTCGCCGGACCGTCCGTTCGATCTCCCCAAAATCCAAGGGCTTCAGGAGATAATCGGCGACGCCAAGGCGGAATGCTTCTATTGCCAGCTCGACTTCCTTGGCGCCGGTGAGGATAACGACACCAATATCCGGATCTTCTTCCAGAGCGGTCCGGGCCAGGTCGATGCCACCCATCACCGGCATGTTCCGATCTACGATCAACAAATGGGGAGGGGTCTCCCGAATCACCTCCGAAGCCTCCGTCGGATCGACAAAACCATGGACCTGGTATCCTCGATCCTCGAGGAAGTGGATGAGGGCCTCTACGATGGCCTGGTCATCGTCCACGACGTGGATGGGGGTTTCGGTTGGAGGCTGGAGGCGGGAGTGGTCAGAGGTCCTACGGGGGGTGCCTTTTGGGGCAGAGGCGGGGCTATGAATCAAGATCTACTCCGGATTGAGGCGATCGGAGGCACATTTAAACATTAATATTACCCCGGCCGGGGCGCATCACACTGTAATTTTGGTACGCAAAAGCAATACTACGCGCTTATCGCCTTGTCATGACCAGGATTACCCCGTGTTCATGATTCGGTCCGTATCGGTAGCTCGCCCTTCTTTCGTCCAGAAAGGTGATAGACTCGATGTTGTCCGAATGGATGCCACGAAGTGCCTCTATTCCGCCGAGGCTGGTGTTGTCCAGATAAACCCGGATTTCTCCTTCATTGTGGAAGCTGGTGTTACCCCGCTTCTGCATCCAGATCGGACGTAGAGCCTCTATGATGTTATAAGCGTTCGATGGACCCTGCTCATCGATCTGCTCACGGGTGATGAGGTCCGAATTGAGGCCTGAACCACCGGACCCTCCGGCCCCGCAAGCCACGGTCATGAGGAGAAGAACTATGGCCAGGGTCAGTTTCTGAGCTGTCATCTTCGAACCTCCGACAAGAAATGCCACGTCACCTTGGCGGCCGCAGGCACCGGCTCAGGTTCGACGACTCAATTGGATCGTTCTCCAGTCACTGGCTTTTAACGCCTCCGAGGCTTGGTCGTAGTCCTCAGGAGCCACCCAGATCAGGTACCCGAACCGGCCCGTGCCATCGACGACTCCGTTACAGGCGTAAATGTTCACCCCTGCGTTGGAGAGCTTCAGGTGGAAATCGTACAGGGCGCCGATCCTGTCCGTGCCCTGCAGAAGGAAAGCTTTCTTGGGACCTACCAACGGAATATTCGCGTCCGCGGCCGCCTCTTTCAGCATATCAGGATCGGATGGAAACAAGTCGATCTGGCTTTGGCCCTCGCCAACCGGGAAAGCCGACAGCGCAAGAAGGTTCACCATCTTTTCGCTGAGGAATTCCAGTAGCTTCCTGGCTTCCCCTGGACGATCGGCCACCAGGGCGTAGTAGTACTCCACCTCTTTTACAGTTGCTGCCATGACGGCCTCCTTTCCCGCGAGAGCACTCTGGCACTCCGCCCAAAGATCGGCCGGGGAGATCGGTCGATCGCCACCGCCGGGAGTCCCGTTTGGTTATTGGATAATCAGGTTAAGGTTCGGCGTTTTGTTTCTTCAGCGCAAGAAAGAAAACGCCGGGACGGTGAGGCGACGATAAAGTCGGTCCCGGAAACCGCATGTCACTCCCGGCGGCTACAGGTCAGGGCCGGCCGCCAGGAGTAGTGTGTTTCGCTCTCTTGAACACGATCCCCTCGTCCGGGATGACCAGCTCGTTGTCACAGATTTCAGCCCACTGCTCCCCTTCTCCTGATCGGCCGTCGACCCGAAGGAAAATGGCGGTGCAGGCACCAGACCAATGGTCCAGATTGAAGCGCCCAAGGGCTGTGTCTGTGACCGTCGGCTGGTGCCCCAGATCCACGGCCCGGAGGGTGTGGATCGAAAAGGATCGGTCCAATTCCAAACGAATCTGCCCGCCCCGGACGCCGTCGAACGGGATCGGCTTACCATGGTAGGTCACCAGCTCGTAAACCCCCGAAATCTGTGCGACCCGAGAGGCGCAGCCGGCCGGGATGAAGAGCCCCACGGCGGAGAGAATCAGTACTCTGGATAGCCGCATCGTATCGGAACCTTACTTGAGCACAACCTCGATGGCGCCGCCTTGGTATCCGGTGCCGTACCGAGTGGTGGCATCGGAGGGGAATATGTACCGAATCTCGCTCAAGTCCTCCGCCCGGTAGTTACGTAGGACACCCACATTCCCCAGGGCCATGCCGTTCACGAGAACCCTTGGCGAGGTTCCACCCCTCCCGCTCAACCAGTTCGCCCGGAGGCGGCGCACAACGTCATAAGCGCTGTAGTCTGGGGAAACCCCGGCCAGTTCTTCGAGGGTGATCACGTTCCTGTTCCGCCGCGGACCCTGGTCACCAACAGTGTTCCCGGTTGCACACCCGGCGGTAAGGAGAAGGAGGAAGACACCGATGACAGTTCGAATGGGCATGAAGAGTCCTCTCCCTTTTTTTGATTCCTTTGGATGCTGGAAACTTAGCGTTATTCTTCTGTGGGGGTTAGGAAATACTCTCGGCCAAATCCCCGCCTCTGAACCGGAAAGCCGACAACGTCATTCCGTCAGGTGAGGTGCCGATGCCTAGGCTTTTGCTGTCCGTTGCCGCCACCCTTCTCCTGGGAGCGTCGGCGTGCATCCCTGACGACGTAGCAGGACCCGACGGCGGCGATGAGATCGTTTCGGTGGTAGTCACCCCTTCACAATCCACCATCGGGATCGATGATACGACGCTCCTCCAAGCCACGGTTCGGAACGGCCGAGGGGAGATCGTCCAGGTGCTCGTTGAATGGTCGAGTTCGAACACATCGATTGCCTTTGTCGACCGGGACGTCGGGCTGGTGAGGGGCGTGGCACTCGGCAGCGTGACGATCTATGCCGCGGCTGGGGGGACAACTGGAACCGCTTCGGTCACTGTTCGCCTTTTGGATGGCGCAC
>JANQDZ010000054.1 GCA_028278645.1 Longimicrobiales bacterium | reverse complement strand
GTTTCCAACCAGGACGTCGTCAGAAAGTAGGAGAAAGCCATCGTGGTGAGGGAAAAAACGGTGATCAAGCCCAGTATCACCACCGTGATACGGGTGGACAGGGACCCCAACCACCGAGAGGTCCGATGGCCGAGGGTCATAAACTCGCCTCCTCGCCGTTGTCCGCCCGCTCAGGTAGTTGCAGTCTGATCCGGGTACCACCCTTTGTCAAAGCCTCGATCTCCAGCGTTCCTGACAACCCCTCGGCTCTTTCCCTCATCCCGATGAGACCGAGGGACTCGTGGGAGGAGAGGGCCGCGGCCGGCACACCGATACCATCATCTTCGACTTCCAATAGGAGGCCCCTGTCCGCCCGGCCCACGAGCCGGATGGCCACGTTCTGAGCCTGGGCGTGCCGGGCGACATTGGTGAGGGCCTCCTGGAGGATGCGGAACGTTGCGGTGGTGATCCGGTCGGAGGCCCAGGAGAAATCGGAGGTGATCTCGGCGTGGCACCGAATCCCGCTCCGGCGTGTAAATTCTTCTACCTGCCATTCCACCGCCGCCCGTAGCCCCAATACGTCCAGAATCGGTGTCCGGAGCCTCGCGGACATGCTCTGGACCGAGGCGATGCTTTCGTCCACCATTCCGACCAGGCCGTGGAGGTCTTCTGTGTAGCTCCGTCGGTCCCGGTCCATGGCCTGGGTCAGGGACACCAGGTCCATCCGAAGGGCGGTGAGGTTTTGGCCCAGCTCGTCGTGAAGTTCCCTCGCGATTCCCGCCCGCTCATTCTCCCTCGCCTCCTCCATACGTGCGGCCAGGTTCTGCAGTCTCCGGCGGGATTCTTTCAACTCCTCTTCGCCCGCCTTCCGCTGGCTGATGTCTTCGATCACGGCAATCTCGTAACCGGGGCCTCCGGCCTGGTCCCTGGCCAGGGTGGAAGTGAAGCTCAACCAACCAAGCGTGCCGTCCCTGCGCACGAACCGGCCTTCAAGGGATCCGGCCCGAATGGTCCCGTTCCATATGCCGCCCAAGAGATCCAATAGGGCGTCGGAGTCTTCAGAGTGGATCACATCCGCCAGGAGCGTCCCAGTGAGCTCTTCTGTTGCGTACCCTAAAATCTCAGCGAGTTTTTTGTTGACCCGGAGCAGCCTCCCTTCCTGGGAAAGGTGAGTCACCCCGACAGCGGCTTGTTCGAAGGTGGCCCGAAATCGTGCCTCGCTGGACCGTAAGGCTTCCTCGGTGAGGATGAGGTCGGTGAGGTCGTAGGCCGCCCCTTGGGCCCCTACAGGGGAGTTATCCCGCCCCCGCATCGGAAGGGCATTCATCAGTAGGTGGATGGTTTTTCCATCCTTCCCGGTATGTTCTGTCCTGTGGCCCCTCACGGCCAGTCCGGAGAACACCACGTCTAACATTCCGGCGTCCCTGGCCTGTAATGAGGGCTTGGCCAGGTCTTGGAGTTTCTTACCCAACAACTCTTCGGCAGCCAGTCCGTGGGTTTCCTCCCAGGCCGGGTTTAAATACCGGAGGCGCCCCTCGAGGTCACATTGCCAAATCAGGTCTTGGGAGGTCTCAACGAGGTTTCGGAAGCGACGTTCGGACTTGGCCAACGCGGCTTCCGACGTTTTGAGCTTGGTTACGTCCGCGATTATCCCCAAACCGGCTACCAGCTCACCGTTCGGTCCGTGGATCGGCTGGGTAGACAGTCGACAAGGGACGAATGTGCCGTCCCTCCTCTGGAACCTCTTCTCCAGGCTGAATCCTTCTCCTTCACCCGTGAGCATCTTTCGGGAGAGCGTCCTGCTGGGTTCCTGGTCCTCCGGGTGGGTGATCTCCGACGGGAACCGGCCTGTCAACTCTTCCCTCGGATAACCCAGTATGTCTTCCGCAGCCGGGTTCACCGAGGTGATCCCTTCATCTGGATCGACCAGGAGGATACCCAGAGGGCTAGCTTCAAAAACACTCCGGAACCGGGCCTCGGATTCAACCAGAGCCTGGGCCGCGGATCGCTGCCTCGAAACCTCCTGGCCCGCCGCGAGGACCCTCCCAAGGTTTTTTTCGTATCCGGGGAGTACCTTGAACCTCACGTCAAAAAGAAGCCGACTCCGTTTATCGGATGGGTGGGGAAGCCCATCCACGGAAAAGGAGGTTTCGCCTTGCCACAAGGCTACCACCAGCTTCTTTATCGCTTCTGAGGCTTCCACAGATAGGCGGCCTTCACCGTCCTTCGAATCCTCGCCTCCCAAGGTATCTTGATAGGCTCTGTTCCAACGGAGAATCCGTATCCGGCTAGCTAGTTCCTCCAGGGCCTCAGGGTTGGCCTCAAAATGGGCATCCAGGTCGACCACCCTTTGTTGCCGAAGGTCCAGGAAACGGTCTGCCACCTCGGAGAAGTCCGCCTCCAGGATCGGTAAAGGAGCATCCTCGAAGAGGGCGCGGGAGGTCTCCTCGGATTCCCGCAATGCGGCCTCGGCGAGTTTCCACTCGGTAACGTCCTGGCCGGCGCTCAGGGTGCCTACCACTCGCCCGGAGGCGTCACGGAGGAGTGTGTTGTGCCAGGCGACCGTCCTGGCCCCTCCATCCCGGGGGAGGACATCGTTCTCGAAATATTCCATCGCCTCGTTCTCGCCGGCGATGAGTTGGTGGAATCCGGTACGGATATGTTCTCGGTCAGTTTCCGGGATGAAGGTGTCAAACCAGGATTTCCCGATGACCTCCTTTTCGGACCATCCCAGGAGTTCGCAACCCCTTCGGTTCAGGTGCTCGACCCTACCATCCTGGTCCAGAGCAACCAGGATTACCTCCACCACATCGAGGTATTGTTGAAGGTCGGCCGTGCCTGGGTTTTCCGATCCCCGCGTCTGACCCGATGGGGTTTTCTTTTTGGTCCTCTGGGCCAAGTAGGTCCCCGCAGCTCCCAAAAGAAAGAACAGGAGGGCGACCAATCCCCCGGCCCCGAAGACCTGGGCCTCCGAAGGGACGGGCGCGGGGAGAACGCGTCCGCGCAAACCAGCGAGCTCTTGGGGAAATCCGCCTGGGAAGGAGGCAATAACAAGCCCAGCCATCGCCACCACTTGGGTGGCGTTGGACATAAGCCGCCCCCACCACGTGGAGAAGCCCCTTGGACGGAGCCTGGTCCTGCAATCCACGGACAAATGACACCCCCGTTCCGACCCCATTTCACCGTCTCCCGGGCGTGCCACGAACTTACAGCACACCTCGAGCATCCGCCCGGAGGCGAAGACGGCTTGAACGGTCGGTCGTTTGGTCAGGGGAGGCTGACCGCACGCTACGTCCGGACAGATTCCATTGTCAACGGTATAGTTGACGGAGGAGTGCGCACTTTCAATCGGGGTCAGGTGTATTCTTCTCGGAGGTTCCCCCACTTTCCTATGGGAAAAACCCCTAGATCCTTTCACATCGCCTGCGATTTGTTCTGTTCCTAGGGGGGTGCCGGGTGGCGTTTCCGAGTTCAGGGGGTCTGTCCGGTTGCGACCCATCGGACGGCGGAGTGGGCAAGAGCGGAGGCATCAGGGAGCGACAACTTCGCCTTGATGTTCTCCTTATGTGACTCGATGGTTTTCTGGCTCACTCCCAGCTCCGCCGCGATGTCCCGGGAAGAGCGGCCGAGCCCGACCTTCTCGAACACCTCGAGCTCCCTCGGGGTGAGAATGTCGGTGGGGGACTCCTTTTCCTCCAACGTCCGATCGCCTTTGATCCGCGCCGCGATAATCTGCTTCGCCATCTCCCCGCTTAGAAAGAGGTCACCGGCTAGAACGGCGCGGATGGCTTTGACCAGCTTCCGTGTAGCATCGGCTTTTGAGACGAAACCGTTGGCACCGGCCTGGAGTGAGCGCTCGGCGTGGAAGGCGTCGCCGTGCATGGTGACCACCAACACGGGGAGTAAGGGCCACTCCCTTCGCACCTTTCGAAGGAACTCCAAACCGCCACCCGCGGGAAGCACAAGGTCCAGAACCAGAATGTCGGGCGGGTCAATCTCCATGGCGGTCCAGGCCGAGGCCGGATCTCCGGCTTCGCCGCTGACAATCATATCGGGTTCCCGGGCGATCAGCGCGGAGAGGCCCTCCCGAACGATGGGGTGGTCATCCACCACGAGGATGCGGTGTACTCGCCCCTGGCTGGAATCATGTGAGGGGGTAGGGGGGTCAACCATTCCCTTTATCCTCTCCAGGGTACCTCAACCTGCATTCCACCCGTGTTCCCTGGCCCGGTTGGGAGACAATGCTGAAACTGGCCCCGAGGCTTGTTGCCCTGTGTCGCATCAGGCCAAGGCCGAGACCCTCTTCCCTGACGGCGTCGGGATCAAATCCCCGCCCGTCATCCTCCACGACCACGGTCAACTCACCATTCCGGATCTCCATGGAAACCCGGACCGTGGAGCCTTCGGAATGCCGGAGGGCGTTTCGAACCGCTTCCTGGACCAGGCGATAGAGCTGTATCGAGGTATCGGCAGAGAGATTCGGTTCCTCCCCGCCAGGTGAGACCTCCAGGGTGATGTCGGGATACCTCGAACTCTGGCGGGCCAGTGCCTCCAGTCCAGTCCGAAAACCGAAGTCCTTCAAATGGACAGGGAACAGGTGGTGGGCGAGATTCCTGACCCGCCCGGCCGTTTGGGTTGCCAACTCCTCGATCCGACCCGCCTCAAAAGCAAACCCGGTTTCGCCCGAGTCCTTCAGGTCTTTTGCAAGCGCGCTGGCGAACATGGCGACTCCCGAGATTTCCTGGCCCACGGTCTCGTGAAGCATCTCGCCGGCGTTCTTCCGTTCCCGCTCACTGATCTCCAGGAGCTGGGCTTCGAGTCGTTTTACCTCTGTCACGTCGAACAGAAGGCAGTGGGTCCGGGAAAAACCTCCGGACCGGTCATGACTCACCCTCCCCGACAAGGAAACCAGGCGGTCCTTCCCACCCTTGGCCCGCACCCGAAACTCCATCCCCGTGATTTCCCCGGTCTCCAGGAATTGGGCGAATCGGGCCTGGAACGACGCCTTTTCAGCCGGGGGTACGAAGTCTTCGAAGTATTTGTCGGCCAGGTCGGCTTTCTTATAACCAAAAAAGTCGAGCCACCTCTCGTTTACTGCCAGGAACCGGCCTCCCTCGTCGAGGGATTGATACGGCACCGGGGCCCACTCGAAAAGGTTCCTGAACCGGCCCTCGCTCTCCTCCAGGAGGTCACGGTTCCGCCGCTGGATCAGAGCAGTTGTGTATAGGGCGGCGAGCTGCTGCACCGCCTCCAGGTCCCGATCGGCGAATCCCCCTGATTTGTTGGCCAGCGCTATCTGCCCAACCGCTTTTTCTCCGACCATGGAGGGAACGGTCAGGAAGTTCTGAAGCCCGATGTGACCCTCCGGCACGCCCATCGCCGCCCGGTGAATCCCGGGAGTATTGGTGAAGAACCCTTCCCCTGTGTTGAGGGCGTGTCCCCATAAGGAGGGATAAGTTCCGTCCTCGGCCGGCATGAGCCTGATGACTCGAAACTCCCCATCCACCAGACAAGCCGATTCCATCATCGGGGTCATGGTGTGGCCTACGTTTGCTCCGGTGGCAGGATCGATGGAGGAGACGAAGCCGTGCTCGCACCCGGTGAGAATTACCGCGGCGTCCAGGATCAGGTCGGCGGCGAGACCCGGGGTGGCCTCGGGATCGATCAGGGCCCCGCCAACCCGTGCCAACGCTTCGTGGGTTCTGGCGGCCCAATCCCGTTCGTCCTGCAGCTTCGCCCTCTCTGTAATGTCGATGGCTACGGTTTGGATGGTCGGCACCTCGTCCTTTTCCCCATCGGTCAAGGCCGAAGAGAGGGAACAAACGAGATGGGAGCCATCCGGATCTACCAGGGTCGCCTCGAACCCATGTACCTCACCATTCTCCCGGAGCCGGGCTGCGAAATCCTCTCGCTGTTTAGGCTCAGCATAAAAATCCAGGACGTTCTTCCCTTCAAGATCTTCCCAGGCGGACCCCGTCATGCGCAATCCAGCTTTGTTCACGGCGAGGATGTCCCCTGCCAGGGACGTTTCGAAGAGGGGAAGGGGGGACTGTTCGAACAACCTTCGGAACTTCCTTTCGGCTTTTAACGCGCCCACCACGGCTGGTTCACCCAGACGTCTCACGGTAATCGAAAACACCCCGATCAGGAGTAGCGAGATGAGGGCCACCATCCCGCCTGTTCTGACAAAAGGCGCGCGAATCTCGGCTAGGTCGATCCTCGCGACGAGCCCCAGGTCCATCCCTGGTAAGGCCACCGGCTCCCAAGCCGCGAGCACCTGAGTACCCGCCCTATTCCGGTGTCGGCCGCTGCCGGAACGGCCTTGGAGGGCCTCTTTGACGGGGCCCGTAGGGTGGTCGGCCCAGAGCGTCCTCCTCGGAAGGTGGGAATCCCGTCGGTGTGGGATCAGAAGTACGAGTTGGTCGCCCAGTTTTCGGCCGATGATGATCCCTCCCGACTGGCCCCAGCCCTCGGGGCGGTCGCGGCCCGGAAACAGTTGAGAGAGGGTGCCGGCGGCGCCCCCTCTTTTAATGTCATCTGCCCTGAATTGGGCGTCGAACCTCGCCACCGCTTCAATGAGCTTGGCCCGGGATCGGGCCACGTAGGCCAGGTGGTGGAGCTCCCGCTGAAGGGCAGTACGGTACTGGAGAAGGAGGGCCGTCACCCCGACCAGAGCCGCCGCTGCCGCAAGGGCTATCACCTGGAGGTAGAGTCTCCGGCGGAGTCTCTTCAACGGAAGGGGCGGCGGTTCGGACCCTGGATTCATTACACCCATGGGGCTGGGGGGTACCTAATAAGTTAGGCCGGTTGAGGGAAGACGCCAGCGGGGCGGCCTACCGGCCGTTCGGGAGGCAGAAGCAGAATCGGGCGCCTTGGCCAACCTCACCCTCGCCCCAAATCCTGCCACCCAACCGGGTTATAGCTCGCTTCGCGATGGCCAGTCCCACACCGGTACCTTCGAATTCCTCGCTGGAATGCAGCCGTTCGAACGGGCTAAAGAGGCGGCTCTCATAACGCATGTCGAAGCCGGCGCCATTGTCCTGAACCGCGTAAATGGTCTCGGTGCCCTCTTCCCACCCCGAGATTTCCACCCGGCTGGGCCCGGCTTCGGCGCTGAACTTAAAGGCGTTGGAAAGGAGGTTCGACCATACCTGCTTCAACAGAGACAAATCCCCCACGGCTCCCGGCAGCTCACCAACTGTAAGGATCCGGGTTGGATCCGGGAATGCCGCCTCGAGATCCTCCAACACCCCTTTGACAAGGCCCGCCATCGGCACCGGCCCGGTCTCCAGCTCGACCCGCCCGACCCTGGAAAGCTCCAGAAGGTCTTCGATCAGGGTGGCCATGAGGACGGTGTTGCTTCTGATCGTAGCAAGGTACCTGGTACCTTCCTCATCCAGTTGATGGCTCTTTTCATCCTCCAGGATCTCGGAAAAGCCGTTAATGGCCCGAAGGGGCGCCCGAAGGTCATGGGACACTGAGTAGGTGAAAGCTTCCAGTTCGCGGTTGATGGCCTGCAACTCCTCGGTTCTTTCGGAAACCAGGGCCTCCTGCTGATCCGCATGGCGGGCCAGCTTCTCCTCAGCCGCCTTTCGCTCGGTGATATCCCGGGTGACCTTCGAGAACCCCACCAGTTCACCCTCGGAATCCCTGACGGCCGTAATGACCACGCTGGCCATGAAGCGGGATCCGTCTTTTCGGAGCCTCCAACCCTCTTGTTCGACTCTCCCTCTCTCTTCCGCGATCCGTAGCTTCTCATCGGGGATTCCCGATTTGATATCCCGTTGAGGGTAGAACCGTGAGAAGTGTTCTCCGATTATTTCTTCGGCTTTGTATCCTTTGATCTTCTCCGCGCCCTCGTTCCAGCTGTTGATCCTACCCTCGGGATCCATGAGGAAAATTGCGTAGTCTTCCACTTCACTGACCATGAGGCGAAAGCGCTCCTCTGATTCTGCCAGAGCTTTTTCGGTCTCCTTCCGGTCGGTGATATCCACCACGAAACAGATCCCGTCCCGGTCGGACCATTCCGAAATGGCAGCCCCGATCAGGATAGGCACCCGGGAGCCGTCTTTTCGGATGTACTCCTTCTCGAAGGGCCGGCAGACTCCGGTGGTCCGGATTTGTTCAATCCCCTTCACATCGAGATCGGCGTATTCGGGGGGCGTCATTGCAGCCCAGCTCACCTCCCCGGAAAGGAGCTCGGCCCGGGTGTAGCCGACCATCTCGAGGAAGGCCTCGTTTGCTTCGGTAATGTCCCCGTCCATGTTCCAGAAGAACATGGGAATCATCTGGGAGTGGAAGGTGTGCCGGAATCGGGCGTCTTTTCGGGCGGCTTTCTCTTCCGCCTCTCTCCGTTCTACTGCTGAGGACAGCGCCCGGCCAATGCCCTTGGCCAGTTGACATTCTTCGGCCAGGAAGGGTCCCTCGTCGGCTTCGGGCTCCTCGTCGACATAACAGATTTTCAAGGTACCGCGGACCTCACCCCCAACCGTGAGCTCAGTGTCCAGAGTTGGTTTTCCCTCCTCGAAACCCGGCGTGGAGTAATCGGTCCCGTCGAACTGTATCTGGCATCGGGTGAGGTCGGGAAATTGGAAACCCCGGGGAACCAACTCGACCACATTCCTGAACAGGGAGGCCAGATCCGGTTCCTCACCCACGGCTTTTGCCACCATGTACATGCACCCGAGTTCCTTCACCCGCTCGTTGAGGGTTCGGTTCACCTGCCGGAGCTCTCCCCGGGCGGCTTTTGTTTCCGTTATGTCCCTCCAGGAGGAGCGACTATGGAGGATCTGGCCGTCCTCGCCCCGTACGGCTTCGACGTTCAGGCTCACATCCAACCTGGATCCGTCCTTTCGCTTCACGACGAGCTCGGCCTCCCTCACCCTTCCGGTCTCCAAAAAAATCCGGAAAGCATGTCGGGCGGCTTCATGAGCCTCGGGGGCATAAAGGTCGAAGACCGGCCTCCCAAGGATCTCTTGGCGTTCGAATCCCAAGGTCCGCAGGAGGGTTTGATTGCATTCGATGATCTCCCCGTTCTCAGGGGAGACCGAGACGTACATGTCTGGGGCGTTTTCGTACAGGTCCTGGTATTTTTCCTCGGATGCCCTCAAACGATCTTCTGCGACCTTCCTGTCGGTGAGATCCTCCCCCGATGAGAGGGTGCCGATGATCTCCCCATTTTCATCTCGCCGGTGGGCGTTGTGCCAGGCGATGAGCCTCTCCTCGCCGGTCCGGGTCCGGATCCGGTTTTCGTAGAATTCCACCGGCTCCAGCTCACCCTCCATCAACTGGTCGAAGACTTTCTGGACTTCCGCCACCTGCTCCTCCGGGAGGCATAGTTCGAACCAGTTTCGACCCAGAATCTCCTCCCGCTCGTAACCCAGAATCTGACACCCTTTCCGATTCAACATCTCGATCCGTCCGGCCCGGTCCAACCCGACCAGTAGGGTCCCAGCCATATCCAGGTACCAGGAATTCTGGTCCCGTTCCCGGATCAGGGCTCCATCCGCCGCTTTTCGCCGTGTGGAGTCGGTTACCACCCCCTCGATGGCGATGAGGGAACCGTCCTCGTTCCAAACTCCGCTGTTCCGTTGGTGGATCCACCTCGTCTCCCCGTCCGGGGTGGTGACCTGGTACTCGTAGGTGGGCGGAACCTGGCCCTCCAGAAGCCGTTCCCACTCCTTGACGAAAAAATCCTCCCAATCAGGGTGAATAATCTCGGCGATGAGACGGGGTCGCTCGTAGAATTCTTCCGGGGTGTACCCGAAGATGCCGGTGGCGGCAGGGCTTACGTACTCGTATCGGCCGTCCGGGAGCGACATTCGATACAGGACGTCTTGGGAGTTCTCGACCAAACTTCTTATGAGGTCGAACGAGACCTGGCGGTCACCACCCGGAGGTTCAATCACGGGGTTCTCACCCTTCTTCCAGGTCGTAATGTTCGGTCATGCATTCTTCGCACAGGCCGTGACTGAACTGGGCCTTCGAGTGGGACGACACGTAAACCTCGACCTGTTGCCAGTAGTTGTCCGTGTCTCGGACCCGCTTACAGTGCATGCAGATGGGAACGATCCCCTCCAGGGTCCTCACTCGATCGAGGGCTTCCTTCAACTCCGCTATCTTCTCCTCGAGCCTGGCCTGAAGCTCCAGGATCTGGATTCCCGCCCCTAACCTCGCCTTTAACTCGGAGCCGGCGAACGGTTTGGTGACATAGTCGTCGGCGCCGGCTTCGAACCCGGCTACCAGGTCCCGCGCATCGGCCTTCCCGGTCACCATGATCAGGTAAGGCCGGTCTTCGGGGTCTTTTTCCCGAATGGTACGACAGACCTCCACGCCGCTGAGACCTGGCATTTCCCAATCGAGGAGGGCGATTCGGGGGCCGTTGGGGCCGAGCATGGCTTCCAAGGCTTCGTTCCCATCTCCGGTGAGGACCACCCCGTAGCCGAGCCTCTCGACGACCGTCTTGAGGACCTTCCTCGAGGTGAGGTCGTCCTCGGCGATCAGGACCCTCATCCCATGCCTTTGGACAGAACATGGGTGAGCCGTTGTAGCTCCGATTCCAGGGCTTCTACCCCTCTCGCCACCGCTCCGGCGCTGTCACCCATGACCGCAGCCTCCATTTCCGCCGCGGCGTACGCCAGGGCCTCGGCTCCCACGCTGGCCGAAGCCCCTTTCACGGTGTGGGCCACCTTCTTCGCCTCTCCCCTCCGGCCCACCGAGAGGTGCTCGCTGAGCTCCCTGACTTGGCGGGGAATGTCCTCGAGGAACACCTCGAGGATCTCCTTCGCTCCCTCTTCATCCCCCGAGAGTCGCTCCAGAAAGGCCGCCTGATCCCACACCGGAAGGCCCGGCAGGTCAGGGCCTCCGTGTTCCCCCTGCCCGCCCGTACCGGTCCCGGCCGCTCCAACTTCCCCTTCTCCGGACCTACTCCTTTCCCTGGTCCACTTCTTAAGCAGGTCCTCGAGAATCTGAATGCGGACGGGTTTGGAGATGTAACCGTCCATTCCCGCCTCCCGGCATCGATCCTCGTCGGCTTTGAGAGCATGGGCCGTCATGGCGATTACGGGGATGTTGTGGTCCCTGACCGGAGACCCTTCGTCCCTGATCACCTTGATCGTCTCGAAGCCGTCCATCACGGGCATCTGGAGGTCCAACAACACGACAGAAAAATCGCTATCGGTCAGCTTCTCGATGGCTTCTCTGCCGTCACCGGCTGTCTTGACGGGATAGCCGAGCCGGTCCAGCATCATGATCGCGACCTTCTGGTTCGTAACGTTGTCCTCTACCAGGAGGATCCTCGATCGGGCCTTCCGTTCTTCAGCCGCGTTGTACCTCGTGATGATGGGTTGTTCTTGATCGACCGCCTCTGGGTCAGGCCGGTTTATCACCGCGACCAGTGCATCGAACAGGTGAGTCTTTCGGATCGGTTTTGTCAGGTAGGCTGCGAACCCGGAGCTGGCGAGTCGAGCGGCGTCCCCCCGGATCCCCAGGGAGGTCAGCATGACAAGCGGGGGACCTCCGTCCAAAGCCGGGTCGGTCGCGATCTTTCTCTGGAGGGTCTCACCGTCCATACCCGGCATCTGCATATCCAAGATGGCCAGATCGAAGGCGTCGTTCACTTCCTTGGCCTGCTTCAGCTTCGAGAGTGCTGATTCCCCATCGGTGGCCTCCGCTTCCCTGCAACCCCAGGACCGAAGAAGCTGGCAGACGAAGATCCGGTTGATCCGGTTGTCGTCGACCACCAGGACCCGCTTTCCCTCGAGTTTCTGAAGGTCCCCTGAAAGCCGACCCCCCGCCCTCGCCTGTTTTTCCAGGACCGCGGTGAACCAGAACTCGGAGCCCTCGCCCTGGTGGCTCTCGAACCCGATGTCCCCCTGCATGAGGTCAACGAGTTGTTTCGCGATAGACAGGCCCAGCCCGGTGCCTCCGAAGCGCCTGGTGAGAGAGCCGTCCGCCTGCTCGAAAGGAGTGAACAGGCGGTCCCGACGATCCTCCGGGACTCCGATTCCCTGGTCGATGACGGTGAAACGCAGGGTTACCCGATCCTCCTCATCATCATCCACCGAGGTCTTTACCTGGACAGTTCCCTGATCGGTGAACTTCACAGCGTTGCCGATGAGATTGGTCAGAATCTGTCGCAGCCTTCCGGGATCGCCCCGAACCAGCGCAGGCACCGCGGGATCGATGAGGTTCAGAAACTCCAGACCTTTTTGATGGGCTCGCACGGCCAACAGGTCGCTCAAGTCCTCGAGGGTCGTACGGAGGTCGAAGTCCATCACCTCCAGGTCCAGCTTGCCGGCCTCCGCCTTCGAGAAGTCCAGGAGGTCGTTGATGATGGAAAGGAGTGCGTCTCCACTGTGTCGAATGGTTTCGGCGCAGTCCTTCTGGGCCTGTGTGAGATTCAGGTCCATCAGGATTTCGGTCATCCCGATGACGCCGTTCATGGGCGTCCGGATTTCGTGACTCATCCTGGCCAGGAATTCGCTCTTTGCCTGGTTGGCGGCTTGGGCAGCCTCGGCGAGCTGAGCGGAGTGGATGGACTGGGCTTCGAGGCGTGCGTTCGCGGCCCGAAGCTCATCCTCCGCTTCCTTCCGCTCGGTTACGTCCCGGGCGACGGCGACGATGGTCTCGGTGCCGTTGGTCCCCACCACAGTGATACTCACCTCCACCGGAAAGCTCGACCGGTCTTTTCGCACGTGACTGCCGTTCACCGTCATGCCGCGGTGGGTCCTCAAATGCTCGACCAACCCCTCCCAGTGGAAACCCTCCGGCATGTCGGCGACGACGTCGTGCAGGGTAATGGAGAGCAGCTCGTCCCTTGAATACCCGAGAGACCTGCATGCCTCTTCGTTCGCGTCTACGAAAGCCGCGGTCGGGGCATCAATGAGGAACACCCCGTCCGTGCTTGCGTCGATCAGGCGGCGGAACAACAGGGTTTGTTCCTCCGCACGCCTCGCCTCCGTTACGTCCTGGACCATTTCGATGGCCGCCTCGATCCGGCCGGTATCGTCCAGGATGGGAGTGGAAACGATGCGGTAGTGGAGGACTTCCTCACCAGCCAGGGTGTCCGTAATGGCTTCGTGAACCTGTCCGTCTTTCAGCGCCTTCACGGTTGGGCAGTACTCGCATACCTCGTCCCGAGGGGGCTGGTTGAACGCCTCGTAACAGGTGGGGCGATCCTTTAGATCCACGTGGGGAAACCAGTCCCGCATGGTCTTGTTCAACTCCAGGATCTCCATTTTCGGAGAGATCAGGGAAACCCCGACCCCCAGATTCTCAACCATGCTCTCGTACTTCTGATGGGTTTCATGGAGCTGGGCTTCGGCCAGCTTCTGAGACGTGATGTCCCGGACCACTCCCACCGCACACCATTTTCCGCCCCGCTCCGTGGCTGAAAGGGATAGCTCCACCGGAACCTCTCGGCCGTCTTTGTGGACGCCCCGAAGTTCCCGGTTCTGACCCACCGCTGCGCCCTCACCGGTCTTCAGGAAGTGGGGCCAATTTGCATTGAAGGCATCTCTGAATCGCGCGGGGGCAAGGACTTCGTGGAGGTTAGCTCCCAGGATCTCCTCTTCTGTGTACCCGAAGATGCCCTCTGCGGCCGGATTCCAGAACTCCACCTTTCCTTCGTGGTCCATCATGATGACCCCGTCGAGGGCGGCATTGCTGATCGTCGTCAAACGCTGGAGGGTCTCCCGGGCGGCCTCCTCGGCTTTCCTCACCCCGCTCAGGTCCACCAGGTTTTCGACCAGGAACTGCCGGCCGTTCTGATCCAGCGGCGCGACGCTCTTCAGGACGTGGAGATCCGAGCCGTCCGCATGACTCAGAAGAGTTTCCCTGCCGATGACGGGTTCCTGGGCATCCCGGAATGGGCACTCGCAGATTTCTCCGCAGATGTAGTCTTGGCAGGGGGCTCCCAGTAAATCGTCTACGGAGACGCCAAGGAGCTCCCCTGCCGCGCTGTTCGCATCGACGATCGTTAGGCTGTCTACGTCGACCGTGACAATGGCGGATTGGACCGCTTCAACGGTCGCGGCCAACATGCGCTTGGTCCGGAGTACCTCATCTTCGGCCCGAGCCTGGTCGGAAACGTCAAAAAAGATCCACACAACGCCGTCCTCGAGGTCCACCCCGTTCAGTGGAGCACCCGATAACTCCGCCAGAATCTCGTCCCCGTCCTTTTTTCGCAGGGGCAAGCGGTGCCGGAATGCTCTCTTTTCGGGGAGGGACGCCACCACGGCTTCTCCGAACTGGAGGTAATTCTCCCGTGAGACATGAACCATCTCCGACGGTTTCCCTATGAGATCGGCTGGGTTATAGCCCAGGATCTCGCCCGCGCGTTGGTTGACTTCGAGGAACGTTCGGTCCGGTGAGGTGGTCACGATCCCGGCCAGGCTGTTCTCGAATGCCATCTGGTACGGGTTGTTCATCGCTCGTCCTATACCTCGTGCACTACGGCTGCCAGGGCGTCAACTACCGCAGCTGAGAACCAGGCGTCCTTTTTTTCTATCATCTTTGCCAAGGCCTCAGTCGGATCCATTGCGGATCGGAAGGGCCGCTCCTCCGTCATGGCGCAGAAGGTGTCGGCCGCGCCGACGATCTGGGCACCCAGGGGGACGGCGTCTCCGAGGAGGTGGTCGGGGTATCCGGATCCATCCATCCTCTCGTGGTGCCACAAAACGAAATCCGAGACCGGACCCAGGTGCGTAAAGGGCCGAAGGATATCCGCTCCTACCCAGCAGTGGCTCTTGATCTGGTCCAGCTCTTCGGGCGTAAGAGGAGAGGTCTTCTCGACCAGGGCATCAGGCACCGCCACCATGCCGATGTCGTGAAGGAACCCGGCGGTTCGAATGGCGTCGATATCAGGCGGCGGGAGATGACATGCTTTCGCGATGCTTGCTGACAGGTCGGCCACGGCTTTACTGTGGCCTTCGTACTGGGGGCAGCGTCTTTCCAGGAGGCTGACCAGTGCCGAGAAGGCACCCACCGTCACGTCCTCGAGCTGTTGGGCCTTCCGCACGGCCTCATCGGCCCGATCCTCCAACTCCTGCCGCATCCACCCTTCCACCTCCCGATGGAATTCGGCCTGTGTACGCTTCACGAGGGCCCGCCAAAGGGTGCTCTCCAATTCCGCCAGCTCCGGCGGTTTCGAGAGGTAGTCAGCGATCCCCAACCGCAGCCCTTCCGTGGCGGACTCCAAGTCTCCCTCGCCCGTGAGGATCACCACGGGGAGGTTCGGATCCTCCTCCATGGCGATTCTGGCCAGTTCCAGACCGTCCATGTCCGGCATCCGACGATCGGTGAGGAGCAGATCGGGACACTCTTCGAGGAGGGCATCCCGGGCTTCGAGGGAAGACTCGAACGGCCGGACGATGTAACCCTTCCCGGTCAGGAACTTGGTCAGGACTTTCAGGATGCCTGGTTCGTCGTCGACGACTACGATGGAAGTTGCGGTGGGCTCCGGCCAACGCGCCTCCGGAAAGGCCGGGCCGGGCTGCGGCGGTAAAGAATGAGTCAGTCCCACGGGTCTCCACTCCCTTTGAGAATTGGTCTCACCGTCCCGGTCGGCTTTCGAGCTCCTGGTCGAGGACCTTCCCGATTGCATCGAGGACCTCTTCCCGGGAGAAGGGCTTCCGAAGAAGGGTGTGAGCACCGAGCACGTCGGCGAACTCCAGGATCTCCTCTCTCGGAAGAACCCCGCCCCCGGACATGGCGATCACCCGGCTTGCTGGAGACACGGTTTTGAGCTCCAGCAGAAACTCGATTCCATCCTTCCCGGGCATGAACAGGTCAGTGATCACCAGATCTGGCGGGTCGGCCTTGAAGCTTGTCAGCGCCTCGTTCCCGTCTGAAGCCTGGAGGACCTGGTGCCCCTCGGCCTCCAGGATCTTCCGGATCGCCAGGAGGATCTCGGGCTGGTCGTCGATTACGAGGATCTTCGCCATCATGTCCCCACTTCGAAGGGGGTTCTCTTTTTGTTCTCACCGACCGACGCCAGAAGGCCGGGGGGTTCGGACTCCAAAACCGCCCGAATGGTCGAGAGAAGGTCCCGAAGTCTCCAGGGTTTTCTGACCACGGGCAGGCCGGTGGGTTGGCTCCCGTTCGCCTCGGTTTCGGCCGACGAATATCCGCTGGCCAGAACGAACCGCGCAGGTCCGAATTCTCCCTGGAGGCGCTCCAGGAAGTTCATCCCGTCCAGTTTTGGAAGGACCAGGTCCGAAAAAACGAGGTCGATTGAATCGTGGTGTTCCGCATACACCTTCATCCCCTCTTCCCCGTCAGCGGCCAGGAGGACCCGGTAGCCGTGTTTCCCCAGGGCCAAGGCCACCGCCCTACGGAGGTGCTCATCATCCTCCACCACCAGGATCGTCTCCGATCCGGTAAGGTCCCCCTCCCAACCGGAGTCACTCGCCGCCTCTTCGGTCTCAGGGGTAATGACCGGGAAGAAGATCTGGAAAGTGGTGCCCCTACCCGGTTCGCTGATGGCTGAGACGTGCCCGGCCTGCTGCTTCGCAAGGCCATACACCATGGCCAGGCCCAACCCTGTGCCCGAGCTTGGCGGTTTTGTCGTAAAGAACGGATCGAAAATCCTCTCCAACGTCTCGGGTTCCATCCCTGAGCCGGTATCCTCACACTCCAGCTTCATCCAGGCGCCGGGCGTGAATTGGCTGTTGAGCCGGCAGAAGGCCTCGTCCAGCATCTCCCGGGTGAGTCTCAGGGTGAGGCGGCCCCCATCGGGCATGGCGTCGCGGGCATTGGTGCAGAGATTCAGAATCATCTGCTCCACGGCCCCCGCATCGGCCATGACCAGGTCATGGAGGTGCGGTTCGATCCTCACCTGGACATCGATGGATTCGGGGAGTAGAGAGCGGAGCATCACCTGAAGTTCCTCGAGAACCTTGTTCAGGAGCGTGGGCTCCAGGGTCAGCTCCGCTCGCCTGCTGAATCCCAGAAGCTTCTTCGTGATTCCGGACGCCCTCTTCGCCGCGTCCCGAATGGCCAGGACGTCTTCCAGCTCCACGGCCTCCCCCTGCTCAAGGGAAATGGCCATCAACTCGGAGTTCAGGAGCACTACCGCCAGGACGTTGTTGAAGTCATGGGCGATTCCACCGGTAAGCTGACCGACGGCCTCCATCTTCTGGGCCTGCCGGAGCTGGGCCTCCAGATTCGTTTTTTCTGTGAGGTCCTGGACCATGACCTCAAAACCTTCCGGGCGTTCGCCGATCGGACCCATCTTCCGCCCAGACAAACTGACGTCGATGATCGTTCCGTCCTGCTTCTTCCACTGGGTTTCCAGGCCGATGAACCGCTCGTGAAGGGACGCTTCCGCCAAAGCCCCGGTCCTTACGCCGGCGTCGGCGTAGAGGTTGGGGAGCCCCGCCTGCATCAGCTCCTGCTCCGAGGAGTAGCCGAGAATCTCTACGAGGGCCGGGTTCACGGAGAGGAACCGCCCATCGAAGGTCGACCGGTAGATCCCGTAGGGGGCGTTCTCGATCAGCTCCCGGTACTCCGCCTCCGAGGCACGGAGGGCCTCTTCCTGGTCTTTTCTCGCCGTGATGTCTTCGAGGATCATCACCGCCCCCACCACCTCGTCGTTTTCCCGGATGGGGGTGGAGGAGAGAGCGACGGGAACGGGGGTGCCATCCTTCCTGAAGAACACGTCCTCAGCTCTGACGGGTTCCCCCGTCCGAAGCGATTCGGTGACCAGACAGTCTCCGTCTTCCGTCTGGTCCTGGTCCCCCTCTGCCGCGTGAACAAGCTGGTGGAGGTTTCTACCCAAGAACTCATCGGCCTGAAGGCCGACCATGTCCAATGCGACGGGGTTCGCGAAGGTCACGTGCCCGTCCCGATCGAGGCCCAGGATGCCCTCCCCGGCCGTGTTCAATAAGAGCTCGTACTCGGCGCTTAAGGTCTCCAGGGCCATCCGGGCGGCATCCCGCGCCGTGGTGTCCCGGATGATGGCCGTCACCATTGGCCCTGAGTCCGCTTCCCATCCGGAAAGGGACACTTCGGCCGGGAATCGAATTCCCCCTTCTCGCAACCCGGTCAGCCGCAGGGGCATCCCCGGCAGATCCGGCCCAGGGTCTGCCCCTACACTTTTGATCCAACGCTCAAGGGAATTTTGTTCGTCATCTTCGAGGAACGAGCCGATATCCTGCCCTACGGCTTCATCCGCTAGATAGTCGAAGGTGTCAACCGCCGCAGGGTTCCAGAACCGGACGATTCCCTCCATGTCGAACGAGAGGATGGCGTCGTTGGCTGTCTCCACGAGGCTTCGGAACCGCTCTTCGCTCTCCTCCAGTCGGCGCTGCGCCAGGTTGGCATGCCGTTCGGCTTCCCGAGCTTCCAGGGCCGCGCGGGCCGCCTGCGGGAGGCGGGCTGGCTTGTCCTTGAGGACATAGTCCCGGGCCCCGGCCCTCAGGCACTGGGCTGCGATCTCTTCGTTCTGGGGACCGGTGAACATGACCACGGGAATCTCGGGCGCCAACGAACGTGCCAAGAGGAGACCCGAGTAGCCGTCATAGGAAGGGAGGCTGTAGTCGCAGATTATGAGGTCCGGGTCTGAAACCAGGAGTTCTTTTCGGAAATCCTCTTCCGTCTCCACTCTCACACAATCGACCGAAAAACCGCCCTTCTTCATGCTGAGCACGGCCAGGTCAGCATCTTCCGGTCGGTCTTCGAGAATAAGAAGCCGCACCCATTCCTCGGAACGAAGCGTCTTGCCCATGGTTATTTCGGAGGCTCGTTCAGCAGCAGCCAATAAAAGCCGAGCTGGCTAACGGCTTCGCCGAATTTCTCGAACGCGACCGGTTTTACGATGTAGCTGTTCGCCCCGAGGTCATAACACCGTTGGATATCCGGATCCTGCCGGGAGGAGGTGAGAATCACCACAGGAATGGTTCGGGTCCGATCGTCGGCTTTGATCTGACGGAGGACCTCGATCCCGTCCACCTTCGGAAGGCGGAGGTCGAGGAGCACCAATTTTGGCCTTCCAACCTGGTCGCGGTCGGCGTAGTCCCCCCGGGAAAAGAGAAAGTCCAGCGCCTCCTCGCCGTCCTTTACCAGGAACATCTCGTTCCTGATGCCCTTCCCCCTCAGCGACCGGAACGCGAGCTCTGCGTCGGTGGCATTGTCCTCTACCAGGAGAATCTCGACTTCTCTTCCGTTCGTCGCTTCGGCCATGTCCACCCCTACCGTTTCGGCTGCTCTCGGATCGAGTCGTCGCCGGCTCGATGACCTGGCTACCTCCCCCGATCAACAACTCGGGGCGATTCTCTCACCAACTCGGTGAAGGCGTCGACGCATGGCGGATCCCACCACCCAACTGAAACGCCCTGGTCCATGACACCAATTGCCTCTCGGACCTCCATGGGGTCCTTGTAGGGTCGAGACGATGTCAGGGCATCGAAGACATCCACCGTCTGGAGAATCCTCGCCGTTTCAGGTATCTCACCTCCGGCCAACCCGTCCGGATACCCCGACCCGTCCCCCTTCTCGTGATGGTGCCGGATGATGGGAAGTACCTCTCGGAAGGAGTCCACGGGGCCGCAGATGTGCTCCCCGACAATGGGGTGTCTCTTCATCACGTCCCACTCCTCCGCATCCAGCGGCCCGGGCTTGAGAAGGATCGAATCCGGCACCGCCACCTTTCCGATGTCGTGGAGGTACCCCGCCTGAGACAGCGCTTCCAGGGCCACTGGGTCCTGGTCCAGCCGTTGACCCAGGAGGACCGCCAGCTCCGACAACCGCTCGCAGTGACCTTCTGTGAAGGGATCCTTGCCTTCGATGCTCCGGGCCAGGGAGAGGACCACCGATTCGGCCTTCACCAGTCGGTCGGTGAATTGTTTGCTTCGGATCAGGCCTCGCAGCCTCGCGATCATTTCGGATCGATCCACGGGCTTCGACAGGAAGTCGTCCGCGCCGGCCTCCAGCCCCCGGAGTCTGTCCTCCCGGAGTGAAAGGCCGGTGAGGAGGACGATCGGGATCAGGCGAGTCTCCTGGTCGGCTTTGAGTTGGCGGCACACCTCGAGACCGTCCACGCCCTCCATCATCACATCGAGGAGGATCAGGTCCGGGCGAACCAACCGGGCCGATTCCAGGGCGCCTGAACCGTCCGCCTCCAACCCGACATCGAACCCTTCTTCCCTCAGGATCTTCGCCAGGACCATCCGAACTTCCCGCTCGTCGTCAACGACGAGGACATGGGGCGAATGGGCCACCTTGGGCCGGTTTTCCTCCCGCCCTGTTACGATAGTGTCCCACTCCCTGCCGGGATCGTCTCCCCACAACGTCAGGGGGGGAGGGCGGACGGGTTCGAGGGCCATCAGGCTTGGCCCGGATCTGGTTGGAGATCGTCGAGAGCGGAAACCCCGTTTCGAAGCGCTTCCAAAACACGACTGACATCGGTCGTTTTCGGGAAGAACTGGGCGGCCCCCAATTCCATACATCGTCTCCGGAAGGCCGGGTAGGGGTAGTTGGTGAAAACGACCACCTTCACGTCGCTTTCCCGCTCCCTGATTTCTTCGAGGAGATCGAGGCCGCTCATACCCGGAAGCATCATATCCAGGGTCATCACGTTTGGCTTGAACTCGTCAAGAAGGACCAGCGCTTCTTCGCCGGTCGCCGCCTCCGCGACCGCCTCGATCCCTTCGGTCCGATTGATTGCCGCGGCCATTCTCTGGCGAACCGAGGCCGCGTCGTCTACCACCAAAACTCTCATGGGTCCTCCTCGTGCTACTTGGCCGGCCCTGGCTTCGTGTTACGGGCCTGCTGAGGAGAAACGACTCCCGGGGCCGGATTGGGGGGGCTCCGCCTCTTGACCCTCCTGATCCAAGGTCGGTTTCCCGGCGCTCGGCCGGTATCGGGTCTGATAGAGGGAAAGTGTGAGGGGATGGGGGTTTACGTGTAAGCCGATTCCTACAGGCTCTAGTCCAGCAGATCGTTCTCCACCGCGAACCGGATCAGCTCCGCAGTGGACTTGAGACGCAGTTTCTCGAGGATCCTGGTTCGATAGGTGCTAACCGTTTTCTGGCTGATTCCGAGCTCTCGGGCCACGGTTTTGACCATTTTTCCGGAACCCAGCTTCTGGAGGACTTCAAACTCCCGCCGGGAGAGGCTCTGGACCAGGGGCTCACCACCCTCGGGCCCCATGTGCAGGGCAAGGGCCTCGGCAAGGCTCGGGGTGATGTAACGTCCCCCCTGATAGACCCTGCGGATACCTTCCGCCAACTCCTCAGCCGAGTGGGTCTTGGCGAGGTACCCCGCGGCTCCCGCTTTGAGAGCCTGGACGGCCCAAAGCTCCTCGGCGTGCATGCTGACCACCAGAACGGGCAGGTCCGAATGGCCTTCTCTCAGCTCCTTCATAAGCGCCAAAAACCCGGGACCTGGCATGGAGATATCCAGCAGGAGGACATCCGCCTTTGTCTCGGAAAGCGCCTCTCTGAGCTCGTCTGCGCTTGCGGCCTCGGCCACGATCTCCATGTCGGAGTGGGACTCTACGATCCTACGGAGGCCTTGGCGGACCATCTTGTGGTCGTCTGCAATGATGAGTTCGATCACGCCTGGCTCGGTTCTCGAGGGCCTTCTGCGGTCCTGGCCGATCATAGGGACGGCTGGTGTAGCGCCGCAAGGAAGCCATGCCTGCCGGCATGGGGGTCGGTTTGTCGGTGTCACACCTACGGGCGGGGTCGCGAATGGCTGATGGCGGCCCCACCGTAGCCACGGGTATACTGCGTGTAACGGCTGTCTCCCGACCCCCAAAGGGAAGCCATGGGCAGATTCTCGAATAGGATCAAGTCGCGGCGCCCTCCGAAACATTAGTTTCCCGGATCCACTCCACTGTTCGCCGAATTCCCTCATTCAACTCCACGATCACCCTGTAACCGGCCCGTTCTCGGATGTGGTCCAGAGAGGCCAGAGAATCCCTCACATCTCCTGCCCTGGGCGGGCCATGGTTTGCCTCAACTGAAGCCCCTAGTGCTGCCCGGATCCCATGCCATAGCTGGTTCACCGAAATCCGGTCTCCGCACCCGACGTTGAAGACCTCCCCGGAGACATCTTCGGCCGGAGCTGACGCTGCCAAGAGGTTCGCAAAGACGGCGTTATCGATGTATGTAAAGTCCCGAGTTTGTTCTCCATCGCCGTTGATGGTAGGGGACACCCCGGCGAGGGCAGCCACGGCGAACAGGGGAATCACCGCCGCGTAGGCCGAACTCGGGTCCTGCCGCGGACCAAAGATGTTGAAATACCGAAGGGCGACACACTCCATCCCGTAAACCCCAGGGAAGCTTCTCACATAATGCTCCCCGGTGAGCTTCGCAACTGCGTAAGGTGAGCGAGGGCTGGGAGTTTGGTCTTCTCGTTTGGGCAGAGTGGGGGTATCGCCATACGCGGAAGAGGAGCTTGCGTAGACCACCCGCCGAACCCCTGCCTCCTTCGCTGCCAACAAAACGTTCAGGGTGCCGGTAGCGTTTACATGGTGAGACCGGATAGGATCCACCACGCTCCGTGGGACGGAGGGAAGGGCCGCCTGATGAAAGACCACCTGCGCTCCTTTCGACGCCTGTCGGCAAACCTCGGGATCGGTGATGTCTCCTTCTACAAGCACGATGCGGTCCAGGAAGGGTGAAAGGTTCTCCCGACGCCCCGTTGAGAAATCGTCCACAACACGCACAAGGGCACCTCCAGCCAATAGGTGCTCCACAAGGTGAGATCCGATGAAGCCGGCCCCGCCGGTTACCAAGTAAGTCGTCTCTGGAGACACGTAGCTTGAGAGGTCACTCATCTGTACAGGACTCCTCCGTAGGGATGGTATCTGCAGGGGGGGATCGGTATCCCTTCACGATCCACCCGCCCGGATTGGGTCGGAGCATGCCGCGGCGGGCTGCCTGGGTGGCGTTTCGGGTGTCCACGACGATTGGAGCCAACTCGAGGACTTTTTCGTAATCCACGCTTCTGTGGTCGGTGACTATCACGGCCGCATCCACTCGGGAGAGGAGATCGTCGGTAAGGGTTGCTCCCTCCCAAACGGTCCCGTTTGCCTCCAAGCTCGCCACGAAGGGATCGTGGTATACCACTTCGGCCCCATCGGCTTCCAAGAGCCGAAGGATGTCCACGGCCGGGGACTCACGGACATCATCGACCTCCGATTTGTAGGCCACACCGAGTATCAGGACCCTGGATTCACTTACCGACTTCCGGGCATGGTTCAACGCCTCTCTAACCTTCCCCACCACGAAAAAGGGCATTTCGGCGTTAATCTCCGAAGCCACGTCGATAAAGCGCGTGGAGTAGTTGAGGGATCTCATCTTCCAAGCCAGATAGCGAGGGTCGACCGGGATGCAGTGCCCTCCCAGGCCCGGCCCAGGCGTGAACTTCATGTATCCGAAGGGTTTGGTGGCCGCCGCCTCAATGACCTCCCAAACGTCCACACCGAGGCGGTCGGAGATGAGGGCGATCTCGTTCACCAAGCCGATGTTCACGGCTCTGAAGGTGTTCTCCAGGATCTTGGTCATCTCCCCGACTTCAACCGACGAAACTGGCACCAGCGTGTCGATGAAGCGGGAATAGAACTCTTTCCCTCTGTCGAGACACTGAGGTGTTATGCCCCCTATGACCTTGGGCGTGTTCTTGGTGAGCCAGACGCGGTTACCCGGGTCCACCCTTTCCGGAGAGAAGCACAAAAAGAAATCCTTCCCCACACGAAAGCCGGTCTTCTCCAATCTGGGCAGAAGGACGTCACGGGTGGTTCCCGGATAGGTGGTGGACTCCAGGAGGATGAGCTGGGTGGGGCGAAGGTTAGCTGCGACGGCTTCAGTTGCCGAGAGAATAAAAGAAATGTCCGGGTCACGGGTTTTGGAGAGGGGCGTAGGAACACAGATGGACACGGTGTCACACTCACGCAGCCGGGTCATATCGGTGGTGGCTTCGAGCCGGCCGGCCCTCACACAATCCCCCACGTCATCATCTGTGAGATCGTTGAGGTGGGATTCGCCCCGGTTGGTGCTCAGGACGGTCTCCTCCTTCACATCAAATCCCAGGACGCGCATCCCAGCGCGGGCCGCCTCCACGACCAGCGGGAGTCCCACGTAACCTAGTCCAACTACTCCCAGGTCCAAGCGTCCATCTCCGCTGCTCTGCTCAGTATGGTCTAGCATTCAACAGGATCCTCATTGTGGACTCGATGGTGAGGAGACAACTGACGGCTTCCCTGTCTTATTCTAAGGTAGATCCTGTCCTTATTGACAGCCAGCAACCCTAATCCGTCTGGCGGGGTACCCCGAGAATCCCTGGGGATACCAGCTGACGGCCGACTTTCCACCCGAGGAGCTGGACCGAGGTCACACACTTTCCGAGGCCCGACCATGTCTACCGACGGCGCGAGTCTGTGAAAAGACATCCGGATTCTGGAGGTGGGCTCCCACGGGCGAATTGCCCGAACCCTGGCGATCCGGGAGCTGCTGGCCTGGGTGGGGTCCATGTACAGGGTCATCATTTCCGAGAGGGAACGGGACAAGCTGATCGTGGGGATTTAGAATGCTCTGGCCCGCATCGAAACCCAACACGGCCGGCTCGCCCTATGCGCCGGCTGAACGAAAATCCGGTGGGAGCGGGATTGGCTGACCGAAGTAGAGGGCTAGGTGAGCGCCCCTCCGAAGGCGGATCTCAGCCATACCCTGTGCCCCAGGTGCCTCGAAGACCTCAATCCGGAGCCGGATTTGACGGAGAATTAAGGAGGCTTGTCGGTGTCACACCTACGGGCGGGCTCGCGAATGGCTGATGGCGGCCCCACCGTAGGCCCGGGTATACTGCGTGTAACGGCTGTCTCCCGACCCCCAAAGGGAAGCCATGGGCAGATTCTCGACGGTGATTCTGCACGTTACCGTGGGTGCCATCCTTCTGGCACCCCAGCCGAGTTTTCCCCAAGAAACCAGCCAAGCGAACGAGATCGTCGTTCCCGAATCCATCCTGAGGCTCCGGCTCCCCAACGCCGCCGGTAAGTCCATCCTTTCACCCACCGGATGGGGCGCCGCCTACAACACCATCTTCGGGGGAATGGGATACCAAACCGACGCCTACCCCGGCGGGGGCAGCGACGCCGATTGGAGCTTCGGAGCCGGGATCGGAGACCCGGTGAAGCTCATCGGAGCACAGGGCCACGGCACCATCTACGACATCTCCGGCTTCAGCCAGATCAGCCTTGGCGGAAAGCTGCACCGGTACCTGGGCCGCGGCACCTCGGTTGCGGCCGGCGCCATGACGCTCATAGAGAACGTCGACGACCAAAACCTGGGCCGATCGTTCTTCATCGTCGTCAGCCACACGCTCCAGACCGTCGACGGAACCCGGCCCGGGGTCGGTAGAGTCCATCTCAGCTTAGGCGCCGGATCAGGACAGTTCGCCAGCATGCCCCTGGCCACCCGGGCCTCACTGGGGACCACGGGCGGGACGTGGTTCTTCGGAAACGCCGCGGTGGAGCTGGCCGAAAACTGGAACGCCATCGCCGAATGGGACGGCCTGGCGATGAACCTCGGGATGTCCTATAGCCTGCCCCTTCCGGGATTCTACCCGGCCATCACTATGGGGATAGCGGACATCACCAAGAACGTGGGCGACCGGCCCAGGTTCGTTTTTGGTGCCGGGTCGGCGCTGAGGGTGTTTTGATGATTGTCCGGAGGTGGGATAGGGCGTTGGTTTTGTTCGTAGGCATGGCCCCCGGCCTAGCGGCCTTCTCGGTATCAACGGTGGAAGCCCAGATTCATCATCCTGCTACCCCTCATGCGTCGGTGGTGGCGGGGGAGGTCTCAGGTGTGGCCACCGTGACAGTCCAAGGGGGGCGGTTGATGGAGCTTTCCCTTGTTCAAGGGGGAACCATCAGGGTGTTGTACGGAATCACTTGGAAGGAAGTGACGGACCTCCTCGGGAACCCCTACTTCACCTCCCTTCTAGAGAAGGCTGGAGTGCTTCGGTTTGACGAGGCAGGGAGATTGATGAGGCCGGGCGGGGACGAGGATGAGGGAGTTTTGAGGTATTCGGGTTATCCTGAACTTGAAAAAAGTCGGTTTTCAACCCCTTTGTGGAAGAATCGAGGCGAGACTTGGCCGATCAAGACCTTCCATCAGACCAGATTCCCCGAATTGTACCCACCGAAGAGCACACCCGTGCTATTTGCGGAACCTGGGTCTTCGGGGAAACTCTTGTGGAGCTTTTCCGTGAACCCGGCACCGGCGTCCTTCTGGCAGTTGATAGTAACGGAAGGTCGATGGATCCCATCAAGGTCATCTCCCGAGGCAGGAAGCTTGAGGTGAACGAGGCCTGATGGGGGTAGGTGACCGGGGTGGTCAGTTGAGTGAGGCGCCCTTCTTTAAACCGTTTTTCCTCCCCCTACTTGTTGCTGCGTCTCTCTCCTTCTTGGCACCATCCGCCAGCAAAACTCAACAGCTATTGAGGTCCTTCCAGGCAGAAGGGAGTGACCTCCTCATGGGTGTCGGGGCCCGCGCCATGGGCTTGGGCGGGGCGGTGGTGGCCAGCACCAGCGACGTGCACTCGATCTACTGGAACCCGGCGGGGCTGGTGGAGGCCGGGTCCCTCCAAGTTGCCATAGGGCGCCAAATCAACGCACGACTCGTCGGGATGAGCTTCGCGGGAGTGTCTTGTAGCCCAGGTATTTTCTCGGTGCGTGGCCTCAAGGCGGCACTCGGCCTTTCGTGGATGACACGGTTGCATGTCCGGGCCAAAGGTCGTTTCAAACCGGAGGACCTGGAATCCGTACTTCTGAAGTTCACTCTTCCCGGCTTGCCCGATGACTTCGATGGGACGATCAACTCCAAAACCAGGGACTATCGGTTGGGCCTGGCCCTTTCGCCCCGCTTGAACCCAAGGTGGAGCTTCGGTGTGACGGTGGGATGGGTAGATTGCAGGACCACATTCTGTGGAGTCACAGCCGAAGATCCTGGCAACGTCATCGTGGGCTCAACGGATGCAACGGCACTGTCTTTGAATCTCGGCGCGAAACTGTTCTTGACCGAGAACCTCACGTTCGGAACAAACATGAAGGACTTGGACACCGGCCTCGACGTAATAACGGTCATCACGGATCAGGACGGCACACGGGAGGAGTCCAATACATCGGAGTTCCCGAGGGACCTGACCTTCGGCTTCCTGTGGGCCCGCAGGACTGAAGCTGGGAGTGGGACCCTCGAACTCGAAGTGGATTATCAGACACTCTTTGGTGAGTACGGAACCTCGTCCCTGGATTTCAAAGTGATTCGTGGCGGGTTGCAGAAGATAGGCGAAAACTATTCGTACAGAATCGGTTTGCTGATACCCCTGGCAATCAAAAGCGAATTCACCGGTGATGTGAAAGACGAGATGCCTCTGCCTTTCAGCGTCACCTTGGGCCTGGCCAGGCGGTGGCATAACCTGAGCGTCGACCTGGCGCTGTACCCCCATCCAGTCATGAGTTATGCCCGGGACCGGTTGTATCCGGGATTAAACCTGTCAGTGGGGTGGGGTGGGTGAGACGGGCGTGCCGTGGCCGAGATCTTGATACCGGACATATTGGTCTGATGATAAAACTTCTGATCTCCTGGATCCCGGCCGTGACTTGGGCGGCGTTCCTCTTTTTCCTGAGCTCCCGGACCGACGTGCCGGGGGCGGACACTTTCCACATCAACGATATAGTTGTCCATTTTGGTCTCTTCGCGGTGCTTGGAGTGACATTGGCGAGGGGCGGATGGCGATCGGCGAAACCGTCACCGATAGCTCCCTCCGCCCAGCTTTTCCTGGTCCTCATCCGGTATCCTTTTCGCGGCCTCGGACGAATGGCGCCGGTCGTTCGTTCCCGTTCGCGGGCCCTCAATGGGCGACTTCTTGGCCGACGCCCTGGGTGTGGCGATGGGAGTCCTGTCTGCCCGATGGTTACTTCGTCGACTGCGGTTTGCACGTGGCTGATGTCAGGAATTCGCTGCGGCCTGAGGGTCATCCTACCTTACTTAATATCTGGTGAAATCCCCGCCTTCCGGTACCCGTTGAATCCTTTTCGCGGAGGGCTCTCGTGCGTGGACCGTTGATTGCAGCACTCTTGGCCGCTGGATGCGCCGCGGTCTGGGCGGCTGGTTCCCCTCCTCCCTTGGGGGGGCAGACCGGGGCAAATAATCAGGTGGATCCCAGTCAGCGTTCCGTTCTCAACACCCGCCCGGCGGAGGTACGCCTCCAATACGAATCGCTGAAGATCAACTCGGGTGAAAACCTGGGTTTGGCGGCTGTGGGTTTTCTCATGGATTTCGGATCGAAATTCTATGCAGGGGCCACTGGTTTTGGAGCTCTTGTCGGAGAGCGGGGAGGATTCTTCACCGGGGGGGTTAGCCTAGGTTTGAAACCACCCGTATCGGATGTCCTGCGGTTTGATGTGGGTGGCTTTCTCGGAGGGGGAGGGGGCGGGTCAGCGCCCCAAGGTGGTGGAATGATGGTACGTGTTCACGCCGGCGCCACATACTCCCTGGGATCGGTGGAAGCAGGGGGAGGTGTCTCCTGGGTGAAGTTCCCAAACGGAGAGGTCGATAGCGGGCAGGCTTATGTGTCACTGTCGACCCGATTCCTCGAGACCTACGGACCTTCAACCCAAGCAGGACAGACACTGGACAGTTTCGATCCTTCGGGTGCCGGTTTGCGAATAGTGGAAACCGAGTGGTTGGCCATAGGGGGAGCCTACCTACCCCTTTCGGGAGTGGAGACCACTCAGGGCACACCCATGACAAGCACCATCTCCCTCGTCGGTGTGGAATACCGCCGGCACCTCAACACCAAACCCTTGTACTTTCTGTTCCAGGCGGCGGGTGCGGCAGGAGGAAGGTCCGACGGATACGCCGAGATGTTCGGTGGCCTGGGTCTGCGGCTACCACTGATCCGGGGACGCCTTTTCGGGGACCTGAACGCGACCGGAGGTGGGGGGGGTGGCGGCAGCGTAGATACTTCTGGAGGTGTCGCAGGAAAGGTTCAGGCGGGTCTGAATCTCCTGCTCACCACCTCCCTTTCTGTTGGTTGGAACGTGGGCCGTATAGCATCCACTGGCAGCTTCTCGGCGGAATCATACCAGGGCCGCGTCGGGTACAGGTTCGGGGATGCGCGAATGGGGGGAGGTGTGCGCCAACGGGCCGAAACCGATTCGATGACTGATTGCCATTCACTAGTGTTGGCTAAATGGCGGCTGGGCGCTGTACACCAAACAGTGCTCGACGCTAAGCGAAAAGCCTCCGATCCCGAGAATCTGAACCTAATCGGATTGCGTTTCGACCGGTTCTTCGAGCCCTGGCTGTACGTGACCGGTCAGGCCCTTGCAGCCCATTCCGGACATGCCGGTGGGTATGCTATGGGCTTGCTGGGGTTGGGCGTAGAACACCGGCTCGACACCTCAGAAGCGGTCTCGGTCGCGGCGGAGTTGACCGGAGGCGGAAGTGGCGGGGGAGGGGTAAACGTGGGGGGTGGCTCTACTTTCCAAGCCCAAGCCGGCATCCATATCCGGACGAGGTCAGGGGTCATTATCCAGGCCGCGGCGGGAAGAACGCTGGCATCGCCGAATCGGTTGAACAGCGTTTTCGTGAGTATCGGTCTAGCCTTCGACTTCGCCCGGCCCGAAGGCCCCCCCTAGCCCGAATCCATCGGTTACCAGGCCCTGGCTTCGACCTCCAATGGGATGTCGACATCCTGCATCAAAAGGGAGCGGCCGAAGAGATACCAGCCTCCGGATGGGAGGTGCCCAACCGGACCTCGGTTTGGCCTCCAGTACGGGGTCAGGTCGAAAGGGAATCCAGGGTTAAAAGAACGGCCGATCGATCGAAGAAGAAGTCGGAAGACCAGGGCCGCGTCAGAAAAAGGCTCGGCGGTCGGACTTGGCAAGCGGTTCCAAGGGGAGGGGGGAAAAGTGGTGCCGGTTGGGTCAATTCACGGAAAGGAGAGTCGCTTTAGCTACCCTCGGTGCCGCATATTCAACCCGAAACCGAGTCTGTTCCATCCGCGCGGGGAGCCACGGTAGGGTTGGTCATTGTTCGGCGTGCGCCCTCAGACGTCTGTTTAGCTGAGGGCCTAAGTCGGAGAGCCCCTACGGGGTAGATTGGAGGGTGAGCTCATCGGCTGGTCGGGACGGCCGTCCTCCTAGGAATCCACGGAGTAAAGGACGCCCGTTTCGCCTGGTGGTCTTTCTCCAGATACCGTCGCTGGAGGCTTCCGTACTCACAGATGGGCTTCTGCCGCTCCGAGAGGCCCTCCATAAAGTTCATTGAGGCGGGGTGGTGTTCGATAGGGTCCCCAGGTCCGCCGTCCCGCGGAGGTAGGGAGGACGGTACAGGCTTTTTGCTGAGTGATAATGCGCCCCCGGCTTTGGTAGGTGCCGATGCGACTGGGAGATGAGGAATTGGCGTTGCGTCGCCGAATCACGCAGGCACATTTTTTCCAGAGTCGCCCTTTGCTCCAAAGGATCACCGATAGAACAGATGAACAAACCTGTGATACGAAAACCGGGTTCCGAAGACCCGGCCCCCGATGACCTTGAGAAACGTCTGATCTCCCAAGCCTTGCTCATCCGCCGGACTGAGGAGCGTTTCTTATCCCTCTTCTCTGAGGGCAAACTAAACGGAACCGTCCACACATGTATCGGGCAAGAATGGGTTGGCGTGGCGATCGCCGCTGGCCTTGGCCAAAACGACATCATCGTTTCCAACCATCGGGGACATGGTCACTTCATTGCTTGGACCGGAGACGTTGAAGGACTTACAGCCGAGATTATGGGAAGGGCCACTGGGGTTTGCGGGGGCAAGGGAGGTAGTCAACACCTTCATGCGCCCGGGTTTTTCTCCAATGGGGTTCAGGGCGGGATGGTGCCGGTGGCAGCCGGCCTGGCCCTTGCGCAAAGCCTGCATGAGTCGGACGGTATTGTTGTTGTGTTCGTTGGAGACGGGACGCTGGGGGAGGGTGTCCTGTATGAAACACTAAACCTCGCATCTAAGTGGGCCATTCCGCTTCTCATCGTTGTGGAGAACAACGGGTATGCTCAATCTACTGCGTCAACCCAGACTTTGGCCGGATCGGTTGAGGCACGGGCTTCAGCATTTGGGATCCCGTTTGCAGAGTCAAACACCTGGGACTGGCGGCGGCTTCTCACTGACGCTGCAGGATCTATCGAGCAGGTTCGGACAAATAGAGCACCTCTTTTGCTCGAGATTAAGACCTATCGACTCAAGGCCCATTCAAAGGGAGATGACAACAGGGCCCCGGAGGAGATCGGTGCGTTCGTCCAGAAAGATTCCTTGACTCGCCTCCTTAACGATGAACCTCAATGGCTTCCTCCTCTGTTGTCAGAGATTGACCACCAGGTTGAGCAGGCTGTCCAGCTCAGCGAGAGCGCACCTCATTGCTCCCTACCGGAAGACCTGGCTGAATCTGATCCCCAGACAGAGTGGCAGGAGGTCCATTTTGAGCAGGCGAAAATCTCTGATATCCTCTACGACACCTTTCGGGGTCTTTTGCAGAGTCGGCCAGACCTTCTGATGCTCGGGGAAGATATTGAGGGTGGGTACGGGGGAGCTTTCAAAGTCACTAGAGACCTTAGCGAGCTTTTCCCGAGTCGTGTAAGGAACACACCGATCAGTGAAGCAGCCATTACCGGTGTCGGAGCCGGAGCATCGATGGCTGGTTTCCCGGCTCTCGTTGAGATCATGTTCGGTGATTTTCTTTCCCTCACATTCGACCAACTCCAGCAACATGCCTGCAAGTTTGAACGCATGTACGATGGGAAGGTCCAGGTGCCACTTATACTGCGGACACCGATGGGGGGGAGACGGGGGTACGGTCCAACGCATAGCCAGTCTATTGAAAAACACTTCTTGGGCATACCAGGCTTAGACGTAGTTGCACTGAACGCCCGTTGGTCGCCTCGAAGGGTATACCAAACCCTGTGCGAGTGTATCTCCCACCCCGCCGTCGTTATCGAGAACAAGGTACTTTATACTAGGTACCTTGACGCCGAACCCCCACGAGGGTTTCGAGTTACTTTCTCGAACGAGCCGCTCCCCTGTGTTCGGATCTCTCCGGCCCGGGGAAACGCGGCTATAACTATTTTCTGCTACGGCGGGATGCTTGAAGAAGCTGAAAGAGCTGTCCAGGACCTCTTTGACGACGAAGAGGTCCTGGGTGAGATTATCTGCCCCACCCAACTCCACCCCCTCAACATAAACCCCGTCCTACATTCCGTGCGGTCAACGGGCAGATTATTGGTTGCGGAGGAAGGTCCCTGTTTTGCGGCCCTGGGAAGCGAGGTCGCCGCGCGAGTAGCAGAGGCAGGGGTCCAACTGGAGGCTTTTGGTAGACTCGGCCACAATGATATCGTTCCCAGTAGTATCGAGGCCGAGCGCGCCTGTTTACCCTCGGCACGACACATTGCAAGGAAGGCAATGGAGATGATTTCTTGAGTCCTGCAACGCGGATCCACGTTCCGAGAGAGACCGTCAGCGATGACTACTACCTAATAGTCGAATTTACTGTTCAGAGCGGTGCGCAAATCCTGGAGGGTGAAGTCATCGCGGCTCTGGAAACCTCGAAAGCGGTTTTTGAGGTAGCTGCCCCCTGTAATGGATACTTGTTTTTCGTCCACTCCCAGGGTGACCGGATCCAGGTCGGTTCAATCTTGGCTGTGGTATCCGATGATCCGAGCTTTCCTACGGCCGAGTTTCAGGCCGACACGGAGCCTTTAAGTCAGGAGTCCGAAGCCAACGAACCAGAGCCAAGAGATGGCGGACCCCGAATCTCCAAACCGGCTGCCCGGCTCATTGCCTTCCACGAACTAGATCCTAAGCTCTTTGATCACCTGAGCCTGGTAACTCGGGACGATGTTGAGAGCTTTTTGGCTCGGGATGAGAAAGATCCAACTCCAACCGAAGGCCGGTCCTTTCCTAAAAATGCGATCCTGCTCTTTGGCGGTGGCGGCCACGGGAAGATGTGTATCGATCTGATCCGACGACTGGGGACCCACGAAATCGCTGGGATCCTCGATGGAAACCTGGTGATCGGAACCACCATTCTCGATGTTCCGGTGATCGGTGACGATTCCGACACAACACTGGTTCAGTTCTTCGCCAATGGAGTTCGGTATGCTGTGAACGCCTTCGGAGCCGCAATGCGACACGCCGACCGGGCCGAGGTTTTCCGACGCTTGAAAAGTGCGGGATTCGAACTTCCCCATCTGATCCACCCACATGCGACAGTGGAGCCGTCGGCCAACCTCGGAGAGGGGACCCAAGTATTCGCCAAAGCCGTGGTTGGTTCCGGTGCGGAAATCGGAAAAAATTGCATCATCAACTCCGGTGCTGTGGTTTCCCACGACTGTATCCTTGGGGACAATGTTCATATCGCTCCGGGAGCGCTTCTGGCCGGTCATGTCTCTGTCGGCAAAAACACTTTGGTTGGAATGGGAGCCTCCGTATTCATAAAAGTACGGATTGGATGCAATGTGTTGATCGCCAATGGGGTGAGTCTATTCAAGGACCTTCCCGATGGAGCTACTCAAAGGGCATAGTAGGGGTTCGACCTTGCCTGTGGGAAGGAATCGAGATTCCAAGGCTAGCATTCCCTGGGAATGCGTCTGCCGGGCTGTGTTTCATTCGAGAAAGGGCTCACCAGTTCCAGGGTTTTTCTTTCGTGGGGTGGAGTCTGAGAAGCGGTACGTGGTCCCTTGTGTCCGGCCATGCTTGGGTTCCAAGAAGAGGCCTTGGGACTAACCATGTTTCAGGAACCGCCGGAAAGGACTCCGACCCATCCTAAGGCTACGTTTGTTGTATTAATTCTTGGCCGCCAACCATTCTCCCGAACTGCCAAGTGTGGCCTCGGTGTGGGGATGGAAGGTACGTGGTGGGATCCGAGCGGAGCCTCGACTAAGACCGAAACCTCAATCGGATTCGATGCGCCCAACTACGAGCATAGTGAGATCGGTCCAGATGGAATCGATGGATAGCGCGGGTGAGTTTCCTCTTCGGGAGCGTACCATGGACGAGAGGGGTTGAGATCCAGGTCCCTTATGCCGCCCGGACCCTCGGGGTTCCACCGGGGGTGGGGCAGCTTCTAGCTTCTCTTTGGCATCGCTGGGCCTCAGCTCGTGGCAGTGTAAGGGACGCCCGTTGGGTCTAGTACGAGCTTTCGCCGTTCTGGTTGGTGGCATGAGCATTGTGGGGGCATCGAGTCGGAATGCCTTAAACACCCTCTGCAAAGTGGTTTTGCAGATTCTACCGCGTCCAAAATCACAAAACCCTCCGGGTTACTGTATCCGGGCTTCCCTGGCATGGTAAAACGGAGAACGAGGAAACTTCCAGGGTCCATGTATCGGCTCCTACGCATTGGGAACTATCCAACGGAGGTATTCAGTGGGGCGGGGTATCATGCATATAAGGTCACTGAACATTGCAGGTGTCAGACTACCATCATATCTGAACGGCTGGCTGGACACCCCCTTCCGGTTCCGAAGAATGCAAGACTAATCCGTACATTTCCCGTGTTCATAGGTGGAAAGGAACGCAAGTCTTTTGCTGATAGGGTACTAAGGGCGTGTCGAGCGATCGCTTTCGCCGTGAGAGTGTCACCACATACCTTCAGGCATGATGCTGTGCATATTCACTCTCCAGCCTATTATCCGATCGCTCTATTTGCGAAACTCTTGGGAAAGAAGATTTTCATTACGTTCCACGGCGGTGATTTCAACGTGCTAAGGGAATCAAATCTCCTTACGCGCCTATTGGTGCACTTTGATCATGTCTTTTTTCTAGGCTCTCACATGGAGCCATATTTCGACGAACAGGGCATCCGAGCCAGGACCGAGGTGTTGAACGGGGTGGACCCAAAGGTCTTCTTCGATATGGGTCATACCCGGCGAAAACAAATCGTCTCCATAGGGTCACTCAAGAAAGAAAAGGGGTTTGATGTATTGATAGATGCCGTCAAAATCCTAAAGGGTTCAGGAAGGCTTAATGGTTACTCTCTTAGCATCGTTGGAGGTGGGCCACTGGAGGATCGGCTAAAAGATCAGACCCGACGCCTTGATTTGACAAACGAGGTTGAATTCCTCGGTCATAAAAGGCGAAATGAGGTGGTAGAGATACTAAACTCGGCCGAGATATTTGTGCTTTCGAGTGTTTCTGAAGGGGTACCCAAGGTTCTATTAGAGGCTATCGCCTGCGGGACAAAAGTCGTTAGCAGCAAAGTTGGGTCTGTCAGAACCATCTTGGGAACCGATTATCCGTTCTTATGCTCTCCAGGCAACAGTGAAGACTTGGCTGCCAAGATCGCCGAGTGTTTATCACCTCGCGGTCAACGTTTCAACATCGACCCCACCGGTTTCACCTGGGAGAAAACCTCGAAGAGTTATGAGAGTGTCTATGATCGGATCTTGGGGGTAGCCCATGGTGCATAGTATTGAGGAGATTAAGGGCCGCTCGAAACGGGCCAACGTGAGAGAACACACTCGACTCTACTACTTCTCTAGTCGGGGAGCCACCTACCTTACCTTCGTCTTCGTGAACCTTGGCTTGTCGGCTAACTTTGTGACGGGCGCGTTTTTTCTTGTTGGTTTGACAAGCACGATACTCATACTACTCGGCGGACCTTTTCAGTTATTGGTTGCCTACGTGCTTTGGCGCTTGCAGGTCCTCTTGGATCTTGCTGACGGTGAAGTGGCGAGGTTTACACAGTGCTTCTCCAAAAATGGGGCTTACTGGGACTACCTTACTCATTCCCTTGTGTTGCCATTGCTATTCGCGTCAATGGGAATCGCACAATTCAACAGATATGATGATATTCGCTTTCTTTACCTTGCTATATCGGGAGCAATATCCATTGGCTTTTATGACTCTGTGAAAAACAACTATTATCGGGCGTTGTATTCAAATGGCGTTGTGAAAGATAAGCACGAAAAAACTGTTGGAGAGACGGCTCAGAAAAATGTCTTTGGAAAAATACACCCGTTCTTTTTTGATTTATTCACCGTTGAAGGACTGCTGGTGAGCTATATAGCGGCATATTTCTATAACAATGTGCGAGTCTTGATGATCGCACTATTTCTCTATTCTGTGGTGTTTCTACTAAAATCCGCTGCGAAGATCTACCTGTTCTCGACCCGGGGGACGTATCCCAAGCGAAGCTGAGGTGGCTGTGTTAGCGGCGGCCCAAAATTGCACAAAAGTTGGAGTGAACCCCTGAAGGTGGACAGGGGCGGCCTGCAAGATTGACCACTGTTGTTCATGCTGCATGATCCCGCTCGAACTCCACTGGAGGTTTGGACTTCCCATGGTTCAGTGGACAGCTAGGTGGAATTCCCATGGTTTGGTGGACACGTGGGGTCTAGAATTCTAGACCAACCCAGGAGGTGTCATGAGCCATCGGATTTACACGCCAGAGTTCAAGGAT
>JANQDZ010000053.1 GCA_028278645.1 Longimicrobiales bacterium | reverse complement strand
ATCCTTGAACTCTGGCGTGTAAATCCGATGGCTCATGACACCTCCTGGGTTGGTCTAGAATTCTAGACCCCACGTGTCCACCAAACCATGGGAATTCCATTGTGGATGGGGTCATGAACAGGACAAAGAGGTACTCCCCTGAGGTTCGGGAGAGAGCGGTTCGCATGGTTCTGGAGCACGAGCGAGATTATCCCTCCCAGTGGGCAGCAATCGGGTCCATCGCCCAGAAGATTGGTTGTACAGCAGAGACGCTCAGGAAGTGGGTTCGCCAAGCCGAACGGGACGCAGGGAAGCGGCCAGGACTTACCACGGAAGAGCGGGAGCGGCTCAAGGCTCTGGAGCGGGAGAACCGGGAGCTGAGGCGCGCCAATGAGATCCTCCGGAAAGCGTCAGCCTATTTCGCACAGGCGGAGCTCGACCGCCGAGTGAAGTGATGGTGGCCTTCATCGACGAGCAGAGAGAGGTGTACGGAGTCGGGCCAATCTGCGAGGTCTTGCCGATTGCTCCGTCCACCTACTACGCCCACCAGGCGATGCAGGCCGATCCCTCCCTTCGATCCGCCAGGGCCAAACGGGACGCGTGGCTGAAGGTGGAGATCCACAGGGTGTGGGACGAGAACTTCGCGGTCTATGGGGCCGAGAAGGTCTGGGGGCAGCTGAACCGGGAAGGCATCGCTGTGGCCCGGTGTACGGTGCGCCGCCTGATGAACGAGATGGGGCTTGTGGGCGCGGTGCGAGGCCGGGCGTTCAAAGTCACCACGCAGGTAGGTGAGGAGGTCTCACGCCCGGCGGATCTGGTGGGCCGGGACTTCCGAGTGAGCCGACCCAATGAGCTCTGGGTCTCCGATCTGACGTACGTGGCCACGTGGCGGGGCTTCGTGTACGTGGCCTTCGTCATCGATGCCCACGCCCGCAGGATCGTGGGCTGGCGGGTCTCCACGTCGCTGAGGAGCGATCTGGCTCTTGATGCCCTGGAGCAGGCCATCAGTGAGCGGGAAGACGACCAGGAACGCCGCTTGGTCCACCACAGCGACCGCGGCGTTCAATATCTCAGTATCCGGTACACGGAGCGGTTGGCCGAAGCCGGGATCGAGCCGTCGGTGGGAAGCAGAGGCGACTCTTTCGACAACGCACTGGCCGAATCAGTGATCGGCCTGTTCAAGACGGAAGTCGTCCGCCGAAAGGGGCCGTGGAGAAACGTGGAAGACGTCGAGTTCGCGACGCTCGAATGGGTCTGGTGGATCAACTACCACCGCCTCCTGGGACCCATCGGTCACCTTCCCCCAGCAGAGTATGAGGAGTTGTACTACCAGCGTCAGGAGGGCCAAACTGAAGAGGTAGGACTCAAGGAAAACTGTCTCCGATAAAACCGGCGCGGTTCACACAGGCCCGATACCAGGGTATTGGTGAGACGGTTGTTTTCGGGGGGAAAACGATTGCCCGCGTGGGAACCTTGTCAAATCCCTTGTGTTATGGTCTTAACAGGGTGAAGATTTTGTGGTACTCTGTGGTAGAGAGGGAACTTGCGTGAAAGGAGGGGGGTCATGGCGAAGCCGATCAAGGCCACCCCAGTGTTGAAAGGAAAAGACGCCAAGCGCATTCTCCGCGAGGTACGTAACGGCACCCCGGACTCGGAGAAGCGGGTGGAGACAATCCGCCGTGCCGATAAGGTATACCGGGGGTCGAACGGAAAAGCCGGTCAGTACGCTCCAGCCCGGTGACGGGTGACGGGGGTTTTCTTGAAACCCTCGACGTTCTGAGGGTGCCGGAAGGGTTTAGGGCCGAGGATTTCAACTGCGGGGAAGAAGACCTAACAGCATATATTTGTGACGGGACGTCCGCCAGCGATGAGCAGGCGGGCGTTTCTGTTTCCTACTGTGTTCACTCCGACGAACAAATGGTGGGCTACTTCACCGTCCTGGCCGACAGTATCCAACTACAGGGGAAAGAAAGGCCGGACGGTGTAAGCTACCCAACGCTCCCAGCAGTGAAGATTGGACGCATGGGTGTGGACCAACCTTTCCAAGGGTCTGGGGTTGGGTACTGGATTCTCGACTACGTGGTGGGCCTTGCTCGTGCTCTATCAGAGCAAATTGGTGTCCGATACGTGACCCTCGATGCTTTAAACAGAGATGAGCTTGTCGAATGGTACGGTGAATACGGTTTTGTGCCCAACAAGGGAGAGGCTACTAGAAGAACCGCCTACCAGAAGTTCTTCGGTAGGTTTAAACCGGGCGAAGACCCAGATCACATCTCCATGAGATTCGACATCCTCCTTCAAGAAGAACTGGGGCAGTCAGGTGAATCCCTCGCTTGAACACGTAGGCACCCTTTATCTAATCGAACCGTCGATGACGGGGACCTGGATCTTGAGAAGGTTCGAGGTAGTCCAGCCGATGGCTGAGGCTCAGACCCCGGAGGAGATCAAGGAAGAGGCATTTGAACGCCTCCCCGGCTTCGCTCCCTGTACGCTACGAGCTCTTCTCGATCCTATTGAAGAATGGGTCGTGGAAGACATTGACGGGAGTTGGCGGAAGGTCGAGAAAGACCCGGAAGAGCCTAACGCCTAACCGTTAGTTGTCAGGGAAGGGGAAACGGCGGATGCCGTTCCCGGGGGGTAGAGTCTAGAGCTCTTCGCCGGTTTCTTTGGCGTGTGTGACGGCAATCTGGTTGTAGACGTTTACCATCGCATCGGCTGGGTTCGCGTGGTGTTCGATCCCGGCCAGGGCAGGGATTAGGATGTCGAGAAGCTGTTTGGTCGAATCGAGGCCCGGCGTGTCTAAGAACATTCCGTAGACCGGCTCGTAGGCTTCCTTCAGTAGTCCAAGAGCAAACCCGATCTGATACCGTCCTTCGTCTGTCAGTCCCTCGTCGTCCCAGCACCAACTATGGGACCGCTCGCTGGAGAACTGGAATAGGACCGACCGTCAGAGTCCCAACGTCTCCACGGCCGTCTTCTGTGGGTTCTCCGCCCAATGGATCGCGTGCCTAGCACCTCCTGGGTGGTGGGTGATAGACACTACACTCAGTGGGAGAGTGAAGTCAGGCTAAATATAAGTGACCAAATGATTTATAACGCTTGGACGTTAGTGGGTGGTGGTTGAGGGCTAGTTCCTCACGGTGTAGATTGCGGGGACACCGGCTTCGGGAGTTGGCATGATGAATCGGTTGGGGCGGGTTCTTAAGAAATACTGGGTTCCAGTTCTTGCTTTTTTGGCTGGGATTTTGTTCACACAACTGGCCGAAACGGCATTTCAGGCTTGGGAAGCGCGGAGATCAGCGCCCGCGATAAGAGCAGCCTATTCCGTCACGATGGAAGAGATAAGCTCCTCGGGTTCGGACGGTGGTCAGGTCTCCGTAAGGCGAGAGCTGCGTGACCCATTAAACGAAGACTGCTCACTCGGAATCTGGACGGAAACCGGGGACACGTTGTTCCTTGCTGAACCTCCGTCCTCCCGGAAGGCCTTCTTTACGGTGATTATTCAAAACTCAGGTCGGGGACCTGAGACCGGGATCGAAATCGGATTCCGCGGAACGGGCCTTGGCCGGTCACCGGGTGTAATCTCCACTCCAAACGTTGAGGCGGTGCTGAGGGAAGACCTTTCTGACGGACCTGCCAGGTACAGGGTGGTTGAAGTTGGACCGATCCCTGCGGGAGAGGTGGTGCTGATCCAAATCCAGAGTGTGCTTGATTCAGTCGCTCCAGGTGTTTGGTCCCTCTCGGGTTATCCAACCCGTACCCTGCCTACCTTGACCGGGAAGCTCGCGGGCGAGATCGACCCCCCCCGTGAGATCTCGTCGATCGATGCGGAGATGAGCCTTGCTGTTATCACCGGAGGGGACCTGACCCGGTTCGACAGGACCGACCATCAACATGCAAGAGCCGGCACCCTAATCACAGTCCTGGACCCCGGCGACCCCCCAACGCCTCCTCGTAACCGTACCCCGTCGGAGTCTTATCAATTCCCGGGAGTGGAAAGGGGCGGCTGCCCGGTTTCGTCCCCAGACTCAATCTGGATGAGGCGGATTGGGGCTTGGCCCCGAGGTTAAGTTGCCTGGGCACTCAAAGGGGTTATGAGAGAACCCAGAGAGGTGGGTCCAATGCACGGCGGAACCGACGGCAAGCACGGCCCGGAGGACCAAACGACCCGGCTAGAGATTGAATCATGGGAAAGGCTCGCGGGCCTCGCCGAGTTCCTTGATACGGGTGATGGCCTCTCTTCGCCCTACCTCTTCCGGGGGCACGAAAACGCCGAATGGAGACTTGAGCCCACCCTCCATCGTGCTGCAACGCTTGAGGGAACCAGGCCGCTTCCCGCCGCTGACAACCTTTTGGCGCTCGAGTCCAAAGCTACGAAACGATTCCGGGCGGCGGCTCCAAACGAACTCCCCGCAGCGACCTTCTCTGCGACGAATACGGAGCTTGAATGGTGGACCCTTATGCGTCACTACGGGGCCCCGACCCGGCTCATCGATTGGACGACCTCAATCTTCATCGCAGCGTATTTCGCATGCCGGGGATGCCCGGATAAGGAAGGTTCGATCTACCTGGTTCATGAGAATTCCCTCCGGGTCGGGATGAGGCGCGTGCACGGTGGTGCAGCCGATATCCAGCTCACAAAAGCGGAGTTCTACCGGCAATTGGCGGACCCCGGGGCCCCGGACATCCTCCGTGCTGTTCAGCGGGAAACCGCCCTACTCCCACGAATGATTCTCCAACGGGCCGTTTTCATGGTCTCCATGAATGTGGCCACGGATATCGAGAAGACACTCTCTGCCGTTATGGGAGGGGAGAGCAGGGGAAAAAAAGAAACGTATCGGAAACTCATTGTTCCAGCGGACGTGAAGCCGGTTTTGATGAGGCGGCTTCGAGACACGAACATTACTGGTGACACGTTGTTTCCGGGCCTGGACGGTATTGGGCGTGCGCTGGACGAAGTGGTTAGGTGGAGGTGAGAAGCTATGTGGGTCGTATACCTGCTCATGGCCTTACTGGTAATACCGATAATCCTCGCATACTGGCAAACCACCGAAGAGAGTGTTGGCGGCGAGGGGTGGAAGAGGTGGTTGAAGGTTGTAGTGATCTTCCTTTTCGTGCTTCTCTTGCTTTACCTGGTGGGCTCCCAGGGCACGGATTGGGGCGAGAACCTCTGGGCCTAGTGGGCCCAACACCCGGAAACATCAAGAGGTGTAAGCGTCAGGCTGTGGGGCGACTGCAAGAGCCGCGAGGGCAGTAGGCCAGGACTGTATCCGTTTCGGCGCGGATCAGGTATCGTCTGGGAGCAAGGGGGAGTCTTCCCCTTCGTCCAGCAAGTCCGGGCCACTTCGCCTCGCAAGGGCTACTGAACCTGAAGCGAACCCAGCACCGAGGGGGCCCGTAATCCCAAGAGGGATCAAGTAGGACGTAACCACCACACACAGCGGTAATCCGGCCCCCAACAGCCGCGGTGCCAGTAACAGCGAAAGCCCCATACCCCCCAGTGCCCCCCACACAGCGACCCGCTTGAGAGACAACTGGTCTAGCGTACGCCGGCGTTCGGTGATGCTCAGGATCACACCAAATGATGTCCCCGCGACAAAACCTAGGGTTGTGCCCGAGACGATTACGGCCATGAGGCTTCCGAGGGTGGCTCCCAGGAACGTAGCCGCGCCTAGCTTCAGTACCGTTGCGACCGCCCCCCACCCGAAGGCCCAAGTGAGTCCCGTACTTACTATTCCGCGAATCCGTCTGAATAGTCGTTTCATCGTTCTACAGAATACACCCTACTCGGCTCTCGGGTTGTTTGAGGGTGGTCAGAATCCCGTTTGGGTCCGTGTCCATTTCTGCGGGGCTTTGCAGATCTGAAGTGCTTCGGCCTCCGGTCCTTATCAACCCGTCCGGGTGGTCGGCGAGCGGCCTGCGTTGAATATTTTCGGTTTATTTTCGGCACCAGTAAACGTCACTATTGTGCCCAGATCCCAATGAGCCTATTCTTAGAATACGGGGTCATTGATTCACCCCTGGATATAACCCGAAGGAGGTTCAAGTGGAAAAGGTTGAGATGGTGGAGAAGTTGGCAGAGAAGTGCTCTGTACAGAGGCTGTGCCCGCCTCGGTTTATGGCCTGGCACCCGTACCACCCACCCGAAGCGTTTTTGGTCCGCCCCGACCCCCGAGCTTATCGGGCCGTCAACACTCATCGCCTTCTGAGGGCAGGAGGCTGACGTGGCGTCGCTCCGACGGCTGAACCTTCGCATTCCAGACCCCATTTACGAGAGGGTCACCGCGTTGGCAGATGCCAAGGGCATGTCCACTACGGAGGCCATGAGATGGGTCCTCCGTGTAGGACTGAATGTTGCCGAGGCCGAACAGGCTCCGGGAAAGGGGCTCGCGTACATGGAGGACGGAGAGTACAAGCCGATCCACTTGTTATGAGCCCGTCCCTCCGGTGCGCGGACCTACACACCGGAGGAAACAATGCGCAGGAAGAAGAGGGACAGAGGATGTTTGGAGAAATGGCTTAACAGGATGGAAGACCCGGTCCTATCCGAACAGTGGGATCAGGTCGAGATTTCTGTTGAGACCGAAAAGAAAGACGGATCACGTAAGATCCGGCGATTTATTGGGAGGCGGCTCGGTAGGTGGGTCCGGTACGAGGACAGTCGGATAATCATAGTCCTCCGGATCCCAGTCACCGTGGCCGTCTCTTTTGTAGTCCTGCTCCTGGGGGGGCTCACCTACTTCGTTCTGAAGGACCCCTCAGCTTTGTGGGAAACGGTGTTTGCCCTCGGACCCTGACACCGGACCCCGCCCGGTAGTGGGATCGGAGAGCCGCCGAAGGCCATCCGGCTCCAGGCTCTAGTAGCCTGGGGTTGCCCAAGCCAAACGGGGGCCCTCTACGGCAACCCTGCGACGGACATCCAAATCCGGCAGGTCTGGGTAGCCTGAAACCACTGTTGAGATCGGTGGAACGTAGTCGAACTCCTTCCTTGAAGTGGGACCCCGGGTCCAGTATCTCGTCAATCATCGTCTGTCTTCCCTGGAAGTGTTTTCACGTCGCCGTTGGCGAGGGCTTCGACATCAGCCCCGAAGCGGTCCATGACCCCTGAAGTCATCTCCAGCGACAACTGGACGTAGTAGCGGGCCGTCCGTTCGTCCCGGTGGCCGAGCACCTTCTGGATCACGAATGGGTTCTCCCCCCGTTGGGCGAGCATGGTTCCCACGGTTCGCTTGAAATCGTGCAGCCGTAGGTCGGAACACCCTGCTGCTTTCCGAATGGCATCCCATCCGCGTTTGATGTCGTTGAGCGGTTGTCCGTCCTTCCGCCCCGGGAAGACGTAGGAATTGCCTTCGAATCGGGGAAGAGCCTCGAGGATCTTGCGGGCGGGTTCGGAGAGCAGAACGATGCGGGGTTCGTCGGCCTTCTCAGACAGGAGCGTGACGGTGCCGGCTCCCAGGTCTACGTCGGACCATTCCATGTTCAGAACGTCCGTTTTTCGGAGCCCGGTGAAGAGGAGCATGAGAACAGCACCCCCGACGATGGGGTTCTCGTACTCCTGGACGGCCTTCATCAGTCGGGGGAACTCATCATGCCGCACGATGCGGGTGCGTTTCTTTTCCGTGTATAGCTGTACATCGGACGCGGGGTTGTTCCACTCCTTCGGGATCAGCCCCAGCTTACGTGACTTGGTTCCGTAGATGGCGCGAACGAGGGTGATGGCTCGGTTGGCTTCCGTCTTCCCCCGTTCCTTCCCGACCTTGGTATGCAGGCGCGTGAGATCCGCGGCCGATACCTCGGAGGCGAGCTTCTTCCCCAGAGCCTTCTTGATGTACTTGATCCGCCTTTCGTCCTCTTTCCACGAACGTCGGTACTTCTTGGCGTGGAGCTCCAGCCAGTCGTCGGCCAGATCTCCAAGTAAACGGCCCTTTGTGGCCTTCTGAGCGCCGAACGGGTCGTTTCCGTCCCTCAGCGCCACCCGAGCTCTTTCGGCCTTTGTTCGGGCATTTTGGAGCGTCATCTCACCGTAACCGCCGATCACTTTGAGGCGGGACATCTGCCGGCCCGGGGGACCGATCTTGTATTTGAAGACGAACGTTTTTTTGCCTGATGGATAGATACGGAGCCCGAACCCAGGGACAGGGGGGCGTTTCTTATCATGGTCCTTGATCTCTTCCGCGGAGTCCCAGAGCGTGCAGATCGACTGCCCGTCCCCCTCGTACTTCCTGCTGGCTACGATCTTCTGCGTGAGCGGCATCGTGTCCCCCTGCTGACAAGCACTCGGCCAGGCCGGAATTCCAAGTACCCCTGGAGTACCCCTCAGGACGGCCTAACGACTGTTTCAAGGTGGGCAACGGTTCCGAGAAATGCAAGGAAAACAGGGCATTCTGATCACTTGGTGCCTAACGCGTTATCCCACGTTCTCTGCCTTACAAGCAGGAGGTCACTGGTTCGAATCCAGTAGCGCTCACTTTGCAGCGGATAATTCGATGGGAACTGGTTCGAGCCGAGCGGCTGCCCGCCACGAAGATTTCATTTTTGGGCCGTTCCGGCTGAAAAGATATGACCCCCCTCTGAAGAGGTCGCACTAGGCAAGGCCCTCCAAACCCTGGAACGCCCAACGGCAAAGGGGCGGTAGGTAGCGAACCCTCGCCGAGGCGACGAGTCCCGTTCCGGCATCTTCCCGAGAAGGCAATCGGCGAGACGCGGAACATTCCAGGCAAGGCCGTTGGGATGAACCGGAGGACTTATTCAAAGGCCAAGGTGAAGAACTCGTACCCGGATTTGACAACCCCTCGGAACCCTATCTCATCAAAGGCAGTAGGAACCTGGTAAGTACACCCCACAGGAGGCTCTGATGAGACGGCACGACTGGATGGCCCTGGCTCTGATCGGTGGATGCGCCCTTTCCAGCCTGGGCCTCACTGCCATGCTATCCGCTCGCCTATTGGACAAGCCATCTGTTGAGGTCTGGGAGTTCGATATTCGGGAGGCTGAGGGTCCTGAGGCATGGCGGGATGCTCATACGTTTCAGTTCAGACCGGACGTGGAACTCGTATCTCCGAAGCTGGTGTTCAGGCCTCGTCCCTCTCCTCTCCGATGGCGCGAGGTCGAGTTCCCGCGGATTCGGGAAGTGTCCATTAAACCCGACTTCCGTTTCTCGATGGAGACTTCGGTCCTTTATTTCCCCGACCCGTTTGCCTACGGGAAAGCAATCCGCATTAGGCCGTCAGGCAAATGATCTCAGCCCCAAGCTTGGGGGGACTCCGATGAAGAACCTCCTCCGGCGGGTTCGTGGGTTCATAGGAATGGGGCTCACGTGGTCTGCGGGTTTCATTGCCTTCATGACCGGCTATGCGTTGATCCTAGGTCAGTTTGCGGGGTTCGTGTCGATGCTACCGCTTTTTGGCTCGATTGGGTTCCTGATGGGGGGGACCTTTGGCGGATTCCTGGCTCTCACCGAGCGGTCAAAGCGTCTGGAAGACCTTTCCCTCAGGCGAGTAGCCCTCTGGGGCGGACTTGGTGGTGCGATCGCGATCACCGCCGCCAGTCTCATGTTGGGAGCATTCCCGCCGTGGGGGTTCTTCACCGTACTGACCGGCGTCTCGGCAGCCTTCGCCGCAGGCCAAGTCGCTATCGCTCGGACGGGTGGCGAAAGCCTGATCGAAGGCGGTGGCGACGCCGACCTGTTGTCTGACGGAGACTAGGAAAGAGGGACGGCCCCGAAGTGGAAGGGCCGCCCCTCGTCCTCTCATATCAGCAATCAGTAGACGTAAAATCTCACCTCGTCTGCCTGGAACTCAGAGGGGCCAACGTTCAAAAACAACCCAAAGCGGGTGGCTGCGAAAGCCTCGTCCTCCTTCATGCCCACCAACTGACCGTCGATAAAAATGAATAGGTCCTGACCGTCGCTTTCCAGAACGAATTCGTGGAACTCGGAGTCCCGGGCCACACCAGTTGGATTGTGAATGTCATCCGGGTACGTGGGGGTATACTCGGCATAATTCCAGAGGAATTCATGCACCGGTTCATGGAACCCATTCACCTCCATTACGAAGGCACAACAGCTGGGATCACCTCCGGGCGCGTTTGTCCCCTGGCCGGCCGTGATGGCCCAGGCCCCCAGTTCTCCTGATTCACTCAGATCCCGGGCCGTGACTTCGAGCCGCCAGCGGTCGGATTCAAGGGAGTTCAAGCCAGTGACCTCCGCTCCGCAGTCGATATCATGACGATTTGGTTCGGGCACGTCACAATGAAACACCTGGGCACCCTCCGGGGCGTCGGGAACTGCGAGCAAGGTCGGGAATCGCCATTCATGAAAGTCCTCTGCATTCCATCGGGAATCGAGTGAGGGTCCCTCGAAGCCATCGTAGAACTCCAATACAGGCTCAGGTTCGAGTGAGAGGTTGTCGAAGCCGAACTTTGCCGCGTTTGGATTTGAGATTCCGGGGGCATTGAACCACAATGCTTTGAGCTCGATGCCGATTACCCCGAGGTCTTCGGCGGTTACGGTGGTCCACGTATCAGCGATCAGGTCGACGACCTGACCTTCACTCGTGGTGTTGTCCACAGCCCTCCAGGTCACTGTGACTTCGTCCAAAAAGGCCGGGTTGTCTTCATCGGTGAACACGTCGAATGACTTCAGATAGAAACCATTTTGGTTGGTTATCTTCGCCCCTTTTCCTACTCCGGACGCCCGGGCTTTCAGCCAGTTATCGCTCCCGCCGGATCCGGCAATCCCATTCGCAGAAACGTCTTGAACGGTCCAGCTTCCCCAGGTGTCCAGTTTCCAATCCTGATCGAAAGCCCAATCGAAGCCCTCGTGGATCCGTGGGATGTCACGGCCAAACCGATCTCCGTGGTCCTCTGGGAGAAAATCCTCGAAATGGAGGGCCCCAAGCGGGAGTGGATCGCCTCCGCCAGTTGAGAACAACGGTTCGCCGATCGGAAACTCGGGATTGACGAGCCCTGGAGAATCCTGACAGGCGGTCGTCAGGAAAAGAGGGAAGATGAGTAGGAGTGCGGTTCTAAACCGCCGGACCTTGAGGGTTTTCGATCTCGGACGGTTGGTGCTTCCTAGGTGCGACATAGTGCCTCCCTCCATTGTGGGGTGAACAAGACCTGCAGACCGAGTCTGTCCCCCGTCCGTCAACGGAGCGTGAAACCGTGCGCGTTTGTTGCAGGTTGGTTGGTTATCCCCAACCGTCAGCAGTGGATCGACACCTCCCCGACAAGCCTTGCGGATGGAGGTCCCGCCTGGCAGCTTGTCCGCACCCCCGGTAGGACCAGCCCCCCCTTAGTACTCGGAATGGTCTTCTCCCCGAAAACGAGTCCACCTAGACTAGCGTTATAGGGCAGGATTTAGGGCTGGGCCGAAGGCCCCTTTCGGGCCACAGAGGAGGCGGAAT
>JANQDZ010000043.1 GCA_028278645.1 Longimicrobiales bacterium | reverse complement strand
ACACGCAGCCCAGCCGAGTAGGTCACAGAGAGGATTGCCACATGCTTCGGGTTGCGAACAGCCGCCAGAAAGCGGCGCAACTCGTCTCTGCTCACAACGGTGGGAAGGCGGCGGTCCCGACGAGGGCGCTTCAGGGGCAGCTCACCCGCTCCCCGCCCGAGGACTGTCGTGCAGAACAGCCTCAACGCGCTGACCAACTGGTCGTGATAGGACCGGGACACGGCGTCGCCGCTGATTCGGGAGAGCACATGCTCGCGGAGAGAGCCTGCCAGATCTCCGCCCATGCCTGCGTCCCGGAGGAACCTGCGGGCATGGCCCAGATACGCCTTCCGAGTTCGCCTCCCGTACCCGCGAAGGCGCATCTCTTCGGCAAAGCGAGTCAACAGAAACCCAGGATCGGCGGGATCGGGATCTTCGCCGACCGGCACCACTCCCAGGACCTTCGAGACGGCCGCACGTGCGTCGGGAGTGTCGGGCATCCGCCAGATCTTCCGCCCAGGGTCCCACGTCCGATCCGGCAGCGTGCGCACCCTGGCCACGAGCCCCGGATCGAAGGGGAAACGCACGTGGATCTCGCCCTCGGCGAGGACCGCACGCACTTCCGGATACGCCGGGGGAGCGGGGTTCCCATTGAAATGTTCATGACCCGCTTCATCCGTCATGGGGAGAAGGATCGGTGCGGATGCCGGGCGGAACCATGCTGGCCGGGGATGGATCCGTATTCCCGGTGGCGGCACCTTGATCTGCACGACATATTGGCAGGGTTGGTCGGCGCGGCACGGAAGGGGATTCATTCCACTTCACCGTGGCCGCCGCCGGGTTGGCCCGCGCCTCCCCCCCGCGCCGGGCCAAGGGGTCCGGAAAACCCCGGAAGACTCTTGAAAATGCGAGAGGAAGAGCGACCTGAACCCATAGTCGTATTCCCCGAACCACCCCGCAAACGCCCGGTCGGAGCGCTTTAACCCGAACCACGCACATCCGCTCACCGACCCCAAGAGGCGGAGATGCAAACGTTATCTGAAATGCGCCTGAAGCACTGACGGCGTATTTGGAACCAGAATCGAGAACCACCAAGAATGGGAGCGAAAACGGTTTGGAAAGACTCGCAGATTTTCAACCAATCAAGAAGCTGACGCTCCCAGGTCTCGGGGACCTGGACTGTTCTGGGCTCGTCCTCATCGTCGGCCCGAACTCATCGGGAAAGACCCAACTCTTGCGGGACATCAAAGAAAAGATATCTGGCGAACCCAGGGACCTGGTGGTCGCGACAGCCATCGAGATCGAGACGCCGGATCAGGATTCCTTTCTACGTTGTCTCAAGGCAGAGGGCTACCTCTCGAGTATTTGGGCCGACAATGATGAAGAGCAGTTCGTGCCGCGCACGACTCCTATCGGCACCGGACAGAGCACCCAAAACGTTGGAGTGAATACCCTCAACCAGTGGAGGACCCGGTCATCTCAACCAGCAAAAGGAAAGAGGAGGGACGAGTATTGGGGATGGCTGAGCAAGTTCCTGGTGACCGTACTGTTCCTCGAAAACCGTCTGACGGCTCTCAGGCCGGCAGCCACCATCGATTTCGAGACTCAGCCTCCGAGCAATGACCTCCATGCCCTTCATCTGAACGACCGAGTCCGAGAGGCGTTGTCTGTAGAAGTCCAGAGAGCGTTCTCGAAGGCGATCTGGTCGTGTACGGCAAAAGGGAACCAGGTGGTTCTCCGAATAAGTGACGACGGGGTTGTGCCCGCGCCTCAGGATCGGCTTTCGATTCAGAAAATGGCCGAGTACAGGACGATCGAGTCGGAAGGCGACGGTATGAAGTCGTATGTGTATACCGCTATCTCGATCCTCCTCGGTAGGCGACCAGTGACCGTGATCGATGAACCAGAGATGTGCCTCCATCCACCGCAGGCGCTAAGCCTCGGCCAGTTCATTGGGAAGACCGCGCCAAAGGGCAACACGGCCACGTTCGTTGCCACGCACAGCAGTCATGTCCTAAGGGGGATCATCCAGGCAGCTGACCACCTTCAGATCGTCCGCCTCACCCGGGACGGCACAGGGTTCGACGCTCGGCACGTCCGGGCAGAGACTCTTGCGGAGGCCATGAGAAAGCCAACGGTTCGGGCGGAGACCGTTCTGGATGGCATCTTCGCCCAGGCCGTGGCGATCGTCGAGGCGGATGGAGACCGGATCGTTTACCAGGCCACCTGGGAGGTAATCGGTGGTGAGAGGAACTTCGACATCCATTTTGCCACCGCTGGAGGCACAGGATCCATCGCGGACACGGTGCAACTCTATCGCGTCCTGGGAATTCCGGTTGCAGTTATTGCCGATCTCGACATCCTCACCGACCCTGGCAGGGTTCGCAGTATCCTCTCCGCCCTCGCAGAGGAAACTGCGGAGGTCACCTCCCTCACGGATGAGGTTGAGGCTCTTGGGGCGGACTTATCCAGGCTCCCGCCGACCATTACCGAAGTGGATGCCAGTGCGGCTCTCGAACGCCTTGCCACCCGTGAACTCAAATGGGATTCCGGAGACGATGCCGAGTTGGTGAATGAGTTGTCCGATCTTCGCAGTGCCCTAAACGGTATGAGGAGGATTAAAGGGGAGGGACTCCTGGGGCTCAAAGATGACCTGGCCAAGAGAGCTGAAACCATCGTGGACTCACTGGCTGAACATGGACTGTTCCTCGTGAGAGTCGGAGAGCTTGAGGGTTGGCTGAGTGAGTGTGGCTTGTCTGCTTCCAGGAAGAAGAAGTGGGCTTGGGCCAATGAGGCTGCTGACTACGTCCGGCGAAACCCTGAGGGCGAAGGGGACATATGGGGCTTCGTCCGGGATGTTGGCCGTTTCCTCACGGAGCACTTCGAATAACGGACCAGGAGTGGCCCCCCTATGCGCCGAACATCCCCCTACTCGGTCTGGGAATCACTTCCAGAAGGGGCGCACTCCAGATAACACTTATCAGGCCCCCGGAGTCAAGCGCGCACACCTGTACTGTGACGCCGAAAGCGGGCGTCTGAATCGGTTGAGCTAAGGTCGGTCGTCGGTCTC
>JANQDZ010000086.1 GCA_028278645.1 Longimicrobiales bacterium | reverse complement strand
GGCGCGGTCTCCAGGGGGTCACGACATGACGATCCCATCCTTCCTCGAGGGCCAGGGCGGGGCGGTCCATTTTATGGGTGTGGCAGGGGCGGGTATGATCTCGCTGGCCGAGCTTTTCGCCAGAAACGGCCTGGCCGTGACCGGATGTGACCTTCAGCCGGATCCGGCTGCGCGAGCTCTCTCTTCTTGGGGTTGTCGGATCTTCTCTGGCCACGACCCGGCCCATGTGGACGACGTTTCGGCGGTGATCGTTACGGCCGCCGTACCCAACGACCATCCGGAGATTCTGCGGGCTCGAGAGAAGGGCATCCCGGTCATGAAGCGGGCCGAGGCCTTGGGTGAGTGGGTCAACCGTGGAACCGTCGTGGCCGTAGCTGGGACTCATGGGAAGACCACCACCACTGCCATGGCCACCGAGGCCCTTTCCTCCGCCGGTCTGGATCCCACGGCGTTTGTTGGTGGAAGAGTCTTGGACTGGGGATCCAACCTTCGGTTCGGGGGGGACGAGCTGTTCGTGGTCGAAGCCGACGAGTACGACCGTTCTTTCCACCATCTTCGCCCCACGGTGGCGGTTCTAAACAACCTGGAAGCCGACCATCTGGACACCTACGAGGATCTGGAAGGGGTTCGGGAAGCCTTCCGCATTTTCTTGGAAAGGACCCAGGAGGATGGGCAGGTAGTGGCGTGCGGGGACGACCACGGCGTGAGCAGCCTGCTGGCCGGGACGGAAAGGCCGACCCGCACCTACGGGCTCAACCCGGGCTCCCAACTCCGGGGCATCGAGCTCCGGCAGTCGGGGACCGGCGTCGCATTCCAGGTGCTCGAGACCGGCGAGCCGGTTGGGGAAGTCACCCTCAGAGTCCCTGGTCGCCATAACGTGCTGAACGCCCTCGGAGCGGCCGCAGCCGCCAGGTCCCTCGGTGCGGAATGGGGAGAGATCAAAGCGGGATTGGCTTCGTTCAAAGGGGTAGGGCGCCGTTTTCAGGTTCTCGGAGAGGTGGATGGTGTCACGGTGGTGGATGACTATGCCCATCATCCATCCGAGATCCACGCGACGCTGGCCGCCGCCCGAAATCAGTTCCCGGGGCGCCGTCTGGTGGCCGTATTCCAACCTCACCTCTTCTCCCGAACCCGGGATTTTTCCGATGCGCTGGGAGAGGCACTTGCCAGGGCCGACGTGGTCTGGGTCACCGACGTTTACCCCGCCAGGGAGGCTCCCATCGAGGGTGTAACCGGGGTCCTGGTCGCCCAGGGGGCTCTGGCTTCCGGGGCACCGAACGTGTCCTTCCACGCAGCATTGGAAGAACTGGCCGAAGAGATGGTCCCGACTCTCGAAGCCGGAGACGTTTGTCTGACCATGGGGGCTGGATCCATCGAGTTTTTCGGGTCGGATCTGCTTGAAGCCCTCGAGAACCGGTACGCCGAGAAGGGAGGCCTGGCATGAAGCGGTGGCTGACCTTCGTGTTCGTGCTGGCGGTGGCTGTCGCCCTGGGTGGGGTGTTCTCGCGGGTCCCCGAGGCCCTCGCCGAGGTCGAAGCCTTCAAAGTCCAGGAAGTCCGGCTCCGCGGTGCCCGGTTCCTGACCCATGATGAAGCGCTGGTGACCTTGGATCTTCCGCCGGGCGCCAGCGTTTGGGACGACACAAAAGAGCTGGAGGCTCGGTTGGAAGGGCATCCACTGGTGAAGGACGTGACGGTCCACCGCCGCTTCCCCCACAGCCTCTTATTCCGGGTCGTGGAAAGGGAGCCAGTGGCCCTCTTCCCGAACCCGACCCTGGAACCCGTGGACGAGGACGGCAGGATCCTTCCAATCGATCCATCTGTTCACAAGCTGGACTTGCCCATCATGGCTGCTGCGGGAAGGGAGGGTCCGGGGTCACTCTCTCCGGCTGGGCTGCGCCTGCTGGCTGGGGAGATCTCCCGGTTGGCACAGGGGGACCCGGAATTCCATTCGAAGATCTCTGACTTGGCCCTTTATCCGCAGGGGGACATGAGAGCTCGTATCTCGGACCCTCACGTAACGATGCATTTCAGGCCAGGCCTCCCCAGCAGAAGGATACAGGAGGGCCTTCGTGTTCTCATGAACGCCCGCGCCCAGTTTGAGAACGGAGAAGTCACCGGCCTCGACCTCCGGTTCGAGAACCAGGTTGTGGTACGGCTCAACAGGGCTGAGGGGAATTGACCATGAGAGGGAATCTCGTCGCCGCCTTAGACATCGGCACCACGAAGACCTGTGCTGTGATCGGGGAGCTCACCGGGGACGCGTCACTCCGGGGAGGGCTGAAAGTCCTCGGCGTGGGCCAGGCAAAGACCTCCGGGATGCGCCGGGAGGTGGTAACCCATATCGAAGAGACCACCGAGTCGGTGAAACGGGCCATCAAAGAGGCCGAGCTGATGGCCGGGGCGACGGTGGACCGGGTGTACGCCGGCATTTCCGGGGAACACATCCAGGCCTTCTCTTCCTCCGGGGTGGTTGCCGTGGGCGGGGAAGAGGTCATGGCGGCCGACGTCACGAGAGTCCACGAAGTGGCGCAGGCGATAGCCCTCCCTCCCGATAGAGAACTCCTTCATGCCATCCCTCAGGAGTACATGGTCGATCATCAGGGAGGCATCAAGGATCCAATCGGGATGGCCGGGACCCGACTGGAGGCGGAGGTCTATTTGGTCACGTCGGCCTCGGCCTCCGCGACCAACATCCGGAAAGCCGTGTCCCGGGCCGGTTACAGGGTACAGGAATTGGTCCTCGAACCCCTGGCCTCCTCCAGGGCCGTGCTTACAGAGGACGAGAAAGAAGTGGGCGTGGCTATGGTGGAGATGGGGGGAGGGACCACGGATCTTGCGGCCTTCTACGAAGGGAAGATCCGACATGTGGCCGTTCTCCCCTTCGGTGGTCTCACCGTGACGAATGACCTCGTGAAGGGGCTCTCCATTCCCTTCGCCGAGGCGCAAAAGGCGAAAGAGCAATTTGGTGCCGCGTTCGCCCAGATGGTTGATCCCCAGGAGACCGTCGAGCTCCCGGGACCAAGCCCAGGCCAGCGGCGCCATGTGGCCAGGGAGCTCATCGCCCACATCGTCGAGCAAAGGCTGGACGAGATGTTCGGGCTGGTCCAGGACGACCTGGAACGGGCAGGGATTCTGGACAAGCTCGGTGCGGGGGTCGTACTGACCGGCGGAACCACCACCCTGCAGGGGACGGTGGAACTGGCCCAGCAGGTTTTTGCAGCCCCGGTTCGCTCGGGGGTTCCGGGTGACGGGCTGACTGGCTTGGCCGACTCCGTGGCATTGCCCCGGTTTGCCACTGTGGCTGGCCTTGCTCTCTACGCCGTCGATCGGTTTTCCGAAACAGGAGAAGGCGTTTCCACACTGACGTCCGGCCTGGTCACAAAGGTGGCCGGCTGGCTAAAGGAATTTTTCTGATGGCTGCCCGGATCGAGGCGGGAGCCCTCAGTGTTCGATTGCAGTCTCTTTTTCACGAAACGGTGCCTGCTCGCACCATGTCCCGGAGGTAGGAATGATGATCTTCGAGTTCGAGGACACCCCGTCCCGCAACGCCAACATGAAAGTCATCGGCATTGGGGGTGCCGGGGGCAACGCGGTCAACAGGATGGTGGACGAGGACCTGGAGGGCGTGGAGTTCATCTCCGCGAACACCGACGCCCAGGTCCTCAAAGGATCCAAATCCCAAGTGACCATCCAGCTTGGCAAGAAATTGACCCGAGGGTTGGGTGCGGGGGCCCGGCCGGAGATCGGCCGACAAGCCCTGCATGAAAGCAGAGACGAGGTGAGAAAAGCCCTGGACGGAGCCGACTTGGTCTTCGTAACCGCCGGGATGGGTGGTGGCACCGGCACCGGTGCCGCTCCACTGGTGGGGGAGATCGCACGGGAGCTCGGCGCCCTGACCATCGGCATCGTTACCCGTCCGTTCTCTTTCGAAGGTAAGAAGAGGATGCGGCAGGCCGAACAAGGCCTTGCCGAGCTGCGGCGGACGGTAGACACCATGATCGTGGTCCCCAATGACCGTCTCCTCAGTGTGGTGGGGAAGGGCACGTCCTTCCGGGAGGCGCTGAAAAGGGCTGACGAAGTCCTCCTGCATGCAACCCAGGGTATCAGTGACCTCATCAGAGTGAGTGGCGAGGTGAATGTGGACTTCGCCGACGTCCGGACGGTCATGTCCTGTCGCGGCCCGGCCCTCATGGGATCCGGCTTCGGAGAGGGTGAGGACAGAGCTCAGGAAGCGGCGCAAGAGGCCATCTCTTCACCCCTCCTGGACGATGTCTCCATCGCCGGGGCGAAGGGTGTTCTGATCAACATCACCGGCGGAATGGACCTGGCCATTGACGAGGTTTCCCAGATCTCTAGCATTATCCAGGAGGAGGCGGGAGACGATGCCGAGATCATCTTCGGCGCGGTCCACGATCCGACCCTGGAAGGGAAGATCAGAGTCACCGTCATTGCCACCGGGTTCGACCGGACCGATGTCCACGAGGAGAACGTGATCCGGCCCGAGTTCTCCAAACCGGCCCAGCCTCAACCTCAGGAACGGGTCCAGGTCCAAGCCCAGCCCGTACAAAGGAAGATCGTGGCCGTAGGCGGAAGCAGCGAACCGATGGAGATGCCGGCCCAGAGGTTCCCCGATCGTGTGATCACCACGGAGCAGATCCGGGAGCTTGACATTCCCACTTTTATCAGGCGGCAGATGGACTGAGGCTTGAATGATCCGTACCCCCCGGCTTTTCTCTCCGCCGGTCCTCATTGGTTTGGCGGGGGGCTTAGGTATCGCCTTGTTGATTGGGCATTTGCTGATCTCCAGGACCCCGGAGGTGGGGCTGCTGGAGCCTGTGGTGGCGGCTCCCGCCGAGCGGCTGGAGAATCTGAAGCTCCGGCGTGGCCAAACCTTCGGCGAGATCTTGTCCAACGCGAGTATCGGGTGGTCGGATCAGAACTCCCTCCTCATGGCGTTTCGCGAGCAGGCGAATCCCAGGAGGATGCGGGAGGAAAGCCGGATAACCCTCCGGTGGTGGCCGGAGGGAGCCGGGCTCCGGGGCGTGGATGTGGCGTTGAACAAGGACGAGACGGTCCGCCTCATCCGGGACGGGACGGGCTGGACTTCGGACCTGATCCAAACCCCGATATGGATTGACACCCTCTACGTCTCCGGAGCCATCGAAAGCACCCTGGACGGTGCCATCCACGCAAACGCGACCCTCACCGAAATGTCCGGCCCCAACAGGGCATGGGTCGTGGACATGATGGACGACGTGTTTCAGTGGCAGATCGACTTCAGCCGCCAGGTCCGGGAGGGCGATACCTACCGCTTTGCCCTGGAGAGGGAAACCCGGCCGGACGGAACCATGAGGGCCGGGAGCCACCTCATCTCGGCCGAGTACGTCAACCAGGGCATGGCTTACCGGGCCATCTGGTTCGATCCCAACGACGACGGAGATGGGACCTATTACGATGAGGAGGGGCAGTCGGTCCGCCGGGCCTTCCTCACCAAGCCCTTGGAACTCGGGCGGATCTCCTCCGTCTACTCCGACAGCCGGCTCCACCCCATCCACAACATCCGCCGGCCCCATCGGGGCGTAGACTACGCCGCTGCCACCGGGACCCCCATAATGACCACCGGGGATGGAGTGGTGGTTTTTGCCGACTGGAAAGGCGAGCTGGGGAGGTTGGTGGAGGTACGGCACCCGAACGGATGGGTAACCCGTTACGGGCATATGAGCAGCTTCGGCCAGGGGATCCGCCCCGGCACCAGGGTGAGGCAGGGCCAGGTCATCGGCCGCGTCGGGGCGACCGGGGGAGCCACTGGCCCCCACGTTCACTACGAGATGCGGATGAGGGACGGCAGCCCTTTGAATCCGCTGAACCTTGTGCTCCCCGCCGGTGACCCGGTACCCACGGAGTCATGGGCCAGGTGGGCCCTGGAGTCCATCGAGCGCCTTACCCTCCTCTCCACCCTGGAAGGACCGCCCATCCCCCTTCTTCGGATGGCGGAGGAGGACGCCGTTCCGGAAGCGGCCGACAGCCTGTCCGAACAGGGGGGGGCTGAAGGAAGGGAGTGAGGGGACCCAAGAGGCCCAAAGGGGATTGACCCGGCGGGATCATACCCTGAAGGTGTGGGGGTCTCACCTGACGTGAGGCCCCTTCTTATTATCCCGGGACCGATTTGCCTCGACCGGCAACATGTCCTCGGCGCCCCGAAGCCCCATGGGCCGCGGGCCCTTCATTCGGGAACGAGAAAACTCGACAACCATGGCTCGACTGTTCCGAAAAAAATCTGAGAAAAAGACCTCTCTTTGGGGTCGCGTGGTAAACCTGGCCCTAACCGATGTCCGAGTCGCAGTTGGGGGGATGGACACGGACACGTTGGAGTCCTTGGAAGAGAAACTCCTGGGCGCTGACTTTGGTGTTCCAGCCACCCTTCGCCTGGTGGACAAGGTGGAAGAACTGGCTCGGAAGGGGAAAGTGAGGGGAAGGGAAGGCCTGAGGGGTGCTCTTCAGCAGGAGATGGCGGCGATCCTGGCCCCGGCGTCTGATGCCTTTCTGGAAGCGGCTGAAACAGGGCCGACCGTCTATCTCATCTGCGGGGTGAACGGGGTGGGAAAAACGACCTCCATAGCCAAGTTGGCCTATAGGCTTCGCCAGGAAGGACAATCGGTGATGGTGGCGGCGGCGGATACCTACCGGGCCGGTGCTGTGGAACAGCTCTCGGTGTGGGCGGACCGTGTGGGGGCTGGCTTCGTGGGAGGGCAAAAGGGGGGAGACCCGGCGGCGGTGGCTTTTGACGCCATCGAAGCTGCGGATTCCAGAGGGACCGATGTTCTCTTGGTAGACACCGCCGGTCGGCTCCACACCCATAAAAACCTCATGGAGGAGCTCCAGAAGGTCGACCGGGTCGTGCAGAAGAAACTCCCAGGAGCTCCCCACGAGACCCTGATTGTCCTGGACGCCACCGTCGGCCAGAACTCTCGATCGCAAGTGGAGGCGTTTTCGAAGTTCGTCTCCCTGTCAGGGATCATCCTGGCCAAGCTCGATTCCACCGCTCGAGGTGGGATTGTGGTCAATCTCCTGGAGGAGTATGGCCTCCCGGTGAAGCTCGTCGGTACCGGTGAAGGGTTGGGAGATCTAGAAGTCTTTGATCCGAACGCTTTTGTGGAAGGGGTCTTTCAGGAAGGCTGATGGCCCAGGATTTCTCTCAGTTGGATAAGCCCATCCAGTTCTTGAAGGGTGTCGGCCCGAAACGGTCCGAAACCTTCGGGCGCATGGGGATCGTTACCGCCAGGGATCTCCTGTACCACGTCCCACGGAGATACGACGACGCCTCCACCATTCAACCCCTGGGAGACCTGGACGTTGGGATGGACGGCACGGCCGTGGGCCGCGTCCGGAGCAAAGGGATCATTCCGACCCGTTCCGGCTTTCGGATCTTCCAGGCGGTGCTCGAAGACGACTCGGGCATGATCACCTGTGCTTGGCCGGGACAGCCATGGTTGGACCGGCGGATCCGAAAAGGAGACCTCCTCCTGGTGACGGGCCCGGTGAAGTTTTTCCACGGCCGTCAGCTCCAGCCCCGTGAGTTCACTCTATTGGGGAGGGAGGACGAGGAGGAAGAAGAGGGGAGCCTGGGGACAATCTTCGTCTCCTATCCTGCCAGTGAGGAAATGCCCCAGTGGGTTTTGAGGAGGGTTTTCCGGAAAAACCTGGATTGGCTTCTCAAACAGGTCCAATCCGAGGAGTACTTGAGCCAGCATGAGATCGGCGAGCTGGGGTTGATCTCATTGGCCGCCGCCTTGGAAGCCCTCCACCGGCCCATTAGCCTCTCCCAGGTGGAGGCGGGCCGAAAGCGGCTGGCGTTCGACGAGCTCTTCTTCCTCCAACTTGTGCAGGCCCAGGTTCGGTTCCAACAAACGGAGGCCCAGCCTGGTATCGCTTTCACACGAACGAACGAGCTGATCAAACCCCTCCACTCGTCTCTTCCTTTCGACCTCACCGGAGCCCAAGCCCGGGTACTTCGGGAGATCTACTCGGACATGTCTTCCGATCTCCGAATGCGTCGGCTTCTCCAGGGGGACGTGGGCTCGGGCAAGACGGTGGTGGCCCTCTTCGCCATGCTGCTGGCTTTGGAGGGCGATCATCAGGCCGTTTTGATGGCCCCCACGGAGATTCTGGCGGAGCAGCATGCCCGGAAGATCGGTGACATGCTGGCTCCATTGGGGATCGAGCTCCTTCTTCTGACCGGGAGCATGACCCCGGGGCAAAAGGCTGAGGCCCACGCGGCCCTGGCCGATGGTTCGGCCCAGGTGGCTGTGGGCACACACGCTTTGATTCAGGAAAGTGTGGACTTCCGCCGGCTGGGCTTGGTCGTGGTGGACGAACAGCACCGGTTCGGCGTTCGGCAGAGGATGGTCCTAGGGGAGCATGAGAGCCGACCCGACGTGCTCGTCATGTCGGCCACGCCCATCCCGAGGTCCATGGCCATGGCGCTTTACGGTGACCTGGACTTGAGCATCCTGGACGAGCTTCCACCTGGGCGTAAACCGGTGGAGACACGGCTGCTTACACCCGATCAGAGGTCGAAGGTGTACGCATTCGTCGAGGAAGAGATCGAGAAGGGTCGACAGGCCTACATGGTGTATCCCTTGGTTGACGAGTCCGAGAAAGTCGATCTCCTTTCGGCCACAGAGGAGTTCCGCCGTTTGTCGGAAGAGGTCTTTGCCGATCGGAAGGTGGGTCTCCTCCATGGCCAGCTCTCAGGGAAAGAGAAGGACGGGATAATGAGGTCTTTCCTGGCCAAAGAAATCGACCTCCTTGTGGCCACCACCGTGATCGAAGTGGGAATCGACGTGCCCAATGCCACGGTGATGATAATCGAGCATGCAGAGCGTTTTGGCCTGTCTCAGCTGCACCAACTCAGGGGAAGAGTAGGTAGAGGGGCCGATCAGAGCACATGCATCCTGATCTCTCAGGCTGGGGACTTGGCCAGGGAACGGTTGAAGATCTTTCAGGGCACGGCGGACGGTTTCGAAATCGCCCGGGCTGATCTCCAGATCCGGGGGCAGGGGGACCTGTTCGGCTCCCAACAACACGGGAAGGATCCGATACTCCGATTCGCCGACCTCTCCCGAGACGAGGGGCTCCTTCGAGAGGCTCAGAGTCGTGCGAGAGGTTTGGTGGCTGATGATCCGGACCTACAGGCTCCGGGAAACAGCCAACTCAGCGCCCTGCTCGAGGCCCGGCATCGGGAGAAGCTCCAGATGTTCGGTGTGGGTTGACCCCCTGACTCGAATGGACCAAGGTTCTGACATGGTGGAAGTGAAAGAGCTCTCCAGATACGAAGGCCAGGAAGTCACCGTAGCCGGGTGGGTAGATCAGCTCCGGGTCCACGGGAAGGTGGCCTTCCTCGTTGTTCGGGACGGCACCGGGTACGTCCAGGGAGTCCTCGTGAGAAAGGAGCTCCCTACGGAGGTTTGGGAAATCGGAACCGCCCTCACTCAGGAAGCGTCGGTGAAGATCACTGGCTCGGTCCGGGAGGACGCCCGCTCCCCCGGGGGCTTTGAGATGGGCCTGAGCCACGTCGAGCTCCTGGGACCCAGCCCCGAGTATCCCATCCAACCGAAGGAACACGGTGTCGAGTTTCTCCTGGACCACCGGCATCTCTGGCTGCGCTCCTCTCAGCAGCGTGCCGGCCTCGGGGTTAGGGCCGAAGTGGAACAGGCCATCCACGACTTCCTCTACCAGAGAGACTTTGTGAGGGTGGACACTCCCATCCTCTCAGGTGCCATCGGCGAGCACGCAGGCACCCTCTTCGCTACGGATTACTTCGGGGAGAATGCCTACCTTGCCCAGACTGGGCAGCTCTATGCAGAGGCGGCATGCCCGGCGTTCCGGAACGTGTACTGCTTCGGGCCCACATTCAGAGCCGAAAAATCCAAAACCCGGAGGCACCTCACCGAGTTCTGGATGATGGAGCCGGAGATGGCCTTTGTGGACTCGGACGGAAACATGCGGTTCCAGGAGGAGCTCATCTCCTACATCGTGGAGAGGGCCCTCGAACGTTGTGGTTCCCAGCTCGATCTCCTGGAAAGGGACCGGTCAAAACTCGAAGGGGTTACGGCACCTTTCCCGAGGATCTCTTATACGGACGCGGTGACCCGGCTCCAGGAAAAAGGGAGCAGTATCAAGTGGGGAGAGGACATCGGCGGTGCCGACGAGACACTGCTGAGCGAGGACTACGACTTACCGGTCTTTGTCTTCAACTATCCTAGAGGCGTGAAGGCCTTCTACATGAAGCAGAACCCCGATGATCCCGAGACGGTTCTTTGTGACGATCTGATCGCTCCAGAGGGCTACGGGGAGATCATCGGGGGGAGCCAGAGGGAGGATGATCTGGAACTCCTCCTCACCCGTATTCGTGAGGAGAAACTCCCGGAAGAGGCCTACGGGTGGTACCTGGATCTTCGACGGTACGGGACCTTCCCACACTCCGGTTTCGGCCTGGGCCTGGAAAGGACCGTCGCCTGGATCACAGGCCGAAAACATATAAGAGAGCTCATCCCTTTCCCGAGGCTGATCAACCGCCTCTATCCCTGACATCAGGGGAGCCCACCAGTGCGGAAGATCGTCCTCGACCTGAACGATCGTCGCCCGGCCTGGGCGTTGCCGGACTGGGTTCCGGGCGAGATCCTGGAGGCTCTGCCGGACGACTGGTCTCTTCACATCATGATGACGGAAGCCGACGGCTCCGGCGATGGCGTGTCCAACCTCAGCCCAATACTCCTCGAGGCCGTACGGGACGCCGAGGTCTATCTCGGGTATGGGATCCCCGCCGCTCTCCTTCGGGCCGCGCCTACCCTGCGGTGGGTCCATTCTGGGGCGGCCGGTGTGGGAAGCTCCATTTCTCCGGAGATGATCTCGAGCCCGGTCCTGTTCACGAATTCCAAAGGGATCCACGGGCCACCAATGGCGGACACGGCCTTGGCCATGATCCTCCACTTTGCCCGGGGACTGGATTTTGGTGTCGCGGCCAAAGCCCAGCGCCTCTGGAACACCGGTCCTTTTTACGCGGATGATCACCCATTGACCGAGATGGCCCAGACCACCGTGGGGATTTTTGGTTACGGAGGGGTCGGGCGGGAGGTCGCAAAGCGGGTCCGGGCGCTGGGTTCGGACGTCCTGGCTTATGACAGAAGCTCTTCGACGTTCGGCGGGGCAGGGAGGGTCACCTTCGGCCCCGAACTGGATCCGGAAGACCCGGGGCTGCAGCCGCTCCACGGACAGGACGGGCTCGCCCGGTTACTCTCCGAAAGTGATTTCCTGGTCTTGACGGCCCCGGACATCCCGGAAACCAGGGGCATCGTCAACGCCGACGCTCTCAACCGGATGAAACCGTCGGCCGTCCTCGTCAACATCTCCAGGGGCTCCCTGGTCGTAGAGCCCGATTTGGCGGAGGCCCTTCGGACGGGCCGAATTCGGGGGGCTGCTTTGGATGTCTACAAGGAGGAGCCCCTCCCACCGGGGCATCCGTTTTGGGAGCTGCCGAACGTGATCATGACGCCCCACGTATCGGCCGTGACCCGGGGGTTTTGGCGGAGGCAGGCTGATTTGATTCTGGAGAACTTCAGGCGCTATGTGGCTGGAGAACCCCTTCTGAACCTCGTCGACAAAGAAGCCGGGTTCTGAAAGGGCCCGATGGCCCCTGAGGGACCCCCTTTACTTCCTCCCCTTCAGCTCGTCCCAAAGGCTGTCCAGAACCTCCAGACCCGAGTCCTTGAGGGAGATGCCTCTCTCCCTTGCCAGGTCCTCCAGTGCTTCGAAACGGGCCTGGAACTTCCGATTCGCCCGGTCCAACACGGTGTCGGGATGTGCTCCCGCCAAACGGGTCAGGTTTACGGCCGCAAAGAGTAGGTCTCCCAACTCCTCCTCCACCGCCACCTGGTCCCCCTGATCGAGGGCGGCTCCCACTTCGGCCAGTTCTTCCTCGACCTTTTCGAACGCCCCCTTTGCGTCCTCCCAATCGAAACCTACGCCACTTACCCGATCCTGGATCCGATGAGCCTTCAGAAGCGGATCGAGGCCTTTTGCCAGGCCGTTCAAAACTCGGGTGCCCTCTCCCCGCTCCCTGACCTTCATCTCCTCCCAATCGCGTTTTTCTCCGAGGCCGAAGAGGTGAGGATGCCGGACCATCATCTTTTCTTCCAGACGCCGGGTCACGGTTTCCCGCGTGAAGATGCCGGCCTCCTCACCTACAACCACCTGAAATGCCAGGTTAAGAAGGAGATCTCCCAGTTCCCCTTCCAGCTCCTGAGGATCCTCGGATCGGATGGCGTCTACGACTTCTTGAGCTTCCTCCAGGAGGTGAGGAATCAGGGACTCCGGGGTCTGAGCCGCATCCCACGGACAGTGCTCCCTCAAGAAGGAGACCAGCGTAAGGGCCCGGTCCAGCACCCCCTCCGAGTCTGACGGAAAGGGGGGGTGAGGTTGGTCGGGGTCGGGCCGTTGGTCACGGCTTCCGTCGGCGGGATTTGGTGTCATGGGGTTCGAGCCTCGATCATGCCTTGATCGCCTTGTTTTTCAGGGGCAGGACGGGCGTCAGGGCCCCTTGCTGCGCCGGTCTTTTTTCGCATCTTTCGACCACCATGTCAACCGACAAGCGTGCCCGAGCTTGGGTGGACGTATCCCCGTCTTCCCTTCGAACGAACCTCCAGACAATTCGGGAGTCCGTGGGACCGGGGGTCCGTCTCCTCCCTATGGTGAAAGCCAACGCCTACGGCCTGGGTGTGAGGGAGGCCGTTTCCGCCTTGGCCCCCTTGGACCCGTGGGGGTTCGGTGTGGCCGCGGTGGAGGAGGGCATGGAGTTGAGGGAGGTCGGGGTGGACAAGCCCATTCTCGTCTGCAGCCCCTTGCCGATTGGTTCCTACCCTGCCGCGGTGGCAGCGGGTTTGACCCCGAGTGTCTCCGATCTGGATGGCCTAGTGGCTCTTCGAGAAGCCTGTCGGGAGTCGGGATCGAAAACCTGCTTCCACTTGGAGATCGACACGGGCATGGGGCGGGCGGGACTGGACTGGAGGAGGGTGGACGAGTGGGGTCCAAAGGTAGAGGACCTGGTCGATGACGGAATGACCTGGGAGGGGTGCTTCACTCATTTCCATTCAGCTGACCAAGTGGGAGAAGGGGCCCTGGACGACCAATGGAGGCGACTGAAGGAGACCGTGGACCGGCTCCCTGCCAAGCCTCCGGCATCGTTCGTCCACGCCTGTAATAGCCCGGGCTCTCTCCGTCGGCCCGACGTGGCGGCTGACATGGTCAGACCGGGCATATTCCTGTATGGCGGAGTTGCAGGGGCTGGGCTGCCTGCGCCGAGCCCAGTGGCATCTCTTCGGGCCAGAATCGTTCTCTTGAAGGAGGCCCCCCCTGGCTCCACTGTTGGATATGGTTCGACCTATACCGCATCCGGCCCCGAGCGTTGGGCAACGGCGGCAATCGGGTATGGAGACGGCTTGCCGAGGCTCCTGAGCAACCGCGGCGAGGGAGTGGTCCGGGGACGGCGCGTACCCATCATCGGTAGGGTCTCCATGGATGTCACGGTGTTGGACGTGACGGGCGTGCCGGACACAGAATTGGGGGATGTGGTTACCTTTTTTGGTCGGTCCGACGGGGAGGAGATCTCCCTCGAGGAGGTCGCTGACCATGCGCAGACCATCAACTACGAGGTTCTGACGGGTTTGACCCGTCGGTTGCCCAGGATCTGGACGGACGATGTCGGGTATTGAAGAGGTTCTGGCCAAGGCCACAGAGATCCAAAAAAGGGCTTACGCGCCTTACTCTGGATTCTACGTGGGTGCGGTTCTCGAGAGCGAAACCGGGACCCTTCACGTCGGGTGCAACGTTGAGAACGCCTCACTGGGTCTAACCCTTTGTGCGGAGCGTGCGGCCCTCGTGGCAGGGGTTGCTGCCGGGGATCGAGCTTTTCGCCGGCTGGTACTGGTCACGAGTGGGGACGAGGCCATCCCACCCTGCGGAGCTTGCCGGGAGGCACTGGCGGAGTTCGCGCCGGACCTCCCGATTATCTCGTTCGCAGGCGAGGCCCGGAGGGAGTGGACCTTGGGTGAGTTACTACCTCAACCGTTTGAACTGGAGAACCCGAGGGGATGACCCCTTGTTACATATGACAAACTGGTTGAAACGATCAGCATGGGCTGGCTTTGTCGCCCTTGGATTCTGGCCCCTCCTGGCCTGCCAGGAGGAGATCGTCACGGTCCTGGAGGGGGACTTGGTCCCGGTGGAAGCCGTTACGGTGGAGGTTATCCTTCCATTCCACGAATTCGCAGAGAATCTGGAGGCTTGGGGCGGGTACGGCCGGCCCTATCAGCTTCCGTCGGACGTGGTCGCTTTGTCCTTCGATGGGAACCTGGACGCCCGCGTACTGACCAATTGGTTCTCCTTTCCCACCAGCGCCCAGGTCCGGGATACCAGCGGCCTGGTTCGTACCGATACACTTCTCACCTTTGTTGGCGGGAAGATCGTCGCCCGCTTCGACACCCTGTCCAGTGTGTTAGGAGAACAAGCGGAGTTGGCCGTCGGAGCCATGTCGCAACACTGGGACGTTATCTCGGCGAGCTGGACTTCGGCTATCGACACCGTTGGCGAAAACAGAGCATGGGAAGTGGCTGGGGCCGGTCCGGTGACGCCGGTGTCCACGGCGTTCTGGGAACCCGCCCTGGGTGATTCGGTGGTCTTCGAGATCGATTCCGCAGGTGTGGCCCTCTGGGCGGATACGGCCGGCGTGAGGATGGGGGCTCGGCTGGACGCTCTCGACGAGGGCGTTCGACTGGACCTCACGGACTTAAACCTGCGGCTCATCACTCGACCCAGCATCCACCCCGACACGCTGGTGGAGTTGGAGGTGGCGAACAGATCCAGGACCTTCGTGTATTCCCCCGAGCTCGGTGACCCCGGTGATGAGATCCGGGTAGGGGGCGTGCCTGCTTGGCGCTCCGTCTTCACCATGAACCTTCCGGAGGCCCTGAACGGGCCCGAGGCCCTGTGTGAGATCGTTCAGTGCCCTCTCGAGCTGACGCCTGAAAGCCTGGTTTCCGCTTCTCTGGTCTTGACCACCCAGGCCCCTCTTGCTGGGTTCTCTCCTTCGGACACCCTCTTCATGGATGTCCGGCCCGTTCTGGAACCTGCCCGGCTTCCCAAATCGCCGCTCGGGACATCGTTGTTATCGACCACGGGGGCATTGTTACCGCCGGAGGACTTCGGTGAGGGGGCCGGATCGCAGATCGAGGTCCAGCTCGGCCCCTATGTGCAAGGCTTGATCGGAGAGGAGTCCCTCGTAGGTATCGAAGCCCCGAAGACGCTGGCGCTCCTCTCCAGTTTCGAGCCGCTGGCCCTTTCCTTTGCCTCCTTCGAGGGGCCGGGAAGCCCACTGGGGCCACAGCTCAAGCTCGTTCTAACCCTTGCAGACGACGTGCTGATCCGATGAGACGTGCTCTTCTCTTCACCCTGCTCGGGTTGACCTTCGCCGCTCCGCCCGTCTCGGGCCAATCCCTGTTTGGTAGCCAGGGCTTGGGAATGCCCATGGATCCCATGGGCGCCAGGGCAAGGGCCTTGGGTACCCTGGGCGTGGGCATGCTAGGACCGTCATTGTCCCCGGTGGACGTGGCTTCCGCGGCGAGGATCTACCTGCCGACGGCCCAAATCACGCTTCAGCCCCAGTGGGTGGACGTGTCCCTTTCCGGTCAGTCTGCTTCGACCCAGGGTACCAGATTCCCTCAGTTGGGTTTGGCCTACCCTGTCCCCTCCCTCGGTGGAACCGCCGTCCTCCACATCACCTCGTATTTCGACCAACGATGGGAGGTCCAGGAAGCCACGACCCAAGACTTCCACGGGTCCGAGGTACCTGTGACCGATGTGTTTAAATCGGACGGCGGGGTCTCTACCTTTCAGTTGGGGTGGGCTCACCGCCTGGGGGAAGACCTGTCCCTTGGATTGACCGTGGGATCCCGAATCGGCTCCGTCACAAGGCGATTCAGCCGGCTGATCGACGCGGAGCAGGTGACGGGGGCGGCCCCCTTCGGAACGGGCGGCAGATGGCAATACAGCGGCCCAACGGCCTCCATAGGCTTTCAGTGGGATCCCATTCAGGCAGTCCGCCTAGGGGGTGTGGTAAACTGGTCCGGTGATCTGAAGGCCGAACCTCAACCCGGTACCAGCGGTGGCACCGTGACCTTCGATGTCCCCACCGAGTATCGTGTGGGAGCTTCTGGAATCCTCACTCCTCGCCTGGCCCTTTCGTTGGGGATGTCATTTGCCGACTGGAAGGCCTCCAACGACTTCCTCTCCTCCGAGGCGGTGGTGGGATCCGTCTGGAGCTTCGGTGGGGGGGTGGAGTGGGGTGGGCCTCAGATGGGGGAACGGAATTTCCCCATCCGGCTTGGAGCCCGGCGGTCTGCCATGCCTTTCACCTTCCAGGGCGAAAACCCCATAGAGAACGTTCTGACCGGTGGGATCGGGTTGAACCTCGTTCCCCCACAAGCGGGCTTTGTCGGAACCGTGGACATCGCCTTCGAGCGGGGCTCGCGAAAGGCGGGATCCTTATCCGAGTCCTTCTGGAGGGCTTCACTGACGTTCCGGGTAGGAAGCTTCTAGGAGGCTGCAAGAAAAACGTGGGGTGCGGCCGCGCACAAGGTCGCCAGGGGGTGAAGGTTGCGCGTCCTCTTCAGGACCTTCGGCTGTAAAGCCAATCAATACGACACAGAACGCATGCGGCAGGAGCTGGAGGCGCTAGGCTCCACGGCCGTGGCCTCGACCGAAAAGGCCGAGTTATGCGTCGTGAACACGTGCACCGTCACCAACCAAGCCGATGCTGACGCTCGAAGGTTCATCCGCCGAGTCCGCAGGGAAAACCCGGGGCTCCAGGTTGTTGTGGCTGGTTGTTCCTCCGCCCTCGACCCTCAGACATACCGGAAGATGGAAGGCGTAGTGGCGGTCGTGGAGGGCCACGATCCCGTTGAGGTTGCCAGAGCCACGTTGGGAATCACGGAGGGATCCGGGTGCCACCCCGGCGAGGCGGGAGGGGAAGGTTTGAAGCTGGTGCCCTTGGAATCCAGAGCGGCATTGGACGCGATGCACGGGGAACCGGTGGGGGGGCAGCTTCTTCGTCGGAGAGCCGGGGGTACCCGCGGGTGGTTGAAGATCCAGGACGGCTGTGATCGGAAGTGCTCATTTTGCGCCACGAGGCTGGCGAGAGGGAGTAGCCGATCCCGGGAAGAAAGGGAGCTGGTGGCCGAAGCGGCCTTGCTTGCCGAGAGCCATCCGGAGCTCGTCCTCACCGGGATTCACATCGGGCACTATGGAATCGACCTCCAGAAGAAAACCACTCTCTCGACCCTTGTGGCGGCCCTTCTCGAGAAGGTCCCGAGTGTTCGTTTCCGCCTGGGGAGCGTCGAAGCCACAGAAGTAGACGATCTCCTTCTGGATCTGATGGAATCCTCCGGCGGTCGGCTGGTCCCGCACCTCCACATGCCAATGCAGAGCGGATCCAACGCCGTGCTCCGAGGCATGCGCCGGTGGCACACCCGGGATCAGTACAGGGAACGAACGCTGGATATCGTGGACCGGTTTCCGGTCTTGGGGCTGGGCGCCGACGTCATCTCCGGATTCCCGGGGGAGGCGACCGAAGACCACGCCCAGACGAGGCTGCTCATCGAGGAACTGCCGTTCACCTATCTCCATGTGTTCCCCTTTTCCCCTCGGAGCGGAACTCCGGCGGAAACCCTCCCGGATCCAGTCCCGCAACGCATAGCCGGGGAGAGGGCCAAGGAGTTACGAGAGCTGGCACTGGAGAAGGGATCTTCCTACCGACGGGGGCGGGTTGGACAGATGGCCGAGGTCGTCCTGGAGGGCGAAGGTGGGTGGGCCCTGACCGAAGACTATTTGAGAGTCAAGGTGGGACCATCGACCAGCATACATGGGGACGTGCCCCTCCGTTTACACAGAGGACGCCTCCAAGCGGAGGGGGAGGATCTGTATATTGACTTGTCCCACGGTCCCCTGAACTGATACGAGATGCCGACACCAAGAAAGGCTTACGTCGAAACCTACGGGTGCCCAATGAACATCAGCGATGGTGAGCTGATGTCCGGGATCCTGGCGTCCAACGGGTTCGAGCTCGTGGAGAGGCCGGAGGAGGCGGACGTTGTGTTGGTGAATACCTGCGCAATCCGAGACCATGCGGAACAGCGGGTGCTGGGGCGGGTCGCCCAACTCAATGGCCTGAAGGAGAAGAACCCGGAGCTTTTGTTGGGTGTCACCGGTTGCATGGCCCAGCGGATGGGCGAAGAACTCGTACGGAAAGTACCCTACGTGGACCTGGTGATGGGGCCAGACGGGTATCGCGGACTTCCGGACGCCTTGGGGACCATTGTGGCGTCGAAGACGTCCGGGGTGAACGGCCTCGGCGCGGAGAGTGCACACGCTGGACCCGGGTTGGTCCAACTGGAGCCCAGGAAAAAGGGAAAGGGGAAGGGTGGCGGGTTAACGGTCCTCGACCTTGACCCGACCGAAGACTACGAGGGCCTCGAGCTGCGGCGGACCTCCACCGTTTCGGCGTGGATTCCCATCCAACGAGGATGCAACCACCGGTGCACCTTCTGTATCGTTCCCTACGTTCGGGGCCCGGAAAAGAACCGCAATCCCCAGGCCGTCCTCGACGAGATTCGAGGCGTATCGGAACGTGGGATCACCGAGGTCACCCTTTTGGGACAGACGGTCAATTCCTACCAGAATGGTGACTGGGACTTCCCCCGCCTGCTCCGGGCTGTGGCGAGGATGCCGGGGATCAGAAGGGTTCGGTTCACCTCCCCCCACCCCAACGACGTTACCCCGGCTCTTGTTGCGGTCATGGCGGAGGAACCTGCGGTCTGCGAACAACTCCACCTGCCCCTCCAGGCCGGTAACGATCGGACACTCAAACGGATGCTCAGACGGCATACCGTTCCCGAGTTCATGGAGAAGGTGGAGATGATTCGGAGCGGGGTCCCGGACATCGCCCTTTCTACGGATGTTATCGTCGCGTTCCCCGGAGAAACGGCCGAAGAGTTCCAGGACACTCTGTCCGTCCTGAGAGAGGTCCGGTTCGACGATGCCTTCACCTATCGGTTTTCTCCGCGGGAAGGGACTCCGGCCACCCGTTTCCCCGAGGAGGACCTCATTCCGGAGGACGAGGGCCGGGCCAGGCTGGACGAGCTGATCCAGCTGACGCGGGGGATCCAGCGGCAGATCAACCAGGCGGAGGTAGGATGGGTTGAAGAAGTCCTGGTGGAGAATCGAGGGAGAGAAGCGGGCTTTATGTTGGGTCGGACCCGCCGGAACAAGGTGGCGGTGTTTCGAGGCAGGGAACTCCAGATGGGGTCCTATCAAACCCTCGAACTCACCCGCACCACTGGTGCAACGTTTGTGGGCTCCCTCGTAGGTGACGGGTCCGGGAAGGAGGAGGGATGACCAGGTTCTTGGGGGTCTTATCGGTTCTAGTGGTCGTCCTCCTGGCCATGGGCTTTGCTGCCGTGAACGCAGGACATCGCGTGACCCTGGACCTATGGCTCATCACTCTCTACCGGGTGCCGGTGGCCCTCGTTGCGTTCTGCGGCCTTTTTGCGGGCATGGTCCTCATGTTCGTCACCGGGATCCACTCCGATCTGAAGGTCCGAAAGATTCTTCGGGAACGCTTGGCAGATGAGGCCAGGCAGGAGCAAACCTGGATCGATCGGAATCAGCGAGACCTCTTCGCCGAGCAGGACTCGCCAGAGGCTGGGGAAAAGGCCCTCAGCCCGGCGAAAGGGAAGGATCCACCGACGGCGGATACGATACAGGAGTCTCCGACGGAGGAGGCGATCCAGGCTCCACGGACCGGGGAAGCGACCCGGGACCCCATGAACGAGGTAACGCCGGACGTAGGATGATTTGGTGACTGTTTGCTGAGGTTGGCCCGATCCCCTCCGGTGGCATGGCTGGCCCTGGCCGTTGGCGCAGGGGCTACCCTTTCCCACCTCGGTGTCCATCCCCTCTGGATGGTCCCCTTCCTGCCGATCCTACTCGTTCCCAACGACCCATCCCCCCGCCCCAATTCACGCTGGATCTCCGTCCTCCTGGGCTTGACCGCCGGCTTTGCGTCGACTCAGTCTGGCAAAGGCCAACTGAGCCAGGATTGTCGTCTCAACCTCCCGGAAGGGAAGGACCTGACCGTCCACGGATTACTGGTGGGTCCCCTTGTGGACGGCCGGGGGGAGATCCTCCCCACGGTCGGTTTCCTCCCCGGTTGCCGGAGTACGCTCCGGGTGGTGGTTCCCGACCGGTTGATCGCGGAACGGCGGCTAGGGGAGGGAGCCCGGGCCGGAGACGATGTTGCCTTCCGGGGCCGGTGGCGACGGACCCCCGCTTTTGAGTCCGCCGACCCCAAATGGGCCGGGTACCTCCAGGTGACCTCTGTTCCGGATCCCGTCCAGCGCCTGGGACTCCTGGAGTCGGCTGGGCCGCTGGCCCGGGTGCGGTACGGCGTGACCAAGATCGGCGGATGGGTCCAGGGTCGCCTCGTTGACCTCTTCCCTCGCACCGCCCCCCTCGCAACGGCCCTGGTCTGGGCCAGAAAAGACAGGCTTTCCCCAGAGGTTCGGGAGGCTTTTGCCCGGGCCGGGACGGCTCATCTGTTGGCCATTTCCGGCTTCCATGTGGGGGTCGTCGGCGGGTTGCTACTTCTCCTCCTCGGCTTCACGGGCCTCTCCCACCGCGTGAGAATCCTGCTGGCCAGCGCCGGAGTGTGGGCCTATGTCCTGGCCATCGGGGTGCCTGACGCTGCCTTCCGAGCCGCCGCACTCCTCACAGTTCTCGCCTTGGGCCGAATCCTGAACCGGTCCGTCGCTCCATTGGGGGCCGTGGCCACAGCTTTCCTCCTGTTTCTGGCATTGGATCCCATAGCACTCCGCCGACCTGGATTCCAACTCTCTTTTGCCGGGGCGGTGGGTCTGTTGGTTGGGTACCGGGCGGTCAGGGAGTGGATCTTGACGAAGTCAGGGGGAAAGGTCCCCCAGGTTGTGGTCAGTGGGGTTGCGGCAGGCGTATCGGCCACCCTCGCCACCCTTCCCTTGGTTGCATGGCACTTCGGCCGAGTATCGGTCGTGGGAATCCCGGTGACCCTCGTCGTAGCCCCCTTGGTTGCCCTGGCCATACCGGGAATCTTCCTCAGCCTCGTCATCTCAACCCTCCACCAAGGACTCGGCCGGTTTTTCGCGTCGGGGGTGGAGATGATCTTGCAGGTCATCGGGGCGTCGGTTGCCTGGGCCGGCTCCCTGCCTTTTTCCTCCATCTGGGTCTCAGAGGCCACGGTGATCGCCTGCACGGTCGCCCTC
>JANQDZ010000064.1 GCA_028278645.1 Longimicrobiales bacterium | reverse complement strand
CGACAAAGCCCAACGAAGCCCGGCGCCACGATCAGCAGCCGACTGGTGCTGGTGGCTATGGCGTGGGGGTCACACCCGTTCCCATCCCGAACACGGCCGATAAGCCCCACCGCGCGAATGGTACTGCTGGTCTATCCGGTGGGAGAGTACGTCGCTGCCAGCTTCATCTGAAGAAGAGCCCGTCTCGGCGCATTAGCCGGGGACGGGCTCTTTGCTATTATCTCCCCAGGAAGGGTCTGATCGCCAAACCAGATCGATCCGCGGGGTCCTCGGAGGGCTTACTCTTCGTCCGTGCTGAAGGCACAACGAACCAGCTTCCGTTCGCCGCATCGTTCTTCTTGAACACGTCCAGGAATTTTCCCCCATTTCCAGCGAGTCGCTCCCGTCTTTCGGGTTGAAGGATTGTCGGAACCATCCCCAGGCATACGCCGAGGATCCGACGAAGTCCAACTCCTCAGAGTCGTACTCAAGCTCCGTGTCATATTGGAGTCGTCGGCGATGGGAAAGGGGAGTGGGGCAGAGTGGCCTGAAAAGCCTTAGAGCAGCCCTTGCAGGAATCGCCAGATTTCCTCGGCAGCCGAGATCACCTTGGTGTCGGGCCCGACCACCAACTCCCGAGCCGCGGAGATACGATGCCCTGGCCAGGAGTGGCCTGCTCCGGTCAACCTCCAGTGCTCAAGAGGTGCGGAGGTACATGTCCAGCGAAGCAGCCGGGCTGTGTGTCCGTCGTCCTGGCTTCCCGGAATTCCCATCTTAGACTCCACTTCGGCCCCCGTGGCGCCGCAGCCGTTGGCCGAGGCCCAGAGCTCCAGCATCTCCGAAACGGGGGGATGGATCCGATCCTCCCTCACACCTCCGAAATAGAAGGCACGCGGGTCGTCTTCGCTGTGGATATGGAGGAGAGGAACCGGCCCGCCAGGAGTGACGGTGGGAAGCTGCATGGTACCGGCCACACCCACGGCTCCGGCGACCTTCCCTGGCGCTTCCGCCGCGAGGCGATAGGCCATCATGGATCCGTTGGAATGGCCCGTTGCGAATACCCGCATGGTGTCGATTGGGTGGAGCTTGGCGAGTTCCCTGATGATAGACAGGGAAAAGCCCACGTCGTCCACTCCTTCATCCCGGGCAAAACCACAACATCCAGGGCCTGCATTCCAGGTAAAGGTTCCCTCCACCTGCCCCGTTCCAGCGGGGTAGACCACCACAAGGCCTTCTCGATCGGCCACGGCATCCAACCCAGCAGTGGGCTGGTACTGTTCCGGATTCCCGCCACCCCCGTGGTAGGCCAGGAGGACGGCGGCTCCGGACGATGGAGGATCTGCGGGCGGCACTCGAACCAGGAACCGCCGCATTCGCCCCCCAAAACCGTGACTAAAAGTGTGATCGCCGGGGGTGAGGGAAGGGGAGGCCGGAGCTGCGATTCCATTCTCAGAGCTGCAACCCCAGAGAGCGCAGAAAAGACCTACGCAGAGGATAACCGCCTTAATGGTCAAAGCTCTTCCAGCGTCTCGGTGCGGGTGAAAGGACGCATCAGCTCCTGTGCCACCCGGCCAGGTTCGGAAGCGGCCATCACGGCGCTGATGACGGCGGTTCCGACGGCCTCGCTGCCTTCTGCGATCTTTCGAGCCCCCTCGGGTGTCACGCCCCCGATCCCCACAACGGGGATGTCCACCGCCGCGGCTACCGCGGCCAGGCCATCAATCCCGATTACCTCCCCAGCGTCTTTCTTGGTGGTGGTCTGGAACACGGCTCCGCATCCGATATAGTCCGCTCCGGCCGCTTGGAGATCCCGGGCCACGCCTGGGATGTCGGTAGAGGTTCCGATGAGAAAGCCAGGGGGCGCTGCCCCTCGGGCTGCCGCGACTGGGATATCATCCGGGCCCAGGTGCACCCCGTCCACTCCAGCAGCCAGCGCCACATCCAGCCGGTCGTTGACAAACAGGAGGGCGCCGAACTCCCGCGTCTTCTCTCGCAGGGTCAGGGCACACTCCAATAGCTCTCTGGGAGGGGCGTCTTTTTCACGGAGCTGAATGGCCTTTACCCCTGCCCTTAGTACGTCCACCACCACCTCTTCCACGGGCCGTGGATGGGCCAGGCCTCGATCCGTGATAACGATGAGGCTGAGGGCTTCAGCGAGGGTCATCGCCTTGCCCCTGGGCCTGTTCCCGCCGGAGGCGATCCCAGAGCCGACGGCTCTCTGCCACAGCTCGATTGTGTTCCGTGAGGGTCCGGGAGAAGATGTGACTCCCGTCCGGATGGGCAACGAAGTAAAAGAGATCGGTTTCAGCTGGGGAAAGAGCTGCTTCCAGCGCCGCGGCACCGGGAGCCCCGATGGGTCCCGGTGGCAAACCCACGTGGGTGTAGGTGTTATAGGGGCTGCCCGCCACCGAGTCCATCGCGGCGTAGAGCAAACGGGCCCTGGGTCCACCCAGGGCGTACAAAACGGTGGGATCGGCTTGGAGGAGGTGGTTTTGGGCCAGCCGGTTGTGATAGACCGATGCGATGGTGGGCATTTCCTCCGTGAGTCTGGCTTCAGCCTGGATTATGGAAGCCAAGGTGACAACTTCGGCCTCAGTCATGCCCAAGCCCTCCATCGCGGAGACTCTTTCGGGGGTCCAGAAGTCCCGGTAGCGGCCGACCATGGCAGCCAGGACGTCGCCCAAGGGGACCCCCTGGGCCAAGTAATAACTATCGGGGAAGAGGTACCCCTCGAGTCCGGGGCCAGGGACGTTCCAAACGTCTTCCAGGCCAGGGGCCGTCAGATTGTCCAGGACGGAGTCCTCAGGAAGGCCCGTGATGGTAGCAATCCTTGGGGCCATCTGTTTGAGGGTGAAGCCCTCGGGGATGGTCATGGTCTGGGTCAGGACCCTGCCCTCGGTGAGATCGGTCAGAAGCCGGCGCCAGGATGCGGGAGCGGGAAACGCATACGGACCGGCACGTACCTGGGTGTCGGCTCCCTTGATCCGAGCGTAGAGGCGGAACAGGCCGGGTTTCCTGACCAGGCCGCGGGCATCGAGTATATCTACCACTTCGTGGAAGTCGGCTCCTGGCGGAATCGCGACCTCAACAAGGGGACCCTGAGGTTCCCCCTGGGGGCCATGCACCAAGGCCTTAAGACCTAAGGACCCTCCGGCTACAAGCAGGGCGACCACGCCGACGGCCATCAGCATCCGTCTCTTCATGAGACGGATGCTCGCCGTTCCGGTGGGAGGTCGAGCCAGCTTTGGAGGATCAAAACCGCCGCTGCGGCGTCCACCCTTTCCTTGTCTTCACGTTTTTTCTTGGGGAGTCCCAAGGATCTGACCGCCCTTTCTGCTCTAACCGAGGTGAGCCGCTCGTCAACATAATGCACCCGGAGGCCGGTACGCTCAGACAGGGCTGCGCCAACCCGCCTCACCGTTCGGGTCCATTCCGAATCCTCTCCTTCCAAGGTCAGGGGGAGGCCCATGATCAAGACTTCGACCTGGTGCTCCTCAACGATCGCAGCCAGGGCGGCAATGGGAGGGCGTTTGCCGGCCCGCCTCTTCAGGGTCGGTAACGGGGCCGCGATCATACCGGTGGGATCGCTCAGCGCTAACCCGATTCGGCGTTCTCCGAAGTCAATTCCTAGGGCTCTCATCATTCGAAGGGTGTTGCAAAAAGGGGGCGAGCCCCGTTACGAACGCCACGAGGCGATATGCAAGGCGGGGCTTTGCTGGCATAGCCATGCGCTACGTCGAGAAGTCCCAACGAAGCAGATGGCCCCGTGCCGTCGTAACCCAAAGGGCATAGGGAGGTTGCGGCGCTACACTGCGTCAGAACTCCTCCCCGATACCTCAGCATCGCATTCGTCGTCCTTCCTTGTCTAGCATCCGCAAGCTCCCCATGCGGGGCCGCACCCCCTTTTTGCAACACCCTTCCATGGACCAACGTTTAATATAAGGAGGTAGAAAGGTAGAACCACGGGACACTTTGCTGCCCGACATGGTTCTCACGCCGGAACCGGGCCTTTACCTTGGATGAAACAGTGTAGGTGAAGGGTGGCCCACGGGACCTGGGATAGGAGAAAAGAGAATGAGTGACGGTTCTGAAGATCAACTGGTTGGGTTTGTGGCTGGTCTCCTATTGGGGGCCGCAATCGGAGCCACCGCCGCCCTCCTCTCGGCCCCGCAAAGCGGCCGCCGCACGAGGAAGAAGATCGGGCGGGCGGCTGTGGAGCTCCGGAAATCCACGGGTGACCGCTGGGACGAAGTTGCGGAGGATGTTCGGACCCGGGTTGACGAGGTTTTGAAAGGCGCTCGGAAGCGGCTGAGCAGCGAGTGAACGGGGCGATCCCCACCCGCCTCATCGAAAAGAAGAGGCGCGGCGAGGAGCTCCACCGGGGGGAGTTGGAGAGCTTCTTCCTCGGATTCCTGAGGAACGAGATTCCGGACTATCAGATGGCGGCCTTCCTCATGGCCGTTCATTTCCAGGGTTTAAGCCGGACGGAGCTGGAGTCGCTCCTCGACCTGATGATTCATTCCGGCGACGTGTTGGACCTCGGTGAAATCCCATTCCCCAAAGTCGACAAACACTCCACAGGGGGGGTCGGAGACAAAACCTCTCTGGTGTTGGCCCCTTTGGCAGCCGAGCTTGGGTTGTGCGTCCCCATGATGTCTGGGCGAGGCCTCGGGCACACGGCGGGAACTGTGGACAAGCTCGAGGCAATCCCCGGCTTCCGAACCCAGTTGACTCTGGAGGAGTTTCGGTCCGTTCTGGAGCGTGTTGGGGTGGCGATGATCGGCCAAACGAGTGAGATCGCTCCCCTGGACCGGCGTCTCTACGCCCTCAGGGACGCCACGTCCACCGTTCCGTCGGTTCCCCTCATCTCAGCATCCATAATGAGCAAGAAACTGGCGGAAGGCCTGGACGGTTTGGTCCTGGACGTGAAGACCGGTGGCGGCGCCTTCCTCCCCGGGGAGGAGGAGAGCCTGGACTTGGCCCGGACCATGGTAGACCTGGGAGAACAGCGAGGGGTCCGGACCACGGCCTTGGTGACCGACATGGGCGCGCCCTTGGGGCACGCAGTGGGAAACGGCCTTGAAACGGCTGAGGCACTCCGTTGCCTCGCCGGGGACGGTCCGGCCGACCTGGCCCATCTCTCGGCTGCCCTGGTGGGGGAGATGCTGTTCCTCGGTGACCTGGCTCCCACACCCGAGGATGGATTTGAGAGAGCTAGGGAAGCCCTGGCATCGGGTCGAGGGATCGACCGGATGGCAAAGCTCGTGGAATTGCAGGGCGGTGACCCCTCCCACGTGGAGGAGCCTTCACGAATCCCCCGAGCTCAAGAGATTGCCCCCGCGGAGTCCGGTTCGTCCGGTTATGTAGGTGGCATCTCGCCGACGGCTCTCGGCTACGGAGTCGTGGAGTTGGGGGGGGGACGAAAACGGATGGGAGACCCGGTGGACCTGAGTGTGGGCTTCAGCCTCGGGGTTCGCTTGGGTGACCGAGTGGAAGTCGGGGATCCTCTGGGCGAGGTCCATGCCAGGGACCCCGCAGGGTTGAGGAAGGGCCTCGATGTCTTGAGACAGGCCGTCGTCGTAGTTCCTGAACCTCCAACCACCTCCTCTTCTTTGATTCGTCACCGCCTGGTCGGATAAAGTCCAGGCTCCGGAACCCTAGGCGTGGCTTCGGTCACCGGTCCCGCTCCCGCGGCGTTGGGGCCCGGCGAATACGGAAACCTGTCATGTCGCAGAACTCGGTGGGCTCGGTGCCAGGGAGGTAAAGCTCGGCATAGGCGGAGTCCGCCGGGCACCATCTGGAAGCCAGGAGGCCGGAGCGGTTGTCCACGTCCTTGGTGACCAGGCCCGGGAGGATTGGCCAGGGCTCGGGAATCGGCAGCAGGTACCCGCGAGCCGGACCTGCTTCGGACTCTTCCTCCTCCGCCCCCGGGGCCATTGTGGAATCCGCTCCGGGAAGAACGCCCACCGCGGTGGTATCAACACTCAGGTACCGGGCTCGGAACACTGAATCCGCATGGGCCTGTGTGCTGTCCCCGACGTACACCCGGTGCATGAACTTGCCCCAAACGGGAGCACCAAAACCGCCCCCGGTTGCACCCTCCCATATGGTGACCGGTCGGTCCATTCCGAACCACACGGTAGCCATGAGGTTCGGGGTAAACCCCTGGAACCAAACGTTCGTGGCATCGTTGGTCGTGCCGGTCTTCCCGGCGGCGGGGACATCATAGGTGAGATTCCCCCGGCTGGGATCCCGGACGTTGTACCCGGTACCCTGGGCCACCACGTCCTCGAGCATGGACACCATGATGCGGGCCGTAAGGGAATCAAGGACCTGAGCTCGTTCGGGTTCCGGCTCCCAGAGAACTTCTTCCTCTCGGTTGAGGACTCTCAAGATCGGTTGGGGCCGGACCCTGGTGCCCAGCGCAGCGAAAGTCGCGTAGGCTTCGGCCATCTGGAGGGGGATGATCTCCGCCGCTCCGATGGCCGTGGAAGGAAACCGCTCGATCTCGGTCCGCAGACCCATCCGTTGAGCCGTCTGGGCCACGGTCTCCAACCCGACTTCCAACCCCAGCTTGATGGCGATCATGTTGATGGATCGCCTCAAACCCTCGCGGATCGTGATTGGCCCGAGGAACTCTTCGGTGAAGTTCTGGGGCTTCCATTCCTCTCCGCTCACCTGCGGGAGAACAACTGGAGCGTCCACCAGGATGTGTGAGGCTGGAATACCGCTCCCCAGGGCGGCCGCGTAGACAAATGGCTTGAAAGAAGACCCGGCCTGGCGGAGGGCCTGGGTGGCCCGGTTGAACTTCGAGTGTCGGAAGTCCCGCCCACCGACCATTGCTTTTACGCCCCCGGTGTGGGGATCGAGAGCTATGAGAAGGCCCTGCAGGTAGGGTGTCTCGGCTTCCTCGAATGGCTCCGTCTGGTCGGCGTATTCTTCATAAAGAGGATGCTCGAACCCAGAGAGCCCCTCGATATAGGCCCAGCCCTCTTCCATGGAGAGCTCGGCTGCGGCCTGGATGTCGAGGTCGAGGGTGGTATAGACGGTGAACCCACCGGTATAGAGCTGGCTCCCGAACCGATCGTCCAGCGTCTGCCGGACCCACTCCTGGAAATAAGGGGCAAGACCTTCTCGGGGCTCCGCTTGTGATTCCGGCAGGGGGTAGGCCTTCCATTCCTCTCCCTCTTCCTCCGTGAGGAACCCCTGGTCAACCATCAAACCCAAAGCCAGATTTCGGCGCCGAAGTGCGTTCTCGGGATTCCGGATTGGGTTGTAGTAAGCGGGACGGTTCGGAATGGCCGCGAGCATGGCCGCTTCCGCGGGATTGAGCTCCGAAGCGTTCTTCCCGAAGTAGTTCCTGGACGCCGTCTGGATGCCGTACCAACCCCGGTCGTAGTTGATCTGGTTGATGTAGGCTTCCAGGATCTGGTTTTTGGAGTAGGTGCCCTCGAGGGCCAGAGCCACTTGTAGCTCCTTCAACTTCCGGGCGATACGCTTCTCCCGTCCGATCCGCTCCTCGAACATGTTTCGGGCCAACTGCTGGGTGATGGTGCTTCCGCCCCCGCCGGAGAACGATCGGTTCACCACAACCCGGAACGCACTCCGTAAGATCCCCCGGATGTCAAATCCACGGTGGGAGTAAAAGCGCTTGTCCTCCAGGGCGACAAAAGCATGGGTGACGTGTTCGGGGAGATCTTCCAGGGCAACCGGCGTCCTCCGTTCGAGACCGATCTCGGCCACCAAGCGCCCGTCGTGGCTGAGGATCTTGCTGGTCTCCTGGGGCTCCCACGTGGAGATCTGGGCAATGGAAGGGCAGTCGACACAGAGGTTCTGCCAAGCTCCCCAACCCCCACCGATGGCTCCAAAAAGGAAGAGTCCGGCGGCGAAAAGAATGAGCCGTGGAAGCTTGGATTTGGAGCCGCTGTTCGGGTCGGAGTTGGTGTTCGACATGATCTCCCTGGCATCTTACGGTCCGATTCCGACAAGAAGGGTCCGCAGGGATCGGGCCTTCTCCCCATACCCTTCGAGACTGCCCACCTGGGCGCAACTCCCGTGCCGTTTTGTCCTACCCCCAGGGCCGAATGTCGGATCCGGCCCGGGTTTTTGGGCCTTTTCTCCGACTCCTCCGGGGTAATCAAGACCTCCCCCGACGGCCTGGGCACAATCCCTCAGCGCCATTTTGCGGCAGGATGGAGTGGTTCGGTGCAAGGCTCTCCGTGCCTCTGAACCTTGACCCGACTCCCCATCAACGACACTGTTTTGAGCCGGGCCGGTCGCTTGTTTTGGACCGACCAATCCAACTTTCAACGCCGGCGGAGGAAAGACCTGTGAAACAGGCTCCCCATCGAGTCGAAAAGCCTTGGGGCTACGAACTGATCTGGGCCCAATCATCAGAATACGTGGGGAAGAAACTCCATATCAACGCCGGGGAATCCCTCTCCCTCCAGTATCACGAGGTGAAGGACGAGACAATCTTCCTTTACTCCGGGAGGATGCGTTTCTGGGTCGGCTCCTCCATGGAAGTGCTCGAAGAGGTAGAGCTGGAAGAAGGGGAGGCCTACCGGGTCGTACCTGGGACCATTCACAGGATGCAGGCAGTGACCGAGTGCGACGTATTCGAAGCGTCCACCCCCCACCTCGATGACGTGGTCCGAATTGAGGACCGGTACGGCCGGGTACCAGGAGGTTGACGGTCCCCGCCGAGCCAACTCCCCTTTGGTGGTTGGCTCAAGGTCACACCTTGGGAATCGCCTAGAGCACCTCTTATTCGGCCTCCAGGTGCCCCGTTCCCAGCGGGAAGAATAGACCTTTGTGGTCCGCCCCTTGCTGGAAAGGGAACCCAGTCTCCGGGATCCGGAGACCGGCATGTTGGTAAGTGATACCGCCAAACGTTGGCCAATGGAGCCTGCGGACGTTTGTATGATTTTGAGTCCGGAGGGTTTGGAAAAGGAATGCGGATAATGATCGTAGCCACCGCAGCGCTCGCGATGCTGCTCACGGGCTGTGCACCCCAGGTCGTGGATACGACCTTCGTCACGTCGTCAGATCCGGATCTTGGAGCCAGGGTTTCCGCCCTCCTTCCCGAGCTGGCCGCGAGAGCGAGAATGGAGCTCGTGCGACCAATTCGGGCGGAACGGAGGACCAGAGAAGAGCTGGAGAGGTACCTGCTGTACAAATTGGATGAAGAATTCCCTCCCGACGAAGCCGCTCTTCTTACCCAGGTCTACTCGCTGGTCGGGTTGGTGGATCCAGGCTTGGATCTGAGGGAGCTGTTGGCATCAGTGTACCAGGAGCAGGTGGCCGGGTTCTACGATCCGGACTCTACGGCCCTCTTTGTCATGGATGACATGCCCGAAGAGATGTTGGAAGGGGTCCTCATCCATGAGTTGGTCCACGCGGTTCAAGACCAGACCGCAAACCTCGACTCCCTCACCGCCGAGGAGAGAGGAAACGACCATCAAGCTGCCGCCCAGTCAGCCATCGAGGGGCACGCAACCCTGATCATGATGGAGTACATGGCCGAGCAGGCCAGCGGACAACCCGTCGATCTCTCGGAGCTCCCGGACATTTCCCAGCTCCTGGGCCCGGCCATGGAGGCGATGCGAGACCAGTACCCTGCTCTCGGCTCAGCTCCCACCATCGTCCAAGAGGCACTTCTTTTTCCTTACCTCCGTGGTTTTTCCTTCGTCTCGGCTCTCTGGAAGAACCAAGAGGGGCGCCCCGCGCCGTTCGGGGCCCATCTCCCCCAATCCACCGAACAGATCCTTCGGCCGGAGCTGGCATTTGGACCTGAGGCGGACATGCCCACGGACCTCGTGATCGAGTCCGTACCGGGGTTCGAGACCCTATATGGGAACACTTTCGGGCAGGGGGAGTTCGAGGTCCTCCTGGAGGAACACCTGGGTCCGGAGGGCCGCGGCCTGGCGAACGGATGGGATGGTGACCGGTATGCCCTGTTGAAGGCATCCTCGGGTGCGGTGGGTCTGATTTGGATCAGCGTGTGGGATTCGATTGATGAGCGTGACCGATTTGTCGAGGGATTTCGCAGCTCCGCTGAAGGTCTCCCGACTCCCGGGACGTTGGAGCGGACGGAGGTCCTCGGGCGGCCGGGCGCCGTCCTCAAGGTTGGGATCCCTGAAGAGATCTCGGTTCAAATCAGCGAAACGATCCGGGGCTAGAGCCTGGACTGTCAGAGGGGCCACCAGGGGAGCGAAAGGGAAAAACAGCCGTGTTTCTTGAAGATACCATCCAGGTTCAGGCGGGAGGCCAAGCCCGCGGATACACGATCCGAGTCCGGCCGGGCATCCGCAGGTCCCTCCCGCAGATGATACCCGCCCATGCAAAGGCCCATCGGTATGCGGTGATCGCCGACGAAACCGTGGGGGAGCTCTACGGTGCCCCCATTGTGGAAGGGCTGGAAAAGGAGGGTAGGGTTGCTCATCTCTTCACGTTCCCGCCGGGCGAAGCATCCAAGACCCGGGAACAGTGGGCTCGCCTGACAGGGGAGATGTTGGACGCAGGATTCGGACGGGACAGCGCCGTCGTGGCCGTAGGTGGAGGGGTCACCGGGGACCTCGCTGGTTTTGTGGCGGCCACTTTCATGAGAGGAGTCCCGTTGGTGCAGGTCCCCACCAGCCTGGTGGCCATGATCGACTCCTCGGTTGGCGGGAAGAGCGGGGTGGACGTGCCCGAGGGCAAGAACCTCGTGGGGGCTTTTCATCCCCCCCACCTGGTCGTGGTAGACCCGGAGGTGGCGGTGACGCTCCCCGTGGAGGAACGGGCCCAAGGCCTGGCGGAAGCCGTGAAGCATGGGGCGATCCTGGACCCGGTCTACCTGGCGGACCTCGAAGGCGACATCCCTTGTGTTCTCAAGGGTGAGGTAGGTGCGACGGGGCGTGTCGTGGTCCGGTCCATCGAGATCAAAGCGGAGGTCGTAAGCAAAGACGAACGGGAATCGGGGCTCAGGAAGGTCCTGAACTTCGGCCACACTTTGGGCCACGCCGTAGAAGCCGCCGGAAACTACTCACTTCCTCATGGGAGCTGTGTGGCGCTTGGAATGGTCCTGGAGGCCCAGGTCGGTGAGCGCTTGGGCGTCACGAGGAAGGGGACCTCCGATACGCTGCGGAAGATGGCGGGCCTCCTTGATCTCCCGACCTCCGTCCCAGAGGGCCTCGGTCCGGAAACGATTCTCGGATACACAAGATCCGATAAAAAGGGCAGACGGGGGAAACCCCGGTACGTGCTTCTCGCGCACCCGGGAGCGGTGGCCCAGAACGAGGATTGGGCCCGTGAGGTGCCGGACGAAATCGTCCTGGAGGTCCTAACTGAAGCCAGCGGTTGACCTGATTCTCGCCGATCCCCCCAAGTCTCTGGCCCTTATGGATTTACTGGGCTCGGATCCGGATTTGACGCTCTCTCTGGCCATCTCTACTTTCAGTGGCCTTGTCCCATACCCATTCAGGAGGCGCAATGGCGCTTTTTGAGCGCGTCACGGGCATGTCCGTCGCGGCTTGCCTGGCCAACCGAGCTACGGGGGACCCCGAACGGGCTTTCCTTCTCCATCAGGACGAGCTCATCACGTTCGGCCAGGTAGATACCCGGTCCGACGCCTTGGCCGCCTCCTTCAGCTCGTTGGGGATCGAAGCCGGAGATCGAGTTGCCCTGATCCTCCCGCCCTGCCCGGAGTTCGTGGTTTCCCTCTTCGCAGCAGCGAAGTTGGGCGCAGTCGTGGTGCCATTGAACCCCCACCTGACCAAGCCAGAGCTTCAGTACATGCTCAGGCATTCGGAGGCGGTGGTCGCTGTCACGGCGGAAGAACACGGTGGGGAAGATTTCCTTTCCCTCTTTGACGAGCTCCTGCCCCAGCTTCCGGAGCTCCAATACGTGGTCACGGTGGGGGAGGAGGATCTCTGGTACGATGACCAGATCTTCCAGTTCGAGGACCTCCTTTCCTCTGGTGAGGGCCGTGACTACCCCCAGGTTGACCTGAATCCCCGGGAAGACACCTTCGCGATCCTCTACACCGCCGGGACAATGGGGAAACCCAAGGGTGTGGAGATGACACACGGGAACCTCCTGGAGACGGCTGCCGGGACAGCCCGTTCCCTCGATCTCGGGCCGGAGGACCGGGTCATTGGGGTCACAGGCTTCTTCCACGTCTTTGGCCTCGGCATGGGGATCCTGGGATCGATTCTGTCCGGCTCAACTTTGATTCTCCAAACGGGTTTCGGAGCAGCCGAGACACTGGCGTTGATCCAGCGGCATCGTGCCACGGTCCATTTCGGGGTGCCAACTCTCTTTTCGACCGGTCTTTTCGAGCAAGAGGAGGCGTCCTTGGACCTCTCCTCCTTACGGCTGGCTCTGGCAGCCGGGGGCCCGGCGTCGGACGACCTCAGAAAAGCCGTGGAGAGGGGTCTCTGTGAGGACTTCAGGGTGGCCTATTCCCTTACGGAGTGCGCTTCCGTGGCCTGTATCACCCGCCCCGAAGACCCTCCGGAAAAACGCCATCAGACTGTGGGGCGCCCACTTCCGGGAACCGAGATCCAGGTCTTTGACAACGATGGATCTCCGCTTCCATTGGAGAGCGTGGGGGAAATCGCCCTCCGCGGGCCCGGGGTAATGAGCCGGTATTACAGGCAACCCCAGGACACTCGCCGGGCTGTGAGGGAAGACGGTTTCTTCCTCACCGGGGACCTGGGGATGCTTGACGACGAGGGCTACCTGCATTTGGTGGGCCGGCGCAGAGAGGTTATCATTCGAGATGGCTTCAGTGTCTACCCCCGGGAGGTTGAGGACCGGCTCCAACTCCACCCGGCGGTTCGTGAGGCGGCGGTGGTTGGGATTCCGGACGAAGTCCTTGGTGAAGCCGTTTGTGCTTGTATCGTCCCCATCGAAGGGGCGATCGTGACCGGTCCGGAAGTGGTGGACTGGTGTCGAGTGACTCTAGCGGACTATAAGGTCCCGGACCTGGTCCGCTTCCTCGACGATTTCCCCAGGACGGGGAATGGAAAACCCGGGCGGATTGAGTTGGCCCGGATGGTCCGGGCCGAGCTCACTAGCCGGGAGGGCTGAGGCCCGACGAGGCCCCTCCGACCTGTCCCAGATTCGGCTCGGAACGTGATTCCGACGGACTGGGGTTGGTGGAGAGGTCTCGCAGTAAGGAAAGAAAACATTAAAACTGCGAGATGGTAGAACCATGAGTTCGCCCTACTCCCGGGCGCCCCACGCGAAGGGTGCGGCCGGACCCCAGCCAGAAGCGCTGAACGCTGCCCTTCTCATCGATTTTGACAATGTCACGATGGGAATGCGGAGTGACCTCTCCAAAGAGCTCAGCAACCTCCTCAACTCAGACATCATCAAGGGGAAGGTGACGGTTCAAAGGGCCTATGCCGATTGGCGCCGTTATCCCCAATACATCGTGCCCCTATCCGAGAACTCGGTGGACCTCATCTTCGCTCCGGCATATGGGAGTTCGAAGAAGAACGCCACGGACATTCGGATGGCCATCGACGCCATCGAGCTGGTGTTTATTCGGCCGGAGATCGGCACGTTCATTCTTCTGACTGGAGACAGTGACTTCTCCAGCCTGGTCCTGAAGCTCAAAGAGTACGGTAAGTACGTGATCGGGGTGGGGATTCAGGAATCAAGCTCCGACATTCTCGTCCAGAACTGCGACGAATACTACTCCTATACGTCCCTCACCGGATTGAGGAAAACCACGGACTCCGACAACAAACCCGTCGATCCGTGGATCCTGGTCGAGCAGGCTGTTGAACGAATGGCCTCTCGCGAGGACGTCATGCGATCGGACCGACTCAAGCAGGTCATGATCGAGATCGACCCGACCTTCGACGAGGGGAACTTCGGGTTCTCGAAGTTCAGCAGGTTCCTCTCCGAAGCTGGCTCCCGGGAGCTCGTGACTCTTCGGAAACTCGAAAACGGCCAGTATGAGGTGCTTCCGGCGGAGGGAGAGGACACCTCCACCCGTACCGCCACCGCCAAGGATGAGAGTAAGAGGCGGTCCGGTCGCGACCCGGCAAAAGGGAGGGCCAAGGATGCCACGGCGCCCGAAGGGAAGGGGCGAGGGAAATCGAAGAAGGAGGCCCAGAAGGCATCGAAGGACAAGCCCCGGAAGGAGACCGGCCAAGAGGGTGGCGACAGCGGCCCTTCGGGGGACGGAAAAGGCGATCCCCTGAAAGGCGCCTACGAGGTCCTCACCGGTGCTCTCACCGCCCTCCGGGCCGAGAACGACGGGATGGAGAGCGTCCGAGACTCGGATCTCAAGCGGAAGATGTTGGAGTTGGATTCCACCTTCGATGAGGGAGTTCTGGGATTCGGAAAATTCAGCCGGTTTCTCCGGCAGGCTCATGACCATGAGATAGTCGATCTGGAGAAACGCGAGGAAGGGACCTATCAAGTTTCTCCGCGGCCGGAGAAACCTCAAAAGGAGAAGCGGGGCAGTGGGCGACGGAAGGCTCCGAAGGAGCAAGATCGGCCCGTGACGGCTGGTGAAGCCTCCGGAGAAAAAGAGGCCGGACCGGGAGCGGGCCGCGAGGCTGAGGAGGCGGTTGTCGTTCAACGAGCCAGTCCGGCCGGTCGAAGAGGAGTCGGTGTCCGCCGGGGAGGATCGAAGACGAGGAAGCCGGAAGAGGGACCACCCCCCTTCCTGGAGGGCCAGGTCATCCCTGGCGGCGATGCAAAAACCCATGGCACCGGCCCCTCAGAAAAGGGTGCAAAGACCGGAAAGGTACCCGAACAGAAAAAAGCCACGGCCTCTCGGACGGCCAGGTCCCGCCGAAGCAGGACCAGGGACCGGTCGGAGACGAGCGTGGGGGATCATCCCCAAGGGTCCCCCGGGCAACCCGTCGATGTCGGGGTGCTGGGCCTTCCCACCGACCCTCCAGCCCTCATCCGGTATCTGACGAACTCCTACAAAGGGGTCGGGAAGAAGACGGCCGAGCGTTTGGTGGAAGAGTTCGGATCGGGGTTGTTCGATGTCCTCCAGAACAATCCTGAACGGGTGGGTTCGGTAGTAGGCGCCTCCCGCCAACAGCAGCTGTTGGAAGGGTGGCGGGCCGATCTGACCCGGCGATCCCAACGCTCCGACTCCGGGGGTGGGTCGGAGGCGGGGTCGGACGAGAAGTCCGAGGTTGCACCGCGGCGGAAAACAAAAAGGGGGACCAGGAGCCGCAGCCGAAATCGGCCCTCCGGAACCGATAAGCGTTCGTCATGAATGAGGGGGCCCCCTGACGTCCTCCGGCGACCGGGGGACCGGCTTCACCAGGAGACGAGGACTCGATCCTGGGAACAGGAGCGTCACGCCGTGGGTGTGGCGCTCTTCCTCTTCAGGGGAGGAGTCCAAAATTCTGGCAGCGGGCTTTTTTCGCCGGAAAACGGCAACGGTCGCGAAAGATCTACTCGGCTGCCGCCTCCGAACCGCACTCGGTGGCCAGGTCACGGAAGGGGTAATCGTGGAGACCGAGGCCTACGTCGGACCCCATGATCCCGCCTCCCACGCTTCCGCCCGCATCGGAAAAACCCCTCGGAACACAGCGATGTTTGGGCCACCTGGCCACGCCTACGTGTTTCGGAGTTACGGGATCCATTGGTGCTTGAACGTGGTAACGGAGGAGGTCGGCTTCCCGGCTGCAGTCCTTGTGCGGGCCCTGGATCCCATCACCGGGCAGGAGGTGATGGAACGGCGCAGGGGGGGCAAGCTGCCCCTGTGTTCCGGCCCGGGCCGCGTCGGACAAGCGTTGGGAGTCAGGGGGGATTTGAATGGTCACTCCTTCTCGGAACAGCCTATGATCATCTCGGCAGGTTGGTCGGTGCCTGACTCGGAGGTCGGGGTTTCGGGTCGCATCGGGATTCGCCAAGCTTCCGATTGGCCACTCCGGTTCTTCCTTCGAGGCCACCCTGAGGTCTCTGGGAAGCCCCGCTAACCCCTGGGTGGCCTGTGACCGAAATACTCCGCCGTCTACCGGCGCCCTCGAGAACCTGGAGAGAGCAGCAAGATGACAGAACCGACCTGGGTTTCCCTTCTCCCGCCCCTTCTGGCGATCGGCTTGGCCATCGGGACGAGGCAGGTGTATCTGTCCTTGGCCGGCGGGATATGGCTTGGCTATTCCATTCTGGAGGGGTGGAACCCGTTGGCTGGGCTCTCCCGATCAATCGATGGCTCTGTGGCCGTCCTCTCCGATACGGGCGACGCAAAGGTCATCCTTTTCACTCTGGTTATTGGCGCCCTCATCGCCACCGTGGAATCGTCCGGTGGGGTCCGGGGCTTCGTTCAGTACCTGGAGAGTCGGAGGTGGGTGGATTCGAGTAGGAAGGCCCAGTTCCTGGCCTGGTTGTTGGGCGTGATCATCTTCATCGAATCCAACATCACGGTTCTGGTGGCCGGGTCCGTGGCCCGACCCCTGTTTGATCGGTTCAAGAGCTCGCGGGAGAAGTTGGCGTATCTCATCGACTCCACCTCCGCGCCGATCTGTATCCTGATTCCGCTGAACGCCTGGGGGGCCTACAATCTGAGCATTCTCTCCTCCCTGAATGTGGAGAACCCCCTCAGCCTCTTCCTGAGCTCGGTCGTTTTTAACTTCTACGCCATGGCCGCGGTCCTCCTGGCTTTAGCCACGGTGATTTGGGGTCTGGACATCGGCCCGATGAAAAAGGCAGAGGAGAGGACCAAGGGTGGCCAGCTACTCTGGCCGGATGCCCAGCCCATGATCGACGAGGCCATCCTATCGCCCACCCCGAACGAAAAGATCCCCCCTCGGGCCCTGAATATGGTCATTCCTATCGTGGTAATGGTTGCCATGATGCCCATTTCTCTGCTTCTCACAGGTAATGGGAGCCTCATGGAGGGGTCCGGCTCCACGAGCGTCCTGTGGGCGGTCCTCTCGGGGTTGGCCGTGGCCTGGGTCATGCTCCTCTTCCAACGGGGCGCCTCGGTGGACGAGCTGACACGAACGGGCCTTAGAGGGGCTGGAGGCCTGATCCCGCTTGCCCTCATCCTTCTTCTGGCCCTGGCGTTGGGGGACGTGGCGGTGGAGCTGGGGACCGGGGAGTATGTTGCTAGGGTGACGCAGGGCGTGCTCCCGCCAGTGGCCTTTCTACCCCTGGTGTTCCTGGTCTCGGCGGGGATCGCCTTTTCCATCGGATCCTCGTGGGGAACCTTCGCCATAATGCTCCCCATCGCCGTTCCTGCCGCGGAGGTCATGGGGTTTTCCCTGGCGCCTTTCGTGGCGGCCTCTTTGGCGGGCGGGATTTTTGGAGACCATTCATCCCCGATCTCCGATACAACGATCATTTCATCCATGGCGGCGGCCACGGATCACATCGACCACGTGCGAACCCAGCTCCCGTACGCGCTCATGGCGGGGCTGGTGGCCACGGTCGGATTCGCAATCGTGGGGGCCACTCTCTGATCCTCAGCCGAATGAGTTGAAGCCGAACGCGGGCCGTTCTAGATTGCGGCCTGTTCTTTCTATCGACCCTGCCCTAAACGGAGCAGATCCTTGAAAATCGTCGTATGCATCAAACGAACGCCTGACACAGAGACGAAGATCCGCCTCGGTGGCGACGGCATGTCCATCGACCCGGACGGAGTGAAATTCATCGTCAGCCCCTATGACGAGTTCGCCATCGAAGCGGCCCTCCAACTCAAGGAAGCGGCTGGAGATGGGGAGGTCGTCCTGCTCTCACTGGGAGGGGATGACACGCAGGAAACCCTCCGCCAGGGGTTGGCTATGGGAGCGGACGAAGCCGTGCTCCTGAAGGGAGATCCGGGGGTGGATGCGCTGGCCACCGCGAAAGCCCTTTCCGCAGAGCTGCAGGCCATGGAAGCCAACCTCGTTCTCTTCGGTATGAAGGGGGCTGACATGGACCAACAGCAGGTCGGGCCGATGGCAGCCACCATCATGGGGCTCCCCTGCGCCACTGCGGTCTCTGAGTTCGATTTGGCTGGGGAGAGTGTTACCTGTCGACGGGACGTGGAGGGTGGCTCGGAGGTCATCGAGATGGGCCTCCCGGCCGTAATCACGCTCACCAAAGGGAAGTTCGAACCCCGGTACGCCTCTTTGAAGGGGATTATGGCTGCGAAGCGAAAGCCCCTCTCGGAGAAGGATGCCCAGACTGGGGAGTCGCGGTTGACCGTGAAGAGCCTCGCCTACCCGCCCGAACGTCCAGCCGGCCGGGTGGTGGGAGAAGGGGCCGATGCGGCCCCGGAACTGGTCCGGCTGCTTCGGGAAGAAGCGAAAGCTCTGTAAGGCCCAAAATGGGTTTTTGACCGGGTCCCGAAGACCGTGTCGGGATCCCTGATCAGACTGAAATACAATCAAGGGAGAGGGACATGGGCGACGTCCTCGCCGTTGCAGAACAAAGAGAAGGAAGAATCAGGGGAGTGTCCTACGAAACGGTCTCCGTTGCCACGGGGATTGCTCAAGGAATGGGAGGCGCCGCTCACGCAATCGTCATCGGTGGCTCTGGTGTATCCGCCGCCGCTTCAGACCTCGGCCGGTTCGGGGCAGCGAAGATCCTGGCTACTGAGACGGATGCTCTGGCGGATTATCATCCCCAGGGATTCGCCCATGCCGTTAGCGAGGCCGTAAGAGCCGGTGGGTATGGCGCGGTGGTATTTGCGGCAACCGCCCAGGGGAAAGATCTCGCCCCCAGGGTGGCCGCCCTGCTGGACGTACCCTTGGCCTCTGACATCACCGACTACCAGATCGAGTCAGGAGACGTTGTGGCGGTGCGGCCGGTTTTTGCGGGGAAGGCCTTCGCCTCGGTGGCATTCTCGGCCTCCCCAGCCATGCTGAGCATTCGGCCGAATGTCTTCCAGGCCAAGGAGAACCCGGCGGCTGGAGAAGTGGAAGCGTTCGATCTTGCTGGACTGGATCCCAGCGGCTGGACAATGCAGCTGAAGGAGTTCCAGCCTTCTGGAGGAGGTTCGAAAGACGTGGGAGAGGCATCCATCGTGGTCACCGGAGGCCGGGGAATGAAGGGCCCCGAAAACTGGGAACTACTGGAAGGTTTGAGGAACGCCTTGGGAGAAGACGCGGCCCTCGGGGCCTCCCGGGCCGTGGTGGACGCCGGTTGGCGGCCCCACTCCGAGCAGGTCGGCCAGACTGGGAAGACGGTCGCACCAAAACTCTATTTCGCGCTGGGAATCTCTGGAGCCATTCAGCATTTAGCGGGGATGCGGACGTCGGGAACGATCGTGGCGGTGAACAAAGACCCAGACGCTCCGATTTTCCAGGTCGCGGATTATGGGATCGTAGGAGACCTCTTCGACGTGGTACCTCGCATCACGGAGGAGGTCCAGAAACTGAAGGCCGGCGACTAGCGGGTGTAGGGAAGGGAGGGGGCGAGTCCCGTTACCCGCCCGGGAATCCCCCCAGGAGCGGAACGGGATCCACTTCTCGTCCGTGACGCCACACCTCGAAGTGGAGATGTGGGCCTGTGGCGTTTCCTGAATGGCCGCTCAGGGCAATGACCTGTCCCCCGTCCACCTCCTCCCCCTCCACGACCCGGATGGCGGAGAGGTGGGCGTAGACGGTCATGACCCTTCGGCGGTGATCGATCCAAACCACCTGACCGTAGCCGCTCATCGATCCGGCGAAACGCACACGGCCTTCCCACATGGCCCTCACGGCGGTTCCGTCTGGGACGCTGATATCCACTCCACGGTGGAGGTCCGGCTTTAATCCCTCGAAGCGGATTCCGAACGGGGAGACCAGGGGCCCTTCAACGGGCCATCGTGGTAGGCTGCATCCGCAGGCGAATCCCACCATCCCGAGGAGAATGAGGGGCTTCTTCAGGGACATTACCGCAGAAAGCCGGGGCGGTCCCCGCCCAACCCGAAATCATCCAGGAGGACGACCCGTACCGACTCCCCTTCTGGGATCTCCGTGATCCCCTCGGGGACCACGGCAAGGCCGCCGGCCAGCCCTTGGCCCCGGACAAGGCCGGAGGTTTGGGACCCCGTAAGTCTGGCATCCGGGATGGCCGGGTCTCCGTGAAGAGTGACCCGAAAGAAATGAGTTAGTCCACCCGGGGATCGGAGAGGCTCTCCTGCCCGGGCGATCACCACTGGCCTGTGGACCCGCGAATGGCCGGCCACGGAGAGGAGGTAGGGCCGGCAAAGGATCTGAAAGGTGACGAAACTGGAGGCAGGGTTCCCTGGGAGGCCGAAGACGGCCATGGGTGTCTCCCCGTCTTTCTCCCCGTCTTTCCCCGGGAGGAACCCGAAGCTGAAGGGCGTCCCAGGCCTCATTTTTACCCTCCAGAAATCCAATTCCATCCCTTCGTCGTCTAGAACCCTCTTGAAAAGGTCAAATTCTCCCATGGACGCACCCCCGGAGGTCAGCAATACGTCCGCACCTCCTTCCCGGGCCTGGTCCACTTTTTCCAGGATGCTTTCCTTCGTATCCCTGGCGATCCCGAGAGGAAGGGGCACTGCCCCGGCACCCGCCACCGCCGCCGCCAGGGTAGGGCTGTTGGTCTCCGGGATCGCTTCGCCCGCCACCACTCGATGGAACTCGGAGATCGAAGCGATCTCGTCGCCATTGGAGAGGACCGCGACTCTGGGTTGTCGGCGAACCGTGATGGCTTGAGTACCTGTGGCTGCCAGAAGGCCTATTTGGCCGGGCCCGATGGTGGTACCGGCCACCAGAATCTCGTCCCCTTTCCGCATGTCCTGGCCTCCGGGGCGAATGTCCTTTCGAGATTCTGGCGCTGAGAAGATCCGAACTTCCCCCGGGGTCGCCTCGGCATCCGTGTCCTCTACCCGCACGACGGCATCCGCTCCCTCCGGCACGGGGGCGCCGGTCATGATCCGGATCGCTTCTCCGGCTCCCACCGCCTCTTTTCCTGAGTCCCCTGCTTTGATCCCCCCCACGACCTTCAGGCGGACCGGCGCCGATGGGGAAGCGTCGGTGAGGTCCTGATGCCGGACGGCATAGCCGTCCATTGCCGAATTGTCCCAGGGAGGCAGGGTCGCCGTGGCGGTGATGTTCTCGGCGAGGGCCCGTCCCAAACTCTCCCGGAAAGGGACGACCTCCGGTTCCAGGGGCCGTGCCTGGGCCAGGACACGACCAATCGCATCTTGAACGGAGAGCCAATCGGGAGCGCGGGTTTCGAACTGAGTCATGGCCTTAAAAGGGTGTTGCGAGCCCTCTCCTGACGGGCCCCTATATCAGAAATGCCAGGCCAGGCCCAGGGAGAACGTGGGCCCGCTGACCCACTCTTTTTCTCCCACCCCGGTCAGAGCCCGTACCGGGTCCAAAAACCCTCGAGGGGTCTTCAGTTGGTACATGTTGACGAAGACGTCTCCTCGGGCCATCAGACGGTCGGTGAGGAACCAACGGGCACCTCCGCCGAAGAGGGCGTTGAGGCGTGTCCCGAATTCGAACCGGTCATCCGGAAGGAGCAACTCGTCCTGAATGCTCTTACCCGCCATGTCCCACCCCAGGCCAATCCCCAGGAGTACGAACGGATGGACGCCTCGCCAGGTTCTGTCGCCGGTCAGGCTGAACCTCAGCCTGATGTCGGCGCTCATGAGTTCCGAATCCGCCTCCCCGACCACCCGGTCCCCCTCGTCGCGGGAAGGATCAACGATATTCCGGGTGGTGGGCAGGTAGGAAACGACCCCTTCCAATCCGAAGGGGCCGCCAAGGTGTAGCGTATACCTGGCCCCGAAGGTGGTTCCGGGTTTCGGGCCATACTCGAAGCGCCCCGTACCCTGATTCGTGCTGCCAGCGAATACTCCAGCTTCCTGTCGTGTCTGGAAGAAACTGTAGGACGAAGGGATTGTCTGCCCCGCAGCATGGAGTGGGCTCAGGACGAGAAGAAAGAGGGTCAGAGATATCTGGAAGTGAAAGCGTGTAGCCATCATAGTTTCAATTTCGGCGCCCATTGGCAGCCGGTATCGGGAAGCCTGCGAGAAACGGCAAGCTATGGGTCGTTGACGGCCGTGTGCAACGGGATTTTTCCAATTGACGGCCCCGGGCACCCCGGGCAGATTCAAAAGGAACGCCATGGGGCAGGTTCCAATTTTAACACTTTTCCGACCTCCTTCGTTTCAATGACCACGCTCCACCGGGCCAAGGGAATGAGACTTTTCGCCATTTTGCTGCTTTTGACCGCTCTAGGGGCAACCACGGTTGTCGGAGAGGTGGGGGCCCAGGACCGGGTAACCGTCCAGGTGGACGAAAACCTAAGGGCGGAACCTCAGGGGACCATCATCGGGCGGCTCCCGATCGGATCAGTGTTTGATGTATTGAGAACCGACGGGCGATGGGTACAGATCGAGGTGAAAGGGTGGATCTGGACCCGTTCGGTGCAGATTGACAGCCGTCAAGGGTTCGACCTCCGGGTTTCGGCCACGGACCAGGAGAATCTCCGTGCAGAGGCCTCGGGCACAGCCACCATCTTGGCCCGCCTCCTGGAAGGCGCCCTCCTCGAGAAACTGAACGAGGTGCCGGGTTGGACGGAGGTCAGGAGGGAAGCGTGGGTCTGGGGGCCTTCCGTGAACCGCGGGTCCCCTGATCGCCCCGGAACCTCCGAAAACCCCCTGTCGCCGACGGAGGCTCCAAGCCCCGCTCCCGCCTCGGGGGAAGGGGAGGGATGGTGGCGGAGCGGACCCGGGGGAGCACCGGTCCTCACCGGTCCCGACGGAGACACCCTGGCCAGGGCGAGACCAGGGACCGAACTCCAAGTCCTGGCAAGACAGGGAAACTGGGTGAGAGTGAGATTGGAAGGTTGGAGCTGGGCCCCCATGGGAGAGACGGCCGACTCCACCGCCACGTCGATCGTCTCATCCCTGACACCGGAAGATGTGGCGCGGGACCCGGAGCGGTACCGAGGCCAGGTGGTGGATTGGGAGCTCCAGTTCATCTCCAGGGAAACGGCGGAGCGGATCAGGACGGACTTCTATGTGGGCGAGCCCTTCCTTCTCGCACGGGCGGCCGCCCCCGAAAGGGCCTATGTTTATGTGGCAGTTCCCCCGGAACGTCTCGCCGAGGTTGAGGGTCTGATCCCTCTGGAACGGATCCGAGTGGTGGGCCGGATCCGAACGGGGGCCGCTGCTCTGACCGGTAACCCCATTTTGGATCTCCTCGAGCTCACCCGGATCTCTGGCATCTAGTGGGCGACTATCCCTCCCCAATTTCCCGAGGTTCTTTTTCCCTGTTCCTGGTTGGGCTGGGGATCCTTTTCGTTCTTCCTTCTTGCGGGGACGGGGGCCCCACGGGTCTGGATCTAGCCGAGCTGGAGATCGTCATCGTACAGGGCGACGGCCAGGCCTCAGAGCCAGGGGCTGTGCTCCCATATCCACTCCAAGTCCGGGTCCAGAAGGTGGGGAATGGAGCGCCTGTAGAGGGGGCGAAGGTTCAGTGGAAGGTTCTTTCGGGCGGTGGCGCCACCCTGGATCCGACATCTTCCCCGACCGATTCTCTCGGCTTGGCAGAGACCAGGTTTACCGTGGGTCCCAACCTCGGGCCCTACACCGTTCAAGGGTCTGTGAAAGGGGAGGAGTCCGTTTCCGTCGAGTTCAGCGTGGGCGGAATCCTGGTTCCCGACCTCACCTCGGTCCCGGCGGTACCTGTGGCGGCAGGTGACACAATCCCTCTCGGAGGGGTCAACTTCAGCCAGGATGCGGTTGAAAACGTCGTGACCTTCTCCGGCATCAGGGGGAAGGTCGTCGCTGCCTCTGCCGATCGGGTCGAAGTGGAGGTGCCGCGTTGTTTGTTGCCCCGTGACTATGAAGTCCGGGTTTCGGTCGGGGCCCTCACTACCGAGAGTACGTCCCTTTCAGTGGCCGGAGCTCCGGTGACTCTGAACCTCTCCCCCGGGGAAGACGTGATCGTTGACGCCTCGGAAGGGTTCGGATGCCTTCACCTGCCCGATGGCCCCGGTGGAATGTATTTGGTGGTTCCCCATTCTACGGGGACGGTTGGGGGTGCGGTTCACGGTTTTTCCCTCACCGGGCTGACGGGGGACGGACTCACCCCAGGAGCCCCGGGCCCTCTTCTCTGGACCAGTGGCCCGCCCCCGGGTGCCTCCCCCTCCCGTCCCGATTTCGCAGAGGACCGGAGACAGCTCCGGTCTCTAGAAGCCCGGGACCGGTGGCACGAGCGCCTGAGAATCAATGAAGCGAGCCTTTGGGCCGAAGAACGGGCGAGGGTGCAAGCCGGCACCCAGGCACCCCCGATCTCCACGAACCCTGCTCGCCCTCCAAAGGCTGGGGAACGACGGGTATTCAGGGTGCTGAACGCTGAGGAGAAGTTCGACAAGGTAACGGCCCGACTCCGTTTCATCTCCGACCACAGCCTTGTTTACGTCGACGAGGACGCTCCCCCAGGAGGATTCACAGACGCCGACCTGGCCTCCCTCGCGTTGGAGTTCGAGAACCCAATCTACCCCATCGTAACGGAGGTTTTTGGATTTGAATCCGACCTGGATCAGAATGGCCGGGTTATCATTCTTCTCACATCGGCCGTGAACCGCCTCACGCCTCCGGGATCGGACGGTTACGTGGGTGGGTTCTTCTACGGGTTGGATCTGCTGGTCGGGAGGACCGGAAGCAACGAAGGAGAGGTCTTCTACGCCATGGTTCCCGATCCGGAGGGGCGGGACGGCCCGGCGATCAGTCGATTCTCCGCCCTCAACACCATTCCCTCGGTTCTGGCCCATGAATTCGAGCACATGGTGCACTTCAATCAGAGGATGCTCCTTGGAGGGGCCGAGTCCACCGAAGCCCTGTGGCTATCCGAAGCTCTGGCCCAAATGGCGGAGGACTTGGTGGGAGAGGCTTTTTCTCATTCCTATCAGGTGAACAAGGCGTACCAGTACCGCGCGGGGAACTGGATCCGCGCTACCAGATTTTTGGAGGACCCGGGTCAGACGAGCGTTCTTGCCTCGCTTCCGCCAGGGAACCTTGCTGAGAGGGGGGCCGGTTGGCTTTTCCTGAAACACGCCTATGGCCGGACCTTGCCGGCCAACCTCCTCGGGGCCCTGGTACGCTCCACCCTGACCGGGGCCGAGAACGTGTCCGCGGCTACGGGAGTACCGTGGCCCCGGCTCGTAGCCGATTGGGCCGGGTCCCTCTATTTGGATGAGATCGCGCTGCCGGTCCGGCCGGATTTGAGAATGGCGGGGGTGAATCTCAGGCTGGTCCTCTCCGCTTTCGAGGGGTATTACCCCCTGGAGGTTCGGTTTTTCGGAGAGCAATCGACCGCCATTTCAGGAAGCCTCTGGTCTTCGGCGCCGAACTACTTCATCATTAACCCACCCAACGGGGGTGGTATGGCACTCAGTGCCGGCGGACCCGGAGGGGGAGTGCCAGAGGTGTCCATGGGGTTCCGGTTCCTCGTAGTCCGGCTCCGGTGACGGCATGAATCTTCGGAAGGGGGATCTCGTAGGGAGACCCTGAGAACGGCGTTCCTTTATTCGCGTGCCGACCAGAATGCGTTGCTCAACCTGCGGCGAAAACCTCGAGCCTGGAACCACTAGGTGCCCTACCTGCGGGGCAGCCGCCTCCGCTGGATTGCAGATGCATTCCAACGTCCGGCGATGCCCACGGTGCGGGTATCAGGGCGACGGGATTCCGTACTTCAAGCGCTCCTCCCATATCGCCCTCTTGATCGGCGTGAGTCTCTTTACCTACGGGCTCGCTGGGCTTGGGTATTGGCTTTTCCGCAGGAACCGGGTCATCTGTCCCAACTGTGGCTTGGCTTGGCACATGTATCCCGAGGCCCTTCCCCCTCCCAAGGAGGGAAAGGGCCCGGTACCCATAACCACCGAGAACCTCCCGCCGCTTCCCCGGGGAGGCCTCCTGCGAAGACTGTTCGGTGTCGGCCTCATCGTCGTGGCCACCATCATGGTGGTGGCGGGGATCGTCGAGGCCGAGCTGGCCGCCGTCGGAGTCGGAAGTGTCATTGGCGCAACCGGGACCGGTTCTTTCTGGTGGGGTTTGAAAGGGTTGAACGACCGCCGAAAAGCCCTCATGCAGCGGCTTCAGCAAAAGGTGCTTCGCCTCGCGACTCACAAGGGCGGGACTCTCACGGTCACCGAGGTCGCCTCGGAGCTGAACCTCTCTCTGCCGGCGGCGGAGAAGGTCCTGGTTTCGATGGACGATGGCTTCCGGGTCCGATCTGAGATCTCCAAGGACGGGGTCCTGTACTACGAGTTCCCGGAGGTGCTGCACCGTGGGGAGCTAGGGTCCGGGTCAGAGGAATAGCTCTCCCTAGCTGGACTTCATCAGCCGGACTCTTCCTCCCTAGCCAGCTCGTTCCCGCCCGAGCCTAGCCACCGACAAGCCAGCCAAGACGATGGCGGCGCCTGCGATCTGAAGAGGCCTTGGTACCTCCCCAAGCCAGATCCAAGCCACAAACAGTGCCACGACCGGGGTGAGGTTCGAATAGGCGGCCGTACGGGAGTTGCCGATTCGCTGAACCCCCCGGTACCAGAGGATGTAAGCAAAGCCGATGGCAAGGACTCCGGCGTATACCATCCCGCTCCAGGCCAGGAGGGAAACCTCCCCGAGGGGAGTCCGCAAGAGGGTCGGAGCTCCCAATACCACCAAACCCAGGGATCCGATCCAGAGCGTCCAGGCTGTCACCGGGAGAGACCCGTACTTCTGGATCAGGCCCCTCGAGCCCACGGTATAGATCGACCAGGTGATGGCAGCACCTATCATGAGAAGATCACCGGAGAACACGGATCCGGGAACTCCGATCTTTATCCCCCCTCCCAGTACCACCAGGCACATGCCGCACAGGGTCGCCAAAACCCCCATCCAGACCTGGAGGCCGGGCCTCTCGTGTCCGCGGGCGGTTGAAAGAGCCAATGTCCAAATGGGGGTGGTGGCAAGGAGGATGCTGGCGTTACCCGCATACGTGCGATCGACGCCAAAGATGAAGAATGCCTGATACACCACGTTCCCGAGGACTCCCAGGCCGATGACTCGAGGCCAGTCCCCCTTCTGGGGCCAGGGGACCCGGTTTTTGGCTTTCAGGACAAGGAGGACCGTTCCCGCGGCCAAAGGGAATCTGAGGGCGTTGAATGCAAGTGGGGGGAGTTCCGGGAGGGATGCTTTGATCAGTGGAAAGTTGATCCCCCAGATCACGGCCATGAGGAAGAGGCCCATGTCCGCCGAGGTCTCCGGAAGGGGCGGGGTAGGGGAGGTGAAACCCCGGCCGTTGTATTTCTCAGACACAGCGGGTACTTTTCAAAAACCCCCCTTCCTGGTGATCACACCCGGAATCTATGGACCAATTGGATATCGTCCACCTAGGAACGTACCGAGTACGGCGGGAAGCGCGGTTTAGGCGAACCCTGGCCCTCCATGCGTCGGATGCAGGAGGCTCGGGAGTTGTGGACCTCCTTTGGCAGGTCGCCTGTCTGAGCGGGGCCGACCGATGCGCGGTGGTTTGGCTCGACGAATACGGGCCTGGCCTGGCCCACCCCCATACACTGCTGGACCTCGCCACCGACCACCCCCGACGGTTCTTTTCTCCCTCGCCTCTCCGTTCTGCCTGGGAAACCAGCGTTCCCGGCTTACTGGACATCCCAAATACAGGCGACCGACGGGAAAAATTCGGGAACGGCGTAGCCAGCTCATGTTCCATCTCCTTGGGGAGCGATGGGCCCCGGTCATGGTTCCTGGTGGCCGATTCCCTTACCCCAAGACCTCCCCTCTCTCCCGAGACTGCCGGGGAGCTGATGTTCCTGGCAGGGGAGGTTGCTTCTGTGGTCCTGCATAGGGACCTGGATACCCGCCGTACTCCCCTGGACCAGGCTTCGTCTGGTGACCTGGTCTCACCGAATTCCCGGGAAACCGACCATTTTTCCGCCTGGCCGGTTTTGAAGGACCTGGAAGGCAGACAAAGGGGGGATGCGGTCAGTCGTCGGATCGGTGACAGATTCCTGGTCGCTCGGGTGGTCCGGGGACTGGTTGAAGACGATCTGGTGGCGGATCACGAGTCCCTGGACCAACAAGTTCGGTCACTCAGGCTGGAGGTGGAGCGGGCCCGGCCATCCGATGACGAAGAGAAAATCTGGGATCGGGTGCTGAGAGCTACCACCTCCTTCGACTTTGAGGACCTGACAGGGGCTGTGTTGGAATGGGGGAGAATTGTGGAAGGGCAGGGCCATCTGAACGGGGCCCAGGAAATCTTGTCTTTGGCCTACGACCTGGCGAAGCATACCGGGGCCTCCGGCCAGGCCGCCGACGCCGCCCGATTCTTAGGGAAGCTGCACCGGACGAAAGCGCGGTGGGACGAGGCATTTAAATGGTACGGCATCGCGAGGGGTGTTGCCGAGGAGACCGGCAAACCAGAGAAGCTGGCGGCGGTCTTGGATGGTTTGGCCAACGCCCATCGGGACCGGGGGAACCTACCGCGGGCGAGGAAGATCCTAGGTGAGGTCCTCGAAATCGGTGAAAAGGCTGGGAATCGCTACGCAAAAGCAATCGGGCATCATGATTTGATGACGGTGGAGAAACAGAGGGGGGACCTCCTTTCCGCTATCCAACATGGGTGGATGGCGGTCCAGAACTACGATGCACGAGACGGGCGCCTGAGAGCTCTCTTTGACTTGGCTGGTGTCCTGAGGGAAAAGGGAGAGTTGTCCGCGGCCTGGGACGCTTATCTGGTCGTTTCCAACCAGGTTGAAGGGTTGGAGGCCCAGGTATTGAGCCTGGACGCCTTGGCATTTGTGGCAGCTTTGAGGGGAGACAAGGCTGGCCACGACCTCTACCGCGATCAACTGGATTCCATCGGATGGCAGAGGGTTTCACCGGTTTATCGTGGACAGGTCCTCTACTATCGAGGACTGTCGTGCCGAGCCCTGGCCAATGAAGAGGAAGCCAGGACCTGGCTGACCCAGGCCCTGACATATGCCGAAGAACACGGCTTAAACAAGCTCGTTTTTGATGCCGAGGCGGCACTGGACGGGGCCGATCCGGCCCAGTCCGCTACAACCGCCTCACAGGATGCTCCCTCTCAGGAGCTCCATGGCGTCAGGGCGGGCCTCCGTGATATGCGGGAAGCCCTCCTTGGAGTAGGGGAACCCGACTAGTTCCCCGATCCCAGCGTGTGGTTACCGGACCCCAGCGTGTGGTTACCGGACCCCAGCGTGTGGTTACCAGAGCCCAACGTGTGGTTTCCGGACCCCAACGTGTGGTTGCCAGACCCGAGGGTGTGGTCCGGTGCCGTCGGGGAGGAGCAAGCGGAAACGGCCAGGGCAAAGGTTGCGAGGACTGCTGTCAGGACCATGCGGACCTTCTTCATTTGATCTCCTAGGTCGCTTCTTCTTGAAGCGGGTTGCCGGTTTTAGGTAGTGTGGAGTTGACAGGAATAACGTTGGGCGGCCTCTCGCGGGTACGCCCACTCATTTCCTGACCAGGGTATATCTTTTCCGAAGGTATTATGGCGCTTCTAGCGGTTTTGGCCCGGGATCGACGCCTGGAGCTCAGATTGACGGAGTCCGTCGAACCCAAACATGCCCTGGCCTTCGGCCGATCGTGGGGGGGGCTGAATCGTGTAATCCGCGAACGGCCTGTCACCGGGGCCATCATCGACCTGGTGGCCGTGCCGAGTTACCCGTCAGTGGAGCGGGTGGTGGCCGGACTGGGGGTCCAGTACCCTCATTTGGGTATGGTCCTGCTTCTGGACGCCGGGGGTGACCCGTTTACCCTCTTTCGTCTCGGCCGGGCGGCGATCAGGAACTTGGTGCTTCTCCCCCAACAAGAGGTCGGGCATGGACTGGCCAGGGCGGTCGCCAGGGCAGGGGAGGGAAGCGCCACCTCCCTTGTGATGAGGGGGTTGAGCCCCTTCCTCCCTCGAAGGGAGGTCGGGATTGCCTTTCTCGCAATGGACTCCGTTCATCGGCGCTGGTCCGCCGAGGATGTCGCGGAGGAAGTGGGTTTCACCCGACCTTACCTGAGTGAGTGCTTCAAAGCTGTAGGACTACCCTCGCTGGGGCATTTTCTCCTTTGGACCAGGCTCTTCCATGCGGGCCACTGGTTGGAAGAACCCGGCCGAACCGGGGAAAGCGTGGGCCGTCAGCTGGAGTATTCTTCTGGGGCCGCATTCAGAAGGGCATTGAAGCTCTATACCGGGGCCACTCCGACGGGGGTACGGGAGGGCGGCGGCCTCAGCTTGGTATTTCGACGGTTCCTTACCCAAACCGGCCTTGAACGCTCCGGGCGGTCCTGTGCGTGAATGGGGAGTGGATCGGTCAGGAGGGCACGATCTGTTCCGGAGCGGGTACCGGGCCCTGGCAGGCCACCAAGGAGAGATTGGTAGGAGGGACCGGACTTGCGAGTCTACAAAGACAACGACGGGAAAAGCTGGGACGTGGTAGTCGGCCGGGAGTCCTGGGGAACCATCGTCCTGCTCTTCGTGCCCCGAGAGGGATCGGAGCCTCCCCGACAAAACCTCATGAACGTTCGGTCTCCGGAAGAGGGCACCCGAGAACTGATGGGAATGAGTGAGGAAGTGCTCGGTGACCTATTCCAAGGATCCACGGCAAAACCCACGGCGTGAACGAACGAGACAGTGACGAACGAGGCAAAGAATGAGATCCTTTCAGGACGACGGCGGGACCACTTGGGTGGCAACGGTCAAAGAGAGGATAGGGGACGATTACAAAGGTCGCTTTTCCTTCGTCCTCCTCCCGGATGGAGGTACCCAGGCACAGGAAGTTGAGCTGGAAGACATCCGCTGGAACAGTCGACGTACCGCGGAGCGCACCCTCAAGACCATGGCCGAGTCAGAGTTGAAGCGTCGGCTAAGGTCGGCAATCGGGAGGGCCGCATGAGGAGGGGGAAGGAAGTTCAGTCCGGCCACGTGCGGGTGATGGAAGCCAACCGGATTCCCACCTGATCTTCGGCCCTCTTCGCACGGTATTCTGAGATCACCTCGTTGGAGATGATGCTGAAGAGGATTCTCTCCCCGGCCCGCGTCTCCACCAACCCGGAAAGGGCCGACACCCCGTCCATGGTCCCGGTTTTTGCCCTCAGATTCCCAGCCGCCGGGCTCCGGTACATCCTCCCCAACTCCCGTCTGACTCCGGCTTCAGGGAGGGTGGCCAGGAACTGATCCCAATGCGGAGTGGAAGCCATGTATTCCAGGGTCCGCACGAACACCGCTGGAGAGGCCTGGTTGTCCATGGCGAGGCCCGAACCGTCCATGACCGACACCTCGGAGGCATGGACCCCCACGATGTCCAGAAGGAAGGATTCCACGGCCCTGCCTCCCCCGGCGAACGATCCCTCCCCGGTCACCACGCGCCCCAAGGTCTTCAGAACCGACTCGGCAAAGAAGTTATTGCTTTCTTTGTTGATGATTCGGAGGAAGTCCAGGAGGGGCGGGGAGTCCTGAACCGCCAGAATCCGAGGCGGTTCTCGGCCGTTCGAACCGGTCGCGAGGGAGGCGTTCGAGAGGGGTGACAGAGACGCTTCCCTCGTCGTGACCACATCTCCTGCTATGCGGATTCCCCGTGCCTCCAACGCTTGCCTCAGCTGTGTGCCCGAGAAAGCCAGGGGATCCGGAACGGGAAGGCGGCGCCAAACGTCTGCCCCCCCGAGGGGGATTTCCCCTTCAATCCCGATGGGATCCTCCGGAGTGTCTCGGAAGAGCCAGATTCTGGACC
>JANQDZ010000061.1 GCA_028278645.1 Longimicrobiales bacterium | reverse complement strand
CGACAAAGCCCAACGAAGCCCGGCGCCACGATCAGCAGCCGACTGGTGCTGGTGGCTATGGCGTGGGGGTCACACCCGTTCCCATCCCGAACACGGCCGTTAAGCCCCACCGCGCGAATGGTACTGCTGGTCTATCCGGTGGGAGAGTACGTCGCTGCCAGCTTCATCTGAAGGCCCCTCTGTCCTATGGCAGGGGGGTCTTTTTGGGGCCCATCACCTGGCATCAGTGTGGTTGCCCGGGAGCTCCGACCCTGCCGAGGCGACTCTGCGACGGCCCATGGCCGGTTCGTTCGGAGCCCGGTGCGCCTGTGAGTCGTAGTCGGAGCCGCAGGGAGGGTTGGAACGCCCGGGCAGAATCGACCCCCCGTTGCCAAAAGGCCCGGCCCACGGGAAGTTTCTCGGGATGACAATCCCGACCCATGGAGGATCCCCCGAAGAATTGGACACTCGGACTGGGTACGTGACCCTGATCGGTCCACCCAACGCCGGGAAGTCCACCCTGATGAACGCCTTGATCGGCGACCAGTTGTCTATCGTCACGCCTAAGGCACAGACAACCTGGCAACGGGTCACCGGAATCCTGACCACCGATCGAGCCCAGATGATCTTCTTGGATACTCCAGGGCTCCTCGAAGCCCGGGATCTCCTCCAGCGATCGATGCTCTCGTCGGCTCGAACGGCCCTCCAGGAAGCCGACGTTCTCCTGCTGGTGGTGGACGCCTCAAAGGGAAAAGAACCTCTCGAGGCCGGACCCATCCTTTCAGTCCTCGAAGACCGACCGCCTGTCCCACTCCTGGTGGCCTTCAACAAAATGGACCTAGTCGCAGGGGATGAGGACCCGGACCTGGCGGCCTGGGCGTCACAAGGGCTGGGGGGTGAACCGTTCTTCATATGTGCCTTGAAGAACGCCGGTGTGGAGGAACTCCAAGCCCGATTGGAGGAGATTCTACCAGTCGGCCCGTTCCTCTACCCCCCGGATGACATCGCGAGTGACCCCGTCCGGTTTTTCGTGGCCGAGATGATCAGAGAAACGGTTTTCCAGGAATACCACCAGGAGATCCCGTATTCGGTTTTCTGCCAAATCGAGGAGTTCCGGGAAGCCGAGGATCCCGTATACATTCAGGCCCACTTGTTTGTGGAACGGAAGTCTCAGAAGGGGATCCTGATCGGAAAAGGGGGGGCTTCCATCAGGAAACTCAGCACCCGTTCGAGAAAAAAGATCGAGGAGTTCTTGGACCGAAAGGTTTACCTTGACCTCTGGGTAAAAATCCTCCCTGACTGGAGAAGAAAGAGAGCGGATTTGAAAAGGCTTGGTTTCCCGGTACCTGAGGAGGGTCCGTGAAGGTGACCGGACTTCTCCAACGGACCGTCCTTTTCCCCTTTGGACTGGGGCTGATCGTGTTCCTTCTCAGGGTCTGCCCCGCGAAGGCCCAGGGTTCGACCGGTGGAAAGCCTCCCGAAGGCCTGGGTGCTTACGCAGCCGGCATCTTCACGGCCCAACCGAGCTCGACGGAAGGAGCTTTGACCCTCCTTCTCCCCATCGGCGCACGGGGGATCGGAATGGGCAGGGCCGTCACCGCCACAGCTGGAAGGGAATCTGTCTTCTGGAATCCAGCAGGGCTGGCCCGCTTGGAGGACGGAAGCTTCTCGGTCTATCGGGGGAACCACCTTGCCGGCGAAGCCACTGGATTTTCTCTCATCCTCGCCCGACAACCGTTGGGCGCTATCGCTGTTTCGTACCAACTCCTGGACCTGGGTGACCAGGATCTACGTGGTCAGGATGGGACAGTCCTGGGATCCGTGAGCTTCCGCGACCACCTGGCGGTGGTGTCCTTCGGCTTACAGGTAATACCTCGCCTCGACACGGGTCTGAACTTTAAGGTGTTCCAGTCTCGGATCACCTGCAGAGGTCAGTGCACCGATGCCGGAGTGACTGGAACCACGTACGCCCTGGACGCAGGAATCCAAGGAGCCCCGATCCCTGAGATTCCCCTCAGGGTGGGAGTCCTCCTGGCGCATGTTGGCCCCAGCCTCCAACTCATCAACGCTCAACAAGCTGATCCTCTCCCGACCAGGTTGAGGGCCGCGGTCTCCTACGAGGGGTTGCGGCATTTTACGGATCGGGAGGGATTAGAATTATGGGTGAACGCCGAGATGGAGGACCGGTGGCGGGACCTGGGTGACCCCATTCTTTACCTCGGGGCTGAATTCCTGGCAGGTGAAGACGACCTCTTTTTCCTCCGGGCAGGATACGGGCAACAGCAGTCAGGCCAGACCGCGGGTGCCAGTGTAGGGCTGGGACTCCGGTACCAGCGGTTCGAATTGGGTGTCGCCAAGAGGGTCTCCGGTTCATCGCTAACAGGGGAGTCGGAGCCAGTTCACATCTCCTTTGGCGTAGTTTTCTAACATGCGATGGTCGGTCCTAGCCCTGGTGTTCACCTGGGGCCTTCTGGCCTCGGGCTCTGGCCGTCCGGCTCTTGGGCAGATCTCCGACGCCGGCTGTTTGAAGCCACTACCTCTTCTGGACGCACGATCTGACGTGCTTCGCCGTGACCAGGGCCGGGGGGGGGAGGTGGAGGGCCGGCAGAGGTACTTCATAGCCCCCAGCGGGGAACTCTGCCGGACGTTCAATCCGGGAGATCCCCCCCCGACCCTAGGACAATCAGCCGTGGATCGGGCCCCTACGCCCGGAAGAGCCTTCCTTTTTTCCGCCATCCTGCCAGGGGCAGGCCAATGGTATCTGGGGCAGGACCGCTGGCCGGCGTACGTCGCCATCGAGGCCTGGGCTTGGATCCAGCTCCTGGACTGGCGTCGGGAGGGGCACAAGCTGGAGGATCAGTACAAGGACCTGGCCTGGTTCGTCGCCCGAAGAGTCAGCACAGGGCCCAGAACCGATGCCGGCTGGGAGTACTACGAATCCATGACCAAATTCCAATCGTCCGGAGCGTTCGATTCCGATCCCCTGGCCCCGGGGGTCCAGCCCGAGGAAGATCCGACGACCTTTAACGGATCCATGTGGGTCCTGGCCCGAGAGATTTATCTTCCCGGCGATCTCGAAACCCCCGTAGACGTTGGATCCGAACCCTATCAACGGGCATTCAGCTACTATCTGTCTCGGGCCTACGCCCCCGAGCTCGCCTGGGACTGGGGGGCCAACGCCCTTCTCCAGGAGGAGTACGCGGCCTTGATCCAGGAGGCGGATGAGGCCCTGCGCAGTTCCACCAGGATGATTGGAATGATCCTTGCGAACCACCTCCTGGCGGCCGTGGATGCCCTCGTTTCAGGAAGACTGGGCATCGCGGGGGAGACCGAGCCGAGCCTGGAGCTCCTGCTTCTCCCCGGCCCGTACAACCGCCAGAGCCTAGCCCTTCATGTCCGCCTTCCGAGCCCCTTCTCCCATGGCCACTGACCAACTTGAACGGAAGATCCTCCATACACTAAAACGGTCCAGGAAAGGCCCTCTGAAAGCGAAGGAACTGGCCAAGGCGCTGGAAGTCCCCGCTGAGGGCTACCGAGGGTTCCGAAACCTCCTGCGCGAGCTGGAACGGGCGGGCAGGATATACCGTGTAAAGGGTCAACGATACGCCATCCCCGAGAAGATCAACCTCACGGTTGGCACCCTTCAGGTCACCCGTGATGGGGACGGCTTTGTGGTCCGGGAGGATGGGGGAAAGGACGTATACGTTCCCGGGTCCCTATTGGATTCGGCCATGGACGGGGATCAGGTCGTCGCGAGGGTTGAGGGAAGGCAAAAAGGCGGAAACCCCAAGGGAAGGATCATCAAGGTCCTGAACCGGGCTCACCCAACCGTGGTGGGCACGTTCCGCGTAGCCCGCCGATTCGGGTATGTGAGCCCGTTGAACGACCGTCTCTTCCGAGACGTCCTGATCCCGGCAGGGGAAGAGGCCGAAGCCCGATCCGGCGACGTGGTCGTGGTCCGCATTTCCGCTTATGGGGACAGGAAACTCAATCCCATGGGATCGATCGAGCGGGTGTTGGGACCCGTCTCCGAACCCGGGGTCGACGTCCTTTCGATCCTCTTCGGCTACGGCCTGGAACTGGAATTCCCTGACGAGGTCGAGAGGGCCGCCCAAAAGGTGGTGGAAAAACGTAGCGGTGAAGGATGGGGTGACGACCGGGTGGACCGGACGGCCCTCCATGTCTTCACGATCGATCCCTCCGACGCAAAAGACCATGACGACGCTCTGTCCATCGAATCTCGGCCCGATGGAACCTGGGAGGTGGGCATCCACATCGCCGACGTCTCCCATTACGTGGAGAAGGGAAGCCCCCTCGATCTAGAAGCCCTACGGCGAGGCACATCGGTGTATCTGGTGGACCGGGTGGTTCCCATGCTGCCCCATGTCCTCTCATCCGATCTCTGCTCTCTACGCCCCGAGGTCGATCGAGCCGCGGTGTCGCTCTTTGTGGTCCTCGACTCCAACGGTGGCGTACGGGCCCATCGGTTCGAGCAAACCCGGATCAGGAGCCGGCGTAGACTGGACTATGATCAGGTCCAGGACGTTCTCTCGGGGCAAGGCCATATCGACGAGCGAACCGATGGCGACCTGGCGATCTTGGCCGAGCTGGCTCGATCCCTTCGAGAGAGGCGGGTCGCACGGGGATCCCTGGACTTCGACCTGCCCGAAGCTCGAGTGATCCTCGGGCCTGAAGGGGCGCCGGTAGATATCCAGAAAGTGACGCAGTTGGAGAGCCATCGACTCATTGAAGATTTCATGCTGTTGGCCAACGAAACCGTAGCCAGGGAAGCCGCCAGAAAGAAGCTTCCAATCCCATACCGGATCCATGAGCCCCCGGCCGCTGATCGGCTTGAGGAGCTCCGACGCTTCCTTGACACGATCGGCCATCCCATTGGAAAAAAAGGCGTTAGGGCAAAAGACCTCCAGCAGGTTCTGAATAGAGCGGAAGGGCGACCGGAGGCCGCATTGGTCTCCACCGTGATCCTCAGGTCAATGGCCAGAGCCCGGTACCAACCAACAAATCTGGGACACTTCGGGTTGGGTGCAGAGACCTATGCACACTTCACCTCTCCAATACGCCGGTACCCCGACCTAATCCTCCACCGAGTCGTGATCAGGGCCCTCGTTCGAGGAGAGCCCGTCCCCGAATCCTGGGGTGGCGACGCTTTGGCTCAAGCCTCCGAGCGCTCGTCGCTCAGGGAAGAACTGGCAGCCGATGCCGAGCGAGACAGCGTCGCGCTAAAGAAGGCCGAGTTCATGGACCGACACATCGGGGAGGACTTCACCGGAACTGTGAGCGGGGTCACGGCCTTCGGCTTTTTTGTGCTCTTGGACGAATACTTCGTAGAGGGCCTCGTTCACGTCAATTCCCTCATGGACGACTACTACCTCCTTCGAGAAGAGGAGTACTCCCTGGTGGGCGAGAGAACCGGACGCCGTTTCCGCCTCGGCGACCCCCTCCGTGTGCAGGTGAGCAGGGTGAACCGACTGGAGCGGAAGATCGACTTCGTACTCGCCCCCGAGCCCCTCGAATACGAGGTTTGACACCCCGCCTCGAATAGGTTTAACGTGAATATTCCAGTCACTCGCTGACCTTCGGAGGAGTATGGCTTCAGGGAACACTCTGGTCTATTTCGCGGCGGGGAGGCGAAACCCACCTGCTCTGATCCATCGGTTCGGGGAAGCCCACGGGCTGGAATTGCTCTTAGCCGATACCCGAGAGGACGTTCTTGCCCTTCTCAACAGGTCTTTCCCAGCCTGTCTCGTTCTCGACGCTTCCGATTCTCCGGAGTTGGTGCTTGAACTCTGCTCGGCCGTGAAGGCAGACGCGTTCACCTCCATCGTTCCGACCGTGGTCCTGGTTTCCACCCGTGGCGAAACTCCGGGCGAGTTGGCTGCCGCCGGCCTTCAAGCAGGGGCAGACGAGGTGGTGAGCGATCTCGTCTCGGAGGAAGAGCGATCTCTCCGACTCGAATTGGTCCTTCGGAGGGCCAGCAGGGACGTAAATGTCCACCCTACCACGCGACTCCCGGGAACCGCCCAAATCGAAAGGGACTTCTCCGAGCGAATGACGGCTGGCGACCCCTTTGCGGTTTGTTATGCCGATCTCGATCACTTCAAGGAATTCAACGACCGGTACGGCTACAACATCGGGGATTCGGTCATCTACCTCACCTCCCGGATTCTCCGGGATGTGGTGAGGTCTTTGGCCCCCGGTGGGTTCGTCGGGCATATCGGGGGCGACGATTTCATCTTCAACGTCCCCCTGGACCGACTTGAGGCTTGTTGTGACGAAGTGATCCAACTGTTCGATGAGCTGATTCCATACCAGTATACCGAGGAAGATCGGAAAGCAGGGTACTTTCTTGGGAAGGACCGACGAGGCACGGTCCACCGCATCCCACTAATGACTCTTTCGATCGGCGTGGTCACGAACCTCACGCAGAGTTTCTCCCATACCGCCCAGGTCAGCGAATTGGCGGCTGAAATGAAACTCTATGCAAAGACCCTCCCAGGATCTGTATACGTTGTAGACCGCCGGGGACTGACAGGAACCAAGCCAAAAAACGCGCCTCAAAACAGGGCCCAGGACATCAAAGTGGCGGCGAGACGTTCCGACTAGTCCTCACCGCCCCATAGACCGGAACCGTACACCTCACCCTTAGCGAATTAAAGCCATGATCGTCGAGTGCCCAGGCTGTACGACCATCTTCCCAGTCGATCCCAAGAAGATCCCTTCCGGCGGAATCAACACCCGCTGCAGCAAGTGTGGCGAAGTGTTCTTCATCGCCGAGCCGGAACCGGAAGCGATGGCCCCTCCGGAGCCCACGGTCGTGGTGCCTGAAGAGCCGGCCCAGCCTCCGGAACCCGAGGTCGAAGAGGAAGTTGGCGCCGAACCTGAGGCCGGTTTCGAGGAGGAAGTCGAAGCCGAGCCCGATGCTCCGATGGAACCAGAAAGTCCGCCGGAGCCGGAAACCCACGAACCGGCCATCCCGGAACCGGAAATCCCTGAGGAAAAAGACGAAGAACCGGAAGAGGATTTCGGGGAGATGAGCGATGCCCTTTCCGGAGCCGTAGCCCAGGTCGAAGAGGCCTTGGAAGAGGTTCCTCCGGAGATTCCCTCGTTCGGGAAACGGGACCCAATGGACAAAGCGAAACGGCTCGCCAGAGTCCTGGTGTCTGACATCATCCTCTACAATCCCGACCGGCATCAGGACGCTACCGAGTCCGGACGTGTGAAAGAGGAGTTCGAGGAGGAAATCCAGAAGTCCTGGAACGAGTACGTGGAACAGGTCGGGGATGAGGTCGCGAACAGCACGAGCTTCTTCAATGACGCCCTGAATGAGATCCTGGCAAAGGGGGACAAGATCTTCTGACCATTCCATCGGCGTCCGGACCCCGGAAGAAACCACTCAAGTTCCGGGGGCACAGGCGTTTCCCCGGTTGATGAGCACCGAAACCGAGGGTATATTTTCCGAAGATTTGGGAGGGGTCGCCTGCCGGGGCGGCCCCTCTTGTATATGTTTCCCGCGTCATCCACCACCCGGGCCCAATTAATGACCAACGAGTTGTTGGAAAAGCTGTCTGCGATCCACGCCAGAATCTCCGAGCTCCGGGGGTATCTTTGACATCTCCAATAGGGAGGCCGAACTCCAGGAACTGGAGGAAGCCATGGCCTCTCCGACCTTCTGGGACAACCAAGACAACGCTCGCAGCACCATCGAAAAAGCCAACAAACTGAAGGCCTGGGTCGAGCCCTGGAAAGCAGTGGCGGACCAGGCGGATGAGCTGGCGGAGATGGCTGAACTCCTCGAGGTCGAACCGGACGACGAGTTGGAAACCGAGTGGGTCCAGGAACTGAAGAGGGTCAACGGTCTCGTGGAGGAACTCGAGTTCCAGACGATGCTCCAGGGGGACGACGACCACCGGAACGCAATCCTCACGGTCCACCCTGGCGCTGGTGGTCTCGAATCCCAGGACTGGGCCGAGATGCTCCTCAGGATGTACACACGCTGGGCCGAGCGGCGAGGGTTTTCGGTGACAATTCTGGACCTCCAACCCGCCGAAGAAGCTGGAATAAAAAGCGCCAGCTTGGAGATCAAGGGCGACCACGTCTACGGGTACCTAAAAGCGGAGAAGGGCGTTCATAGACTGGTCCGGATCTCGCCTTTCGACTCACAGTCGAGGCGGCACACTTCCTTCGCGTCGGTGTTCGTCTACCCGGAAGTCGACGAGGACATCGAAGTCGAGGTGGAAGAAGCCGACCTCCGAATCGACACCTATCGGGCTTCGGGGGCCGGAGGCCAGCATGTGAACAAGACCGATTCCGCTGTCCGGATCACGCACGAACCGACCGGGATCGTGGTGGCATGCCAGCAGGAGCGGTCCCAGCACAAGAACCGCAGCACAGCCATGAAGATGCTCCGGGCCGCCCTCTACGAACACGCGATGCGGGAGAAGGAGCAGGAGAAGGAAGCCTTGGAGGCAACCAAGACCGACATCGGGTGGGGCAATCAGATCCGGTCCTACGTTTTTGCCCCCTACACCATGGTCAACGACCACCGTACCGAGATGAAGGTGGGGGACGTTCACGGGGTGATGGATGGGAAACTCGACTCGTTCATCGAGGCTTATCTAAAGGCCTTCGGAGCCACAACTACCGAGTGACGGAAGCGACGGCGGCAGCATGACCGAAGAACTCAACCAGGTAATGACGGTCCGGAGGGAGAAGCTCGACCTCCTGAAGGAACGAGGGATACAACCCTTCGCCTACAGCTATTCCCGGACCCACATGGCACAGGCAGCCATCGGGATCTATCAGGTCGAGGAGGAAAAGGGGTCCTTAGACGAAGAGGGCTTTGGGACCTCGGTGAAAGTTGCTGGGCGTCTGAAGAGCTTCAGGGGACACGGAAAGACCGCATTTGGGCACCTGGAGGACGAATCAGGGTCCATCCAGGTCTATTTCCGAAAGGACGCTTTGGGTGAGGAAGCCTTCGAGACAATTCTCGAGCTCGTCGATCTGGGTGACTGGGTCGGTGTGGAGGGGCCCCTGTTCAGAACTCGTACGGGTGAGGTGACCGTTCGGGCGGTAACGTGGGAGTTTCTTGCCAAATCGCTTCGTCCCTTGCCCTTCGGAAAGACCGAGGAAGACCCGGAGACAGGAGAGCAGATCGTTCATAGCGGGTTTGCCGACATCGAGGCCCGCTACCGGCAGAGGTACGCAGACCTTGCGGTCCATCCCGAGGTTCGGGAGGTGTTTCGGGCCCGGAGCAGGATGGTAGCGGCCGTCCGTGAGTTCATGGACGGAGAGGGGTTCCTGGAGGTCGAGACGCCGGCCCTCCAGCCCATCTACGGTGGAGCTACGGCCCGGCCTTTTGTGACCAAGCACAATGCGCTGGACCGAAGGATGTACTTGAGGATCGCCGATGAACTCTACCTGAAACGGCTCATTGTCGGTGGATTCGACCGGGTATATGAAATCGCGAAGGACTTCCGAAACGAGGGCCTTTCACGGTTTCACAATCCAGAGTTCACGATGCTGGAGTTCTACCAGGCCTTCGCCGACTACCACGACATGATGGATCAGGTCGAGCGCCTCATGGTCCACGTGGCTGACCGTGTCCTGGGCTCCCGGACCGTTACCTACCAGGGCGTGGAGATCTCGTTCGAGCCGCCGTTCAAACGGATCAGCCTGGTGGAAGCATTGGCCGAGTCCATGGGTACAAACCCAATGGAGTTGGAAGAAGAGGATCTGAGAGACCGGGCCGAGCGGCTCCGGCTACCGGAATTAGAGGGCGCCGGAAGGGGCAAGCTCCTGGACAGGCTCTTCGAAGCGCTGGTCCAAGTGAACCTCCAACAGCCGACCTTTGTCCTGGACTACCCACGGGAGCTCAGCCCGTTGGCGAAGGCACACCGTGACAAGGAAGACCTGACTGAGAGGTTCGAGCTGTTCGTGGCCGGACAGGAGATGGCCAACGCTTTCTCGGAGCTGAACGATCCCATCGACCAAAGAGCTCGGTTCGAAGAGCACACCGGCCTGAGAGCCAGGGGGGACGATGAGGCCCATCAAGTCGACGAGGACTACATCCGGGCTCTGGAATTCGGCCTTCCACCCACCGGCGGGGTGGGGATGGGATTAGACCGCCTGGCCATGCTCCTCACCGACCAAGCATCCATCCGGGACGTGATCCTATTCCCGGTACTCCGTACCGAAGAGTAAGACGGGCCTGGGCCCGACGAGGATCAATATGAGGCTTTCCTGGGACGTTGCGCGACGATACCTGGCCCCTCGGAGGGGCGGGCGATTCCTCTCCTTCATCACCTGGATCTCCCTGGGAGGGGTGACGGTGGGGGTTACAGCCCTCATCGTGGTCATCGCCGTCATGACGGGGGCCAAAGAGGATTTCCAGGACAAGATCCTGGAAGTAAACCCCCATGTCCTGGTGCTGGAATCTTCCGACAACTTGAGGATGAGTGACTGGCGTCCGGTCCTGGACACGATCCGGGGAGTGGAAGGCGTAGTCACTGCAACGCCTTTCGCCCTGACGAAGGTCGTCCTGGCCAGAGGGAAATACGGCCAGGCCGCCGACCTCTACGGCGTCGATGTCAGCTCCCTTGGGGAGGCCGCCACGGGGATCGAGGAGCGCATCCGATCCGGGGAGCTCCCTTTGGGCGAGACGGAGTCCGGTCTCCCGCCCCTCCTCATGGGCTCGGGATTGGCTGACAGGATGATCGTTTTTGAGGGGGATACCCTCGTCCTGATGTCCATCGAAAACCTTCAACCGAATCCGATGGGGGGCTTCTACCCGATCATCCGGCAGTTCGAGGTCACCGGAATGTTCTCCACCGGCCTTTGGGACTACGACCTGGCCAACTTGTACGCCCACTTGGAAGACGTTCAGGACATCATGGGTGCCCTGGATTCGGACGAGATCTCCGGGATCGGAGTCCGGGGCGTGAATGCGTGGCAGGCTTCGGAGCTGGAAGCAAACCTCGACGAAACCCTGGGCTTCCCCTACTACCCGGAGAGCTGGTCCAAGACCAACCAGAGCCTCTTCGCTGCGCTGGCCCTGGAAAAGCTGGCCATGTGGGTGATCCTCTTCCTGATCGTAGTGGTCGCCGCATTTAACATCGTCAGCACCCTGGTGATGGTGGTCGTGGATCGGACCCGTGAAATCGGGATTCTGAAGTCCATGGGAATGACCAACAAGAAGATCCTCCATGTCTTCATGCTCCAGGGGGTTTGGATCGGTCTAATCGGGACCAGCGTGGGAACGGCATTGGGATGTTTCCTTTCCTGGCTTCTGGATACCTACGAGATCATCAAAATCCCTCCCGATGTGTATTTCGTGGACCGGCTACCCGTAGCTCTCCACCTCTTCGACGTGGTCCTGATATTCGTCGCCAGTGTCGCTGTGGCTTTTGCCGCCACCATCTACCCGGCCCTCCAGGCCTCGCGCCTGGAACCGGTGGAGGCCATCCGACATGAATAGTCCGACGGCGCAAGCTCCCCATCCGGTCTCGGGCGGACCCGCCCCCCTGGAAGCCAAGGACTTGCGGAAGCACTTCATGTCCGGGGATGGAAGTGAACTACGGATTTTGCAGGGGGTAGACCTCCGTGTCGGCCCCGGAGAGGTAGTCGCCATCGTTGGGGCAAGCGGTGTGGGCAAATCGACTCTGCTTCACCTTCTCGGGGCCCTCGACCGCCCCACCGCGGGAGAAGTTCTGGTGGGGGGCACGAGCTTTATTGATATGGACCAGGAGGCCCGTGCCGAGGTACGGAACCGGCACGTCGGGTTCGTTTTCCAGTTCCACCATCTCCTGCGGGATTTCACCGCCCTGGAGAACGTGGCTTTTCCGTGCCGAATCGGTGGAATGGGCGAGAAACAAGCTTCGGACCGGGCCCGAGCCCTGCTGGAGTCGGTTGGTGTGGCGGGCCGGGAGGACCACCTCCCAACCCAACTCTCCGGAGGGGAGCAGCAGCGGGTGGCGGTGGCGCGGGCCCTGGCCAACGAACCGCTGGTACTATTGGCCGATGAGCCCTCTGGGAATCTGGATGAGGCCACGAGCCGAGATCTACATGAGTTGTTGTTCGGGCTGAGGGAGGAGAACGGGACCTCCATGGTCCTCGTCACACACAATCTTGATCTCGCCGACCAGGCGGACCGGATTCTGGAACTTCGGGATGGCGCCCTTCACAACGACGTGAACAGCGGTATTCACGATATGGGTGAGAAGGAGGGGGAGGAGCTTGGCGGGTAAGGATCCCTCGGAAAAGCTGTGCGACGGCTGCGGGGAACCCGGAGCCGTGGTGCATCTCACTCAGGTGGTGAACAACGAAACCTCTACGTCCCACCTCTGTGAAAAGTGCGCCGCTGAAAAGGGAGTCCAAACCAGCATCCCGGTCTCGCCTTCAAACCTCCCCTTGGCCGATTTCCTGGCGACGATGGGGGGTGAGGACTCTCCAGTCTCAGGTGGCCCTGATCCAGATCTCTCATGTCCCTTTTGCGGCCTTTCCACGAAGGACTTCAGGGAGGCTGGCCGCCTCGGCTGCCCCCAATGTTATCCCACCTTCGAAGAATACCTCCGGGGTCTTCTTCGGCGCATTCACGGTGGTACCAACCATGTCGGGAAGGTGTACCTCCCACCTGATCCCACCGTATCGGACCGTGAGAAAAAGCTGGCTGCTTTGAGGCGGAAATTATCAAGAGCAGTCGAGGCGGAAGATTTCGAGCGAGCCGCGGATCTCCGGGACGAGATTCGTACCCTGGAACCGGCATCCTGACCTTCCAATGGACGAACTCTACTCGATCCCGGATTTTGGCCTGGGCTGGCTGGACGCCAGCGGCCCTTCGTCTGAGATCGTGCTCTCCACCCGAGTCCGCCTCGCCCGGAATCTCCAAGGCCACGCCTTCGGCCCCCGGGCTCGAATTAACGACCGAGAGGCCGTCCTTTCCCAGGTTCGGGGAGTCACTGAGAAGTCGCACCGGCTTGCAGGGGCTACTCTTTGGGAGCTCTCGTCGGTTGCCTCCCGGACCCGTCGGATCCTCCTGGAAAGGCGCCTCGTCTCCGAGGATCTCATGGGTGGAGAGAAGGGGGATCCCCACCGGGCTGCCGCTGTGCTCCTCTCTGCCCGGGACCCGCTCAGCGTCATGGTCAACGAGGAGGATCACCTCAGGCTTCAATCCCTCCTCTCGGGTCTCCGTCTTCGGGACGCCTGGACTCTGGTGGACTCTTTGGACGAGGAGCTCGGAGCGAACCTGCCCCTGGCATACCACCACGAGTTCGGCTTCCTCACCAGCTGCCCCACCAACGTCGGAACCGGCCTTCGAGCTTCGGTCCTCATGCACCTTCCGGGGCTGGTTCTGACCAAAGAGATCGGACAAGTCCTCAAAGGCCTGAATCAGGTGGGAATCACCTTCCGGGGGCTCTACGGCGAGGGATCCGAAGTGGTGGGAAACTTCTTCCAGGTTTCCAACCAGACCACCCTTGGGAAATCCGAGGAAGACCTGGTGGACCACCTGGACCAGATCGTCCGGCAGGTCATCCAGTACGAAGAGCAGGCCCGGCAGGTCCTCCTGAAGGAAGCCGCGGGGGTAACCGAGGATAAAGTGTGGCGCGCCTATGGGTTACTGCGCTATGCCCGGTCCCTGTCTTTCGAGGAGATGATCAACTTGCTGAGCGGGGTCCGACTAGGGTCCAGCCTGAAACTTCTACCCAATCTTCGAGTATATACCCTCAACAAGATCATGATCTACTCGCAGCCCGCTCACCTGGAGCAGGCGGCGGGACGAGAGCTTCCCCCTCCTGAATGTGACGCGCACAGAGCCAGTTTCGTGCGCCGAATCCTTTCGAAGGAGGGGGTTGTTACTTCTGACGAAGAGAGCAATCCCGAAGGCCAATGAATTACAACTTCACAGACCGGGTTAGAAAGGTCCTGGCCATGGCCAGGGAGGAAGCCATCCGGCTCCAACACGACTACGTCGGGACGGAGCACATCCTCCTCGGACTGATCAGGGAAGGGGAGGGCGTTGCGGCTGCAGTCCTCATGAAGCTCACCGTGGACCTCGACGCGATTCACGAGGGAGTTGAGGAGTCGGTGCGCAAAGGAAAGGCCACCATCGCGTTAGGGGAACTCCCCTATACCTCCCGAGCCAAGAAGGTCCTGGAATACGCCATGGCCGAAGCACGGGAGATGAGCCACTCCTACGTGGGAACGGAGCACCTGCTCCTGGGCCTCCTGAGAGAGGAGAAGGGGATTGCGGCTCAGGTATTGAACTCCCTTGGGGTGACCCTGGAAGAAGCAAGGACTGAAACCCTGAAGATCCTGGGATCGGATGTGGGTCCTTCCGAGCCCGCCGGCATCGGTGGAGCGGTCCCTGGTTCAAGCACTCCGAGCACCAAGGGCGACAAAAAATCCAAGACTCCAGCCCTCGATCACTTCTGCCGGGACCTGACAAATCTGGCCGGCCAGGGAGAACTCGATCCAACCATTGGGCGGCATACTGAGATCGAAAGGGTAGTGGAGATTCTGTGTCGTCGAAAGAAGAACAACCCGGTGCTCATAGGAGAACCCGGAGTAGGGAAGACCGCCATCGTGGAAGGACTCGCTCAACTGATCTCCAGAGGGGAGGTCACCGAAGCCCTGAAAGACCATAGGGTCTTGGCCTTGGATATGGCGGCAGTCATCGCCGGCACCAAGTACAGAGGGCAGTTCGAGGAGCGGCTGAAAGCAGTGATGAACGAGATTTCCCAAAACCGAAACGTGGTTCTCTTCATCGATGAGCTCCATACCCTGGTAGGGGCAGGGGCCGCTGAGGGAGCCATCGACGCCTCGAACATGCTGAAACCCGCTTTGGCCAGGGGCGAGCTCCAGTGCATAGGGGCCTCGACGCTGAACGAGTACCGTAAGTACATCGAGAAGGACGGGGCTCTGGAACGCAGGTTCCAACCCGTCATCGTCGATCCGCCGACGGTGGATGAGACGGTGGAGATCCTCAAGGGCCTCAGGCCCCATTACGAAGACCACCATCGCGTCACCATCCCCGACGAGTCGCTGGACCAATCCGCCCGCCTCTCCGACCGCTACATAACCGACCGGTTTCTTCCTGACAAAGCCATCGACGTCATCGATGAAGCCGGGGCGAGAGCCAGGATTGCAAGTCAGGTACCGCCGCCGGAAGTCGGGGACCTGGAGGAGGCGTTGTCGGAGATCGCCGAGAAGAAGGAAGAGGCCATCCGGGATCAGGACTTCGAACGGGCCGCCGAGCTACGGGATAGCGAGAGGGAGCTCCAGGAAGAGATCCGGAGCAAGAAGGCCGCCTGGGAAGAAGAGCGGAGGGAGCATCGCCCGGAGATTGGCGAAGAAGACGTAGCGTTCATCGTGAGTAGATGGACGGGAATCCCCGTGACCCGGCTCCAGCAGGCAGAGACGGATCGGCTGGTTCACATGGAGGACGAGTTGCACAAGCGGGTGGTGGGGCAGGACGATGCCATCGGCTCGATCTCCAGAGCGATTCGGCGCAGCCGAGCGGGACTGAAAGACCCCCGCCGGCCCATAGGCTCGTTCATCTTCAGCGGTCCCACGGGGGTCGGGAAGACCGAACTGGCGCGGGCCCTGGCGGAGTTCCTTTTTGCCGACCGGGAAGCCCTGATTCGTGTGGACATGAGCGAGTATATGGAGAAGTTCTCCGTCTCTCGTCTCATCGGCGCGCCCCCAGGCTATGTGGGATACGAGGATTCTGGGGCCCTCACCAAGGCGGTACGTAGACGGCCCTATTCTGTGGTCCTCCTGGACGAAATCGAAAAGGCCCACCCGGACGTGTTCAACATCCTCCTTCAGGTTCTGGACGAGGGGCACCTGACAGACAATTACGGGCGGGTCATTGATTTCAAGAACACCGTCCTTATCATGACGTCCAACCTGGGGGCTCGCGAGATTTCCAAGGGCGGAGGTCTTGGCTTCCACAGCCAGGATCCGAAGTCGAATTACGAGATCATCAGGGACAAGGTGAAGGAAGAGGTGGAGCGGGCATTCAACCCGGAGTTCCTGAACCGGGTAGATGACACGATCGTCTTCCATCCTCTCACGAAGGAGGAGATCGGACAGATCGTTCATATCCTCCTTTCGGACGTGAGAGAGCGACTTGCAGAGGAACAGCTGACGCTACGCCTGACCGATGCGGCGGTGTCTTTCCTCGTCGAAAAAGGATTTGATGAGAAGTTCGGTGCCCGACCTTTGAGGCGGGCCATTCAGAGGTATCTGGAGGATCCCCTCTCGGAGAAGATCCTTCTGGCGGAGTTCGATCCGGGAGACGAAATCGCTGTGGACGTGGACGCCGGCGGGGAGGGTCTCTCCCTCGGTGCAGCGTCACCAACAAAAACCTGATCGGCTTGAAGCCGAGGTCAGGGTGAAAGCTAAAAGGGAAGAGGACAGCCTTATGCGACTGCCAGGAGCGGGAGCGTTTCTCTCGACTCTTGCTCTCCTACTGGTCGGGTTGGCGGGCGGGGGAGCTGAAGTCGCTGAAGCCCAGCAGACTCAAGGACAGGCCACCGTTCCCCTGGTCCAGGTGGATTCGATCGCCGTGGAGGGTGCCGTCCGCTTGGCCACGGCCACGATCGTCGGAACAATGGGAATCCAGGCCGGAACGGAGATTACCTACCGGGACATCCAGGCCGGAATCAAGGCCCTATTCGCCACCGGCCAGTTCTCCGACGTCACGGTGAGAGCGGAGGGCGCTGTTGGAGACCCGGTGACCCTTGTCGTTGAGGTGGAAGAGCGGCCGGTTATTGGGCGCATCACCATCGCAGGCCTCGAGAACGTTTCTGAATCGACGGTCAGGGATACTTCGGGCCTGCAGACCAACTTCCCCTACTCCCCCCCGAAGCTCCTCCTGGCGAAAGATTTCATTCGGAGCGAGTTGGCGAACCGAGGAATCCCGTTCGCCCGGATCGAGGAGCGGACGGAGGACATCGAGGGCCAGGACGGGATGATTCATCTCTTCCTCGATGTCGCCGAGGGGAACCGGATCACCATCGCCGAAGTGGAGATCAGCGGAAACGAGGCCGTCTCGGCGGAAGAGATCCGCGCCGCCATGAGCATCAAGAAGGAGGGTTTTTTCTGGTTCCGGAACGGCTCGTACGACGCGGACGAGTACGGCCAGGACCTTGCGTTCTCAATTCCATCCGTCTACCGGGCGAAGGGATATCTCGACTTTCGCGTGGTCTCAGACACCCTGATCGTGGATCCCCAGACCGGGAAGACTCGGTTGGAGCTGACCGTGGAGGAGGGAGCCCAGTATCGCCTCGATGACTTCGTTGTCGAGGGCAACCGGCACTTCGAAACCGAACAGATCGAACGGTATTTCCAGGAACAGGGTGGAGGCCTCCTGGCCAGCCTGGGCCTGGGTGGCGGTGGGGCTCAGGATACGGTCTACTTCGACGCGGTGCGGTTCGACGAGGCTCAGCAGCAACTACGGGAAGCCTACAACAACGACGGCTACCTGTACGCGGATATCCAGCCGTGGGTAGAAAAGCTGGACGTGGCCGAGGGTGAGACCCCCGCCGTGCGGGCGGGGTGGCGAATCTCCGAGCTGAACCCTGCCTACATCAACACGATCACGATCAGTGGAAACGAATACACCCATGATCGGATCATCAGGGAGCGGATCGCCACCCTACCCGGAGCTGTATACAGTCAAAACGACATCCTCCAAAGCTACCAGATGATAGGGTCCTTGGGGTTCTTCGAGGCACCCATGCCGTTCCCGGATATCCAGCCCGATCCTGAAACGGGGGATGTGGACATCACCTTCTTCGTGGAGGAACGGCAAACGGGGTCCATCAACTTCGGAACCGCCGTCGGCGGGGGAACAGGGGTGTCGGGGTTCCTCGGGTACGATCAGCCGAACCTCTTCGGTCAGGCCAAACAGGGCCATCTCCGCTGGGACTTCGGGCGCTACATCAACTCATTCACCCTGTCTTTCACCGACCCGGCATTGTTCCAGTCGAGGGTGAGCGGCACGATCTCTCTGTTCAACTCCAGAGACCGATTCTTCCAGTTCGCCTCGGGTAAAAGAAAGAGGCAGGGGTTCTCCCTCCGGGTCGGGTTGCCGGTCCCGTGGTCGATCCGGACCCAGGTCTTCTTTGGATACTCTCTGGCCCGGACCGAGTACAAGTTGTTCAACAACGTCGATGACACGTCGTTGTTCGGCCTTCCTCCGGGCACCCAGAGCCAGTTCTCGGTGGGGGTCACCAGGATGAACCTGGACCACCCCATCTTCCCGACCGTGGGATCCCGACAAAGTTGGAACACCGAGTTCAACGGCGGGATTCTGGGCGGCGACGGAAACTTCACCCGCCATCTCGCCGAAGGCTCATGGTACGTACCATTCGGGCAAATCGGCGGCGACTCGGGTGGGCGACCCATCCGAATGAGCCTGGGCCTCCACCTTCGGGCCGGGGCAGTTTTTGGTGATGTCACCAACTTCCCTTTCGACCGATTCTGGATGGGTGGCGTCCAGTTTGGAGAGCAGCTCAGAGGGTATGACGAGACCTCTATCACGCCTTTGGGGTATTTCCCAGAGAGGTCGAGAGATATCGCCGACGTCAACCGGCTAGGGAACGCGTTCCTGGCGACAACTGTGGAATATGCGATCCGAGTCAGCGACGCCCTTTCTGTGTCATCGTTCTTCGATGCAGGGAATGTTTGGTCCCACGCTCGGAGCATGGACCCCACCAGCCTCTTCCGCGGAGCCGGTTTCGGTATTCAATTGGTGACGCCTTTTGGCCCCATCGGCCTGGATTATGCCTACGGGTTCGACAAGACGGATCCGGGCTGGCAGCTCCACTTCAAGATGGGCGGCGGGATGTAAAAAAGGCTTGGGGGGCTGGCGTTAGGCCAGGGACCCCGGCAAAAAACTGGAGAAGATCCAATGCGTGTGATGAAGGTGTTTTTACCCGTGCTTATTGGCTTGGCACTGGCTTCGTCTGTTGAAGCCCAAGCCACGGTGAAGATCGGGTATATCGATTCCCAAGCCATCCTGGACCAGGATCCGTCTGCACGGACGGCTCAACAACAGTTCGAGGCCTCCTTGGCGACCTATCAAGCCGAGGTCCAGCAGATGGGTACCGATCTCCAAACCCTCATCGATCAGTATGAGCAGCAACAGGCTATGCTCTCGGATGAGGCCAAAGCGAATCGGGAAGAGGAAATCCGACTCAAGCAAACCCAGTACCAACAGCGGATCAGCGAGTTGGAGCAGCAAGCCAGTGTCAGGCAGGCTGAGCTGGTGGAGCCGGTGATGGAGCGGATCACCGCCGTTATCGAAGAGATCCGGGCGGAGGGGGCCTATTCCATGATCTTCGATGTGGCGGCCCAAGGCATTATCTCCGCCGATCCTGCTCTGGATCTAACGGGAGAGGTGGTTCGGAGGCTTCAGGCAGCTTACAACCAGGCGAATAGCGGCACTGGTCAAGGGTAGACGCCCCTGCAAGCGCCCATAGGTTTGGACCCACAGACCTTCTTCCCTCGGGAGGTCTGTGGGTTTTTTCTTGTTGTTTTTACCCTGTTGGAGGGTTCATGAGAGGTACCCAGGAAAGTCCCGAAAACGCTATCCTCCTTACCGCCACCCAGGTGGCGGAGATGATCGGGGGACGGGTGGAAGGAAACCCAGATGTCCTCGTGGGAGGGATCGCTCCCCTAAGCCAAGCCCAAGGCGAAGAGTTGGGCTTTTTGGCTCAGCGCAGGTACCTGAGGGACCTCGGTCACACTGAGGCCGAAGCACTGTTGGTGGGTGAAGAACTGGCCGAGGCAGCCGACGGACACCCCTGCCGAATCGTGGTCAAGGACGCCCACGGGGCCCTACCGAAGCTCCTTTCTCATTTCTATCCCTCCCCGCCTCACGAGCCCGGGATACATCCAACGGCCGTCTTAGGGAAAGGCGTGGATCTTGGGAAAGGGGTTTCCATAGGGCCTTATGCGGTTTTGGAAGGGGGGGTCATCCTCGGGGACCGAGCAAGGGTTGGGAGTCATGCCGTTTTGGGCGCCGGATCCAGGGTGGGGGAGGACTCGGTAATCCACCCACATGTAGTTCTATATCCGGGGACCAAGCTCGGGGCACGAGTGATTCTCCACGCCGGGGCCCGAGTGGGAGCTGACGGATTTGGCTACGTACCTGATGGCGAAGGCGTCGCGAAAGTTCCGCAGGTGGGTGGGTGTGTTCTGGAAGACGATGTGGAGGTGGGCGCGAACACCTGTATCGATCGTGGCTCGATCGGCCAAACTACCGTGGGCCGTTATTCCAAGCTCGACAACCTGGTGCAGATCGCCCACAACGTTCAGGTGGGGAGGGGAGTTCTCATGGCCGCATTTACAGGTGTGTCCGGCTCTACCGAGATCGGGAACGGCGTGATGACGGGTGGCCAGGCCGGCTTCACGGGGCACTTGCAGATCGGGGATGGCGTTCGGGTCGCAGCAAAATCTGCCGTGCTTAGAGACGTCCCCTCCGGCATGACTGTCTCCGGTTCGCCGGCCCGGGAGCACCGGGAGACGCTCCGTGCTCAGGGGCTGATGTTCAAGCTCCCGGAGACGGCTCAGAAGATCAGGGAACTGGAAAAAAGGCTCGCCGCTTTGGAGGGTTCGGGAGAAGGTTAAGCCCAGGTCCCAGAAAACCCAAGGCTGTGTTAGATTACCCAGGCTGTACACCCATTTTCTAGCCCATCCGGGTAGCGTCAAATACACAGGTCTGAGGCGGATGAGCCACGGCAACCAACACACGATAGAACAGGCGGTATCCCGCAAGGGGATAGGAGTCCATTCCGGAACCCCTGCGACGCTGGTTTTTCAGCCGGCGCCCGAAGATCATGGAATCCGGTTCAAAAGGACGGACCTGGAAGGGGCGCCGGAGATACCGGTGGACTTGGACCATGTGGCTGGCACCGACCTCGGGACCTCCGTCGGAGAGGGTGAAGTCCGGGTCCAGACCATCGAACACGTCCTGGCAGCTCTAGCCGCAAAGGGGATCGATAACGCCGTGTTGGAGCTCTCCGGGCCAGAGCCTCCGATCCTCGACGGGTCGTTTCAACCCTACCTGGAGGCCCTTGAGGAAGCAGGCGCGGAAGACCAGGGGACGCCACGGCCGGTGATTCAGATACCGGAACCCATCACCCTGGAGTTGGACTCCGGAGAGTTCTACGTCGCCGCACCGGGAGAGGGACTTCGGATCTCATCGACCATCGAATTCGATCACCCCGGAATCGGACGGCAGTTCGGCACTTTCTTCTTCGGCGAAAGCTCCTTCGCTCAAGAGATCGCTCCGGCAAGGACCTTCGGCTTCAAGGCTGACGCCGACGCCCTTCACGCCCGGGGGCTGGCCCTGGGTGCGTCGTTGGAAAACACGGTTGTTCTGGACGAAGACGGGGTCATGAACGAGGGCCTCCGGTTCCCGGACGAGTTCCTCCGCCACAAGGTCGGGGACATGGTCGGTGACTTGAGCCTCCTGGGGGCCTGCCTAGACCTTCACATCGTGGCGGAGAGACCAAGTCATCAGGGAAACGTCGCCCTAGCCAGGGCCATCAAAAGGGCCGCAGCAAGGGGTGCCGGCGCCCCCATTGTGGACGCCGAGAAAATCATGGAGTACCTGCCCCACCGCTTTCCCATGCTCCTTGTGGACAGGATCGTGGAGGTCGAGTCGGGGAAACGCATCGTCGGGATCAAGAACGTCACCATCAACGAACCGTTCTTCCAGGGACATTTCCCCGGCCACCCTATCATGCCGGGCGTTTTGATCATCGAGGCCATGGGCCAGGTGGGGGGGCTCCTCCTCATGGATGCCGTGGAAAAGCCCGAGGACTACGTGGTTTACTTCATGGCCCTGGACAACGTGAAATGGCGACGCCCAGTCGTTCCAGGTGACCAGTTGGTGTTCGAGTTGGAAATGCTCCAGTTCAGAAGACACGTTTGCAGAATGAGAGGACGGGGGATAGTGGACGGCCAAATCGTAGCCGAAGCGGACCTCATGGCCCGGATCGTCGAACGATGAGCGATCAGAACCTGGAAACCGGGCAGACACTCGAGGTAGAGATTCACCCGTCGGCGATCGTGGATCCGGGAGCTGATCTGGGAAAGGGTGTGGTGGTGGGTCCTTGGTCCATCATTGGCCCCCGTGTGCGAATTGGAGACGGCACACAGATCGGGCCTCACGTCCTCGTGGAACGGGATACAACCATTGGGGCCGGGTGCAAGCTCCACCAGGGCGCGGTTTTGGGAACCGATCCTCAGGACCTGAAGTTTCGCGGTGAGGAAACCGTCCTCATCGTCGGGGACCGAACGGTGGTCAGGGAGTACGCCACCCTCAACCGAGGGACCGCGGACCTCCGACAGACCGTAGTGGGGGACGATTGCCTTCTCATGGCGTACTCTCACATTGCCCACGATTGCCAGATCGGGAACAACGTCGTGATCTCCAATGCGGTGAACATGGCCGGTCACGTCTTCATCGAAGACTGGGCCATCATCGGCGGACTCACGGCGATCCATCAGTTCGTCAGGATCGGGGCTCATGCCTTCGTGGGTGGAGCCTCCCGAACATCCCAGGATGTGCCGCCCTATACCCGGGCCGCCGGTAGCCCGATGAAACTCTATGGCCTCAACAGCATCGGTTTGGATCGGAGAGGGTTTTCCAAGGAGGTCCGCCAAGCGCTAAAAACGGCTTACCGGGCGGTCTTCCAGAGCAGCCTCCCACTGACGCAGGGGCTGGAGCAGGCCGAAGCGGAAGCCGAGGACTTCCCCGAAGTTCGACAGTTCATCTCGTTCATTCGCACCAGCGAAAGGGGTGTGACCACCTGATGAGCCAAGACGGCGGGACCATTCGCCTGGGTGTGGTGGGCACGGGGAGCCTGGGCTTTCATCACGCACGGATCCTGCGAGACGTCGAATCGGTCTCGATGGTCGGCGCCTTCGAAATCAACTCCGAAAGGGCTGGGGAAGTCTCAAAAGAGCTGGAAATCAAGACCCACTCCGACCTGGACGCCCTGCTGGAAGAGGCCGAAGGAGTCGTCATCGCGGTTCCCACCACCGAACACGAATCCGTGGCGGTGGCGGCTCTCGAGCGGGGAATCCACGTGCTCATCGAGAAGCCCATGGCGCCCTCCTTGGAGGCCGCCGACCGTATCCTCACCGCTTCAGAAGAATCGGGGGCGCTTGTCCAGATCGGCCACGTGGAGCGGTTCAACCCGGCCATTCTGGCTGCTGAGAGTTACCTGGAGAGCCCTCTCTTCATCGAATCCCATCGGATCGCACCTTTTGTCCCTCGGAGCACTGATGTCGCCGTCGTACTCGACTTGATGATCCATGACGTCGACTTGGTCTGCGGCCTTGTTGGAGATGCGATAGAGGACATCGCCGCTGCGGGGCTGCCTGTCCTCACGCCTAACGTCGATATCGCCAACGCCCGGCTGACCTTTCGAGGCGGGGCTGTGGCGAATTTGACCGCCAGCCGGGTATCACTTGAAAAGATGCGGAAGCTCCGGATCTTCCAGAGATCCGGGTATCTCAGCCTGAACCTGGCTGATGGCACAGGGGAGTTCCTTCGCCTGAAGGAGGATCTGCCTTTCCTGTCAGGAGAAGCTGAATTCCCCGGAGGCATCCCGGAGAATGGAATGTCGGCAATCATCGACCGGATTCCTCTCGAAGGGGCCAGGGTCGAACCGCTAAGAAGTGAGTTGGAGGCTTTCCGGGATGCGTGTCTCGGAATTCGCGACCCGGCCGTGTCCGGTCGGGATGGCCGGGAAGCCCTTGCAGTGACTCTTTCCATCGAGGAGAGGATCCGATCCCATGTCGCTCATTCGTATCAGGCGTAAACGCAAGCGGGAATGGATCGACACGCAGAAGGGGAGGACTCCGAAGGCTCTGACCCTCCTCTTTGTCCTCGTCGTCCTCATCATGTGGTACCTCAGCTACCGATTCTGACCTGGAGCACGGAATGACGGGCCGGCCGGTCATCCTGATGCTGGCCGGAGAGGCTTCAGGGGACCTCCATGGAGCACAGGTAGCCCGGGCTCTCCGGAGGCGTTGGCCCTCAATATCCCTCGTGGGGTCGGGCGGCGAGCGGATGGCGGCTGCAGGGGTGGAGCTCCTGGCGGGCTTGGACCAACTCGCGGTCATGGGTTTCGTCGAGGTCCTGAAACACCTTCCGTTTTTCCGCAAGCTCGAGAAGCGCCTCAAAGACCTCATGGATACCGGGACAATCGATTTAGTCCTCCCCATCGACTATCCAGGGTTGAACCTCAGGATGACGCGCTACGCCAAAAAGTGTGGCATCCCCGTGCTTTATTATGTCGCCCCCCAGGTCTGGGCTTGGAAAGCCCGAAGAGCCCGCCAACTAGCGGAAGATGCAGAAGAGATCGCCGTGATCCTTCCCTTTGAGGAGGACCTTTTTGAGGGCGTCGGTGGACGATCAACCTTCGTGGGTCACCCGCTCCTGGATGATGAGGCCATCCGGGAGCATCCAGCCGAAACGGCAACCAACCTCGGCTTGGACCCGGATCGACCGACGCTGGCGCTTTTCCCAGGCTCCCGAACCCAGGAAGTGGAGAGGCATTGGCGGGTCTTTTTGGAGACCGGCAACCGGGTAAGGAACGCCCGTCCAGACGCCCAGCTGGCCGTAGCCCGGGCGCCCTCCATCCCCGGGGGGAGGCTGAATGCCGAAGGCGTGGTCGTAGTTGACGACGCGGAGGCTCTGCTTCGCCAGGCGACCGCAGCTCTGGTCAAGTCAGGGACAACCACCCTTCAAGCGGCTCTCGCTGGGGTGCCTTTCGTCACGGTGTACCGTACTCATCCACTGACCTACCTGCTGGCAAAAAGATTGGTGAGGGTGCCCCATATCGCCCTGGCCAATCTTGTGGCCGGCGAACGAGTTGTGCCTGAAGTCCTCCAAGGTGACGCCACCCCGGAATACCTGTCCGGCCTCCTGCTGCCGCTCCTGTCTCCGGACGCTCCTGAGCGGAAGGCCATGACCGATGGGCTAAAGAGGGTCAGGGGAGCCCTGGGGACGCCGGGGGCCGCCGAGAGGGTGGCGGACTTGGTGGCCGGGATTCTTCGAGGGGAGGAGGGGATCCCCACTCCTCAATCGGAGGCTTCTCCGTGAACTGGGAAGGGGTTCGGGCGAAAGGGGTCGGTCTTCTGGGCTGGGGCCTGGTTGGATCGTACTTCCCATTTGTTCGATGTGTCAGGGAGGGGACGGAGAATTATTTACAGTTTCGCCGCCAGGGTAAGCCCATCATCTTTGTTTTTTGGCACGGTCAGCTCCTCTCCCTCGTGCACTACCATCGCAACGAAGGGATTGTGGTTCTCGTAAGTGAACACAAGGACGGTGAGTACATCGCTCAGGTGATTCATAGGCACGGATTCGGGACCGCCCGTGGATCCAGCACCCGGGGCGGTGTGAAGGGCCTTAAGGGGATCCTACGGGCTGCAAAAGCCGGGAAGGATCTGGCTTTCACCCCGGACGGGCCCAAAGGGCCCCGTCAGGAGTTCAAGTGGGGAGCGCTGGTGGCAGCCCAACTGACGGGGGCGCCCATTGTGCCTATAGGTCTCGGAGCCGATCGAGCCTGGCACCTGAAAAGCTGGGACCGGTTTATGATTCCGAAACCGTTCTCGGCCCTTCGGATTCGGTATGGGAGCCCTTTTTTTGTGCCGAGAGACGCATCGGAGGCCGACCTGAAGGCGATTGCTGGGCAGGTCCAAGAGAAGCTCAAGGCGTTCACGTTGGAGCTGGACCCTGCTGAAGCCTCGATCCGGGAGGAACTGAATGCCAACGGGTAACCACCCGAGCGGGCCAGGAGAGTCGGACCCGGCTCCCATAATCGAAGCCAGGGGGTCGAAACCCAGCTCGGTAAGAGCTCGGCGATGGGTCGTGGATTGGTGGGCTGGTGGCGGAGGGAGATGGGGCCGCTGGATGCGCCTGATGACCCTGCCCCTGGAGTACGGGTTCAAGGCCGGGGCCAGTTTCAGAAACCGGCTCTATGATCGCGGGATCCTCCCCCTTCAGATGGCGCCGATTCCCGTGATCTCGGTGGGCAACCTGACTGTGGGCGGAAGTGGCAAAACCCCCTTTTCGGCCTGGCTGGTGCAGGAGTTGAGGGCAAAAGGACAAAGGCCTGCCCTGGTGGCCCGGGGATACGGGCAGGACGAGATGGTGCTGCATCGACAGTGGAATCCAGACTGCCTGGTGTTGGCCCAAGAGGACCGTGCATACGGAGCTTGGAAAGCCGCCAAGAAGGGCGCCACGGTGGTGGTTCTCGATGACGGTTTTCAACACCGGCGGTTGGCCCGGGACCTGGACATCGTCCTCGTGGCGTCGAGCAGCCCTGGGCGGGTCGTCCGCCTTCCGAGAGGACCCTACAGGGAGGATTTTTCGGCCATTACCCGAGCTGGGATCGTGGTCATTACGCAGAAGGGGGGGACCGATTCCGCCCTTGAGATTGAGATGGCTTTGGACCCCTATCTGCGAGAACCCCCGGTAAAGGTTTGCTTTTCCCCAAAAAGATGGACGGACCTGGCGGGGAACGCTTCTGCGGCCCCAGAGGGAGACTACCTGGCGGTGTGCGGTATCGGCGAACCTGACGGTTTTTCCCGGATTCTCACCGAGACGACAGGACGGCAGGGGGAACTGCTGGCGTTCCCTGACCACCACGACTACACATGGGCCGACGTCGTGGAGATCTCAAACCGGAGACAGGGACGGGTCCTGGTTACCACTGAAAAGGACGCGGTGAAGCTCCATGCGTTCCGGGACGAGCTCCCGGACCTCAGGGTCCTTCATCTACGGGTGGATTTCCTGGCTGGCGAGGAGCAGCTCTGGGCTCACGTAAATGGAGTTCTGAAGCCGGGGACCGGACACACATGAGGGTCCAAATCCTCTGCGTGGGGCAGGTGAAACGTGACCTGCGGGCGCCGGTGGAGGAGTATGAGAAAAGGGCTGCCCGATATTGGCGCCTGGAAGTCACCCAGGTGCCGGACGGGTTGGGGAAGGGTCGGAAGGGATCTGATGAGGCGGTCAAAAAAGCCGAGGAGGAACGCCTCCTCAGCCGGCTGCCCTCGGGGGGGGAGGTGGTGGCTCTCACCCGTAGCGGGGTACCCATGGGATCAAGGGCCTTGGCCAGGTTCATGGAAGAACGGGCGAATCGATCAGTAAGGGAACTTTCCTTCGTGATCGGGGGCGCCTTCGGGTTGGGGCAGGGGATTCTCGACCGCTCCACCCTGAAGCTGGCCCTTTCGTCCATGACATTCCCCCACGAGGTGGCTCGGCTTTGTCTCGCCGAGCAGCTCTACCGGGCCGGGACGATCCTCCGAAACGAGCCATACCACAAAGGGCCGTAAGGGCCCGCAGTTATTCTTCGGAAAGGGACTTGGTTCTGAACCTCCAAATCTTGACCGGTTTTCCGAGTGGGACTCCCCTGGTACAGGACTACATCCGGGGGGAGCCCCATGTTTGCCACTTCTATGGTGGCAGCTTCCGAGACCCTGCCGCCTACCTCGAAAAGGCTCGGGAGGTGGATTCTCGATTCCACCGGGACGCCCGTCAGCGCGCCCTTTCGATGCTCCAAGCCCATACAGACCCTGCGTCGGAGCGCCTGGAAAGGTTCGTTGAGGAGGGCGGGCTCTTTGTGACCACCGGTCAACAACCCGGTCTTTTTTTGGGTCCCCTTTTCAGCCTCTACAAAGCCCTCACCGCTATTCGGCTCGCGGAGGCCTTGGAGCCCGTGTTGGACAGACCGGTCCTGGCTTTGTTCTGGATCGCTTCCGAGGACCACGACTGGGAGGAGGCCAATCACACCCACCTCCTGGACGTCCAGAACGACCTCAGGACCGTGAGTGTCCCGGACCAGGAGGGGGCCCTGAACCGTTCCCTCCATAGGATCCCGGTCCGGGATGGCATGGAGGAGGTAGTGGAGGAGTTCCTCGCCGCCCTCCCTGAAACGGACTTCAGTCCGGAGGCCTTCCAGCTAATCAGAGGCGCGTATCCCGCTGGGCAAACCCTTCCAGGCGGGTTTGCCGAGGTGATGAGGGGACTGCTGGGGGAACTCCCCATCGCATTCGTTGACTCTGCCGATCCGGCACTCAAAGAAGCCTCCGCTCCGATCCTCTTCCGGGAGATGGAAGAGTCAGAGGAGCACGAGGCTCTCCTGGCAAGGGTCTCCTCCCACCTGGAGATGGAAGGGTATCACATCCAGGTCCCGATCCTTGATCGGGGGGTGAACCTCTTCTTTGAAGGAGAGGCTGGCCGGGATCGCCTTTATCGAGGCGGGAACGGCTACCGGCTGAATCGGGCCGGCACGCTGATCGATGCCAGGGAAATACGGTCGAGGGCTCTCCAAGACCCATCCATCCTGAGCCCCAACGTTCTCCTGAGGCCCGTGGTGGAAAGTGCCCTTTTCCCTACCGTGAGTTATGTCGGTGGCCCAGGTGAGTTGGCTTATTTCGGTCAACTCAAAGGCCTGTTTCGAGCCCATGGTTTCGAAATGCCCGTCGTTCATCCCCGCCACTCGGCCACCCTGATTGAGGGGAAAATCGGCAAGGTCCTCACGAAGTTCCATCGGACGCCGGAATCCTTGGCTCGCCCTCACCACGAATTGGCGGCCGAAATCGCACTGGAAGAAGTCCCGCTCGAGGTCCGAAGAGCCCTCGGAGAAATCCGGGGGATTGTAGGCAAGAACGCTGGGACCCTTACGAAGGCAGTCAGGGAGATCGACCCTACCCTCAAAGGCCCAATCAGCCACGCGAGGAACGCAGCATTCGCGGCCTTCGACGAGGCGGAAAGAAAGATCCTACAGGCGCTGAAAAGGGAAAACGAAATCGCCTTGGAACAGCTGGAAAAAGCCCAACGCCACCTTTTCCCATTCGGGAAGCCTCAGGAAAGGTGCTTAAACCCGTTTTATTACCTCGCCAGGTATGGGCCCAACCTGATTCCGGCCCTGGCAGAGAAGTTCGCTGTGGATCTTGGCATGGATATTCCCTAAGTTGGCGGCATGTTCTGGCCCTTTATTCTGTTTCTGGCTCTCCTGATCCCGATTCTGGCCATCGTCCTGGACTCCCAGGTCGGGCGTGCTCTGGCCTCTCGTCTCGAACGGCGAAGCCTCGAACAGCCTGACGACCTGATGGCTGACCGCCTCGGGTACCTCGAAGGGGAGGTGGAGCGCCTCGCTGAGGAGCTAGGCCGCCTGGACGAGGAGAGCCGCTTCTTGCATGAACTCCTGGACGACCGGTCAGGAGGGGGAGGAGCCCTGCCACCTGGTGACCAAGAGGACTGACGCCGACGGCGGACACCGACCCGGCGCCCGCGCAGCCATCTGGGTTGGCGCGGGCATTTTCTTGAGCAGGATCTTCGGATTCCTGCGAGAGATGGTCTTCGCCTATTTTTTCGGCGCGTCAGCCGTGGCCGATGTCTGGAGGGTGGCCCTCAGGACCCCCTACGTCATCCAGAATCTCCTGGGTGAAGGGACCCTCAGCGCTTCCATGATTCCCGTATACGCGGAATTCCTGGAAGAGGGGCGGGAGGAGGAGGCCGGTCGTTTCGCCGGCGCCAGCCTGGGAATCCTCGCTAGCGTTTCCTTCGGCCTGGCCTTCCTCGGCGTCCTGTTCGCCCCCTGGCTGATCCCGCTCATCTACTACGAGTGGGACCCCTGGATGCAGGAGCTGGCCGTCACCATCGTCCAGATCCTCTTCCCCATGACCGCGGTTCTGGTGGTGTCGGCCTGGGCCCTGGGAATCCTCAACAGCCATCGGCGTTTCTTTGTCTCCTACGTAGCGCCCGTGGCCTGGAACCTCGCCCTCATTGCTGCCATGGTGGGGGCGGGCACCTACCTTGGGTGGTCTCAGCTCGGCCGAGATGCCGACATGGCCGTGGCCCTGGCCTGGGGCGGTCTGGTGGGCGGCGTGCTCCAGCTCCTGGTGCAGACGCCCTGGGTCCTTCCCCTTCTCACCCATTTCCGCCTCTCCCTTGGCCGGCGGGTGAAGGGGGTCCGGGAAGCCATCCGGAACTTCCTTCCTGTTGTAGCCGCTCGAGGCGTGGTGAACGTCAGCAGTTGGATCGATCTGTTCCTGGCCCACATGCTGGTGGTGGGAGCCCCTGCAGTCCTGGGGTATGCCCAGACCCTTTACCTGCTTCCCGTCTCTCTTTTCGGGATGGCCATCGCCGCTTCGGAGCTGCCGGAACTTTCCCGGCATCGGGGAGAGATCCAAGGGGTGCTGGTGCCCCGGGTCCAGACGGCGTTGGAACGCCTGGCCTTCCTACTGATCCCCTCGGCCCTGGCCTACCTGATTCTGGGTGACGTCATCATCGCCGGGCTCTTCGAGAGGGGTGTGTTCGACTCGGCCACCACCATCGCCACCTATGCCGTTCTGGTGGCCTACTCCCTGGGGCTTCCGGCATCTGCGTCGAGCCGAGCCCTCACCTCGACCTTCTACGCCCTGCGGGACACGAGGACCCCGGCGATCATCTCTTTGGTGCGGGTGTTCCTCTCCATCGGCATCGGCGTGACCCTCATGTTTCCCATGGACCAGTTCGGTGTAGGACCTCTCAGGTTGGGGGCCGTCGGTCTAGCATGTGGATCCACCGTCGGCGCCTGGGTGGAGTACCTGGTCCTAAGAACGCAACTGAAGGGGCACATCGGAGCTCACGGACCCCGGAGGGGAAAGATGATCCGCTTCCTGGTGGCGGGAGCTGTGGCTGCAGCATGCGGTTTCGGCGCCGAGGGGCTCCTGGGGTCCTCTTCCGCGCCGGGAATCCTCCCGGGCCTCCTGGGGAAGGGATCTCCGCTGGTGAATCCCGCCGCAGCAATCGGAACGGCAGCAGTTTTTGGGGTAGCCTACCTCGGAGCGGCCTCCCTACTGGGAGTCGGAACCCCGTTCCGGAGAAGAACCTCCTCAGGGAGCTGACCGGTTCGCCCCCATGTCTGATTTACAGCCTATAACCAACGAGGTTCTGAACCGGCTTCCCGCGCGGCCCGGAGTATACCTATTCAAAGGGGACTCGGGGGAAGTGCTCTATGTCGGGAAGGCCAAGTCCCTGCGACCCCGCGTCCGGAGCTATTTCCGGAAGGACAGCGGCCAGTCCATTAAGACACAGGAACTGGTCCGGCGGATCGTCGATCTCGACACGATTGTTGTGGGATCCGAGGCCGAGGCCCTAATCCTTGAAGCGAACCTCATCAAGGAACATCACCCCCGCTTCAACATCCAACTCCGAGACGACAAGAAGTATCCCTATATCAAAGTGACCACCCCTGAGCCGTTCCCTCGTGTGTTCGTCACCAGGAACGTGCGAAACGACGGAAGCCGGTACTTCGGACCCTTCACTTCCGTCGGACCTCTCCGACAGGCATTGGAAGTCGTCAAGCGGCTGTACTGGGTGCGCTCCTGCCGGTACAACCTTCCCCGCGAAGCCCCGGGCCGCCCTTGCTTGGACTATCACATCGGCCGATGCATGGCCCCGTGCGTGGGCCTCCAAAGCGAGGCGGAATACCAGGGGATGATCCAGGAGATCCTCCGGATCCTCGACGGCGAAACGGACGACTTGCGAAACGAGGTGGAGGAGAAGATGCAGAGGGCTTCCGAAGAACTTCGGTTCGAGGAAGCGGCTCGTCTTCGAGACGTTGGCCGGGGCCTGGAAACCATCGCCCGGGAACAGAGGGTCCATAGGGTCCTTGGAGAAGACCAGGACGTCCTGGCTTTGGCCCGGGACGGAGACCATGCCGCCGGCGTGGCACTCCGGATCCGCCGGGGCCTCCTGTTGGGGAGGGAGACGATTCGGTTTACCGACGCTGGACCCGAGGAGGATAGCGCACTCCTCGCAGCGTTCGTCTCCCGCTACTACTTGGGCCGCGGGGAAGAGGGGTCGCTCGACCTCCCGAGAGAGGTTCTCCTTCCCTTGGACTTTCCGGATAGGGCCGTCGTGGAAGAAGTCCTCACAGATCGGGCGGGGAAGAGGGTCCGGATCCTGGTCCCGAAACGTGGGGAAAAACGGCGGTTGGTGGAGCTCGGCGGGACCAATGCCCAGAATGCCTTGGAGGATCGGGTGTCGGCCCTGGCGTTCGTAGGGGACCGGGCCGACGAGGTCCTGTTTCTGCTCCAGGATCGGCTCGACCTCAAGGTGGTTCCCCGGACCATGGTTTGCTTCGATGTCTCCCACATCCAGGGGTCGGAAACAGTGGGGAGCGTGGTCCTATTCGAGAACGGAGCACCCAAGAAGGCCGGCTACCGGCACATGAGGATCAGGGGGGACTGGGGGAACGACGACTACCGCTCGATGGCGGAGACCGTAAGCCGCTACTTCCGGAGGGCTCTGGACGAATCAGACGTCCTTCCAGACTTGGTGGTCATCGACGGGGGAAAGGGACAGCTGAATGCGGCGCTGGGGGCGCTGAAAGAGCTCGACCTATCCCAAGTGGCCGTGGCTTCTCTGGCAAAAAAGGAGGAGGAGGTCTTCCTGGCCAAACGCGCCACTAGCCTCACGATGTCCAGGAAAGATCCTGCCTTGCACCTCCTCCAGAGGATCCGGGACGAGGCCCATCGGTTCGCTATCTCCTACAACCGGAAGCTCAGGTCGAAGCGGACCCTGACCAGCCAACTGGGGGAGATTCCAGGGGTGGGGCCGAGCCGACAAAAGGCTCTCCTCAAGCACTTCGGATCGGTCGCGGCCATCCGAAAAGCCTCTCCAGAGGAGATCGGCCGTCTGCAGGGCATTGGACCCGAGTTAGCCGTGCGAATCCTCACGTACCTGAAGGTGTAGAATTGTAGGAAGTGCCGGTTTGACGTCCCTCAGGGGGTGATCTAGATTATTTGGTTGTGATAACCCAGGGGCTCCGGGCACTCGAACCGGGCCCCTTTTGACCACTGTAAGAGGAGGAAATCGGGATGAACGCCCGACACGGACTCATCCTTGCGACCGCCGTTCTTCTTTCCAGCTCCGGCTGTGCAGCTGGGGGAGGAGGGGGGACGTCTCCGGCCACCATGCCCAGCCTGCCCGGGATACAAGGTGAAACGCTGGAAGAAGGGATCCGCCCGCGGGACAACAACTCCACCCGTTCTGCGGAGGATTTTTTGAACCAGGCCCAGGGGGCGGAGTCGGAAGCGGAGAAAGCGAGCCTCTACGGCCAGGCTTTTGATGCAGCGACCGAATGCAAGAGCACGGACGTGGATAACCCCAAGTGCTTCTTCCTGTCTGCCCAGGCCAACGTCGGGCTCAAGAACTACCGCGAAGCGGCGGCTGATTTCGACAGAGCAGAGGAGCTTCACCCCAGGTACATCCTGGAGACGGAGCGGTGGAGAGAGCAGGCCTGGGTAGCTGCCTACAACGAAGCCATCGTTCCTTCGAATGCTGGGGACTACGAGGCCGCCCTGGTGATCTTCGAGGCGGCGAACGCCCTTTACTCCGCCCGGTACGAAGCCCTTCTTCAGACGGGTTCCCTCTACTCCCGCCTCGGTCGACCTGCGGAGGCGATCGGTGCGTACGAGGATGCCATCACCCGACTCGAAGAGACGAGAGAGACCGCCCTGGCGGACACCACTCAAGCCGACCTTTGGACGGAGCACTGGAGCTTCGCACGGAACGGGCTAGCCCAGGCCTATCAACTCTCTGGGGATCATCAGAGTGCGGCGGATCTACTGGGCGAGATGCTCGCCGAGACGCCCGATGATGCATCGTTGATCGGGAGCTTGGCCAGCGTTCTCACAGAGTTGGAAATGACAGACTCGGTGGACGCCTTATACAACAACCTCCTCAACCGACCCGGCCTGACCGAATTCGACTTCGCCAATGCCGGAGTTGGCCTATACAGGATCGGGGAATACGAGCGGGCTGCGGTGGCCTTCAGCCGGGCTGCGGAAATGAACCCCTTCAATAGGGATGCGCGGCTGAACCTGACCCTGACCCACAACGGCTCCGAGAACTGGGAGGCCGTGATTCCGGCCGCTCAGGATCTCCTGGAGGTTGATCCTCTGAACGGCCCAGCCTGGATCATGCTGGCCCGAGCCCACTCTGGGCTGGAGAATGATGAGGAAGCCAGCCGAGTATTCAACGAATACCAGGCCATCGGATATGAGGTCGAAAACATCATGCTCGAGCAAAGCCCTTCCGGTGGCGCGCGAGTGACCGGGTCCTTGAAGAACACCTCTGCCGAACCCGGTGAGACGGTTACCCTCCGGTTCACCTTCGGTGGTGTGGAAGGGCGCGGGCTCGGGACGACGGACATTCGGATCCAGATTCCGGCTGTTGACAGCTCCGTTGAGTTCATGGGTGATTTCACCTCTTCACAGGCCGTGACCGGATATATGTACGAGGTCGTGGGCGGGTAGATCCCCTACCGCCGGGTCCGTCGGGTAATACCGCCTGACCTGGCCTTAGAAGTTTGGAGTCAATCGGGGCCGGGTAGTCTTGAGAGGCTGCCTGGCCCTGAATACATTTGAAGGCACCCCAAACTGGTTTGGGGATAGGCGCGGGCGTAGCTCAGTTGGTAGAGCATCAGCTTCCCAAGCTGAGGGTCGCCGGTTCGAATCCGGTCGCCCGCTTTGCAGATCCCTCGGCACCGAAGGTGCCGCGGGATCTTGCTTGTTGAAGCGACCG
>JANQDZ010000016.1 GCA_028278645.1 Longimicrobiales bacterium | reverse complement strand
CCCGGAGCCCCCGGTAGTCGATCTCCACCGGCTCCCACCACTCGGCCTCATTCTCAGCCAAATCCGAGAGGCGGAGGAAGCTCTCTGCTTCCTGCATCGCCTGGTCGATGGCCACCCCCAGCGCTCCCCTGTGGAACACCTCCGGGCCCCCTGCGGCCACCATCCGGAAAGAGTCGGCCAAATCGGCCTGCACCAGGCGTTCACCGGCCCTCAGGGGACGCCCGTTCGACCCATAAAAAGCTCTGACATGCTCGGGGAAGGCGTCCCAGGCCCCCCGGATGGACCCGGCCAACCGGGCATCGATCTCGAACCCTTCGTCGGCCAGCTTAGCCGCGGGCTCGAAGAGGTCAGCCCAGGGAAGGGCCCCGTATTCCCGGGACATAGCCCCCCAGGCATTCACATTCCCCGGGGTGGAGATGGCTTTTGGTCCTCTTCGATTCTCACGGTAGTTGGGGGTTGGAGCCCGAAAAGCGTCAGAATCCACGCCCCGGGGAATCCGCCCACTGGGGTTCAGGAACCTGGACCGGCCTTCTTCGGCAGAATACACCAGAATCGTCCCATACCCCCCCATCCCTGACATCATGGGTTCCACAACGTTCAGGGCCGCCGCCACTGCCACGGCGGCGTCGAAAGCGTTGCCACCCTTTGCCAGAATCTCCAGGCCAACCTCCGTTGCCAGGGGGTGGGCCGTGCTAACCATCCCCTGGGTGCCTTGGGCCGGCGTGAGGGTGGCTTCCTGGGCGGTCCCGGGGGGGACGGATTCCCCGTTTGCCGAGCAGCCGATGGACAGGACAGAGACAAGGACCCAAAGGGCCAAAACCGGGCGCGGAGCCCTGAGACGTGGCTTTTGCATGGCCAGACACACCTCCATCAGGTGGCCAGGAAGGGGCAGGTTAGAAGGCTTCTAGGACGCCCCGGGCCTATTTTATGCGTACCAGCACGATCCGGAAGGGGCTGGGGGCCATCGGTGCCGTGACGACCACCTCCAAACCGAGCCCCGTGCCGTCGGACTGGAGGTCATAGATCCGGAAACCCGAGGGACCCATGGGCCCACTGTTTGTCGTCGCAAGGAAGGGCGCCGGCCCGGAAAGATCGCCGGCACCGATTACCCCGTTCACAGCCCAGGGGTAGCTGCCAGGCGGGTTGGGGCTCGAGAAGATCTCGGTGCTGGTTATGAAATCGTAGGACGTGATGGCTTTGGAGCCCTGGGGGGCTCCCGTGCCATGGAGCATGAGCGCGGCCACGTATTCCTGGAGGAGTTCGGCCCAGGATGGGGCCCCTGTGACTTCCAGGACCCCATCTGCGCCGGCAGCCGCAGCAGAATCATTTTGGGCGCGGAAGATGGACGCATCGGCCCCTGGGGTGGCCGCGTTCCCATAGGCGTCCCCCAACCAGCGATGGAACAGCCAACCGGACCCGTAGATGCTAGGTCCGTCGCCGGCTCCCAATGGAGTTACGACCACGCCATTGGGTTGAGAAGAGAGGTAGCGTACGGTGCGGGCGTTAGCGGTGACCGAGGAGTAGTTCTCCTTGGTCCAATCGTCGAGATCATCCCCGTCGGCCATGGAGCCTACCGGCGGCCCCCCAGCCGCAGCCCAGGCGATCCGGCCCGCCACCTCTTGGGCGATTTCGGCGGTTCCTTCCTCCACCCATAGGGGGTGGAGCTCCCGGCGAAGAATGCTTCGATAGACGGAGCTGACGTGCTTAGCCTCGTGAACCACGGCGCCAAGGGCATAGTAGTTACCAGAGCTGAGCCTTTTGATTACCTCATGGTCGATGCGCATGATCTCCATGGCATTGGACGCCGGACATCCCTCCCACAACGCGCCATTCCGGCTCTCCTCCGTCTTCGGGAAGAAGTCCAGAGTCCAGACGAAGGCCACAACATCCAACTCCGCAGCCACCGGGGTCACGAAGACCACGATCCTCTGATCGCCATTGATATCGCTGACACCGCCAAAATAGGCGTCGATGGCCTGCTTCCCGCCGGCGGCGTAAAAATCCAGGATGTCCTGAGCGTGAGAGTCGGACATACGGTCCGAGGCCCACTGGACGCTGTCTTGGTAGATGGCCAGGTGGTCGTTCTCCTCGATCAGGACGCCCCGGACGGTTTCTCCCACCGTGCAGCCGCCCTGGGCGTCGAATGACTCGGGATTTACGAACGACCGTTTTTCCGGAGAAGCTTTTCTGGGGCCGGGCGCCAGGTCAGGCCCCCTGAGATCCGGAAGGGGCCGGGCTCCGGGCCCTAGCCTCTGGATGAGCTGCTGGGCCGCCTGCCGAAGTTCGTGGTGGGCCCGAGCCGTGGCATCGGCACGATGCAGGTCCTCATGCAATTGGGCCGTCTGAGCAGGGGAAGCCCCTGGCCTGAGGGTAGGTGCTACCGCCGGAAAGGCGGGGGCCACATGAGGCGGTGAAACCGCCCCTCCTGCCTCCCTCTTCATCACGACCTGCGCAGACCGAACATCGGTAGAGTCGACCTCGGAGTTGGTGTAGACCACGCCGAATCGATATCGGTCTCCGTTGTTTCCGGCGGGAAGGAAGAAGCCACACCCGTCGGGCCCGTCGGGAGAGAAGACCTGGGTTTGGCCTGGGGCCAGGACGACCGGACCGTCACAGACCTTCAGGTCGAACTGGGCAGATGCCGACGCCGCTTGGGCGTCTACCACCTGAGCCGTGAATTGGTAGTCTCCTGCCAGCGTCGGCGTCCCGTCGATCTGTCCGTTCCCCTGCAGGATCAAGCCGGGCGGGAGGGTTCCACTCGCCACCGACCACGTCAGGGTACCCTGGTCCCCCCCGGCGGCCACGAGTTCAGCGGAATAGGGAAGAGTTTCACGGCCCCCTGGGACCGACGTCTGGCAAATGGCCAGGCCCGCCAAATCCACCGTCGCTTGGAACGATGTAGTGAGGGTTCCTACCCGAGCCTCCAGGACCTGTGGGTTCTCGTTGGAGCACCCCAACTGCCAGGTGGTGGACGCCCGCCCGTCCTGTCCGGTCTGTGCCTGGGACGGTGACACGCTGCCGGCTCCGGCCACAACCCCGAAGGTCACCAGCCTCCCCACCACCGGGTGGCCGTTGGCGTCCCGGACCTCAACGGTGATGGGTTGAGGGAGGATCTGCCTCAGAGTCCCGGTCTGCAGATCTCCGGCGACTTTCTGGAGGTCATCCGGGATGGGGTCGATGTTCAGCGTGGCGCTTCCGGTTATCCCCTCAGCAGACGCCCGAATGAAGCTCGTACCGGCGCTCAGCCCGGTCGCCAATCCGGTGGCCGAAACGGAGGCCGCCTGAGGATCGGACACCGACCAGGAAAAGGCCGCCTCCGGGATGGTCTTCCCCTTTTTGTCGAGGAGTGTGGCTGAAAACTGAGCTGTCTCACCGACCGCCGTGAGGGTAGAGGAGCTCGGGGTGACTCTGATCTGGGTCGGGACCGGCGTGGAGGTGGAGTCCCCGCACGCCGAAGTCAGGGCAAGGACGAGCCCGAGGCCCATCGTTCTTTTTATCATGAGTGGCGCCTTACGTGCCAGAGAAATCAACGGATTGTTCATTTCCAAAACACTCAGGAAATCCCCAGGTTCCCGCTTATTCCAGCCCATCCAACAGAGAGGGCAGGACCTCCCCCGAAGCTCCTCTCAGTGAGACGCTTGCCAAGGGAGTAAGGGGAGTCTCCGTTGGGTTCACCTCGACGATCTCCCCGCCGCCGTCTCGGGTGGCCAGGGGGACCGACGCGGCGGGGTGAACCAGGGCGCTGGTCCCGACCACCAGGCAGACCTGAGCGCTTTGGGCCACCCGGAATGCCTCCGAAAGGACACCCGCATCCAGAGATTCCCCGAACCATACCACGTCTGGCCTGAGGAGAGATCCACAGACGGGACACTTGGGAAGATCGTCGAAACTCTCGGTGGGGATGGGATCTCGGTGGGGCACTCTGTAGGTACAGGACGTGCACTTCACCCGGAAGATCGATCCGTGGAGCTCCAGGGGCATGGCGGGATCCGCGTCGGAGCCACCCGCCACGGTCCGTGCAGCCTCCTCGTGCAGCCCATCCACATTCTGGGTCACGATCCGCACGTCCCTGGCCCCCAGAGCGAACCGGGCCAACGCCTCATGGCCGGGGTTCGGCCGGCATTCCCGGATTTTTCCTCTCCGCCAATCGTACCACTCCCAGACCAGGCGTGAATCCCTCCGGAATGCGTGAGGGGTAGCCAGCTGTTCGGGCTGGTATGACTTCCAAAGCCCGTCCTCTCCGCGAAACGTGGGTACTCCGGATTCCGCGCTGACCCCTGCGCCGGATAAAACGCTGACGGTGTCGGCGGACGCCAGCAAATCCCTGGCTTCCTGGAATCCCTCCAGATCTGTGGGACCCATCTTACCCTCCACGTGCTCGGAATAAGCTCTTGGCCAGGGCTACCCAGCCCACGAGGAAAGCCAGACCCCCCAATGGTGTTATGGCCCCAAGCCACTGGGCTCCAGTCAAAACCATCAGGTGGAGACTTCCGGCAAAAACGACGATTCCGACAATAAATGCCCAGCCGGCTTGAGTAGCCCCGGTCCTTTCTGCCCGGTCCCAAAGGGCCGTGACCAACAAGAGGGCCAGGGCGTGATACATCTGATACCGCACCCCGGTCTCGAAGATGGCCAGATCCTCCGCTGTGAGCCTTCCCTCGAGACCGTGGGCTCCAAAAGCGCCAAACGCCACTCCAAGCAGTCCGAAGATGGCGCCTAACACACCGAACAATCTCACCGTTATCTGCCTGTTGTTAATGGACTTGGACGGCATGGTATCAAGTTCTATCGTAATTCGATCCACCATCTGTCAGGATGGGGCGCGTCGAGGGTTTCCGCCAGGGCCTTGCGGCGGCCGTTGATTCCGTCAGCTTTCTTCTTCGCCCGTGGACCTTTTTCCTCTCCGATTCGACCGTTTTGGGCCCTTCAGATAGAATAGAATCCCCTCCCGAACGACCAAAACCCGTCAGGAGTGCGGTTTTTGTCGCCGGCATGGTGGCCGTTGCCCACGGCGTGAATGACGCCTATGCGGCTTTCCTTCCACCCCTCCTGCCGAGGATCATGGACAAGCTGGGGCTGTCCATCGCCCTCGCGGCCACATTGGCCATGACCCTCTCCCTGGGGGCCTCGCTTCTTCAGCCACTCATGGGATACCTCTCGGACCGTTGGGGGCGAAGAATCTTCGTAGTCCTGGGGCCCGTCCTTTCCGCCGTGTTTTTGTCTCTCATCGGCGCCACTTCCTCCTTCTGGATACTCGTATTTTTCCTCCTCGTGGGGGGGCTGGGAAGCGCGGTTTTCCATCCACCTGGAGCGTCAATGGCCGCCCAAGTGTCGGAGGGGAAGGGGAGTGGGTTCCGGATGTCCATCTTTTCCCTGGGCGGAAGCTTGGGCTGGGCTCTGGGTCCACTGATCGCGGTGGGCCTGGTTGGTTGGGTCGGCCTGGAGGGGCTATGGGTGGCCATGATCCCAGGGATTCTGTTAGCCCTACTCCTGTTTCCCGTTTTTCCCTCACACGGAGACCACGCCGGAACCCGGCTGCCGCCGTCTCCGGCCAAGGTCCTTCGGGAGCTCAGGGGTCCGCTGGGGCTTCTCTTCGGGATCAGCGTGGTGGGGGCCTTCGCCCAGAGGGTTTTCCTCACCATGGGCCCCATCATCGCCGATGAGGCCGGGCAACCCGAGACGGTGGGCGCCTGGGCCCTGAGCCTGTACCTTGGGACCCAGGCCTTCGGTACCCTGGCCGGCGGATACCTGGCCGATCGAGTCGATCGCCGGAAGCTCTTGGCATGGCTTACGTTCCTGGCTTTTCCAGCCCATTATTTCTCCGTCTCTCTTTCTCCAGGGACCTTCCAAGCATTCCTCATGGCCGCCGTCGCGGGGTTCTTCGGCATGGCCATGATGCCGTCCATTGTGGTGAAAGCTCAGGAGCTCCTTCCCGAGAGCGCGGCCATCGGATCCGGAATTGTGATGGGCCTTGCTTGGGGGGTAGGATCCTTGGGCGTTCTGGTTACCGGAGCCCTGGGGGACTGGATCGGGCCTAAAGAGGCAGCTATGGTCTCCATGCCGGCTCTCCTGATCGGCACCATTTTGGCTCTCCAACGACCCCTCAAGGACGTCGATAGGGGGTAGAGGAGGTACACAATGCCTCTGAGAGTTGTCCCCCGGAGGGATCGGAAGCTCAATCGGGTCGTGAAAAAAGGTGACGTCCTCGAGCTCAAGAGGGGCGAAGTCCTCTATTCTCCCGGGGACGGAGGGAATCTCCTTTTCCTGGTCCGGGAAGGGCACATGCAGCTCTTCAGCGAGCCGGGCACCCCTGAAGAGAGGGTCGTGGCGGTGGTAGGGCCGTGGGAGATCCTGGGAGAGGAAGGGTTGTTCCCTGGAACCAACCGAACCCTGGAAGCCCGTTCCGGAGAACCGACTCGGCTCATCACCTTGGACGGGCGGGGCGTGAACCGGGCACTGCGAACCGCGTCGAAGACCTATGGGGCTTTCATTTTGGCGAAAGAGGAAGAGTTGTCATTGGCCAGAGCCATGGCTGGTCCGCGCCGGCAGGGAAGCGCCGCGGCCAGCTTGGGAGCACTCATACTGCACCTTTCCAGGCGCCTTGGAAGACCAGAGGAGAAAAAAGGGACAAAGATCCCTATCCGATTGACCCATAAGGTCTTAGCTGACCTCTCAGGGTGCCATAGGTCCACCGTCACGACCCTTTTGAACGACTGGATCTACGACGGGGTAATTCAGCAAACTCACGGGCAGCTTCTCATCAAAAAGCCGAAGGGGCTGGAACGCTCATAGCGAACCCCGAAGCCGGCGGTCCTCCGTTGACCCGAAATCCGCGTAAGGCTAGCTTTTTCAAACATTTTCCGAGTCTCACGATTGGTCTAACGAGCATAGAATGAACCCGAGCAAAAAGCCTTCCTCTCGCCGCCCGACCACTGAGGGCAAAAAAGAAGCCGAAGACGTCTTCGTCGAAAAAACCCTCGAGGTGGTTCAGTGGGCAAAAGACAACAGCCAGATGTTGGTCCTGATCGGGATAGTGATGGTGGTGCTGGTGGCAGGAGGGATCTACTACCGGAACTACAGGAGCGGCTGGGAAGAGCAGGCGGTGACGCGGCTCGAAGCGGTTCAGTCGAATTTTGCTTTTGGAGACCGGGAGACAGCAAAGGTCGATCTCTATCAATACCTGGAGCAATTCGACGGCACGGTGTACGCCTTGGAGGCCCGGCTGGTACTGGGCCAAGCACTCCTGGAGGACGGAGCCTACGAGGAAGCGGTGGACGTCCTGGCCCCGGCTGTCCGTGAGATGAATTCCCAACCCATCGGAGTCCAAGCCGCCTTCTTGATGGCAGCCGCTTACGAAGAAGGAGGGCGGATCGACGAAGCCGAGGCCATGTTCCTCCGCATCGGAAACACCTCCGAGTTGAACTTCCAGATTCGAGAGGCCTTGGCTGGGGCCGCCCGCATCAGGGCCGACGCCGGGGATCGGGCCGGGGCAGCCGAGCTCTACCAGGAAGTCATCGACTCCATGGAAGAGAACGACCCCCAGCGTGGCTTCTGGATGATGCGCCTGGCCGAGGTGTCGATCCGGCCCTAATCCCCAATCCGGGTGTTAACAGGGGGTAGGGCGCCCCAAGAACCCCTGAATCCATCTAGTTTCTGCACTTTCCCAGTCCTCTCCTGAATACCAAAACGTCGCATAATACATATTATGTCAAGTTAGAAAGGAGCCTGTCCTTCCCTGGGGCCTTCAGGGTGGATTTTCCAGCGTCGAGCGTCAGGCGGCCGTTCTAGAGGAATGAGCGGTCGTGGTGAGGAGTCGCCATCAGTCAGACTCAATCCAGGCCGGGAGTTCTGTGGCCAAATCCGGCCCCGGGAGATCGAGGACCGTCCAGGAGCTGAGGGAGTCCAGGGTTTCCTTCAACTGCTTCGTGGCTTCAGGCAGGAAGGCGTTTCTCTCGGCCCGGTCGTGCATGGCCGGCCATTGGAGGGGTTTTCCGAACTCCACCCTGATCCTTCCCCGCCGGAGCTTCTTGCTCCACCGAGGCCAAACGTCGTAGGCACCAGCCAGGCCGCAGGGCACCACCGGAACGCCGGCCTTCAGGAGGAGGCGGATGGTCCCCCGCCTGAAAGGCTGTAATTCGGCGTCCCAGGACCGTTCTCCCTCTGGATAGACGCCCACGGCTTCCCCGGTAGCCAGCCTTCGCAAAACCACACGTACCGCTTGAGGCTCGATGCGGTAACGCCTTGTGGGGATAGCATTTACGCGAGGCATTACCCAGCTCATGACCTTCCCCGTGAACTGGGTGCTTTTTGCCAAAGTGTGGAGTGGCCGGGGACAGAGGACCTGAACGATGATAGGATCCAGGTAGCTCTGATGGTTCGCCACAAGAATGAAGGGGCCAGCGGTCGGGATATTCTCTCTCCCCACCACCTCCAACCGGGCCGCGGCGTGGACGAAAGGCGTCAGGAGGAGCTGAAAAGCCCTGTACCAGCTCATTCTGCTACGATCCGAGGTTGGAACTCCACGATCGTTCCAATTCCGGCCTCGTGGTATACCCTTTTCAGGGCGCCTCGAAGAAGGTTTTCCCACCGGAATGGTGAATCGTTGGGGAACCTGAACTCCACCAAGCCCCCGGAGGCCGGCGAAAACTGGAGGGTGCTGGAGCTGGTTTGAACGGCCCGAATCTCCAAGAGCGGCCAGCGTTTTTGGCCTTCCGGCCCTGCGTGGGATCGGTCTCCGTGGCCGGACTTCGGGCCGGACTCCGGGCCGGACTTCGGGCCTGACTTCGGGCCTGACTTCGACGCGGAATCCGGTTCAAAGCTCAGAGCGTCAAAAGAGAGGGAGAGAGCACCTTCCACCTCCGCCCCCATGGCCTCGGCAAAACCCAGGAGCCGCCCGCCCCAGTGGACCGGGGCTTCTTCACCGGACTGTCGCACGATCACCGACGCCGAGTGGATGATCCCGGTGGCAGATGGGCCCTGGGCCAAACGTTCTTCCGTCCATGCCTGAACGGCGGCCGCCAAAAGGTGGCCCGGGACTTCCTCTGCCTTCCCCGACGGGTCGGTAACGGAGATCAATCCCCCTTCCCCACCCCGGGCAAAAGCTAATCCGCAAGAGGGGCATGTGGCCTCGTCCTTATGGCCCTGGAGGGGATCATACCCACACCTGGGGCAGCGATAGAGGAGGAAGGTCAGGGGCATGGGGGTTGGGTTCTCAAAGACGGCCAATAAGGTCCAGGAGCCTCAGTTTCCAGACCTTCCACACCGCCTCCACCACAATTTTCTTGGACATTTTGGACGAGCCCGTCTCCCGTTCGGTGAAGACAATGGGCACTTCTACCAGTGGGAACCCCTTTCTCCAGGCCCGAAGCTTCAACTCGATTTGGAAGGCGTAACCGTTGCTCTCGACCCGGTCCAAGGCGACGGCTTCCAGGACCTCTCGGCGCCAACAATTGAAGCCCCCGGTGGCGTCCATGACGGGAACGCGGGTTACGATTCGGGCATAAATACTCCCAAAAACGCTGATGATCAGGCGGAGAAGGGGCCAATTCACCACGTTCACCCGCCGCCCCACATATCGGGAACCCACGACCACGGGGTGCTTTTGCGACAGCTCGATCATGGCCGGGATCATGTCCGGCGGGTGGGAAAGATCGGCATCCATCTCGAAAAAAAGGCCGTAGTCCCTCTCGAGGCCCCATTCGAAGCCGGCGATATAGGCGCCCCCCAGGCCCCCCTTCCCTTCCCGGTGCAACGCATGGACCCTGGGGTTGTCCCGGGCGAAGCCGGCTGCCAGTAGTCCGGTGCCGTCCGGCGAGTTGTCGTCCACCACCAGGATGTCCACAGAAGGGTGGGATTCCAGGACGAGGGGGATCACCCGCGGCAGGTTTTCCCGCTCATCGTAGGTCGGAATGACCACGAGCACCCGTCCTTCAGCCAACCTCCTGTCCTCCCTTCTCAGATGACCTCAGGTATCCCCCGGCCAACACCACCGCAGGAACCAGTTCCACCACCGTGGCCCAGATGCGGGCGGCGATGGCCAACACTCCGGCTCCGACACCCAGCATGGGCCCCAAAAGAACCACCAGAAGCCCCTCCCTGATCCCGGCCCCCGCCGGAGCGAAGAGGGCCAGGTAGCCTGCAACGTAGGCCGCAGGATAGGCCGGGAAACCCTCCAGGAGCGTGAGATCGAGCCCGAGGCCGCGGGCCAGGACCCAGAAGGCCACTCCCTGAAGAGCCCAGGCAAAAGCATACAATCCCATCCATCTCAGGCCAAAAGCCTGGTCTGGCCGGAACCAACTGGGCACCTCCTGGCGGGCCAGGCGAAACCAGAGGGGGACCAGCCGTTTCAGCAAGCTGGGAGATGTGGCCGCCACTAGAATCACCAATAAAAACAGGGCGACCCACCCCCCGCCCAAGGCAAACCCCCTCCCCATTCCTAGGAGGACTCCTCCGCCCACCAAGGTTGCACCGGCCAAGGAAAAAGCCTGCCCCAGGAGCGCAGCCCCGGTGGCGGTTCCGGCCGGCACGCCCTGGCCCCTCGCCAAATAGGCCAGACCGGCGATCTGCCAAAGCTTCCCGGGAAGATACCGACCCAGATTGGCGGTGAAAAACACCCGTAAAGAAGGGAAAAAACCGACTTCGTGGCCGCTCATCTCCCTGACCATCAAACCCCAAAGGCTGGCGGAAAAAAGGTAGGCGGCCAGGAGGAGAAAACCGGACGCTACCAGCTGGACCCAGTCCATCGAGAGGCCGGAAAGGTCAAAACCCCGAAGCTCTTCGAGGCTGAAATCCACGGATTTGAGAATGAACCAGGTTACAACGCCGGTCAGGGCGAGCTGGACGGCCAGATTTACACCCCGGAGCCCCTTTGAGGTAGCCCTGGGCGGCTCTCCGAGTCGTTCGGATCCGGATTCAGGACCTTCCACCCCCGCTCCGTCCCCTCCGGGTCCGGTCACCGGGCCGCCTCCGCGGCTTCGGGCACGTCCCGGGCCCCCGAGTTTCCGGCATTCTCCAGCCGTCCGGTGGCGTCGGGCGGCCCGATTCCCCAATTCGGCCGAAAAAACAAGGCGCCACAGGCCAAAAGGAGAGAGACAATGCTCACCAGGAGCGGGCCTCCGAGAGCGCCGGCGTCATAGTAGACCTCCACTTCACTCCCACCGGCCGGCACGGGAACGGCCCTGAGGGAGTGGTTGGCCCTGAGGACCGGAGTCTCCTCCCCGTTCACCCTCGCTTTCCAGGCCGGGTACCAATTTTCCGCCAGAACCAGGAGGGCCGGGGCCCCCGCCTGGACTTCCAGGCGCATGAGGTTCGTCCCCTTCTCCAACCACCGGACCCCGCCCTCCGCTACCCCCCCGGGAAGAGGATCCGCGGGGTGTTCGGTCAGTACTACTTCTTCGGAAGGACGGTACTGGTCCGACATCATGTAAGGCACTACCTCAGAATCACTTAGGGTGACAGTGTTCTGGACCAATCGAGCCCTGGGCAGTGTAGGAATTTCATACACAGCCTCGTAAACCTGATTGTTGCCCAGGGTCGTGGCCATGACCACCTCACCCTGGGGTAGCCCCCCAAATCGGTGTACCGGCCAGATCACATACCGGACGTTCAGAGTGGATAGGAGAGGGAGGTTGAGGCCTCCGGTTTCCACATCAAAGAAGTTCTGCGGGAGCTCACTCCCCGCCATTCCGATGAGCTCCCGATAGCGGGCCAGGTCGTTGGGATGGTGGCCGGCGGCCAGTTCCAACCCATACAGGCCAGGCTTCACATCCTGCCCGTCGTTGTTCCCTCCCATGGCCAGGACCCTGAACGGCTCTTGGGTCTCCTTTTGATCCTGGAGAAACTGGATATTTGGATCGAGCCTCTCCCAGTCCTGATAGGCCACGGTCTGAATGAACGCGTCGTCCACCCGGGCCATGTCCACTGTCACCAGCAATCCCACGCCGACCATGAAGAAGAGGGGTGAGATCTTCCGTTTTTGGGCGCCCAACACCAGCAGGAGCGTCACGGTAGAGAGCACAGTGGCGATGAAGAACCCCTGACCGATAAACGGCTGAGCCCGGGCCAGGGCCTGGGCCTTTCCTGAGGTGATGTCCGGGTAAAGGGACGAGGTCCACATGGATGTCAGGACGCCCGAAGAGGCCAGGGCCGCCCCGACCAGTAAGACAACCACGGCACCACCAAGGAACCAGATCATTCCTCGATCCTGTTTCGTGGTGGGATCCTTCGGATCGTCTCTCCCACCGACCCGGTCGGCTTGGCGGCCGCTTTCCCCCAGCCCCAGGACCCGGTCCACCCCGAAGGCCATGAGGGTCACGGCCCCGAAGCCGAAGAGGAACGCAGCGTTGGAAGGGGCGCGGAAGAGGGAGATGCCGTAGAAAAGCTCGTAAAACAAACGCCAGACGGGCGTGTGAAGGCCCAGGGCGAAAAGGAGAGCCACCCCGCCGATCCCCACAAAGGTCCAGCGGATGCCGCGACTGGCCGCCCCAAAGAAGGAAAGGGCCGCCAGGAGGAGAACTACCAGCCCCGCATATTCATGGTTGAACTTGAGCGGGTTCCTGCCCCAGTAGGTCCCGGCGGCCCAACCTGCATCTCCTGCCGTATTCCCCACGAACTCGGGAACGGCCAGGGAGACGATCTCCTCCGGGTGGAGGGACCAGGACGATGAGTAGGCGACGCTGTATTCCTCGGAAGCTTGGGTCGTCGTAGCCGTTCTACGAGAGTACTCTGTCACATAACCCACCGCCGGGAGGAGTTGGATCCCCGCCACACCGGCCCCCACCACTGAAAACGCTAGGAACGTCCCAAACCGGGCAGCCGAGAACTTCACGGGAAGCCCAAGCTTCCAAAGAAGGATCACTCGAACCAGGGCATAGGTCCCCACCGAACCAAAAAGGAAATAGGCGTACTGAAAGTGGGTTGTCAGGAGGATCAGCCCGATGACCAGAGCCATCCCCCCGAAGGCCCGGAGCCGTCCCACCGCCAGGGCCCTCTCCGTGGCCCAAAAGAGAAGTGGCGTGAGGGCGGTGACGAAGAGCTTTCCGTCGTGGCCCGGGAAAACCAGGGTTACCATGAAGGGAGCAAGGAGATAGGCCAGCCCGCTCAGGAAAGCCGCCTCACGAGACCGCCCGAGGGAGCGAATCCATCCGTATGTGAAGAGGCCGGCCGCGAAGACGTGGAGAATCAGCTTCCACCCCAAGGCCCTGAACGGCTCCATGAGCACCAAAAGGATGGAGGTCGGGTAGATGGAATCCCCTCCGGCCAAAGAATCCAGGAAGGGCGTACCGCCCAGGATTACCGGATTCCAAAGGGGGAAGCTCCCACTTTTGAGGGCTTGTGCGAAGAAGTCCCTGGCCACCAGGCCCAGAGATAAGGTGTCCTGCCCCACCAACATCTCTCCGGAGAATACGAACTTCCGGAACAGCAGGAGGGTCACGGCTCCATAGAGGACCGGCGGAAGCCACTTCGGGAAGCTCGTTCCCTCCCTTTGCTCCCCCGCCCCACCTGTGTTTTTCGGCGTAGCGTCACCCGCTGTCTTCTTTTTTCCCGATTCCCTCTTCCCCATAACGCTCAAACTCTCCCGCCGAGAAGGTCCGAGTAAACCTCGAGATGCCTATCCACCAGCCGATCGTTACTCCAGCGCTCCTTCACCCTGGTCCGGGCCGCTTTCCCTTTTCCTTCCAAATCCTCCCCGGCCAAGAGATCGGAAACGGTCCTGGCCAGCTCTTTCGGCTTCCCCGGTTCAGAAAGGCTACCGACATCCCCGTCCACGATCTCCGGAAGGCCGCCCACGTTGGAAGCCACCACCGGGAGCTCACAAGCCATCGCCTCCAAAGCCGCCACCGAGGTGGCCTCCATGAGGGAGGGAATCACCGCGAGATCACAGGAGGAAAGCAATCCCGGCATCTCCTCGTGGCGCCGCTTTCCGAGGAAATCCACCCGTTCCTTCACCCCGAGTTCGTCGGCCAGGGCCTCTAAACGCCCCCGTTCCGGCCCGTCCCCGATGACCACCGCCTCCACATCCAACTCCTCGAGGATGAGGGGAAGGGCCCGTACAAAGAACTCTACCCCGTTTTTCTCGAAAAGCCGCCGCGGCACGACGATCCGTGGCCGATTCCCCTTTGGAATCAGTGGAGCCACGGGTCGAAAAAAGCTCGTCTCGACACCGTTCGCCAGGGGTTCTACTCGGGTACCGGGGGCCAAGGCCATGGCCACTTCGGCGATCTCGGCGCTTGCGGCCAACGAGTAGTCCGGGGCCCGGACCAGCCTCCCGAGGATGGGGCGCCAGACTCCGTGTTCCGCCCTGGTCAGGAAATGAGAGGTATGAAACGTCGCAACCAGGGGCGCACCCGAACGCCGCCGACCCGCGACGGCAGGTAGGACCGAGGCGAAGGCCTGGGCGTGGATGACGTCCGCCGCCTGGGCCAGGGCTCGGGTTCTCGGAACCGACCCCAAGGAGTGAGCGATCCATCCGACAGGGTTCCTGCTGGGGAACCACGTCCTCCACACAACGACCCCGTCCATCTCTTCCTGCTTCGGGATTCCCGGTTGGGACCGGGATGTCACGACGTTGACTTCGTGGCCCCGCTCCACCAGGGCTCTTGCAAGGAAATAGACGTGGCTTTCCAGCCCTCCCACCTCTGGCGGAAAGTAGACGCAGTGGAAAAGGATTCTCACGCGCCGTCCCAATCTTCGGTCTCCCTGTCAATGCCGGTCAGGCTGGAGACCACCATGTCAGCGATCCGCTCCCCGGCAAGACCGTCGCCGTACGGGTTCTGTCGCGCCCCCCCGTCGGCTCCGTTTGCCGGCCGAGTCAACAGGTCCCGGGCTTCCTCCAAGATCCGATCCCAACGGGTACCCACGAGGCGAGCCACGCCGGCGGCGATCCCTTCGGGCCGCTCTGTGGCCTCCCGCAGAACCAGGACGGGAACGCCGAAGGTCGGAGCTTCCTCCTGGATTCCTCCGGAGTCGGTCAGGACCAGCCGGGAATGTTTCAGGGCCGACACCAGATCCAGATAGCCCAAAGGATCGGTAAGCCTGATCCTGGGATGGTCAGCCAGGAGCTCGTGAGCCGGTTCCAGAACCTCAGGGTTGGGGTGGACCGGATAGAGAACCTCCAGGTCCTGAAACTGATCAGCCAGCTCCTTGACCGCGGAGAAGACCTCCCGCAAGGGACCTCCGAACGACTCCCTACGGTGGGCGGTGAGGAGGACAAGACCATTCCCGCTCCCCAGGGCCCTTCGGAGGTCCTCGTTCCTGGGCTCGTGGGGTACATCTGCGGCCCACTGCAGGGCGTCTACGACGGTGTTCCCGGTTACGTAGATTCGATCCGACGGGACCCCTTCCCCTAGCAGGTTGTCTCTCGCTTCGCTCGTGGGAGCGAAGTGATGAAGGGTAAGAACTCCCGTGAGCCTCCTGAAGATCTCCTCCGGGAAAGGATCAGGGTAAGGCAGGCCTTTGTGCCGACTCCGCAGTCCGGCCTCAACATGCCCCACGCCGACCTCCTCGAAGAAGGAAGCGAGAGACCCGAAAAAGACGCTGGCCGTGTCGCCTTGCACCAGGACCAGGTCAGGCCCGAAGTCCTGAATCACCTCCCTCATCCCGTCCAGACATGTGTGGGCCACGTTGTAGAGGCTCTGGCCCGGACGCATGATTTCCAGGTCATAATCCGGGGTCATAGCGAAGGCATTCAGCACCTGGTCAACCAGCTCGTCGTGCTGGCCGGTGAGTGCCAAGCGGGCCTCGACCCGATCGGCCCGGGCACCGAGGGCTCGGACCACGGGCGCCATTTTGATGGCTTCTGGGCGGGTCCCGACTACAACCAGGACCCGTGGGAGGTCAAAGGAGGAACGGAGATTCCTCATGGCGTCCTTTATCTCAGGCGTCGGCGGACGGAATCGATCTCATGATGGAGCTGAGCCACCATTTCTGCCATCAGACCGATCCCTAGGAGGACGAACCCGACAGTCTCCAGGAGGATCACGAGGTATAGCAGCGGTCTGAATCCCATCCCTTCCACAAATCGCAGGTAGAACGCAACCGCCCCCACCCCGATGCCCAGCACGATCAGACTGAAACCCGAAAACCCGAAGAGAATCATGGGTTTCCGGGAGAAGAGGAGGAGGAACCAAACGGAGAGGAGGTCCATGAGGCCGGAGAAGATCCGGAACCTTCCCGTATACTTCGAAGTTCCCGCTCTCCTGGGATGGAGCTGGATGTCGATCTCCGAAACGGAGAAGCCCCGGCTGTGGGCCAGCACCACAAAAAACCGGTGCCAATCGTGGCGCATGGGCAACTCTTCCACGATCTCCCGCCGGAAGGCCTTCATTGAGTTCAGATCCGAGACCGGGACGCTGAAGATCTTTCGACTCAGCCAGTTGTATACGCTGGAGACAACGGGCTTCTGATAAGCGCCGAGCTTCTGGCCGGTGACCACGTCCCAACCTTGCTGGAGCTTGGCAAGAAAACGAGGAATCTCGTCCGGCGTGTGTTGTAGGTCTGCATCGAACAGGACAAGGAAGGAGCGCTCGGTGGCCTCCGCCGCCGTAACGAGGGCTTCCGTCTTCCCGAGGTTCATCCGATGGCGAAGGACCTTGAAGTTCTCCCACCCCTCCCCTTCCCTCTCGGCGAGGTCCGCGGTCCCGTCGTCGGAGCCATCATCCACCAGGATGACTTCTCCGTCGAGGCTGTACTCCTTGAAGGCGGCCCTGAGCTCTTCTACCAGCGCGGGAACGACCGGGGCTTCATTAAAGGCGGGAACGATGACGGCGAAGTCGCGCCGCATCTCGGGAGAAAGAAGTCCAGCAGCCTCCAGGGCGTTCATCGTCTCGGACGCCTCCACCGAAGAGTCATCGGATCGGGAGCCCTCCTAAGGCGCTCCCCTCGGGTCTGCTTTTGCTATTCAGCCCTGGCTCAGAGGATCCTACACCCGTTTCCGCATACGGGCTGGAAGGATCCCCAGTTGATCTCGGTATTTGGCCACGGTCCTCCGTGCGATGTTCACTCCCTCTGCCTTCAGGAGGTTCACGATGGCCTGGTCCGTGAGCGGGCGTTTCTGGTCCTCCTCGTCCACCAGGGTTTGGATCTTCGCTTTCACACCCCTGGCCGAGATGTCTTCCCCAGAGGTCGTGGACAGCCCGCTGGAGAAGAAAAACTTCAGAGAGAACACTCCCCTGGGCGTTTGCACGTATTTGTCGTTGGTCACCCGGGATACGGTGGACTCGTGCATTTCGATATGTTCGGCGACTTCCCGCAGGGTCAGGGGCCTCAGGTGCTGGACCCCCTTCTCGAAGAACGCCCGCTGCCGGTCCACAATGAAGCTCATGACTTTCAGCATGGTCTGCCGGCGTTGCTCGATGGCCTGGATCATCCAATTCGCGGAGTTCAGCTTCGAAGAGATGAAGTCTTTGTTCTCTCCGGTGAACTTCCCTTTTTCCCTGGCCACCTCCCGGTATGCTCTCGACAGGCGGAGCCTCGGCAAGCTTGTGTCGTTGGCAAATACCAGGTACTCGCCGTCTATCTTTTCGACGATAAGGTCCGGGATCACATAACGTTCGGGATCGGAGGCATACCGGAGGCCCGGCTTTGGATCAAGCTTGGCGATCTCGTCGGCCGCATCCTGAACTTCCAGGGGCGTGATTCCCCTGGCTTTGGCGATCTCCGCCCACCGGTGGTTGATGAGGTCGTTGAAATGTTCCTCCACCAACGCCGCCGGAAGAGAATCCACCATGTCCTTCCGTTCAAGCTGGATAAGGATGGATTCCCGGAGGTCCCGGGCGGCCACGCCGGGAGGATCGAAGGTCTGGATGGTACCCAGCATCTCCTCCGCCTCCACCAGTTCGTAGGCTTTGAAGAGAGCTTCGAACTCCTTCACTTCCTCGATCCGCTCTGCTTCGTCCTCGAACTCGGTGGTCTCCAGTCTTTCGAGAGCAACCGCCCGCACCTCGGCCAACCACGTATTTACACCGTACAGAACCGCCTCCAGAGCACAGGAAAGAGAACCATCGTCGTTCACATTCCCGATGATCTCCTCCCCTAGGCGAATCTCCCGTTCCGATAGGTCCAGGTAGTGGAGCTGCTCGAGGAGGAAGTCCTCGAGGTCTTTGGTTTCCACTGCCGTGGGCTGGAAATACTCTTTTTGTTCGAACTGTTGTTTTCGACCGCCGGCGTCAAATCCGTCGAGAAGGATCTCCTCCCAATCGATGTCGTCGGCAGGATCGTCTTTCCCCTCCTCGTCGAGTTCCACCTCTTCCTGGACATCGGCCTCGGCCATCTCCAGGAAGGGGTTCTCCGCCAGCTCCTGTTTGAGGTGTTGTTGGAGATCCAAGAGAGGCATATAGAGCAACTCCATCGCCTGGTAGAGGCGAGGGTTGATCTTCATCTCCTGTCGGAGATGGGCGCTCTGGATCAGGCGAGTATTAAAGCCACTCATACCGTTGCTTGGGGCCGGGGGTAGCGGGCTCGCATTCGTGTGGTCAGGGTCGGTCCGAAGTAGATATCCGCTACTTCATCGTTCCAAACCAACTCGGACACGGTCCCGCTCACACGGATCCTGCCCTCGTACATAATGTAGGCTCTGTCCACGATCTCCAGCGTTTGCTCTACGTTGTGATCGGAGATTACAGTTCCGATCCGGCGATCCTTCAATCCGTGGACGATCTGCTGGATATCGTTCACCGCGATGGGATCGATTCCGGCAAAGGGCTCGTCCAGAAGCATGAACTTGGGCTGCTGAACCAAGGCCCGGGTGATCTCCAACCTCCTCCGCTCCCCACCAGAAAGGGAATAGGCCTTGTTGGTTCGAAGATGGGCTATGGAGAGCTCATTGAGAAGCTCTTCCAACCGTGCCTTCCTTTCGGTCTTGGAGAGCCCCAAGGTCTCCAGGATGGCCATGACGTTCTCTTCGACCGTCAGCTTTCGGAACACCGAAGGTTCCTGGGCCAGGTACCCTACCCCCGACCGAGCCCGTTGATACATGGGGACCTCGGTCAGTTCCCGGTCGTCCAGATAAACCCGTCCCGCGTTGGGCGGGATCAAGCCGACAATCATGTAGAAGGTAGTGGTTTTCCCCGCACCGTTCGGGCCCAGCAGGCCGACAATCTCGCCCTGGTCGACGCTGATGGCCACGTCATCTACCACTTTTCGCTTCCGGTAGATCTTCGTGAGACCTTCTGCGTGCAGCCGGCTTTCCATGGTCATCCCTTCCGACCTCCGATCACTCTTCTCCCTCCTCGAGCGACTCCGGAGGTGTCCGGAACCACCATCGTATCGGGAACCACTAAGGTATCAGGAACTACGACCGTGTCGGGAAGCGAGAGGGAGTCCGCCACCGGAGGCTCCACCCCGGTGGGCTCCAAGTGGATTCCTCTCGTCTGCCCGGTGACCTCCATCTTCTCGGCCTCCCCCGCAGCGTTGAGCAGGATCGTGATCTCATCCCCAACTACATAGTGGATGGCAAAATGCCCACCCTCGGCCGCCAGCGTGGAATCTGAAGGAGCCATCCTATACATGCTCCTGGCGTTTCCCTGGGCCAGGAGGCGCTCCATGACGTAATCGGTACCGGTAGTGTCCGCCGGGGTCCCCCCGGCCGGGTCGGCGACTGGGGGCGGCTCAACAACCGGCGCGACCTCTTCCTCTGGCGACTCCGGGTCCACGGCCACCAGCGTATCACCTCCGGAGGAAAAAAAGGCGACGATGGTATTCCCTTCCAGCCAGTCCTTGGAGATCAACTCCGGAGTTTCCTCTGAGTTCAGGGTATCCCGCCCCGCCGATTCGCCCCGGGCACCACCCATGGCCCTGACTTCCTCCAGGACCTCGCTCGGAGCTATCACCTCCACCGAGTCCCCTTCCAGTACAAAGTCCTGGGCCAAGGCATAAGGCCTTCGGGGAAATTCCGAAAAACCCAGTTCTTGGGCTGCCATCGGCGGAGGGCCCCGTTGCATTCGCTGCCGCTCCTTGGCCTCCTCGTCCATTTCGGCGTAGGCCGAATCGGCCACGGCATCCCGGACCGCCACAAGTCGCTCCATCTGCCCCTCGGTGAAGAACATGGTGATGATGGGGGCCAGTAAGCGGAGATCTTCCCCGAGGAGCACGGCCTCGCCTGTGGCCAGGGCTTCTCGGATCTCGTCCTGTGGGATGGCCAGACGAATGTTCTGAGCGGCCAAATCCGTCCCGGCGTTCTCGACCGTGGCGTTTTGGCTCAGGAACAGGAAGGCCTCGTCGTGATCGTATTCCAGGGAGTCGGCTTCAGCCCGAAGGGAGTCCCTGGTGACGACCACCGACCCGATAGCCCGAAAGAACCTCGATCCCTCCAGCGTGAATTGGGAAGCATCGATCTCGTACGGCACCCTTTCCACCTGGGGTTCGGGTTGGGGCCCGATTACCTCCGGAAGGTCCTCCTCAGGGGGCGGGATCCTGACCAACTCGATCTGGGCCGAGTCAGGCTGGACTGCGGTGGTGTCTGTGACCAAGGCTTCGGGAGGTCCCGCCACGGTGTCCGGGGGCACGGTCACAGAGTCGGGTACCGCCGCCGAATCCTGCACCGCCGCAAGCGTATCCGGCACGGCGGCTAGCGTATCCGGCACAGCGGCCAGCGTGTCCGGCACTGCAGCCGTCGTATCTGGTCGAATTGAGGGATAAAGGGTTGCGTGGGGTCTTCGCCCCCTGACCAAGAGGAAATCTTCGGCCTGTTGGGGTCCGGCCCGGATCAGCGTAATGTTGTCGCCCCGGATGACCGACCCTTCCGCCAGATCGGTGAGGACTGCGTTCTCCTGGGCAACCAGGCGTCGCTGATCCGAGAAATATTGGGCCCGGTCGGCCGCTAGCCGTGAGTCCTGATCCGAAAACACCACGTTCCCGAAAAGCTGGGTGTAATTCGTGGACTCATACATCAGGGCACTATCGGCGCGGATCTGGACACCTCCCGGACACCGGATCACAGGGTACTTGAAGTCCAACATCCGATTCTCCCCGCCGGTGGAGGAGAACGTCGTCATGACAAGTCCCTGATGAGACGGTACGTCGCATTCTCCATCGCCCGATACCTCGGTACCCGCCTGGGCGTCACCGGGGGTTGGCGCCACCAAAAGCAGCCCTGGGATCAGGCAGAGAAGGCCGACCGAAGAGAACCGGAAGGCTCCCTTTGACGAGGGACCGCGCATCAGACCCCTGGGCCTCCGGCCTCTGCGGGCTCACGAGTGACCGGGGCACCGCCGACCGTGTCTCCCCCGATCGTGTCTCCCCCGATCGTGTCCGGGGCAGCCGGGGCGACTGCTCCCCCAACCCCTCCGCCCGGCTCCGCACCCCCACCGGTATTCCGGATGCTCCCGGGGCCAACCACGGTCCTGTGGAAGTCCAGGTCCGATTCGAATCCCATTCCCTCGGAAATTCGCCCTGGTTCAACCATGGTGGTGAGAGAGTCGCTCCAGATCCGGTCCCCGTTGGGGTCGTAGTTCAACGCCTGGCTTTCCACCCGTTTGTTCCCCTCGGCGATGACCAGGATCACGTTTCCGGTGGCAAGCATGCCCTGAGTATTGGGGTTAAAACGACCGCGTTCGGCAGTGACTCGGGCCCGTTCAGCGCCCTCGTTCCGCGTGAACAGAACCAGTTCGGGATTTCGCAGATGGTAGACAGTGGAATCCCGGAATTGGAACGCCGTGTCGGCGAATAACTCAGCCTCCCTTATGTTTTCCCTGGTGATGTTGAGCTTGATGTCGGTTATCACCATGTCCGCACCCGTTTCCAACAGGGGGGGGGAAGCGGTGGGAGTCAACTCCTCCTCCGCACAGGCCGTAGCGAGCGTGACGAGGGTGAGGATCGTGATGGGCGCCCCCCGGGTGTAACGAGTTCTGCAGGCGGCCCGCAGTTTTCGAAGCACCCACTTCGATGGTTTGACTCTGTTGATCATACTCATCATACAACCCCTGATCTCATCAGATCATGGAGGTGCACTATTCCCTTCAGACGACTGTCGGCGTCGACCACGGGAAGGGCCATGATCCGATGCTTTTCCATGAGGTGGACGGCAGCGGAGGCCAGGTCGCCAATGCGAGCGAGTTTAGGGGTGCGAGTCATGACCTCCCGGACCGGGACGTCCAGGAACCCCTCCTCTCGTTCCATCAAGCGGGTAAGGTCCCCAGCCGTAACAACCCCCACCACTTTCTCACCTTTATCCACTATGGGAACAGTACCCCGCATTTTGGCCAGCGGTACGATACAGTCCCTCATCAAGGCATCCTCTCCCAAGGAGGGATACCCCTCTTCCAACATCACTTCCTCTACCCGAAGCGTGAGTTTCCGTCCGAGGGATCCTCCGGGATGTAGTTGAGCGAAATCCTCTGCCTGGAAACCCTTCCTCTGGAGGAGGACCACCGCCAGGGCGTCCCCCATAGCCATGGTGGCGGTGGTGGAGGTCGTGGGGGCCAGATCCAGGGGGCAGGCTTCTTCCTCCACGGAGCAATTCAAAGCAACCGTCGAGGCCTTCCCGAGAGGTGAGTCGGTATCCCCGGTCAGAGCGACGATGGGAACGCCCAACCTGATCAGGTAGTCCAACAAGCCCGCCAATTCCGACGTGATCCCACTCTTTGAGATGAGGATGGCCGTGTCATCCCGGCCTACGATGCCCAGGTCACCATGAAGCCCCTCCACGGGATGGAGGTAGGTGGCTGGAGTCCCAGTGGAGGTGAAGGTAGCGGCGATCTTCCGCCCGACGATGCCACTCTTCCCGATTCCGGAGACGATGACCCGACCCTTCGTACCGGCGAGCGTCTCCACCGCTCGGACAAAATTGTCGCCAAGACGGTCGATCAGGCCCTCGATGGCCCTTCCTTCAGCCTTCAGCACGCGCCTGGCTTCGTTCAGAAGGTCGGTTTTGTCATGGGCATTCATGGGGACCTAACCTTCCTCCTTGGCATCGGTCCTTGCGGCGGCATACGCCTCCACCTGGGCTTCCCAATCTCCTCTTCCCTTCAGGATCGCCTCGCAAAACTCCCGAACCGCCCCTTGGCCGCCGCGCTTCTTCCCCTGCCAGACCGCTTCTCTGCGAACTTCTTCGGTGGCATTCGCGACCACAGCCGGAACTCCCACTTTCCTGAGGACGGCCAAATCCGGAAGATCGTCACCCAACATCGCCACCTGACCCCACTCCAGGCTCAGGCGTCCGAGGATTCCCTTTATCGCCCGGATCTTCTGGGCTCCACCATCCTGGTGGCACTCCACGATATCCAGCTCCCGAGCCCGTATGGACGTGGCTTCCGAAACCCGGCCGGAAACGATGGCTACTTCGATCCCAGCCCACTGAAGGAGTCGGATCCCGAGGCCGTCCTGAATGTCGAACCTCTTCATCTCCAGGTTCTCCCCACCCGGAAGGGCACCCATGTACACCCCGCCGTCGGTCAGGACACCATCCACATCCAGGACCACCAGCTTGATCCTGGCCGCCACGTCTTGGGGAAGGGTCGAGGGTGGCCCCCCGCGGTTGTTATCGCCGTGTGGCTGGTTCACCTGGCTTGGCCTCCTTCTTGAAGGGCGGCACGGACAGCCGCAACCCTTTCCAGAAGCGGTTCCAGTCGAGTAAGCGGAAGCATGTTTGTGCTGTCTGAGGGCGCCGTTTCCGGGCGAGGATGGGTCTCCAGGAAGAGGCCGTCACATCCGGCGGCCGACGCGGCCAGAACTAAAGACGGGATGTGCTCCGGGTCACCACCGCTTGAGCCCGCCGCCAAGCCGGGCCTTTGAACGGAATGGGTCCCGTCGAAGATTGCTCTCACCCCGGTGGCTTCCCTGATACGCTGAAATGACCGCATGTCCACCACCAGATTCCCATACCCGAAGAAGGTCCCCCGCTCGGTCACGACCACCTCCGGTGATCCGGCCTGCCGGGCCTTCTCCACGGCGTTCGCCATCTCTTCGGGGGCCATCCATTGACCCTTCTTGATGGAAACGACCTTCCCCGTCTCCCCGGCAGCCACCAAAAGATCCGTTTGTCTGCAGAGGAACGCAGGAATCTGCAGAACGTCCACGACCGTGGCGGCCTTCCCGGCATGAAAGGGCTCGTGGATATCGGTGATTACAGGGAGCCCGGTCGTCTCTTTCACCCTGGCCAGCCGGGTCAAGCCCTCTTCCAAGCCCGGCCCCCGAGGCGAATCGACCTTGGAACGGTTCGCCTTGTCGTAGGACGCCTTAAAGACGATGGGGATCGACAGGTTCGAGGAGATCTGGGCCAACGCCCGTCCGATCTCCAGGTTCAACTCGTCGTCCTCCAGAGCACAGGGTCCGGCGATAATCGTGAATTCTTCGAACATCAGGTCCTCCTGCCGAGGCGTGCCTGAATGAGGCCGCCCGGGGCAGACACTACCCGCCGGTCCCGGCCCCTTGGGAGGCCTGGATCGGTTCAGTTGGAAGGTGGCCACCGCGGCGGGCCGCAGCCTCCACAAACGACGCGAACAAAGGATGGGGCCGGGTAGGCCGGCTCTTCAGCTCGGGATGGAACTGGCACCCGATAAACCAGGGATGATCGGGGACCTCGATCATCTCTACGAGCTGGCCATCCGGTGAGACCGCGCTGAACACCATGCCGGATTCTTCGAAGGCCGCCCGGTATTCATTGTTGAACTCGTATCGATGCCGGTGCCGTTCGCTGATCTCGTCGGTTCCGTAGATCTCCGCTACACGGGACCCTTCCACCAGCTTGGCTGGGTAGGCTCCGAGCCGCATGGTTCCACCCTTGGTCGTAACCTGCAGCTGGGAGTCCATGAGACAGATAACCGGGTGGGGTGAATCCTTATCAAACTCAAAGGAGTGGGAGTACTCCATACCCGCCACATTCCTGGCAAAATCGATCACCGCACACTGGAGACCGAGGCAGATGCCAAAGAAGGGGACGCCGGCTTCCCGTGCCCACTGGATGGCATCCACCATCCCTTGGATCCCCCGCTGGCCGAACCCACCGGGCACAAGAATGCCGTCATAGGCATCCAGCTCGGATACCGAGTGGTCGGACTCGTACCGCTCGCTCGAAAGCCAATCGATCTCTACCCCCACGTCATTTGCGACCCCACCATGGATCAGGGCCTGCTGGATGGACTTATAGGAGTCCACCAACTCCGTGTATTTTCCCACCACGGCGATCCGGACAGGGCCCCCCGATGGAGAGCGGAGTCTCTCCACCATCCCCCGCCACTCACTCATGTCAGGGGGGGGAGTCTCCAGCCCCAGTTTTTTCACGACGAAGTCGTCCAGCTTTTGTCGCTTCAATTCCAGGGGCACCGCGTAAATGGTATCTACATCCAAGGCCTGGATGACGCCGTTTAGGTCCACGTTCGTGAAAAGGGCAATCTTTTTTCTCAACCCCTCGTCCATGGGATGCTCGGTTCGACAGATCACCACGTCGGGCTGGATTCCGATCTGCATGAGCTCGCGAACGGAATGCTGTGTGGGTTTGGTCTTGAGCTCACCCGCAGCAGCGATGAACGGGACCAGGGTGAGGTGGATGAAGAGGGAGTTTCCGTGGCCTACGTCCTGTTTGAACTGACGGATGGCTTCGAGGAAAGGGAGGCTTTCAATGTCACCGACGGTTCCCCCGATCTCTGTAATGACCACGTCCATGTCCGGGGCTAGGCGGCTTATGCTCTCCTTGATCTCGTCTGTAACGTGGGGGATCACCTGAACGGTGGACCCCAGATAATCGCCTCGTCGTTCCTTGTCGATGACGTTCTGATAAACCCTACCGGAGGTCAGGTTGTTGGCTTGGCTGAGGGAGGAATCCAGAAAGCGTTCGTAGTGGCCCAGGTCCAGGTCTGTCTCGGCGCCGTCATCGGTGACGTAGACCTCACCATGCTGGAAGGGGGACATGGTCCCAGGATCCACGTTGATATACGGATCGAACTTCTGCAGGGTCACCCTCAGGCCACGTTGCTTCAGAAGCCGGGCCAAGGAGGCCGCGGCGATGCCCTTTCCCAGGGCTGAAACCACCCCTCCGGTGACGAAGATGTATTTCGTGGGAGTTCCGGTCGATTCGGTCATCGATTCCCTTTGGATTCCTTTGGAAAGCTGAGTTCCTGAAGTCTTTCTTCCATCCTTGCCGCGTCGGCCGGCGTATCCACACCCGGGTCCGCCGCTCCCACAACCGCCACCCCGATCCTGGCTCCCGACGCCAGCGGCCGGAGTTGCTCGAGCATCTCCAACTCCTCTAAGGGAGACGGCGCCTGGGCCACCCAGTTCTCCAGCGCTTCAGGGGTGTAAGCGTAGAGCCCGATGTGCCGAAGGAAGGGTTCCCGTCCCAGCTCCTCCGGCGAGGGTTTGTCGTCCCGTTTGTAGGGGATGGGAGACCTGGAGAAGTAGAGAGCCCTCCCGGTTCGGGCTCGAACGACCTTCACGACAGACGGGTCCTTCCGGATTTCCATGTGCATCAGGGGCGTGGCGCAGGTACCGATCTCCCAGCCGCCCTCACGGACGAGCTCGATGGCGGCAGCCAGGTGTGCCTCCTTGAGGAGGGGCTCATCTCCCTGGATGTTAGCGATGACCTGAAAATCCGAGTATTTCTCGAGGCGGGCGACCTCTGCGACACGGTCGGTGCCCGAAGGGTGATCCGGCGAGGTCAACTCCACGGGGGCGCCTAGGGCACGGCATACCTCGGCCACTTCCTCCGCGTCGGTGGCCACGACTGCCTCATCCAACACCTTCATACCCTCCACCCTACGCCATACCCACTCGATGAGGGGGCGGCCGAGGAGGGGGTAAAGGGGCTTGTTGGGGAGGCGGGTGGAGGCGAGCCGGGCTGGGACAATGCCCAGTACGCGGCCACTCATAGGCGCCATCCGGCGCCGGGAATCGGGTCCGGCGATGCAATTTTCACGCCAGTAAAGGTAGAAAAGGCCGTATCACCGGGCAAGGAATTCCGGTAAAAGACATGTCTTTTTGTGGTTCGAATGGGGAAAACTGCCTGAAAAGCCCGGGAACATCCGTTTCCGACCCTGATCCCCAGAAGGGTGTCGGGAAACGGGGGTGCGGCCCCATTCTCCCCGCACCCTTCTAAAGCTCCAGGAACTTCCGAAGCAGGTGGGGTCCTCCATCCGAAAAAAGGGATTCGGGGTGGAACTGGACGCCCCACACCGGAAAGGCCACGTGTCGCATGCCCTGGATCTCCTGACCGAACTGTTCCGGGTCGGACCAAGCCACGACTTTCAACTCGGGTGGGAGGGCAGCGGGGTCCGTCACCAGTGAGTGGTATCGAGCTACTTCCACTGGATCCGGGAGACCTTCGAAGATCCCCTCTCCGGTGTGGAAGACCGCCGCCGTTTTTCCATGCATGAGCCGGCCCGCCACCACCGTGCGTCCTCCGAAGGCTTCGCCGATGGCCTGATGACCCAGGCAGACGCCGAGAATCGGCGTCGTGGGGCCCAGGGCTCGGACCAAATTGACACTGATTCCTGCCTCTTTGGGGGTGCAAGGACCGGGTGAAACGACGATCTTCCCGGGAGCGAGGTTCCGAATCTCCGAGAGAGAGAGCTGGTCGTTCCGCACCACCATTGGGTCGGCGCCGAGCTCACCCAGGAACTGAACGAGGTTCCAGGTGAAGGAGTCGTAGTTATCCAAGACCAGAATCATGCGGAAGGATCAATCTTCCGGCCTACCGGCACAAGGGGATTGAAAAGAATGGGGAAGGCTGGGGCGTAAGGGGTGTAGGAGGATCACATGTATCAACGATGTCTGGTTTGCCACACTCCTTTTCCACCAAACGAGAGCCTGGAGCATTTTCCCACGGGCATTCGGGTGGCCTTCGATCCTGGAAAGGGTCGGCTCTGGGCCGTCTGTAAGGAATGTAAGCGCTGGAGCCTTGCTCCCATCGAGGAACGGTGGGAGGCATTGGACGAGCTGGAGAAGATTACTCGGGATCGGGCCAAACTCCTCTCCCAGACCGACAACATCGCCCTGCTCAGGGCCGAGCCCCTCGAGATCGTTCGCGTCGGCCGAGCCAACCTGGCCGAGCAGTCCTGGTGGAGGTACGGCAAGGAATTGGCGAGGCGTCGGCAGAATTACAAAAAACTCTCAACGGCGGGTGCCATCGGAGCCGGTGCGGCCATTTGGGGTGGGATGACCATGGCGGGCCTTGGCTTCATCGGGGCCTGGATCCTCTGGGACAAGCTGCCTGGCGCCATCCCCGACGCAGCCCGTTGGTTTCGGTTCGGTGGGGACGTCTGGAGGGGCCGTGCCCATTGCCCCCGCTGCGGCCATCGGTTCCGGCGAATCCCCTACCGCCGCCGGGGCGGCATCATCTTGAGCCACGCCGGAGAGGCGGAGCCCGCAGAGGTCTCGTTGCGCTGCCCCACCTGCGGGGATCACCGGGAAGGCGGCCTCCACCTCCAGGGTCGCCAAGCCGAACACACCGTACGACGGGTCCTGGCGTACCACCACTTCGAAGGAGCCTCGGAGCGAACGGTCACGAGCGCCACCCGGCTGATACAGGAGGCCGGTTCTCCTTCCGAGCTCTCCCGGATCCTGTTGAAAGACGGAAAACGCTTGGGGGACCTGGGCCGAACCGGGGGAATCGCCCTGGAGATCGCGGCCAACGAAAACTCCGAGCAGCGCTTGCTGGAGATGGAGCTCAACGAGCTGGAAGCCCACTGGGAACAGGAAGAGGAACTGGCGGCCATCATCGACGGCGAGCTCACTCCCCTTCCCCTCCTGGAATCCATCCGCAGGAGAGTAGCCGGCCAAGTCTAGAAGGCCGATCGGCCTTCCAGGCCGGCCCGAGTTTCCCGTGCCTGCTCCCGCATTCCTCCCCGTCGGGTTAGACTACCAGTTGAAAAAAAAACGGCCCTGAGGCTCCCGAGGGAGCCCCCCTCCTATCCTGAGATTCTTCAGGCGGGAAACATCGCTATGCAACCCAGACACCTGGCTTTTGGAGCCTTCGGTTTGGTCCTTGCCCTCATGAGTGGATGCGCCGGCCCCAACGAAGAGGGCGACGCGGACCAGAAGCCTATCGTAGGCGTTTCGATTTTCCCCGTGGCGGATCTGGTAAAAACTCTCGTGGGGGATGAAGTAAGAGTCGAGGTGGCCCTTCCCCCAGGTGCCTCCCCGGCCACATTCCACGTAACGCCCCAGCAGCTGAGGGACCTCCGGGACGCCTCCGTCTTCTTTATGATCGGCGGAGGGTTGGACGAATGGCTCACGGCCTTGCCCGAGGCGTCCGAAGCCGACGCTCGCATCGTGCGTCTCTCGGACGGAATCGAGCTCCTCGCTGAGGAAGAGGACCTGGAGGAAGAGGCCCACGACCACGGCCACGGCCACTCCCACGGGTCGGGAAATCCTCATATCTGGTTGGATCCCATCCTGGTCAGAGACCGGATCCTGCCGAGGTTGGTGGACGGGTTGACCGCCGCTTTTCCTGAGGACTCCGATGCCATCGGAAGTCGGGCTTCGGCCTTGGCCGATTCCCTCGCGGCTCTCGATGGGGAGATACGGGCCATCCTCGCCCCCCTGGAACAGAGGGCCTTCATCGCCACCCATTCAGCGTGGACGTACTTCGCGGCCCGCTATGACATGGAAGAGGCAGGGGTGATTCATGCCCACCCCGGGCAGGAGCCCTCCAGCAGGGACCTGGCCGCCCTCATCGAAGTCGCCAGGGACCACGGAATCCCCTGTGTTTTCTCCGAACCCCAGCTCGGCGCGACAGCCGTCAGAGCCATCTCCACCGACCTTTCCCTTCCGACTTTCCTTCTCGACCCCCTCGGGGGGCCAGAAGAGGAGGGCCGGGAGGGGTATTTCGAGCTCCTCCGCTATAACGCGAACCAGCTGGTGAGAGGATTGGGGGGAACCGGAGCGTGACCTGCCCCCGCTGTGAGGGATCGGTCTTGGAGTTGAGGGACGTCTGGTTCTCCTACGGCCGGCGGACTGCCCTGGAGGGCGTTTCCCTCGAAGTGCCCGCCGGATCCTTCGCTGCCCTCATCGGGCCCAACGGAGCCGGGAAGTCCACCCTCCTTCGTCTTCTGCTGGGAATCTTGAAACCCAACAAAGGCACGGTCTCTCTCTTCGACCAACCGCCCGGAAAACACGGGGAGCCCATCGGGTATGTCCCGCAGGGGATCCGACTTCCGAAGGGCTTCCCGCTCTCGGTAGAAGACGTGGTCCTGATGGGGAGGTATGGGACGCTGGGGCCCATCAAGAGGCCCTCACGGGAGGATCGGGTTCGTGTAAACCAGTCTTTGGACCAGGTCCGGATGGCTCACCTGGCCCGCCGACGATTCGAGGATCTCTCGGGTGGTCAGCAGCAGCGGGTTCTCATCGCCAGGGCTCTTGTCTCCGATCCCTGTCTCCTGATCCTGGACGAGCCCACTTCGGGCCTTGACCCGGCGGCACGAGCGAGGTTCTACGGACAGGTCTGCGATCTCCAGAGAGCGAAGGGGCTCACCTTGTTCTGCGCCTCCCATGACGTAGAGGACGTGGCTCAACACGCTCAGCAGTTGATCCTCCTGGATCAAACCGTCCGGGCGTCAGGGCCGCCTCAGGAGGTCCTGAGAAGCCAGGCAGTCCGGGAGGTGTACCACTTTCCGCCCCCCCACGATCACCAAGAGGCCGATCCCCATCTGGAAACGGCGCCCCCACCGGAAGCAGACAAAGGGGGGACCGCTCCATGATTCAGTTCCTATCCGAGGGCTTCATCCAGCGAGCCCTCCTGACCGGGTCCCTCCTGGGTGCAACCTGCGCGGTCCTTGGGGTCTTCGTAGTGCTGAAGCGGATGGCTTTTATCGGGGTCGGGATCTCTCACGCCGCCCTCGGCGGGGTGGCCCTCGGCCTCGTCCTCGGCTTCCCGCCCCTAGCAGCGGCCGGGGTGTTCTCGGTTCTAGTTGCCTGGGTCATCGGTTGGATTACCCGCAAGGGCGAAGTCTCGGAGGACACGGCCATCGGGATCTTTTTCCCTACAGCCATGGCCCTGGGGGTAGCCCTCATCAGCATCTCCCCGACCTACCGACAAGGCCTCATGGGATACCTTTTCGGGGACATCCTTTCGGTTGGGCGGGGAGACCTCTGGGGTCTTGTTCTCCTTACCGGTACCTCCTTGGGAGTACTGACCCTGCTGTTCAAGGAGTTCCTCTTCCTCGGCGTCGACGAGGAAGGGGCCAAGGCCGCCGGACTCCCTGCCGCCTTCCTCAACTACCTCCTCCTCAGCATCCTGGCCGTCACCATCGTCGCCGCAATGAAGTTGGTGGGAATTGTCCTGGTTTCGGCCTTCCTGGTAATCCCGGCGGCTACGGGCCAGGCTCTGGCGTCCTCCGTCAGAGCCATGGTTGTATTGTCCGTGATATCTGCGTTGGCGTCCGTTGGGGCGGGATTGTGGCTGTCCTGGCTATGGAGTCTCCCATCGGGAGCCTCCGTGGTCCTCTTCGCGGCCGTTCTGTTCTTCGCCAGTTACCTCTTCAGCACCATCCGGTCGCGACACTGAGACTCACCTCAATAATCCACTGGTCGCAGGAAAAATTCCCCTATCGCCGTATCGGATAGGACCGCCACGGTGGGCAATTCTCGTTTCCAATGGGTCCCGTTGAAACGGCCCCACACCGCGTCCACCGCCTTCTCATCGAAGCCCAAGGACACCAGCTCCTTCGGCCTGTAGCCCGAAAGGAGCCAGTGAAGGATCGGATCGGCCTCTGAATAGGATACGCCCAGCTCGTCTTCGTCGTGGATTCCCCGCACCAGGTCGGCTGACGCGGGTTTCTCGACGATGGCCTCCGGAACACCCAAGTGACGGGCAAGGGTCCAGACCTGAGTCTTGAACAGGTCCCCTAAAGGATTGATGGGGGGAGAGTCGTCGGCGTGCCAAGTAAAATAACCCAGGAGCCGTTCGCTTTTGTTTCCGGTTCCCAGGGGGAGACGTCCCAATTTTGCCGATTGGTCGAAGAGTGTTACCCCTCGAATCCTGGCGGCCAGGTTCCCCCGGCGGAGATCGGAGAGCTCCGGGTCCACATCTCGTATATAGGCATCGACGGCAGGCGTGATCTCTATCGTTTCGCTGCAGGCTCCTGTTTCCGCCAAGACCATTCCGGCGTGCTCCAGGCTCTCTGGGCTGGACGTCGAGTACGGAAGACGAAAACCGGTGACGTTTTCCGGCCCGAGGGCCTCCACGGCCAGGTACAGGGCCACGGCCGAGTCCACGCCTCCAGACACCCCCAGGACCACCCCCTCGAACCCTCGCCGTCGTACGACTTCCTCCCGGATGAACTCGACGAGGATCTTCCGAACCAGGTCCATGTCCAGAGCCGGGACCGGGACCCCAGGTTTCGGGGATTGGGCTGTGGGGCGAACCGGACCTCCTCCGCTCAGCTCGGTTTCCACCTGGGTCTTCTCACCCGTACCGGCACGACCGAGAGACCGCTGGAGGTGGGGCAGCATTTGGCGGAGGTCGGCGAGAAGGGGCGAGTCGAACCGAGCTCTTTCGATGGACTTTCCGCTCATATCGACAGAGACGAGGGCCTCCTCCATGAGGGGGCCCCGGCCCAGGATTGCCCCGTCCGGACCCACGGCCATGGAACCTCCCAGAAACACCTTCCCTCCCTCGGACCCAACCAGTTGGGAAACCCCGACAAAAACCCCATGCTCCTGGGCCGTGCCCTGGGCCAAGGCATCCCATCGAGCCAGGTTTTCCGACCGCCCCAACCCTTCCAGGAATTCCCGGGCCGGTGACGCGCTCACCACCAGGATCAGCTCCGCGCCATCCAAGGCCAGGATCGTGGCCGGCAGCGAGTGCCACATCTCCTCGCAGACAAGCAGACCCATACGCCCGAAGCGGCTATCGAACGCCGCAAGCTCCGTCCCTGGATCGGCGAACCGGGCTTCCTCGAAGACTCCGTAGGTGGGGAGAAACATCTTCCGGTGGACATGGATGGCCTGGTACTCGTCCCCCTCGGGTTCAAAGCATGCCACGCTGTTATAGATCCCACGCTGCCAGCGCTCGTAGAAGCCCAGGATGACGTTTGGCGCATTCGGCCCGGGCGTTCCCAGTCCAACCGCTACTTCCTCGACCGATACCGCTACGTCGGCGACCCCACCCTCCAAGAAGTACCCGGTGAGGGATGCTTCGGGGAAGACAAGGATATCGGATTCAGGTGCTTCTTTTATCCACCGATCCCTGATCTCGGCGAGGTTCCCCGCCACGTCGGCCTTCTTCGGTTTTGACTGAACCAGGGCCACCCTGAGGGGCGGGGGTGTGGAGGTTCCGGAGGCTTCCATGGCTTCCTTCATAGAGTGAGGTCTGGTTCTCAGCTTCTGACAAACGTAAGTGATCGACATGAGGGCCGCAGGACCACGGAGAGCCGGAGGTCCGCGATAGCCATGCGACTGAGGGAACGCCGGAACAGGAAACGGTGTTATTTTAAGGGTCTGTCAGATCATCACTCATTTTCCACGGACGAGACATGTTCCGACGCGTTTTTCCGGCCCTCCTGGTCTTTGTGGCCACCTCATTCCAGGCCGGTGAGGGCCAGGTCCCCGACACCAGCCGCTATGTGGACGCTGGGGGTCGGGTGACCCCGGTACCCGAGAGCCAGGTTTTTCTGGGGGCTTTTCAAAATATCCTCGACTATCACCAGACGACCTTCAACGATTCCACGCTCTGGGAACAGGCTCTGGAAGGCCTCATCGAGGGCCTTGACGACCCGTACGCCACCGTTTTCACGCCGGAGGAGTACGGAGTGTTCGAGGAGGACAACACCGGAGACTATGCTGGGATAGGTGTGCAGATCACCCAACTCAACGGACGGGTGACCATTACGGCCGTCTTCCGGCAAACCCCTGCCAACGAGGTCGGTTTGGTGGTGGGAGACCAGATCGTCGAAGTGAAGGGGGTCGACGCCAGGGACTGGACCGTGGATATGGCCCGGGATTCCATCCGTGGGCCCGTGGGCACGGTGGTGGACATCAAAGTCCACCGGGAGGGCGTGTCGGAACCGCTCGCTTTCCCCATTCGACGGGATCAGGTCCACGTCTCGGCCGTGACGGCAAGTATGGTCCGTGACTCCCTGGGATACATCCTGGTGGACCAGGTGGCCCGGGGATCCGCGCAAGAGGTGGACTCAGCCTTTTCGGTCCTGGCCGACGCGAAGGGAATCATTCTCGACCTCCGGCGGAATCCGGGAGGGTACCTGGCCGAATCCCTGTCCATGGCCGACCTGTTCCTGGATAGGGGGAAGACCCTGGCGAGGACCGTGAGCAGAAGGCCGGGGCAGCCCAACGAGACCGACGAAGAGTCTTGGGACTCACGTCTTCCTGCCCGGATTCCGGACAAGACCTTGGTGGTGCTGGTGGATCGGTTCACGGCCTCAGCCGCCGAGATCGTCGCGGGATCCCTCCAGGATCACGACAGAGCCGTGGTCCTAGGAGAACGAACCTTCGGGAAGGGCGTGGTCCAGACGGTCCTCCCTCTTCCGGGAGATCGGCGACTCCGGATCACGACAGGCGACTGGATGACCCCCTTGGGCCGGTCACTCCACATCCCGAGGGACCTCCAGGGTCGTCCAACCCAGGAAGTTTCCGATTCCTTCCCCACCGTCTCCACGCCGGGGGGCCGGGTGCTTCGGGCGGACGGGGGTGTGTTCCCTGACCTGGTGATTCAGGACGATACGCTCACAAGCGTGGAACAGAACCTCCTGATCGAATCAGTCAGGGCCGAGATTCCCCTGACGCTCCGTATCACCGAGTTCGCCTTCGAGCACGCGAAAAGGGCCAAAGACGGAACAGGGCCTGAGGAGCTGGACCCCGTGAGCATCCAGACTTTCATCGCAGGTCTTGAGCAGGAGGGCCTTGCGGATGAGATCGTGCTCGACGCCGAGGCGAGGGACTACCTGGGCTGGCGTGTCCGAATGGCTTTCGCCCAAAGGGCGGAGCACTTCCATCACGCGTTGGAGTTCCAAGCCGAGCGGGACAGGGTTCTGGCTCGGGCTCTCCAGTTCCTGGAAACGTCCAACTCCCAAGCCGACCTCTTCGCGGCGGTGGATTCTGAAGCCGACCGTGCCAGGCGGGCGGAAACGGCGGGAGAGCTGCCCTCCGGCCACCGCTAATCAGCAGGCAGGGGGCCGGGACCATCCACCCCAGCGGGTCCAATCACCCGCCTTTCAACTCTCCATCACCCCCTGGGGTGGAAGGTCCGGTGGACCTCGGTGAGGTATTCCCGGTCGATATGGGTATAGATCTGAGTGGTGGAGATGTCGGCATGACCTAAGAGCTCTTGGACCGCGGCCAGGTCGGCCCCACCCTCGAGGAGATGGGTGGCGAAGGAGTGCCGGAAGGTATGGGGGGAAACCTTTCCCTGGACCCCGGCTCTTTTTGTGTACTTCTTCACCATCTCCCATACTGCTGCCCGGGAAAGGGGGTGACCTCGATGGTTCAGGAAAACCTTCCCTTCCCCCTTCCCTTCGTCCAGCCGGGTCCTGACCTGCCTGAGGTATCGCTCCAGGGACGTCCGAGCGGGACCTCCCAGAGGCACTAGTCGCTCTTTCGAGCCCTTCCCGAACACCGTGCAAATCGCCCCATTCAGGTCCAGATCTCCCACCCGGAGGTTCACCAACTCCGACACCCGCATGCCGGTAGCGTAAAGGACCTCCAGAATCCCTCGATCCCGCCAGTACATGGCATGATTCGGGTCCGGAGCCTCGATGATGGCCTGGATTTCCTCCACAGAGAGGATCTCGGGGAGCTTCCTCCCGGAGCGGGGGGATTCGAGTCGCTCACTTGGATCCGTATCCAGCACGCCCTCCTCCAAGAGGAAGGCGAAGTATCCACGAAGGGAGGAGAGGGTCCGTCGGATTGAGCTCGGCGCCAAACCCGACTCTTTCAGGTGGAAGACGAACTCCCTCAGGTCCTGAGATGTGATGGCCCCCGGATCCCGCCGTTCTTTGGTCTCCAGGTAGGCGAGGAGCTTCTCCAGATCCCGTTGGTACGCCGCGAGGGTCCGATCGGATAACCCCCGTTCGAATGAGAGGTAGTCGACGAACGGTTCCAGGCGGAAAGCTGAGGCCTCCTTCATTCGTCCCCCCAACCTCCATCGCCGTCCGGATCCGGGCCCTGGTCGATGTCCAGGTCGACATCCTGGCCGATGCCTTGCTCGACGTCCCGCGGTTTCACCGAGCGCCTGGTCCTCAGCCACCAAAAGAGGATGACCCCAAAGACCACAACGGCCAGCCCCATCAACACCCGATTTACCCCAGCCACCTGCTCGCCCAACCCCGCGAGGTTCCTGCCTGCGGTGGCACCCAACCAAACCAACCCTCCGTACCAGATCCCGGAAGCGACCAGAACCGGAAAAGCCACTATCGGGAAGGATTGATGAGTCACCCCGGCGAACACCGGAACCATGGCACGGAGACCGGGAAGGAACCGTGCAAAGAAGATTGCCGGCAGGCCCCACCGGTCATAGAAGCCACCCAACCGTCGGAGTTGGGCCGGGTTCAGGAGAAACCGACCGAGCCCGGCCTGGAAAAACGGGCGGCCAAAGCGGCGCCCTGCCCAGTAGACCAGGAGAGCTGCGCTGGCGTTCGCAAGCCAGGTCACGAGGAAGACGGTCCGTGCGTCGGCTCGGCCCCCTGCAGCCAGAAAGGCCCCGATCAGGACGAAGGTATCGGCGGGAATGGGCGGGAAGAGATTCTCCAGGGCCGATCCAGCCCCTAGAAGAGTGTAGAGGAGGATCGGGCCTTGGGCCCCGAGAAACGATAGGATCGCGTCCAAACTTCAGAAGTCCTTCGAAACCACCAGCGCCACGGCATGGACGGCCAGGCCCTCACCGGCCCCGATCCATCCCATTCCTTCGTTTGTCTTTCCCTTTACGGAGCATGCGCCCTCCGGGATTCCAAGTGCGTCGGAGAGAGCCAAGGCCATGGCCTGGGAAACGGGTCCGATCTTGGGTTCTTCCGTAACCACCACTACGTCGATGTTGGACGGCTCGTATCCTGCTTCCTGGAGGATGCTTACGGACCGGCGCAGGAGATCCATGGAGTCGGCCCCCTTCCACTCCTCTTCACCCGGTGGGAAGTGGCTGCCCACGTTTCCTGCCGAGGCGGCGCCGAGGATGGCATCGATGACCGCATGGGCTACTGCGTCCCCATCCGAATGGCCGGACAACCCGGGGGAGTCAGGGATCCGGATTCCACCCAGGACCATGGGCCGCGAGGGATCAAACCTGTGGGAATCGTACCCGACTCCAATGCGTATCATCGTTCTCCCCTTTACGGAAAAAGGGGGCTCAGCGTGACCGCGAGCCCCCCACCGTCGGAATCATGGCCTTGGCCTCACATCGCCGTGCCTTACGCTCACTCCTCCCATCGCCGAATTGCCAGCGTCACGTTGTGCCCGCCGAAGCCAAAGGAATTGCTGATAGCCAAGGACACCGGACGCTCCACCACCCGGTTATGAGCATAATCCAGATCACAAACCGGATCCGGATCGGAGAAGTTGATCGTTGGAGGGATCTTGCCATCGCGGATGGCGAGGTAACAGAAAATCGCTTCCGTAGCTCCTGCCGCCCCCAAAAGGTGCCCCACCATGGACTTGGTCGAACCTACCACCGTCTCGTACGCGTGGTCACCAAACACCGCCTTGATCGCAGCCGTCTCCATGGCGTCGTTATGGGGTGTCGAGGTCCCGTGGGCGTTGATGTAGTCCACATCTTCGGGCTTGGCCTGGGCGTCTTCCAGGGCGGTTTGCATGGCGAACCGGGCCCCTGCCCCGGACGGTTCGGGAGCGGTGATGTGATAGGCGTCCGCCGACGCTCCATATCCGGCCAACTCCGCCAGAATCGTCGCGCCCCGGGCATGGGCATGCTCCAGGGTTTCCAGAACCATCGCCCCTGCGCCCTCACCAATCACGAACCCATCCCGGCCTGCGTCGAAAGGCCGGCTCGCCCTGGTGGGATCGTCGTTTCGGGTGGACATGGCCTTCATCGAGCAGAAGCCGGCGATGCAGAGAGGCGTAACGGCAGCCTCCGTCCCCCCGGCCAGCATGATGTCGGCATCCCCTCGCTGGAGAATCCTGAGGGCATCTCCGAGGGCATGTCCTGAGGAAGCGCAAGCCGAAACCGTGGCGTAGTTCGGACCCTTTGCGCCAAACCGGATGGACACCATCCCGGAAGCCATATCAGGGATGAACATCGGCACGAAGAAGGGACTCACCCGCTTGGGTCCTTTGGTGACCAGGACGCGGGTCTGGTCCTCGAAGGTGTACATGCCCCCGATCCCGCTTCCGAAAATCACACCGAAGCGTTCGGGCAGAATGTCCTTGCGGGCCTCCAAATCCCCGAGGCCGGCGGAAAGCATCGCCTCTTCCGCAACCGCAATGGCGAATTGGACGAACCGGTCGTTCCGCTTCACCTGTTTGCGTTCCAGGTACTGGGTCGGATCGAACCCTTTCACCTCATGAGCGATCTGGGTCGCAAAGCCTTCACTCGCATCGAACTGGGTGATGGTCCCCGCCCCGCTCGTGCCGGAGAGCAGGCTGGACCAGGAGGACTCGAGGTCGTTCCCGACCGGACTTAAAAGTCCCACCCCGGTAACCACGACCCGGTGTTCTCTACCGTTCTTAGCCGTCGACATATGGCCCGTCTTGCCGGTTCAATGCATCAGATAGGGGAGGATCAACCCTCATCCATCTGCTTCTGCAGGTAGGAGATGGCATCACCCACGGTGCGCATCTGCTCGGCGTCCTCATCGGGAATGTCCACCCCGAACTCTTCCTCGAATGCCATGACCAGCTCCACCGTATCCAGCGAGTCGGCCCCCAGGTCCTCCACAAAAGACGCCTCGGACGTGACTTTTTCCGGGTCCACACCCAGTTCGTTGATGATGATCTCTTTGACTTTGGCTTCGGCGCTATCCGCCATGATTCCCCCCTTTGGAAGTGAAGACCGGATCAACGATCCCCTTGCTTAATAAGCTCGAATGTATTCGACAAGGCGGATGGTCACATGACCATTCCGCCGTCCACTGCGATTACCTGTCCCGTGATATACGCCGCTCCCGGTCCGGCCAGGAAACGAACCACCCTGGCCACATCTCGGGGTTCACCCAGCGTCCCCATGGGGATCTGAGCTTTAAGGCCGTCCACGATCTCGGGACTCAGTTTATCGGTCATCGCCGTCTGTATAAACCCAGGCGCGATTGCATTACACCTAACGCCCCGCGACGCGAACTCACGGGCGATACTCTTCGTGAAGCCGATCAACCCGGCTTTGGATGCGGCATAATTGGCCTGCCCCGCGTTCCCCATCAGCCCAATCACGGAAGCGATACTGATGATGGCTCCGGCCCGCCTCTTCATCATTCCGCGGGCCACTGCCTTCGTGGCGTTGAACGCCCCCTTCAGATTCACGGCCAGGACCTGGTCCCACTCTTCCTCCGACATCCGGAGGATCAGGTTATCCCTTGTGATCCCGGCATTGTTCACCAGGACGTCCACCGGCCCGAGATCCTCCTCGATCCGCTTCAGAACCGATTGGAGCCCACCCCCGTCCGTCACGTTCCCCAGATAACCCTGATGGCCGGTTCCGGGCAACCCGGCTGCCGCAGTCTTCGACTCTTCCTCATCTACGTCGACCACCGCCACCTTCGCCCCGGCGTCCGCCAGGGCCTCGGCTACGGCGAGGCCGATTCCCCGCGCGGCCCCAGTCACGACAGCGACCTGCCCCTCAAGCTCCATCCCGTCTCCTGTCCCAGTCATTTGATCACCCTTCCAGGGCGTCGAAATCTTCCGGATTCCCCATTGAAAGACAGGGGATTCCGCGAGCATTCCGTTTATTGAGGCCAGCCAAAACCGTACCCGTCCCCAACTCCAGAAAACGTTCCACGCCCAACTCCACCATCTTCTCCACCGATGCCCTCCACCGGACCGGAGAGGTGAGCTGTTGAACCAACAGATCCCTAGCCGAGGGGCCGGAATGAACCGGCTCTGCGGTCACGTTCGAGATCACCGGGTAATCGGGATCCGAGAAGTTTATTTTCTCTAGCTTTTCCCGCAATCCCTCGGCCGCAGGCTCCATCAGCGGCGAGTGAAAAGCCCCCGAAACGGTAAGGGGAACGGCCTTTTTTGCCCCGGCATCCTTCGCGAGAACCATCCCCCGTTCAACGCCTCGGAGATCCCCACTGATGACCACCTGGCCTTTGCTGTTGAAGTTCGCCGGAACGCACACGTTCCCTTCGGCTCCGACGGCTTCGCAAACGGCTTCCACACCCCCATCGTCCAGACCAAGAACAGCCGCCATGGTACCGGGCCGTTCCGTTCCGGAAGCGAACATGAGCTCCCCCCGAACCCTCACCGCTTCCAGCGCGTCCCGGAAAGAGATGGTCCCAGCTGCCACATGGGCCGAGAACTCACCAAGGGAGTGACCGCCAGCTACCGAGACCTTTCCCAACTCCCCTTGGGCTACACGATGAACTGCTACGGAGTGAACCAACAAGGCCGGCTGAGCGTTTTTTGTGAGCGTCAGATCCTCCACAGGCCCTTCCCAGGCCAAACGGGAAAGGGAGAACCCGAGAATATCGTCCGCCTCTTCGAAGAGCTCCCTGGCCGGCGCAAAGGCTCGGGATAGTTCCCGGCCCATTCCGACCGCCTGGGACCCTTGTCCAGGGAAAAGGAGAGCTACTGACATTGTGCCACGTGTCGAGTATCAGAGCCGAATGGTCATGCCGGACCAGGTGAAGCCGGCGCCGAACGCTGCCGTAAGGATCAAAGTCCCCGGCCCCACGATCCCTGCTTCCTTGGCCTCGTCCAAAGCAACCGGAATGGCGGCGGAGCTCGTGTTTCCAAAGCGGTCCACGTTGACGTAGACCTTCTCCATCGGAATGCCAGCGTATTTCGCCGTGGCATTGATGATGCGGATATTCGCCTGGTGTGGGATCAGCAGGTCGATATCCTCTCCCGTCAGCCCGGCCTTCTCCAGGGCAGTTCCGGAAGCATCGGCCATGGAACGGACCGCGTTCTTGAAGACCTCCCGTCCCGACATCTTCACCAGATGGCCTTTGTCGAGCAGTACATCGTCCGACATGGGGATCGCCGCCCCGCCACCTGGGCGGTACAGGAGATCGGCCAAGGATCCATCGGACTTATGGTGTGCCGACAGGATCCCGCGGTCGCCCGTGGCTTTCTTCAGGACGGCTGCCCCGGACGCATCGCCGAAAAGCACACAAGTGGCTCGGTCTTCCCAATCGGTGATGGAGCTCATCTTCTCGGCGGCCACCACCAATGCTATCTCTCCCCGGCCGGAGGCGATAAAACCCTCTGCCATCGTCAGGGCATACAACCAACCCGAGCACGCTGCCATGATGTCGAACGCCATGGCGTTTCCAGCCCCCAAAAGGGCTTGGAGGTCACAGGCCGTCGATGGCAGCCACCGATCGGGCGTGGCCGTGGAAACGATGAGGATATCAACTTCGCCCGGCTCGACGCCGGCTTCCTCCATGGCCCTTCGCGCAGCCACCTCACCCATCTGGGCAGCGCCCTCATCGTCCCGGGCAATGCGGCGTTCACGGATCCCGGTCCGCTCGCGGATCCACTCGTCGTTGGTCTCGACCATCTTCTCCAGGTCCTCATTGGTGAGGACCCGCTCAGGCACGTACCGACCCGTTCCGACGATTTCCACCAGGGGTTTGGGGTGTTTGACCATACGGCGTTCTAGTTCTCCGTCCCTTTGGCCAGCTCGCCGGCCATGTGTGTCACCATTGAGGATTCGACAGCTCGTGCCGCAACCTCCAAGGCGTTGGAAATGGCCTTCGGGGAAGAAGACCCGTGCATGATGATGGAGACCCCGTTCACCCCGAGCAGTGGCGCGCCGCCTTCCTCCTCATAGTCCAGAAAACGGAAGATCTCATTCAGGTCGAGGCCATCGGCGTGATGGGCTTCCAGCTCCTTCTTCAGGATCCCAATAATGAACTCGGCAACGGATTCATAGAACTTCAGGATCAGGTTCCCGTTGAATCCGTCACAAACCAAAACATCACAACCGCCCCGGATGATCTCCCGGCCTTCGATGTTTCCGATGAAGTTCAACCCGGAGGCGGCCAGGAGTTTGTAGGCTTCCACCAAAAGCTCGGTCCCCTTTTCGGGCTCCTCGCCGATGTTCAACAAGCCGATCCTGGGGTTTTCGACACCCAGAAGGTCTTGGGCATAGATGTGGCCCAGGTGCCCGAATTGGAGGAGATGCTGAGGCTTGCAATCGATGTTTGCACCGGCGTCCAGAAGGAGTGTCGGGTTGTGGGAGGTCGGAACGACCGTACCGACAGCTGGTCTGTCCACACCCGGCAGGGGCCTCAGGAAAAGGAGAGATGAGGCCATGACGGCCCCAGTGGACCCGGCGCTCACAAAAGCGTCCGCCCTTCCCTCTTTCAGGAGTTTGACTCCAATCACAATGGACGAGTTGGGCTTCTTGCGGACGGCCACCGCAGGGGCCTCGCCCGGGACGATCCGATCCGGAGCGTGGACCACCGAAACCCGACCCAGCGGGGCCTCAGGATGTCGTGCGAGCTCCGCTTCGATCTTCCCCTCGTCCCCGACCAGGAGAATCTCGCATTCCCGCTCAAAGCAACTGAGTGCCGCTATGGCCCCTTCAATCTCGTTGAAGGGTGCCGAATCGGTCCCCATGGCATCGAGGGCAATACGCAAAGATCCGACTCCGATCAGTCTAGATCGACTTCGACCACTGCCTCATCCCGATAGAAACCACAGGTAGGACAAACCCTGTGGGGCAACTTCGGGTCGCCGCAGCGTGGACAGGCCTGGGTGGAAACCTCTTCGGCCTTGAAGTGGGTCCTACGCTTCCGCTTCCTCTGTTTGGAAGTCCTTCTCTTCGGCACAGCCATGTTCTACTCTCGCTCTTCGTTGAGTGCTCGGAGGGCATCCCACCGGGGATCGGTTTCCTCTCGTGAGCACTCGCAACTCTTCTCGTTCAAATCAATCCCGCACTGGGGGCAGAGCCCCGCGCAGTCGGCTTTACATAGAGCCAGGAGGGATTGGGAGAGGACTATCTCCTCCCGAATCGCATCGGCCAGCTCCAAATCCACCTCACCGTCAGGCAGCGGGCGTACACGCTCCTCGTCCGGGTCTTCCGACTCGTCGACCGGGGCGAAGAACAAATCCAACTCCTCGTCCACCTCGACGCCGACCGGCTTAAGACACCGCCGGCACTCCTGGGCTAAAAGACCTTGGAGCCTCAGCCGGGCCAAAACCTCCCCGCTCGGGATCCACTGTACCTGACCAAAAACAGAAAGAGGGGTTGAAAACCGAAGCTCCGTCCCCTCCCAGCTCGGATCGTCCGACGGGATCTCCGCCCGGATCTCTAGGCTCCCCTCTCGCTCCAAGCGAACCAAGGGGATCGTTAGCATAGCTGGCAAAGATAGCCGAAATTGAGGTCTGATGTCAACGCGAAAAAACCAGAAACCACAAGGTCTTCCGGGATTATCGAGGGTCGGTGATAGGACCCTCTCCCAAGGCCCCTACGGCCCTTCCCTACCCTGGGGCTGAAACAGGCTACCCCTGGAGACCAAGGACCTCTTGATCGGAGAAGAAAAAGCCCGTTTCCAGCTCGGCGTTTTCATCCGAATCAGAGGCGTGGATTGCGTTCCTCTCTTTGTTTTCTGCGTAGAGGGCCCGCACCGTCCCCGGCGCGGCCTCGGCCGGATCCGTAGCGCCGATGGTCTCGCGGAGGTGTGAGACTGCGTCCTCTCGCTCGAGAATCATGGGGATGCAGGGACCGGAGGTCATGAAGGCCACCAGGTCCTGGTAGAAGGGACGTTCTCTGTGAACAGCATAGAACTGGCCGGCTTCCACCGCCTTGAGGTACGTCATTTTGAGAGCCCGAACGGTGAAGCCGGCTCCCTCCAAATGGGCCAGGACCTTCCCTGCTTTCCCCGAGCCGACGGCGTCGGGTTTTATAATGGCGAGGGTGCGATTCATCTCCCCTGATCACTCCTTCTCCCGTTTGCGGTGAGATCTACTTCGTATCTGTGTCTGACCCGCCTCTTGGCTTGGGCCAGCCGGTGTCGTCAGGGTCCCTAACGGCCTTTAGCTTGGGTTTCGTCATTCACGGCGACGACATCGCCGTTCGGTTCATAGAGGAGTTGAAGTGCGGTCTCTGCAGTCAGGAACCCGATCAACTCTCCGCCGCGAACCACCGGCACCTGGCTTACCCCCTTGTTAACCATGAGATTCGCCGCCTCGACGAGGCTTTGATCTTCAGAAATGCACATGACGGACCGTGTCATGATCTCCCGAGCCATGAGCGTCCGCATTTCCCTTCTCCCGGTCGCCCCGGTGAGGCGCTCCGGAACCAGGTACCGGATTGCATCCCCGGAGGTTATCAGACCCAAAAACTCGAGCTTCTCACCAACCACGGGGACTGCGCTGATACCTTGCCGGACCATCAGACCCACGACCTCCGCGAGGGGAGTTTCAGGGTAGACTCGGTATTTCAGCGGGTTGAGGCCGTCAGCCACGAGGAGTTGATCCTGAACGTCCAAGGTCATGAGGGCCGAAAAGGAGAGAAGCTCCTCTGGAGAGGCCGCTTCCCGGAGGCGTGCGGCGTTCTCCTTGTCTCTCAAGAAACGCGATAACGCCGGAATGGCTTGGATCTTCAGCGGGGACACGCGGCGGGGGGACAAAAGGAGTAGGAGCGTGGAGGCAGTGCCGCCTTCTCCCCGATCCCCCAGGTCAAAAGTCCCAGACGAGGATCCGAGGCACCCCACCAGCGTGTCGACTTGGTTGGTTTGGGCCGCCATCAGGACAACCCACTCGTTCACCCTGACGACTTCACCGCGGGCGGCCGAAAAAAACTCTCCGGCGAGACGGGGCCCCACACCTTGCTCGAGCGTCCGGGAGGATTCGAGCTGGTGGAACAGGAGCCCTACGGCTTCTTCAAGAGTCTCCGTCTCCATGGGGACCACAATGCGATCCCGAGAGACGATTTCGGAGAATATCATTCCTTTGCCGAATCCCCCTCCAGGAGTCTCCCCAGGATCCTCCTGCCTAGACGGATCCTGGGGAGACCCCCGATTTCACACAGAACGCTCAAGAACCGGAGGTCGACTCCGGAGCCTAGCTCTTAGAGGGCGTCCTTGATGAGACGGGAAATATCCAAAGGCCGGGCGGCAACGGCGATCCCGTTCTCCTCGAAGGTCTTGATCTTCTCCTCGGCGGTCCCTGCCGAGCCGCTGATGATGGCCCCAGCGTGACCCATACGGCGCCCCGGAGGTGCCGTTTGGCCGGCGATGAAGCCCACCACCGGAATATCCAGATTCTCGCTCACCCAGGCCGCGGCTTCCTGCTCATCCGTGCCGCCGATCTCGCCGATCATGACGATGGCTTCGGTGTCTCCGTCCTCCTTGAAGGCGGAGAGGGCGTCGATGAAGTTTGTCCCGATAAGGGGGTCCCCACCGATGCCCACACAGGTCGTCTGCCCGATTCCACCATTGGTCAACTGAATGACCGCCTCATACGTGAGGGTGCCCGAACGGGAGATCACGCCAACGGGTCCGGGAGCGACGATCTGAGCCGGTAGGATCCCTACCTTTGCCTTCCCCGGTGAGATGATTCCAGGGCAGTTGGGCCCCAGGAGGCGGGCTCCTCGGTCCCTAACGTAGCGGAGGGCCCTGGTCATGTCCTGAACCGGGACACCCTCGGTGATACAAACGATGAAATCGATCCCGGCACCGGCGGCTTCCAGGACCGCTCCGGAGGCGAATGCCGGCGGCACGTAGATTGCCGACGTGTTCGCACCGGCCTCGTTGACCGCATCCTCAACGGTGTTGAAGATCGGCACGTTCTTCCCATCGGGGCCCTCGAAGGACTGTCCTCCCTTCCCCGGGGTGACACCGGCCACCACCTCGGTCCCGTACTCCATCATCTGATATGTGTGAAAAGAACCATCTCGTCCCGTGATCCCCTGGACCACGAGTCGTGTGTTTTCGTCTACGAAGATAGCCATAGCTATGGACTCTCTTTTCTCGTGTTCTATTGGGTCACGCCGGGTTGGCCAAAGCCACCGCCCGCTCTACGACTTCATCCATGGATGTCGCGGCCGACATCCCCGCGCCCTCCAGAATGGCCACCCCCTCCTCCTCGTTGGTCCCAGTGAGGCGGATGACGAGCGGGACATTGATATCAATGCGTTTCGTGGCTTCCACGATCCCATTGGCCACATCGTCGCACCGGGTGATCCCCCCGAAGATATTGAACAGGATGACCTTCACGTTCGGATCGGAGGTGATGATCTCCAGCGCGGCGACGACTTTGTCGGGATTTGATGATCCGCCGATATCCAGGAAGTTCGCCGGCTCCCCACCGTAGTACTTCACCAGGTCCATGGTAGCCATGGCCAGGCCCGCACCGTTCACACAGCAGCCCACGTTCCCGTCCAGCTTGACGTAGCTCAAGTCTGCATCCCGGGCCTTCGTTTCAGACTCGGGTTCCGCGGACAAGTCTCGGTAGTCTGCGATGTCGGGCTTCCGGAACAGCTCGTTGTCATCGACACTCATCTTGGCGTCGATGGCTTTGACCTCTCCAGCCGGCGTGGTGATCAGAGGATTGATCTCCGCCATGGAAGCACCGGCAGCGGAGAATGCCTTGTGGAGTTGTCCAATGATCTTGGCCGCCTGCTTCACCAAGGAAGGGTCATCATAGAGCGAAGCGGCGAGCCAGTAGGCTTCGTGGGGAAGAAGGCCGTACCGGGGATCGATGGTCAGCTTCTTGATGGCATCGGGGTTGGTGTGGGCTACCTCTTCGATGTCCACCCCACCCTCGGAGGAGACCATGAACGTGACGGATTGGGCCGCCCGATCCACCAGGCAACCCACGTAGGCCTCGGTGTCGATGTCTTCAGCAGGGGTGATGAGCACCTTCTCCACCGTCAGCCCCTTGATATCCATCCCGAGGATGGCCTCGGCATGCTGTCTGGCTTCAGCAGCGTCGGCTGCCAGTTTCACGCCGCCGGCCTTCCCTCGGCCTCCGGAGTGAACCTGGGCCTTCACGACCACCCGGCCGCCCAGCTCATGGGCTATGGCTTCGGCTGCATCGGGGGTCTCGGCCACCTCCCCTGGCGGAACAGGGATTCCGGCGGCCCGGAAGACCTCCTTGGCCTGAAATTCGTGGATATTCATCGCAAATCCTCGTACGGTTCGCATACGTGTCGGACCCTGGGTAGACCGGTAGGAACCCGATGGCTCCCTGGCCCCAGGGACCTAAAAAGGTAGGTACGGAATGGGGGGTTGGCTACCCTCCGCCAGACCCTTCCGAGAGGGTCCTCAGGAGGGTTCGAAGCTCCTCCAAAGCCTCTCCGAATCCGGTCCAATCCCCGTCTCTCAGCCGGGTCTCTGCCTGGTCCAGAAGGTCCAGCGCTTCTTTGGGCCACTGGCCGGCGGCTGGGGGCCCTTCCTGGGGGTCTCCGGAGACCTGCGAGAGAGGCATCTGCCCGCCCCCGGCCACGGCCAGAGCGGAAATGGCTCCGGCCAACGTCTCCTCCATGGCCACACGCCGCCCATCGCTCACCACGAACCGGCGGAGCTCCGGTATGGCGTCTGCCTCCGCAGCCAGGAAGATCGGCTCCATGTACAGGAGGCTCTGACCCACCGGCACAACGTGTAGGTGCCCGGACCAGACCTGGCTTCCACCCTGCCGCCAGAGGGAGAACTGCTGGGAGATCTCCGGGTCCTGCTCCACCAAGGCCTCCACCTGTCTGGGCCCCGGCACCTGTTCCTCCACGGCGATATCATAGAGCAGGAGCTCCCCATACCCTTCAGGGTCGCATCGAGCCGCCAGGATGGCGGTGAGGTTCTGTCTCTCCGCAGGGACAAAAACCGTGGTCAGGAGGAACTCGGGATCTTCCTCTCCCGGCAGGCGATAAAGTCCGTATTCGGGGATATACGGGACCTGCCGGGTCCCCTGGGCAAGCTCCTGCGGGAGCGCCCAAACGGCTTGCTGCCCGTGAAAAAGCGCTGCCGTCTCCTGATGGTACCGGAGCAATACACGGGCTTGGATCCGCAGGAGCTCCCTGGGATACCGGATGTGTGTCTGGAGTTCTTCCGGCATCTGGTCGAAGGGGAGGAGTAGCTCCGGGAAAACCCGGGACCAGGCCTCCAACAGAGGGTCATTCGCATCGATGCGGTAGAAGTTGGTCTCTCCCGTGACGGCGTCCACGGTCACCTTCACGCTGTTTCGGACATAGGTGACCGGCCCAGCCAGGGGGACCTCTTGGACGGTGGAGAGGGGAAAGCTTCGAGTCGTCGTGAACCCGTCCATGATCCAGACGATCCGCCCGTGGTGAATAACCGGATAGGGAGCTTCGAAGAAGCGAAGGAAGGGTGCGATAGCCTGTACCCTTTCCTGCACGCTCCTCCAAAACACGAATTGGCTTTCTGAGGAAACCTCGGAGGAGAAAAGCAGGCTGGCATCACCAAAACGCCATGCCAGAGCAAGTTTCCGGATGAGGCCACCCATCCGGATGCCGCTGGGGAGATCCGTGAGGTCTCCGCCTGCTGCCAAAACAGAGTCCGGGTTCACAATCGCGTAGTACTGCCCTCGGGCGCCGAAATACACGGAAGGATCGGAAAGAGCCAATGGCTCCGGGCCCTCTGGCCCCATCGCCTGGGGACCACCGGGTGTCTCGACCGACACCGGCGGGATTCCCGAGATGAACATCCTTGGCCTGCCTTCCGGAGTCCGGGTGTTCACCGCGCTGGCCACCGCCCCCATACCGGACTGGTACAGTGTCCGGAGGTGCTGGTTCTGCCAGTTGGGGTCCAGGATCCCACCTGGATCGATTTCCCGAACCGACACGGCCACGGGAGTGACACCGTCCTCAGAGGGGTACCTATCGATCACGACGTCCGGGAAGTCGTAGTAAGGCTGGCGGGCTTCCAGTTCGTGGAAGGTCGTGAGAAGAGCATCAGGGGTCCAAACCGGGAGGCCCTCGAACTGCCGGGCAGCGAGGCCCCAATCGGGTAGCGCCTCCGTGGAGTGGTCGAAGGCCCGCCGCTGGAGGCCGTCCAAACCGAACCCGACCTTCGTGAAGTCGAGGTTTGCTTCGATGTAGGGTGTCTCCCGAACCAGCTCGTTTGGTTCTACCTGGAACCGCTGTACCAACTCCGGATAGAGCTGAACTAGGGCCAACCCCCCCAAAACCACCGCCAAGCCCGAAGCAAGGAGGGGCATCACCCTCAACTTAAAACCGGACCACGCCATGCTCCCGGCGGCGACCAAGGTGATGACCGAGAGGGCCTTGTATCCCCTGAACCTGGCCGAAGCATCTGTAAAGCCAAAGATCCCTTGGACTTGGGAATTCCCGTCCAACATGAGGAAGGACGGCGCCAACCAGAACCTTCCGGCCAAGAAGAGGAGGAAAAGAGCGCCGAGAATGGCCAGGTGCTTCCTGGGCAGGGGGGCCAGCTTCATTTGGCCCCGTCGGAAGGAAAGAGATCCGGTGGCGGCGTAACCGGCCGCGGAAAAACAAAGGAGCAGGAAGACGAGGGAGAGCCCGAGAACCAACCCCCCTCCGAGGATCGGAAGGGAGAAGACAAAAAAGGACACGTCCGTCCCGAACTGCGGCACGGCCAACCCCCACTCCGGAGCCCGGAGGGCCAGCAACAACCTTAGACCGGCGGTTCTGGGGAAAACCGCCGCGAGCCAGAGTCCCATGAGGCCGGAGACAATCACCAGTCCAATAGTGATGATCCGCGGGGGGACTCTCTCGGCGATCTCCAGGTTTCCGAACCGCCGTTTGATCTGGACCCCGCTGAGGGTCCTCCCCACCACCCGGAAGCTGAGGAAAGCCAGGACGGCTGTCCCCAACCCGGCCACAACCCTCATTCCCAGATCGGCCAGGGTCCGGGTCCAGAAGACCGAAGAATACCCGACCGACCGGTACCAGAGGACCTCTGTGTAGAAATCGGCCGCCCACCGCCCGATCAAAAAGACAAGGACGAGGGAAACGGCCAGAATAAGAAGGGTCCCGGTCCCCTTGCGGAGTTTTGGGGCTTGGTCAGACATGGATTCCCTGGGTAGCGAGCCAGTCCTCCATCAGGCCCTGGATTTCAGCCAGTCGCTCCGGGGTCCGAGCTTCGAACCGGGCTACGATCACGGGCTGAGTGTTTGAAGTCCGGAGCAAACCCCACCCGTCGCCAAAGAGGACCCTCGCCCCATCCACGTCAATGACGTCATGGCTCTGGCGGAAGTGGTCCAAAGCCCGGTCCACCACCTCCCACTTCTTCTCCTCGTCCACCTCGATCCGGATCTCCGGGGTGGCCACGTATTGGGGCAGCTCGGCCACCAACTCCGAGAGGGGTCGGTTCTTCCGGGCCAAGAGATCGACCAACCGGCAGGCATCATACGGCGCATCGTCAATCCCGATGTAGTTGTCGGCAAAGCAGATATGGCCCGACAACTCACCTCCTAGTGGAGCCCCCAACTCTTTCATCCTGGCTTTGATATGGGAGTGTCCGGTCCTCCACATCACTGGCTCCCCGCCGGCGGCTTCGAACACCTCGGGCAGGACTTGAGAGCATTTCACATCAAACACCAACTTCTGGCCCGGGCCAAGAGTGTCGAGGATGTCCAATCCGAACAGGAGAAGGAGAATGTCCCCCCTGACTACGGTCCCGCTCTCGTCCACGGCGCCAATCCGGTCCGCATCACCATCGAAAGCGATCCCGAGATCAGCCTCCCGCTCTCGCACCAGGTCGATCATGTCCACCAGATACTCATCAACCGTGGGATCGGGGTGGTGGTTGGGGAAAGTGCCGTCCGACTCGCAGTAGAGGGGTATGACCTCAGCCCCGATGGCGGATAGAAGATCGGTTGCCACCAGTGACCCGGCTCCGTTCCCACAGTCGACCACCACTTTGACTGCCCGCGGGAGTTGGAAACCTTCGGCCACCTCGGTGACGTAGTCGGCAATCACGTCCTGGTGGACCAGGGAACCATTACCCTCCGCGAGGCGCCCGGATTGGATCCGATCGAGGAGGTCCTGGATGGCCGCTCCGAAGAAGGACTTCTTCTGGAGGGTCATCTTGATCCCGTTATAGTCAGGGGGGTTGTGGGATCCCGTGATCTGGATGGCCCCGTCGGTCTCGAGCCTGTCCTCGGCCCAGAGGGCCAGGGGAGTCGGGACCGTACCAAGGCTCACCACATCAACACCCGCGCTCATGAGTCCGTCCATCAGGCCCTGGGCCAAGCGAGGGGAGTGGGGCCGGTTGTCCTGGCCCACCGCAACCCGGGCCGGGCCGCCGCCGAGGGTTTCCACCATCACCGTACCGTATGCGCGGCCGACCAGCCGAGTAACGGATTCATCCAGGTCACGATCGACGATCCCCCGGATGTCGTACTCCCTGAAAATATGCGTAACAAGGTCCATTTGATTCCGCGTGTCAGTTTTGGAGTTGATCCCCATTCCGGGGCGAGATATCGAACGTAGATCAGGGCCTTAGGGGGGTCAATGAACTACCGCGGATCATCCCGTGGCGGCCTTCGAATCCTGTTCCGGCCTTCGCTCCAAACAGTCCAGATCATGATCACCCCGCACCTCTCGAACGGGAGCGTCAGCTCGTGAGGTATCTCGCCGAAACCCCTATAGACCTCAAGAGCGGTGATGTCGGCGAAGTTCACGTATTCCTCCAGGGTCGGCGGTGGCTCATTGATCCCGATCGGTCGGCCCACCGGCACTGGGATGTCGTCCACCAGGACCGCCGGTACACACTCCTCGCCGAATGACCGCATCTTGGGAATCGTTCCGTCCCATCTTGTGACCCGGTCAAGGTACACGAAGGGGGCTCGACCGATGAGCTCGGCTTCGGTCACCGGGGGCCTGAAGGCAAGCTGACCCGGAGTCAGATGGAACCCGGTCCCAGCCTCTCTTCGCCGCCAGAACCCCTGTCGCTCTAGCTCCTGTCGGACCCGGCTACCGGTGATAGATATGGGCTCCAATGCGATTGGGGCCGGTGCCAGGTAGAGATCGAGATGCACCTCATCTCCCTCAGCCAGATCCAATTGGGACAAAAGCCCCCCCCGATATCCCATTCCGGACCCCCTCAGGGTGTAGCGCCCAGGCTTGGGCGCCCTGACCACATACTCCCCGTCGGAACCCGAAAGGACGCGTGCCACGGGAATTCCCATCGTGTCTACCAGGGCCACCGTTCCATTCACCACGCCTCGGCGGGTTTCATTGTCGATGAGGCGACCGGAAACGGTCTGAGATTCCGTAGCCGTCGGCCGGAGGAGAGCGCAAGCCAGGAATGGGAGCACGAAGGCGCCGACCCCGGGAAGCCGACCTCTCAGGTATCGTGGAAATCCGTTGAATTCGATGAACAACGAAACCTCCGAAGTGGGTTGCTGGAATCTCCTATCCGCAGATTCGGGCCCAGCTCCCGTCACCCCGTTCATCCCATACCATCAGACACTTTCGTGGGCACAAGCTTAGAGTCCCCCGTCCCGTTCCCGAGTCGTCCCCCGCCGGCTCCCCAGCAGTAAGCCTCTCCTCCTGTCGTCACTCCACAGGTGTGCTGCCAGCCAGTACTTAGGGATTCGAAGTTTAGGCCACCCGAAACCGGCGTAGGAACCAAACTCTGTTCCTCCAACCCGTTCCCCAGGAGCCCGCCCATTCCCCAACAAAGGGCTTCCCCGCCCGTGGTTACTCCGCACGTGTGGTCAGCGGCGGTACTCACGGAGGCGAAATCGTGGCCACCTAGCACCAAGGCAGGTGTCGCCTCGTAGGCTTGTCCTACCCCAATCCCGAGCTCGCCGTGATCGCTCCCTCCCCAGCAGTATGCTTCGCTGTCCGTCGTTACCCCGCAGGTGTGGTTTGCGGTCTTATGGCGTTGGTCGACGCTCACCTCCGTGAAAATGAAGCCGCCTGACACCAAGGTCGGAACCAGCTTGTCTTCTTTTGACCCGTTCCCGAGCTGGCCAAAGAAACCCTGGCCCCAACAGTACGCCTTCCCGTCGGTAGCTACCCCACAGGTATGTTCATGCCCAGCGCTGACGGTCGAGAAGGTGATATCGCCCGAAACCAGGGTCGGCTCAGTTCTCTCCTCCGTCGACCCGTCCCCGATTTGGCCGGCGTACCCCAGCCCCCAGCAGTAGGCCTCGCCGGTTGTGGTCACCCCACATCGGTGGAGTAGGCCCACGCTCACCTGGTCGAAACGAAAGCCTCCCGGAACCAACTCGGGATCCGGACTGAACCCGGACCAACAGTAGGTTTCTCCCACTGGGGTCACGCCACAGGTGAGGTCCGTACCAGCGCTCAGGCTCGAAAAGACCAGGTCCGTGGAAACCAGCGTCGGAACGGCTTGGCCCAGGCCCCAGCAGTAGGCTTCACCATTGGTAGCCACACCGCAGGTGTGGTCGTAGCCGACGTCCACGGAGATGAAAGACAAAGGAATCAACTCCGGGCCCGTCGCGTCACTGTCGCAAGCGGTCAGGCCTAGAATCACCAGTAGGTTCAATCCAACGCGCGGCATTCGGTACATTTTCTAAGCCTTTCTGGGGAGTTCGAGAGCTGGGCCGAAGAGCACTCGCCTTGGCGGCACAGCCCGCTGTTATGAGCCACGAGGATCAGCCGTCTGGCACGCCCACTCATTCGCTTGGCACTTCCTGCGACCAAGCCTCTTCTTCCCCGCGAGTCCAGAGCACGATGGTGCCGCACTTGGAATTGATCCCGTTGAACCGCCCGGGAAGGAAGGCCGGCGACTCGTAGACCTCGATGGCCTCGAGATCGTCGAGGAACACACGGTCCAGCCTTGAAGGGAACTCTCCTCCCGGTGCGAACAGGGCGCCATTGAGGTACACCTGGGGGAAGCAGATAGGAACCTTCTCTTGAGGAATGATCAGCCTCTGGAACTGTCTGTGTCTGAAGAAAACTCCCTCGCCCCCACCCAGGGTGTCGGGGAAGAACCCCACCATAGGCAGCTGAGCGATGAGGTCGATCACCGGCCTCCCCGGTCGGGCATCGATCTTCTCCCGGTCGAAGTAGTTGCCAAAACCGTGGGTCATCCGATCGTAGACCCCCTCCAAGGCCAGACGGGGGGACTGCCGCTCGACGTCTACAACAAACCCTCGTAACTCGACGGGGAGAGGGTTGAGTTCGACGGTAAGGGCAAGCCCTTCTTCGTCGGTCAGAGTGATGGGCCCATGGGACCCTTCCTCGTAGAACTCCGCCTGGATCGTCAGCCGGTAACGACCTGGCTCTGAAGCCTGAAGCCGAAAACGACCCTGGACATCGGAAACCGTCAGCGCGACTTGCTGTTCGTCCTCGTCGACAAGCGTGACTCGCGCAAAGCTCACCGGAGTCCCCGCGACAGAGTCCAGAACCTGTCCACGCACGGTTCGGACGCCAACGTCGCCTGGAGCCGCAACACCGCGCTCAGAGACCGAAACTCCAGCGTCCGGGTTTACCTCGAGGCCGATGGTGGTGTAGGAATCCCTTTCGATCTGAAACCTCAGGATATCACTCCTGCCCTCGTCGGTTTTCGCCTGGATCTCAATGAGTTCCTGGGCCGGAGTGTTGCAGACCGTGAAGCGACCGTGGTCATCCGTCGTGGTTTCGATGATCATGTCATCCCCCCTCAGCCACCCGGATGGGCGGGAGACCACCTGCCAGGTGAGGCTCACCGACGCTTCCGGAACGGGCCGGCCGGTCTCCGTGTCCAGAACCCGCCCCCGGATGACGCCCGAGGCGTCCTCTCGCGATCTATCGGCACACACTTCGGAGATGATGCTAGCGATGGAAGGGACCGCGAGCCGGATCTCCGACGCTTTGCCGGGAGCGACCTCGACCTCCATGCCCGTGCCCAGGGTCGCCAGAGTATCCAGGCGTGGGTGGGTGAAGGTGGCTCGGAAAACACCTTCGGGAACACCGTCAATGAGGAACTGCCCTTCCGCGTTGCTGGTGCCAGCGTAGGACGTGCCTAAGAGGTAGACCTTCGCCCCTCCCAGGGGAGCGGCCCGGGTACTGTCCCAGACCAACCCCGCTACCAGGCCTCTCTCCGCCCTGGACACCTCCTGCTGATCCTGAGTCCTGATCCCGACGATCTCCCCGCCGGTCTCCCGAATGCCGACCACCCCGATTCCCGGACGTTCCCTCCGGTCGAACCGGGCTTCCTCTCTCCCGATTTGTGGCATTTGGATCCACCACTTCCGGACAATCCAAGCTCCATTGGGGAGCTCCTCGAAATCCACTCTCCCCCGGGCTAATCTCCGCGCGTCCGGGTGCGGGGCCCAGGTATACCGGTATTCGAGGAACTGCAGGGCCGAAGAGCTCCGCTCAAGCCAAAGGGTGCCCTGGATGTCCGGGATGTCCCTTCGCTCCACCGGCTCGAAGGCCAGGCCCAGGAGGTCGGGCTCGTCTTCGTTCGTTTCTAACTGGAAACAATGTCTGTCGAGGAAGATGTCCGAGAGGAGCGTCGAGGCATCGGGGCCATAGTACTGAAGGGACTCGTCGGGATTCCTCTGAATGAAGCCTTCGGTCATCAGATCTTCTGCCGGTAGGCTTCCGATGGGATTCTGAGAGAGGCCGGCCCTGGTGTTGCGGGATTCTGCCAGGACCCTGCGGGCATCGCGGTCTAGGTCACGGGAGTAGTTCTGAACCTTGAACCAGTAGCTGCCCTCCTGCTCCGTCCAACGTTGCATCGCCAGGGCCTTTCGGGCCTCTTCCCAAACCCGCGCGATCTCCAGCCCCTCCCCGGGGCGGACCACGCACCGCTGCTCTCCGTGCACAGTTATGCCATCCAGTTGAATGGCGTTCCGCCCCGTTTCCAAGTCGATGCGTAAGAGCTGGCCAGCTGCGAGACGGAAAGGACCGGAAGACACTGATCGGAACCCGATCCGCTCAGCCCGAAGGGTAAACCTACCGGCTCCCTGGCCCCGGAGAAGGAAGCGGCCGTCGGCGTTCGTGAGCCGCTGGTCCTGGACCGTTCCGTCAGCACCGATGAGAGCCACCAACGCGCCCTCTACTGGGTTGCGCGTATCAGCATCGATGAGCTGTCCATGGGCGGCCTGTGCAGAGCCCGGATCAAAGACGCCCGTCACAAGAATCGCCAGGAAGGCGAGGAGGGAGGCAAGCGGGAACTGCGTCGTTACCCTGTTCGAAGTGGATCGCGCCAAACTGCGTGAGTGCATTTGTCGGTCCTGAGGCTTGCCTATGGTACGGGTCCGAGTATGGTCCCGGATTCCTCACTGAGTTTCTTAACCGGGCTTAAAGGTCCGGGTTCCTTCGATGGAGGTTCCGTGGAACCCTTTTTCTCGCACGTCACCTGTGTTGGTGGTTTCGTCGTGGCGGATAGCGCATCGCGGGCTGCCGGACCGGCCGAAGGCCGGGGCCCAGAGCCGTCCATCAATATGATGTTTCTCCGCCCGAAACCGTGCATTGCAAAGGACTACGATCGACAACGAGGGTGCGGCATGACCGCTGTTATGGGGCGGGTGTGGTCGCACCGATCAAGCACACCCGGGTGAAAAACTTGTGCCACCCTTACCCACCCCTGACGAGAGCGTCGCCGCCTTCACTCGCCACCAGGTTTCTCAATTGCATACACACGCACATATCCGACATCGAACTCCCCGAGGAAGATCCCTGCAATGCGGTCATTGGTGATACATGTGGCCAGGAAACGTTCGGGGAGTGAGATCGAGCCATACCATCTACCGGACCGATCGAACACATCCCAGACGGTCCTTTCCGCCGGGACTCGCGGGCTTTGAGCCGACACGAAGCGCCGGTGGGGCTCATGTTGTCGAACCCAGAGATTCCCTTCCGAGTCTGCCAACAGCCGGTCAAGCGGCGGATGATGCTCCGGGTACACCATGGCATCAACCAGTTGGCGACGGAAGTCCAGGATTGGCGGTGGAGGTTGCCTACCTTCAGGGAAAGTGAGTTGGGACGCCACGAACTTCTGTCGGTCATCCTCGGCGACCGGTGATGGATCCCAATCACGGCGGAGGATCCTCACCACCTGCCCACCGGTGTCGATTTGAGAGATGGAGTACTCCACCGGCCAACTCAAGAAAAGGTGGGTTGCACTGACTGCCATCGTGAAGAATGGCCCATACTCCTGCCAATGAGGCGTGCCTCTGCGTCCCGGAACGCCCACAAACCGACTGGCGGTGAAGAGGCCGAAGTCCCTGACGGAATCCGCTTCCAGCAGATCGGCATACACCGGCATCTGATCCTCGTACAAGCCCGTACGACCCTGTTGGCCTTGAGGGTAGTGGGAGATCACTGCCCAGACACCCGTCTCTTCTTCGACTGTCCCCACCACAAAAGGCGCACGCACTTCCGGCCTGGCATCGAAGCTTATCGTCCGCTGGAACGAGCCAGAGAGGTCAAAGAGGCTCGCGGGTCCATGGGCGCCCTGATACCCAATCAGACCGTCAGGAACTCGGAGGAATCCCTCCAGGGCCTGGAACTCCCCGGGCCCCTCCCCTTCTCCCCCAGTCGATCGAAGATGCGTGCCGTCTGCTTCGAAGATTCTGATGGAGTTGATCCCTCTGTCGGCTATCCAAACCTGATTTCCCCGCCCGAGCTGGACATCTACCAGCGAGGAGAAGAGGTACTCGTCCGGCCCTTCCAAGACACCGATTTCCAAGACCGGATCGGGGGAAACAACCCAACCCCGGCCGGTGGACTCCCAGACTGATTGTGAGGAATGAACGATTTGGATACCCGCGCTGTCCCGCACAGACACGCCCGGTGGGATCGAGACGGACTCCGTGCAAGCGAAGGACGAATAGACAAACGTAAGGGAGACTAGGGTGATCCGGCGCATTGGGTTTCCCTCCATTTCTTGGCTCCTCGAACCTTGGGCCGCTCGCCTGATACCGCCTCGTGGGTTGCCGACATTTGCCAAGGGCACGGCGCCCGCCCCTGCAAGCGGCGTGACCGCCGCGAATGACCCTCAGAGCGCGAGCCTTTGGGCGAGCCTAGGCAGGCCCGCTGTGAACTGAAACCACGAACACCCTGCCCTAGGATCGTCCGACCATGGGACAGGACCTCGTGAACTTCCAGACCCTCACGCGGACAAGGCCGTTCTCGTTTTCGTCAAAGGTGAAAAACTCCCCCGGCCGTGAGAAACCCCACGGGTACTCCTCAAACACCACCGCCTCGGTGACCTTCCCTCCCGCCGTCAGATGACCTAGCCAACCATCGTAGACGGCGTTTCGGACGGCCGCTGAAGCGCGCTTGAAGGAATCCATAGTCTGGATCCCCGGCTGAGGGGCGTTTCGCACAAGTTCCTCCTCGTCCTCCTCCGACAATCGCCGGATCGCTCCCAGCCCCCAGAATCCACTTGCTCCATCCGGAATCAGAGCCACCAAACGGTCTCCCGGTTCTGGCTTTCGGTCCGCCTGCAGGCCGAGTTTAGTCCACGGAGAATCTGGAAAAGGTACGGTATCTACAGTGGTTGGGGTCCACTTCACGAATGAGTTCTCCCCACCCAGCGGGAAGAACAGGGTGGAATCATTGGAGACGGCGCACTGGGGCGGGTTTCCTACACCCAACACCATGATCTCAGGTCCCTCGGAAACCAAAGCCCCAGGACCGATGAGGTGAATCGGTTCCAAGTCACGATTCCACACCTGCACGAACGGCCATAACTCTGAGGGAGATGGCTGGGCTTTCGCTGCTACCTTCAGCAATAGTGTCATAGGAAGCCCCGAAGGGGTGAAGCTAGTGATCTGCCGGAGTCCGGGATCGACAATGGTCCGGCTCGCCGTTCCATCCGGGGCGAAGACTACTGACCGGCCTCGCCTGTTGGAAATCCACACGGAGTCGGAAGGGTCCACTTCAACAGCATTGGGATGGCTAAGCTCACCCGGGCCTTCGCCGCGGTTTCCGAAAAAACGTCGGAAGGCACCGTCGTCAGCATACTCCAGGATTTCTTTTCCATCCTCCGTCACCAACCATCCACCCCACGGCACACCGGCGAGATCCACGTTCATCGGGATTACCACCGATGCAGGATCATCCAGAGCACCCAAGTCAGCGAGGTGCTCAACGACGAGCGTACAAGAGTCAGATAGTGCGGCCTCCTGAAAAGACCCTCCCACCCCCAATACAGACTGCGAAAGGAAAAGCCAGAGAAACTTGCCGAATGGGACTCCGCTCATCCTCTGTTCCTCCTCTCCTTCACTTCAGGAATTCCAACGCCGGAGGACCCCTGCTGAATGGGCTTCCATAAATCTCTTTGGTGGTTTCAGTTAACGCCTCGCGGGCTAGCGGCGAAGCCGAGTGCGCTGCAGGCTCGTTGTTAACCGAGATCGACGTTCATTCAAGGTTCTGCTTTTCGCGGGAGAGTCGCTCTTCGGGGAACCTCAGTCCCCAATCCTGAACCGCACCACCCACGGCACATCGAACTCATCTTTCTCAACCACTACGAACACCCCCTCCCCCACCCAGGAAACCGTGGAATGACGGGGTATTTCCACATGGCCTCGTGGGGTGCCGTCGGGCCCAATGACGAGCCAGCGAGACAAACGCCCTCCCAAGTCTTCCCGCCGCAGCCAGAGAGTTCCGTCGGAACCTGCGACACCCTCCAGAACCGGAGGCTGGAAATCCGGGAAATCCATGGCATCGCGGATGGCCTGGCGCACACGGTCAGGATCGGTACCTCGGGCGGAGGGCCGGGCCGAAACGTACCGCATTGCAATGGAATCGAGAATCACATCCGGATACCGCCTTGGCTGATACCTGTACTCCCGGGAAACGATGGTGTCGCCCATCAACCCTAGGCGCGTGATCTTGAGGTTGGAGAGGGAGTCGGCCTGCGCCGGGTGCCGGTCGACGATCCACTCTCCGGCTGGGAACCCCAACCGTGGCACGGTCCCCGTGGGTGGCCGAGGCACCGGGTAGTTCCTTGACCCGACACTCACCCGCGTCGCTCGGGATTCTGCCGGCGGGGGAAAGACATCCCATCCCACGGTATCGACCACAACACCGGAAGCATCAAACAGGACTTCGGGCACACGAAGCGAATCTTCGGAGGGAGCGCCGCCCATCCTTTGGGCGACCTCCGTGATCTCGCCCCGGAAAAGACCGTCGACCCTCATGGAGTAGGGGCCTACCGAGCTAGCGCTTCCCGAGGTTCCGTGTGGCACGGTGACCCCCTCCCAGATTCCCGTGGACAACAAGGTCCCCGCTCTTTCGAACAGTGTGATTCTTCGGAGGAAAAAGTCCGTCACCCAAACGGTGTCGCCCACCACGCCCCACTGAAACAGCTGCTGGAACTCACCCGGGCCCTCCCCCTTCCGCCCGATCCTCCTGAGAAGGGTCCCGTCCGAATCAAAAACCCGGATCTCCCCCACGAGGGATTCCCCAACGAACAGTCTCCCGTCTCGGTCTACCTCCACTCCCCTGATCCGTGAGAACCCATAGTCAGGATCTTCCACGCTCCCTATCCGCAGGTCTTCTGTTACCGTCAAGACTGGTAGCCCATCGAGAAGGGACTCCTGAATGCCGGGAATCCCCCCGCCGCACCCGGCGATGGCCGAAAAGCAGATCGACAGGATCAGGCAGGAAAGATGTCTCCACGTCGGGTGAGCGAAGGTACAAAGCCTATCGAAGCAGCCGATTGCCTCAGCAGCGGCGAAGGAGGTTCCTTCTTCGTCTCTCACAGCAATCCTCGGCATGTTTTCAACATCCAAAGATCGGTCTCCGTAAACGCCTGCGGGCTGCCGGACCGGCCGAAAGCCGGGACCGAAAGCTGCCCCTCTGTACGACGCATCTCAACGCACAACCGTCACCGGCGAAGGCCTCCCCAGCGGAGCGAATGTGCGGCATGACGGCTGTTACATGGCACGTGATTCTCAGGAATCTAGAGCCCCTGCCTTCGATAGTTCATAGACCCGGACGAATTCGACGCCCATCCGATCCTCCCACACCCCGAGGATCTCATCGTTGTTGATCGCGAGAACCGTGAAGTCCTTCGGAAGGGAGAGGATCCCCAACATCTCGCCATTCGGAGAGAATACCGTCCACTCGTCCGGCGCCTCCGAATTGGCCAAGTATCCCCCCGTCTTCAGCCAGACGTTCCCGACGGGATCAAGCTTCAGTTCGGTGAAGGCGGCTCGAGTTTCTGGGAAAGGCAGAGCTCGGAGAATCTCGGTTGTCTCCCGCCGTTGTTCGGGGCTCAGATCGCCTCTCAACGCCGATCCCCAAAAGGCATCCCGAGCCTTTTGGGTGACGGTCAGGTCGAGGCCTGGGTATCGGAACACGGACAGCAGGCCGTCGGTGGCATCCCATACCTGGACCGACACGCCATCAGCTGTTCCAACCACGATCGATTCGTTCCGAGTATCGAAGTAGAAATTCTTCGCGAAGGGAGCATCCATCATCAGTGGGTGTCCGTCCAGGTGCACGATGGCTCCTTCAACGCTCGGAAAGACTCCGATGGTGTCTGAGACTGACCCGAATTCATCAAAACGGAGGAGAGGAGCCACACGTCGGTGGATGCCGAGGCCAGAACTCGGACCGCGTGGAAACGGACTCGCGTACGTCTTCCCGATGAAGTGTCCATCCGGCATCCGTCGGACCTCGGTAAGCTGTTCTGCGCCAGCCCAATCTAGCCGGATCGAACTCAGGAATCCCCCAAATGAGGACAGGAAGGAAAGTCTGCGTTGACGCACATCCCAGACCAAGAGGGTATCTCCTCTCAAGACCTGGAGCGAAGTCAATGCGCGAAATTCACCGGGGCCATCCCCCTCGCCTCCAAACTCTCTCTCAATTCGTGCATCAACTCCAAAGACACGGACGCTCAGACTCCCCTGATTCAGGACCGCAATCCTACCATCGGAGAGCCGCCGGACCCCAGTCACTCCGTAGAGCTGTTGAGCCTCTTCTCCGCCGGCGGAGCCTATCTCAAGGATGGGATCCGATGAAATCCTCCAAGGCGCTTCCCGCTCCCATCTGGGTCGGAACGTCTCCACAATGGCGATCCCAGCACTGTCCCACACAACGAAGGTTTCCGACGAGTCTCCGGTTGAACATGCACTAGTTCCGGATGCCAGGAGAACCAGGAAGATCCACCCTGCGTCACGAAGGCACGCCGCGCCGGTTGATCGTCCTATCACGTTGTTTTCGACTCTCCAGTTCCGCCTGAGACCAGCATCAGGCACCAACCCGTTTTCAGGGGTTATGTGACGCCTGGCGGGCTCCAGCCTTCGTGACGAGCGCGCTGTTTGTCCCCGCAAGCGGCGTGACCGCCGAAAATGACCAGTAGGGCGTGAGCCAAAGGCGAGCCGCGACAGGCCCACTGTTTGCTGAAGTCCAATCAACTCCATTTGAAGGGAGAGCAGCCGCGTTCAATACCGCGTCAATGCGTACACTTCGACGGACTCGAACCCTAAGGCCGGGTCGGTCCGTATCCCGACCAAAGCGTCACGCGTAATCTGCGCCGGGGCGAGGCCCTCCGGGACCTCAACCACCCCTACCTCCACGCCTTCAGGAGAGAAGATTCGCCATGCCCCACCCTCCCCAGAAGTACCTGAAATGTACCCACCACCGAGAAACCTGACGAAGGAAAACGAGTGCTTGACCGGATCGTAGGAACGAATCCAGATGAACCCGAGTTCGTCTACCAGGAAGTCCCAAAACACAGACATTCGGGATGGGATCTCGTCGGTTCGAAGAAGCTGTCCGGCGACGTGATCCGGAGTATCCCCAGACGTGGCCGCCTCACGAACCAGCGACATTGCCTCGCGAGGGGTTAACCACTCCTCAGTCTCCCACGAGATCTCGCGCTCGACCCCACCGGCCAGACTCAAAACCTGGATTCGGGGGGTCAGGGTCTCGGCTAGGTAGAGTCGCCCCTGGGCCGCCCGAAGCACGGCTCGGGGTGAAAGAGGGTGGGCGCCGGAGTAACCAGGTACGGAGATCCTAGCTATGCCTTCGAGCTGTGCCAGCTCGCCGGTCAGGGCCCCGTCTTTCTCGAATAGTTGAAGAGACCACAGATCCCGGCCAGACTCTGCGAAGCCCTCGAATCCAACGGTTACCCATCCCCCCGGAATGGCACCCCGTGGAGCCGTGTCTCCCCTGCGATCGGCGTCGAGTCGTATCACCTGGGTGCGGCCATCGGGGAAGAAGCGAGTGATTCTCATCAAATCCCCGTCCAGGGCCTCAATGGTGTCCCCTCGCGCCCATGCCGCGGTGAGGGCGGCGAATTCACCCGGGCCTTCCCCACGACGACCAAAGCTCTTAAGGATCTCCCCCTCTCCGCCGAACACCCGGACTTCGCCGGTCCCCTTCAGAGGGATGGCCAGGCGGCCCCCCGGCATGACGAAGGGAGTCCTGACTTCGTAAAACTCTTGGATGGCATCCCCTGCTGCCACGCCGAGGCTGAGGTTCGGCTCCGGAGCAATTGCCTTTGGCGTCCCAGACGGGGTTTGCGCTGCCGGATTCTCTTTTTCGGCGCCGCAGCCACCGAGGAGCCAGCATGACAAGAGAATGCTGAGACTCCATGCGCGGATGCCAATCATCGTTCCCCCTCCGAGGTTTGGCGGGTTCTCAGTCCTTTCGTGACATCTGGGCTTCGGCTTACGCCTCGCGCGCTGCCGACATTCGCCGAAAGGCGCGACGTTTGCCGAAGCAAACGGCGTGACCGCAGGTGAAGGACCCGGAGCCGCCACCTGTATGATGCTTCTCCCACATGAACCGTCACCGGCGAAGGACCGCGAGTGAAACGAGCGCGGGGTACGGCCCGCGGTTAGAAGAATGGCGTATCCCCTTGGCCTATCCGATAGCCATACTCGGGTGATCGTGTGAGGATCATGCCCACTAGCCACCGGGGCTGGCGATGGCCCGCGCACGCCAGCGTGCAACAGGTATCAAGAAGGCGAGAACCACCGGCACCGATTGGTCCATTCCTTCCACGTCTTTTCCTGAGCTTTCTTTCCGCCGCCGCGTTACGACCGCGGACAGAGCGATGCTGATTTCGTAGAGCACTATCAGCGGCACCATCAGCATGAGGGTGATCGTCACCACGTCGGTGGGGGTCAGCACACTCGCCAGGATCGTGATCCCGACGATGGCGTGACGTCTCTTCTCTCGCAGGAATTCCGGGGTCACCAGGCCCAGTACGGAGAGGATTAACACTACGATGGGGAGTTCGAACACCAAACCAAAAGCGAACAGAAGGCGGATCGTCAGAGCCAAATAGGGCCCGCCCGTGATCATGGGGCTGAACCACTCCGCACCGAACAGAAGTAGGAACCGGACGGTTCCGGGCAGGGCCAGGAAGTAGGCGAAGCAAGCGCCCAGAAAGAACAGGATCACGCCGAACGAAAGGCTGGGGATGATAACCCGTCGCTCTTTCGGTTCGAGAGCAGGAGAGAGGAAAGCCCAGGCCTGATACCCGATCACAGGAGAAGAAAGGACGAGCCCGGTCAGGAGCCCCAGCTTCAGGACGAAGAAGAAAGGTTCGGTCAGGTTGGAGAAGAAGAGTCGGTCAGAAGCCAAGCCAAAGCCGAAGTCAGGGTTCACCTCTTTGGCGGCGGCGAGGGCAGAGTAGAGTGGAGCATTGAGGAGGTCGATGATGCCGAATTGAATGACCAACCAGATACCAACCCCAAACCCGCCGACGATCGCAACCAGCGACCAAATGATGCGCCACCGAAGTTCTTCCAGATGATCCAAGAACGGCATTTCACCGGATTGGTCCTTCTTCCCTCTATTCTCCACAGCCTACTCCCTCGGTGAAGTGTTCTAAGACCATTCTCATAACGCCTCGCGGGCTGCCGGCAGTCGCCGAGGGCGCGCCGTTTACCTCATACAAACGACGTGACCGCAGGTGAATGGCCCGTAAGGCGCGAGCCAAAGGCGAACCGCAGCAAACCCGCTGTTATGCTGTCGGCCAGGTGTCTTGGGCGGTCACCCACGGTAAGACCGTCCCGGTCAATATTCGAAGCTCTTGCCATACATCTCGAGGCCCTCTTTCCATTGGCCAGGAAAGGAATCCCCAAGCCATTTAAAGAGCTGAATGTGTCCCATTTTGCGAAACCCGGCGTCGTAGAAAAACGAGATTGCCGCCTCGTTCCTGGCGACAGGATTTACGCTAAGGCAAAGCACACCGAGCTTTCCGGCTTCGTCCACGGCGTGATCAACTAGCTGATAGCCAATCCCACCGCCGCGAACGTCGGATCTGACGACGATTGGCTCAATCTCAGCTTCCTCCCCTTTATGGATTAGGGACACGAATCCGACAACTTCTTGATCGGCTTCTGCTACCCAGATTAAGGCCGGACCAACCTGGGATAGATGGCCGTCGAACTCCAATCCTGGATCATCGCCCCCGATGCTTGAATCGTCGTAGATCTCTCGGTGGCGCTGAGTCATCTCCGCCCAGAGGTTTCTGCACGCTTCAAGATCAGACGATTTGTATCCACGTATCACCATCAGCGGTGACCTCCTCCTTAAGTATTACGCTCTGAATTTCGTATCTTGAATCCTCCACCTGGCCGCCTAACACCTCGCGAGCTGCCGGACCTCGCGAAGGACGCGGCGTTTGCCAAAAGCAGGCGGCGTGACCGCGGGTGAATGATCCGTAGCCGCACTGAGATCCGCTGCTAACCTACGAACACACCCGCCGAAGGGCCACGAGCAATAGCGAGTGTGCGGCATGAGCCCGCTGTTAGCTGACCTGCCGTCTTCTCGGTCGGCGGGACCTTAGGACCGGATGTCATCGGTGAGACGGTAGAGGTCAACGTATCATCTCATTTCCATCAGGCCTCCGAGACCTGGGGAAGGTTGTTCAGCGAACGTTCTGGGGGTGCCGGCACGGCCTCCGCGCTGCACTCTCCGAAGCGAGCTGCTCGAGCGAAGGCGGCAACCCTTTTGTGTTCGGGCGGCGTGGTCCATTTGCACGACCGTCCACTTCAGTAGTGCACGACGGCCTGCCGAAGAGGTCCGGAGCCCATATGTCGTCGATCTGTCCGAACGTCCCTCCGTCGACTCTGAACGCTCCCCTTAGCCCCTGAGGAGATCGAAGAGGCCCAAGGTGTGGACCCCGAGGTCATCAACGAGCCGCATGAGAACGTAGTCCTCACCGATCTCCAGAAGGTCGCTCGGGCTACGGGTCCGAATTCGGGCCTGAGGCAGGCCATCCGCCGCGAAAACCGTCCAATCCCAAAACTCCCTGGGAAGGAGCTCAACGTCGGGTCCATACTCGGCCAGCCAAACCCGCCCAACCTCATCAACCAAAACCTCACCGAAAAACGGTATGGTGTCCGGGAACGGGGCCTCGGCCAGGTACCGGCTCGGGTCGTAGGGCGATTCCCCGGATGCGGCCCAGGCTCGGATCGGGTCGAGGTGTGAAGAGCGCAGTTGGCTCGCAGTCGTATCCACCCGAACGATCGATCCCAGGCGCCCGTCCCCCAACCAGACTCTGTACTCGAAAGTGCTGTTGGTCGCCACCACGACACGGTCTTTGCCAGCAACGAACCCTCCCGACCAGTCGAAGGCGGTTGATATGAACCAAAGCCATTTTGAGTCGTGGACGTACGTGGTCGTTTCGGAGAGGACTGTGTCGAGGGTCGTCACGGAATTGCCGTCGGCGAGGCCAAAGGACCTCACTCGCCGGCCAGACGTAGCGGTCTCGCCGGGTTGCGTGTTCAATGACGGCGACCGGGGGCCGAAGCCCGTTACTACCCTCGTCAGGTCATTGAGAAGTCCCGATACGTAGCAGGAGGGAAGAGGAATCCTCGGATCATGGGGAGGGCACCCCTCCAGCATGACTTTCTCGGTCTCGACAAACCCCTCGTTCACGTTGAAGACCGCGATCTTGCGAAGGAGACGATCATACAAAGCAATGGCGGTGTCGCCCACCGTCCTGAAGACCGTTGGATCCTGGAGTTCGGCGGGACCTTCTCCGTACCCACTCATTTCCGAAAGGAACAATCCCTCGCCATCGAAAACACGGATGACTCGGGCTTGGCCGTCGAGAACAACCAACTGGCCTGACTCGAGCTTTGCAGCATCGGCGATCCGGCCAAAGAGATACGGCTCCGGTCCTTCCACCAGACCAATCGCTAGGTCCGGCTGTTCAGCGATGGACCAGCTCGGAAGGTCACTGAGAAGAGCCCCGGGTAACTCCACGATTCGAACACCTGAGCTGTCTCGCACGGTCGGCCCGGTGCCAAGGTCAGCCTGTTCCGAAGGCTGACAGGACGTGACAATGTAGAAGGCACAAACAAGAGGGAGCCTAAACAGCAACTGCTTCGGTTGCCTCATCTGACCTTTCCCTCACTCAGGCTGGCGGTTCTTCTCTCGGCCGTCCACCCGTGCGCTGCCCGATAACGTTTAGAGGTTGCCGGCGCGGCCTCCCTGCCGCGCTCTCCGGAGCGAGTGAAACGAGTGAAGGCGGCAGCCTTCTAGTAATGTGACGTGTGTCCACCTGCAGGGTCGAACCTCCGAATCCAGCTAGTAGACACCGTTCGTATTCGCGATCTTGCCACCGGTTATCCAGAAGAAGAAGCGCATAAAGCCGTTCATGGGTTGAAGTGAGTCCCAGTGCTCCACAATCTGCCCATCGACGATTCTCCACGTATCGAACACGTTGATTCCCCTTCGATCATTGCCTCGATCCTTCGTGTTCGTCGTTATGTGTGAGTGGAAGATGACGAAATCGCCATCGGCGTGGATGCGCTTAACGTCGTACACGTAATCCGGGAATCTCTTCGTGAAGTTCTTTACGTAGTTGACCAGCGCTTCCATGCCATCCGGGATGCTCCTGTTGTGCTGACGGTAGGACGGATTGCCGAACTCCTCCAGGACCAGGTCGAACTCATGGTCATTCATGAGCTTCTGCACGAACCCTATCGCTAACTTGACATTCCGGACCTCGTCATCCGACCAGTTGTCCTTCTTAAAGAACTCGAAGTCGATTGTCATGGTTCTCACAGTATTGATCTCCCCCATTTGTGGCGTCTCCGATTGGCTGCGTTCACGAGAAACGGCGAGGCCATCTCACATAACGTCTGCGGGCTGCCGACACTCGCGAAAGAGGGCGCGACGCTTACCTCCTGCAAGCGGCGTGACCGCAGGTGAAGGACCCGGAGCCGTCACCTGTATGATGCCTCTCCCACACGAACCGTCACCAGCGAAGGGCCACGGGCGAAGTGAGGGCGCTGCAGGCCCGCTGTTACGCGAAAACCGCAATCCGATCCGTCGTCCGAGGCCCTCCTCATCGATCCAAAGCATAAATTTGGACCGATTGCACATCGAACTCATCCTTATGAACTCCGAGGATATCATCTCTCCCGACTTCAAGGGGAAAGAACCCCGGAGGAGTACGGACCTCCGCGATAGTTTTACCACTGGGATCTAGAACACGCCAACGAGCCCCCCCTTCCTCAACGAAGAACCCATACACCCTTTCCAAACGCCAAGATGAGATCGGTTCCCGGAGCGGTGGATAGGCCATCACCCAGAGGTTTCCCAGTTCGTCAGCCAAGAGCCGACCGAATAGCGGATAGTACTCAGGGTAGTCATAGCGGTTGAAACTACGAACCGTGCCGTCGGGTAGAGTGGAACGTCGAACGTCGGCCTGTTTCGCTTCTGCAGGGATGGCCACGGGCTCAAACGGTGAGGACAGGATGTCGACGGTGTCCCCGCCGAAGTCCAGAACGGGGATCTCCGACGCTCCAGTGTCACCGGAATAGACTCGATCCTGTCCGAAGGCAACCACAAGACGTTTGCCATACGCCCGGTAGTTGGGGGAATTCCGCTCAGTAGCTGGGAAGATACCGAGGGTGTCGAAATGACCGTCCAGGCTGACCGAACGGGCGATGAGTCCGGACTGCCGCCATGGATTCTCAGGGCGTGGAGGACAATGATTTCCTGAAAAGTTATCCTCGAGAACAGAGAGAACGCTTCCATCCCCCAGGAGGTGCCATTCTTCAGTCATCCGACAGGGCTGTCGGAAAAGGCTCGAAACAGCCAGCCGTGCGGAGCGAAGATAGCGGCCTTCGGGGGAAAGCCAGGTCAGACCTGGTTGCCGCGACAAGACGAGAAGAGTATCGCCCGGAAGCCGCCGAATCTGGATGATGAGTTGGTACTCGCCCGGACCTCCTCCCTTTCCCCCAACGGTCAGCAGATGGATTCCCTGGGGGTCATAGAAGGAGATCGTTCCGGACCCTTGGTCAGCAACGACGATGCGCCCATCGGTTAGCCGGGTCGCACCTGCCACCGCATGGAGAAGGTATTCCTGCCGCTCGTCCTGGCCGCCGATCACAACTCTGGGTTGAGCAGAGACCGCCCACTTACTCTCAAAGGGAGGGGATTGGTCGGACTGCTCCCCGTCGCACCCTCCTGTGAGGACTCCAGCCCCCAAGAGGAAGCATACTCTCGCTGCTTTCATTACCGGACCACTCCTTCGGTCAAACCTGCCAAATCCGGCCCCTCTGGTGGTTTTCGCGTGACGTCGTCTGCGGGCTGCCGGCATTCGCCAGGGCCGCGGCGCTTGCCTCTTGCAAGCAGCGTCACCGCAGGTGAAGGACCCGGAGCCACCTTTCTGTTCAAACGCTGCTACGCTCCAAAACCTCCCCGGCCTAGGGCCACGAGTGACAGCGGGTGCGCGGCATGACCGCTGTTAGCAGAAACTAGATCCGCTGCCCGCTTCGTCATTCAGGTCTCTCCCACCGGCCCTCGAATCTGTGTTTCCGGGGAGAACTGAAGGACGTGGACGGACTGGACGTCGAGTGAATCCGCGGTGACCAGATAGATCCGGTCGCCACGGATAAAAGGCCGTGCTGACCAGGCCCGTGTCGGTGTGACGACCATTCCAAGGAGCTCACCTTCGGGGTTGAAGACATCGAAGCGCTCCTCATCACTCGAGTCCAGCTGCACTCTCTCAATCCAGGTCCGGCCCTGATCGTCAAAGACTACATCATCAATGAGCCGCTTTCTCGCTGGTCGGGTCGGACGCGAATCGCACGCTCCACCTGGACGCTCAGCACGAAACCTCCTCCATTCCTCCTCTTGCTCGTCCCAATCGGAATCAGAAACCTGAATATCAGGCGTCTGGTACTCGACGATGCGCGCCGTATCGCCCTGCAACGTCGTGAACACGATACGGTAGCCGACAGGATCCGATTCCAAGATCTCGCCATTGGGAGTAGGAATCCGGACAATCCCCGGCCTAAAAGGCACTGAAAACACTGAGATGCGTGCGGGGGACCTGCAGGTGACGCTGTTCTCCGGTTCCATCAAGTCTCGGGTCGAATCAGGTCTGGCCGGCACCGTGTCCATCGGCCCGCGGAGTCCATGTCCGGCGAACACCTCCTCGAAGCCAGACCCTCTCAATCTGAATGTGTTCAGCCAGATCTGCTCCAGCCCGGTCTGGATGATTCCCCCTAGTTCTAGGAAGGTACTCCACTGGCCAATCGACTCACCGTCGAGCTTGAATAGGCAAAGTCGGTAATCGGTCATGTCGGAGACCACCAAAGTGTCCCCGAGCAGCCCGAGGTGGGCCGGGCCCCGGTATTCACCCGGCCCGGGCCCTCGTCTTCCGACCGTTCGCAGGTATTCCCCCTTTGGGGAAAACACCATAACCTCGTCGCGAATCACATCCAGAACAAACAGGTTTCCGTTTGCGTCAGCGACGATCGAGCCGATCCGCCCAAACTGTTCCGGCTCCTCGGTCGCGAGCGAACCGCCCAAGGAGAGAAGAGTGTCCACGGGCCAACCAGGCGGCTCGCCACGATTCACCGTGACTGGAATGCCACGAACGGTGTCGAACTCCACGTGCAGAGCAGCCGAACTTCCGTCTCCACCCACGCAGGACGAGACCAGGACGACGAAGACGGAGATCAGGAGAAACTCCAGGTAGCCTTTACCGTCCCCTTGGATTCTTGCCGAAGTCACCAGCGATCCCTCCGGGTTGGGAATAAGCTCTTCCAGTATCTGCTAGCGCCTCGCGGGCTGCCGTCATTGGCAAAAGGCGCGACGCCTGTCATCAGCAAGCGGCGTGACCACGGGTGAATGATCCGTAGCCGCACTGAGATCCGCTGCCAACCTACGAGCACCCTCGCCGAACGGCCGCGAGCGAAGCGAGGGCGCGGAAGGCCCGCTGTTATCGGTAATCGGCCTCCGCGAGGTCGATTCGGAGCTTTACCAACCATGGCACATCCACGTTGTCAGGTTCAATGGCCAGGAATCCGTCGGCGCTCACCCAGGACACGGTCCACCTCCGCGGGAGAGGCAGATGGCCCCGAGGTGTCCCATCCGAATCGAGGACAAGCCACCGATCAGTCTCCCCGCCCCTATCCTCTCGTTTCAGCCAGATCGTCCCATCGTCACCCCCGATCCCACCTTGGACGGGAGGCTGGGAATCGGGAAAGTCCATGGCGCCGCGCAGCGCACGGAAGGTGGCATGTACGTCGGCGCCTTCCGGCGCTCCGACTCTGGCGCCGAAGGGACTCAGGGCGGCCTCCCACGCCATGGAATCGAGGACTTCCGCCGGGTAGGGTTGAGGATGGTACCTGTAGATCTTGGCGAACACTGTATCTCCCGGCCCACCGAATCGAGTGATGCGGAAGGTGGGTAGCGCCTCTGATTGTATCACGGGGCGGTCGATGATCCATCGAGCTTCTGCCAGGTCGATTAGAAGGGGCTCCTGTGAGGGAGGTAGAGGAACCGGATATCGGACCGGTCCTACCTCGAGCCACTGGGTCTCTCGTGTCCTGGGCGGGAAGAGGTCCCATCCGACCGTGTCTACCACTCCCCCAGACGGACCGTAGAGGACCTGGGGTACCCTCACCGTATCCTGCCGACTTGAGAATCCTGAAATCCGGCTGGAAAAAACCCCGTCGGATCGGAGGGCACGCGGAAGCACATGGCCGATGGGCCGCCCTCCATGTGAGCCAACAGGTACCCTCTCAAATCTCCCGGTGGAAAGTAGCGTACCCAGCCTATCGAACAGGGTAATTCGGCTCAACGAAACGTCGATAGCCCAGACCGTGTCACCGGTTACGCCCCACAGACCACCGACCATAGCGAACTCCCCGGGACCCTCCCCACGCCCTCCGAGCGTTCGTAGGAGCTCTCCCGTCGGGCTGTATGCCCGTATCGTTTGGTCCTGAAACTCAAGGACCCAGATCTGTCCGTCACGATCGATCGTCGCCGGTCCGATCTCTGAGAACCCGAACTCTGGGTCGTCCCGGCTCCCGATGCGGAATTCCTCGGTGAAACCCAGAACCGGTAAGACATCGACGTCCGGACCTGCCGTCTCGGAAGGGATCCCACAGCCGGCGCTCCCGGCGATGGCCAGGGCTGCAGACACTGCTCGCGCCCCCAGGCTCCTTCTTTCGGTGCTGAAGGCGTCGATGCGGGCTTCGGGGAATGGCTCGGCTTGGGTCGCAGCACTGTTCTCAATCATTCCATCACTCTGAATGAGACGATTACCGATAACGCCTCCGGGCTGCTGGACGGGCCGGAGGCCCGCACCCTGAGCCGCCCTCCATATTCGACCGTACCTTCGGTTCGAAAGGTCCTCTCGGCGAAGAGCCGCGAGCGACAGCGAGCCGGCGTTTGGCCCACTGTTAGGTGAACTCTGGTTTGGAGTCATCGCCCTTGAGAATGCGCTTCGCGACCCCGACAAGGAGTAGAAGCACCATGGCGAGCCCCAGAACCGGAATCGCCATGTACGCTATTACCACCAACTTCTCCAATCCGGCCCAACCTCCGAACAATATGAAGACGGCAAGAACTACTGCGGCAAGCCCCAGACCCAAGCCGAGGAGGGATGCAAGTTCAAGGATGCGGAAAGAGCCTCGGAGTCGGAGGGTGACGATGGCCGAGGAGGCTAGAGTCCCTATCCCCCCGAACAGGAGGCTGAGTCCGGCTACCCAAACTCTGGTTCCCGGGGGGAGGGGGAAGCCAACAAGGGAATAGGCCGCCACCGCGAGACCGTATGCGCCGATCCTGGATGAGTATTTCAAGGCCTGAACGGCACGTGACGTACTCGGGCCGCTCATCGTAGGATCGCTGGCAGCCAAGACAGCTTGGGACTTTTTTATCCCCATGGTTTTGCCTTTCCGATCCCGAGTAAAGTTCACCTAACGCCTCGCGGGCCGCCAGGCCGGCCGAGGGCCGGGACCCCTAGCCACCCTCATGTTCAACCGCGTGTACGCTCCAAAAGGTCCCCCGGCGAAGGGCCGCGAACGGAGGGAGCGCGCGGCACGGCCCGCTGGTATCAGAAACCGTGTACCCAAATGCCTATCCTGCACCGTTGACGTCGTATCGTACTACCGAGGGAACGTCATACTCGTCCCGTTCAACACCCCAAGCTGCTGATCTCGAAACCCGTTTCACGGTAAAGTCCATGGGAAGAAAGGTGAATCCGACCGGTTCGAAATCTGAGTCAACCAGATCCCAACGGATCGAATCACCAATCGGGATCTCTCTTCTCATCCAGATCGTGCCATCTCCTCCCACGACCACCGCAGAAACGGCAGGATGGTGTGCTGGCCAATCCATCCCCTCCAAATAGATGCCCGCGAGCCGGTCTGCCGTCAGATTTCGCCTATCGGCCTCCTTTTGCGCCCAACTATACGCAACGCTATCTCGCCAATCCGTCGTCAACGGTACCGGATCGTAACGAATGCTCCTACTGTGGACCGTGTCCCCGGAAAGGTCGATTCGAAACAGCTCAACTACCGGCTCAGTCCCGGAAAGGGCTGCGGTCCGGTTCACCATCACCAACAATGACCCATCCGGTGGCATTCCCAGGATGTCATCCCAGGGCGTCGCGGGAGGCCCAACATACGGCGGCCCCTCCGGCAGCCGAAAACTGGAATACCTACCGTCGACCGGGTACTTGACCAAGGTGTCCACTAGGGCCCCACTTCGGTCTGCCTTCACCCAGGACTCGTGCGTCACCTCACCACTCACGATCAACATGGACCGGAGAGGTGCAAAGCAAGCCACCGATCCATCTGCAAGCAGAAGGGCCGGTCGGGTTGGGAAGCCCAGTTCCGGGGGAGTCGGCAGCGTAAAAGAGACCCGGTCGATGAATTCGCCGTCGACAGTAAAGAGGTTGATCCCAGACATGAAGTCCAGGACGGTCAGTGTATCTCCTTTGAACCGGATGGCCCCCGGGGTTTGGAATTCACCCGGCCCTTCTCCTCTTCGGCCGATGGTTTGAAGAAAGGCCCCTTGAGCATCAAACACGGCTATCTCGGCGAGGGACGGTTCCGAGACGAGAATCCGGCCTTGTGGGGAGACCGCTACATCAAAGGCTGCGGTCAGGGCTCCTGGGCCATCAGCGGCCCCATAGACCTTGGCTTTCGAGGCCTCAAGCTGAACGCTGCTGAAATCTCCGGACTGCCCTGGCGTTGGACCGCACCCAACCAGACAGATGCCGAAGATGAGAATCCAGCCAAAATCCAATCCGGACAAGCCGTAGACCGACCGGAGCCAAAACCAAAAGGTCTTCATTCTCCAACTTCTTCCGGTTGCGTTTTCAGATAACGCCTCGCGGGTTGCCGGCATTCGCGAAGGGTGCGACGCTTTCCTCTGCAAGCTGCATGACCGCCGGGAATGACCCGAGCCGCCCACCTTTATGATGCTCCCCAATCCACAACCGTCACCGGCGAAGGGCGGGAGCCGAAGGCGAGCAGCGGCATGACCGCGGTGCCCAGAAAACGTCACAAGCCCCGGTGAACCCGGTATACAACGACATGTGGAACATCGTAATCGTCTGTCTCCACTGTCACGAACTCGTCCGGGCCGCGAAACACGGCTGGGAAAGGCCAGTCGCCGGCTAGGGTGCCGCGGTATGCACCGGTGTGGTCGAGGATATCAATCGGCAGTTTGCCTGGCTCGTCTGTTCGACGCCTCAACCAGATTCCACCATCAGGGGTAACGGCCAGGTTCTCGATAGTTGGGGCGAGGTCTGCGTAGCCGAACTTCCTAGCGGCTTCTTCGGCGGGGATAGCACAGCCGCGCACACGGAGGCTGTCGCCATGGTTCACTTCCCAGGCGGCAAGCTGGAGAGTGGATTTGACCACAGGGAGCTCACGCCGCCAGATAGCTGACCAGCCGGATTCTCCGAACAGATGTATGGAATAGCTGGTGTCGTCGCTGAAGGCGACGCGACTGCCCGCTGCAGCCCACACCACCCTTGGTGAAAAGTACCGCGGCTTCGCATGCGACGTGCAGGAGAACTGCTGGGGTCGAGGGCTGCTGACCTGCCGGACTCTTCCAAGGTCGGCCGTATCAGAACCCAACACTAGAAGAAGATAATCTGTCGAGTCCGGCACTTCGGCCGCCTGCGTCACATCGGCTGCGATCCGCCCATGGTCGAGGAGGGCAACCTTGCGTTGTAGAGGGCCCGGCAGCGGAAGAGTCCCTGCCCAGGAGCCGTTTGGATCAAAGAAGAGGAGAGCTCGACGTGCAAAATCATAGATGGCCGTCTGGCCATCAGGCCGCACCGCCATGTCTGAAGGAAAACCGAACTCCCCGGGACCTTCCCCTTCTCGACCGAAGGAGTTTAGGTGATGCCCAGCATGATCAAAAACCGCGACAGTGAAGTTTCCAGCATCCAGCACATAGATGTTGCCGAGTGAATCAACACCGATCGAAGTGGGGAACACCCGGAAGAACGCCGTTGGACCGGAGTCCGTGCCGCCGAGGTCGAGGACACGCTCGAAACTCCAATCCAGAAAACGGTCGTCTTGGGTGTTTAAGACCAGGGCAACACCGGCGGAGTCCGTTCGGACAGGTTGGTCGGACGGAGCTTCACCACCTGTACAAGCCCAGCTCACGAAAAGTAGAAGCCTCCAGCGCATTCCCGCTTTCCGGTGCCAGTCTAAACAACATCGAATCCCTCGCCGGGAGATCAAGGCTTTGGCTCCCCGTATAGTCTCGGAAAAAGCATCCTCATCTCATCAAAGAAATCGGTTACTATGCAGACACCCCCGATGGTCGACGTCGAATCCACGAGAAAGGCATCGGCAACCTAATAATTCCTGGCTTTGGTCAGGCCCAGAGGCCTTGGTGAGGCATCCCTGGCACCGCCTAACGTCTGCCCCGGCCGGTGCCTACCCAAAGCTGTCCAAGAAACGATTCAACAACCTCTGTCTGAACAGCCTAGGGCCACGAGGCGACAGTGAGTGCGCGGCAGGACCGCTGTTAGACATTGCCCCTGCCTGCGGGAGTAGCCAGACCTGCAACGGACGCGCTATGACCCCTGAACACCGATCATTCTCTTTCTCAATCCCCTCAATCCGCCACACCGAGTACCCAGGAGCAGAAACTTCCACTGTGAAAGGCCCCTTACCCGTTTCCACTCCCAGTAGCGCATGGTCTGCGGCTGCGTGGGTGTCGGAGGAGGAAGAAGATTCCCTGCCGTCTCGAAATACCGTCAGTCTGAGCTCGGTCTGTGGTGCTTCCCCGGACAACACGTCGCGAACTTTCACGTCAACACGATCCTCCTTATAGACAACAATTCGCTGGCAAAAGGCCGGGCCGGAATTGAGGAGACCGATCTGGACCGCGGTGCCTCGGTCGGAAGGGAGATCCAGCGTTTGGCTGACGCTCTCGCGGCCGATATAGTCAGCAGACAATCGCACCTTTCCTTCCTGCGGTGAGGAGAAGCGAAACCGACCGAGACTGTCGCTCAGGACACCGACACCCAACCCATCGAGGTAGACCGGTGCTCCGGGAAGAAGGTCGCCGGTCATGGCGTCGATGACCACGCCTCGAAGTTCACGGGGCGGAAGGAGCGAGGTCGACACAGCTCTGACCCCAGCTTCAGGATAGGAAGGATGCACATCCTGCGCAGAAGCACTCGGGGAAACATGGAGGAGCCCGAGGACCGCAGTACATCCGATTCTAACGATTGGCGTCCTTACCCTCTCTCCTCTCGGGGCGACGTCCAAGGCCTCGCGGGCTGCCGGCATTCGCCGGGGGGCGCGGCGCTTGCCCCCGCAAGCGGCGTGAACGCTGCGAATGACCCGAATGGCCACAAGGCGAGACTGAGTGCGCGGCAGGACCGCTGTTGAGCGGTGTGCCCCGTCCACCTTCTTCGGGCGGAGCACTCTCGCCAGAATCAATAACAGCAGCCCCACACCGATAACGCGCCAAGGGTGTCTCCCAGCGGTGGCCAAATGTCGTTTTCGAGGTACGACAACCCGATCGAGAGCCCGGCAAGGACAAGCACTAAGGCTCCAAATCCCGCATAGACCTGAGTTCTCAATTCCCCCCCATCGGTTTGTGGAACCCAAACGGGCATCGCCTTAAAACAGGCGGCCGATTAACCTGCAAACCCTTTGCACCGCCTAGCGCCTCGCGGGCTGCCGGCATTCGCCGAAGGGCGCGACGTTTGCCTCCGCAAACGACGTGACCGCCGCGAATGACCCAACGGGCGCGAGCCGCGGCAGGCGCGCTGTTGAGCGAAGGACGACCCCAATGGGTTCGGAAGCATCGTATGGAATCAAGAATCCTCCCGGGATTCTAGCATCGCACGGATTTCCAGCTCAGGGCCTTCCAACTCTAGATCCTCGGATCCTTCAGCAAGGCGGTTGGCTCGTTTCCCACGCCAGACCATCCACCATCCCGCACCAGCAACTCCAACAGATGGGAGCAACAGGGGAATCCACCGGGACTGGAGCCACCAATCCAACCCAGGCCCACCGCCCATTGGCCCGCCGAGAAGAACGCCTGCGCCGGAAGTGACCGCAGCCAGCAGTACCACACCCCCGAATACCGGAAGCGAGATGGAAAGCCTCCGCCGATAATGGGCAGCACAAGAAGTGCAAATGAAGAGTCCATCGAAGAGGAATGGCCCGTCACCTTCAGATTCCGTGGCCAGAGAGTTTGAACATCGGGCGCACTCGGCACGGCGGTTCCTTTTTTTCGCCTTTCTTCGCCAGAGGCTCTTGGCAAGGAAGTAAAAGGGCGCGGTCAGACCAGCTGCCGCTACGAACCCGCCCGGGATAAACACCAAAGCCATCGGATCGAAAGGCACCCCCAACGATTCTCCCATTTCCGCCTCGGTGAGGTTTGATTCGTGCTTCGATTTACGCCTCGCGGGCTGCCGGAGGTACCGGTAGGTGCCTACCCAAAGCCGCCCTCATGTTGGAAGCTTCTCAACCACGTTCCGTCACCGGCGAAGGGCAGCGAGCGAGCGGCACGGCCCGCTGTTAAGCGGAGCCCCGGAGTATCTGTCGCTCGAAAGCACAAGCCTCCAGCCGTGATCCCGGCTAGCCCTCGGGTTTCCGAATTGCGAGTCGGACAACGTATTGGACGTCCATCTCATCTCTCACCGTTCCGTACATGTAGTCCGGCGTGATTCGGTGAATGCCCATCCGGTCAAACTCCGGAGGGGCTTCCACCGGGCCCAAAAACCGACCGTCAGAAGCAAACACATCGAGCCCATAGAGGCCATCTTCCAGCTGCCGCCTGACCCAAAGAGTCCCGTCAGTTCCGATGAGGAGCCGATCGAAAGGCGGAAAGACCCGGGGGATATCATCGGGATCGAAGCTGCGGTCGAGGGTCAGGTCTCTCCGCCGGCGCTCGGGCATGGCGTCGTCTCGAATGGAATCCGGCACGGAGATGGGTTCGTACGGCCGCTCCATAATGACGAGTGTGTCTCCAAAGAGGGTTTGGCGCCTGATGCAGTATTCTCCACTCCCGTCGGAGATCCAGAAGTCGCCGTTCGGGCCCAGGACATAGGTGGCCCGGTGAATCAGGGGCATTAACACGCTGATCCTCGACCGCCTATCCGCATCGAACCACTCCACCCGTTGGTTTTCCGGAATCACCGGCCGGTGGGCGGTATCCGTCACCGCAACTTCCCCTGACGGCTCTCGGCTGTGGATAAGGAAGTAGCTCTCTCGCTCCCGACTCCTAGGAGTCCCTTCCACATGGACCGCTACGAAACGGTCATGGGAAACCCACCTCTGGATACCACAACCCAGGTTACGTGTCACCCGTTGTTGACCGAGAAGTCCTCCCTCGCTGTCGAACCACTGCCAGCGCCCCCCGGCCTCCACCCAGACCTCCCCTTCCGGACCGTGGAATGCGCAGGGGTTAAATCCGAACTCACCAGGGCCCTCCCCGTCCCTTCCAACCGCTCGAACGAAGGTGCCCTCTCGGTCATAAAGACGGAGTTGGTACGCCATCCCATCGAGAACCCAGATCCGACCATCCGGAGTAGGAATCACACCTCCGATTCCCCCGAACATGTAGCGCTCGTCGCCATCAGCCACTCCGATCCGGAGGTCCTCGACCAACCGCCAGGGATCGACACTTGAGTGGGCCCAAACACCTTCTGATGTGCTGACCACATGGACGGCTGCATTGGCCAGTGTGTCGATGGATCGGATCCCGGCCATGGCGTTTTCTGCGTCTCCAGCGGTTCCAGCTTCACTTGCGCACGAACATGCAGCTAGGACGATCAGGCTGTATATGGCGCTCGAGACGTTCTTAGTCATTGAATGCCGCCATCAGCTTAAGTAGGGCTGTCTCCACCGAACTCGATGTACTACGGGGTTACCTCTTAACGTCTGCGGGCTGCCGGCATCCGCCAAGGGCGCGACGTTTGCCCCAAGCAAACAGCACGACGGCTGTTATATGACATGTGTCCTGCTCAACGAAAAACCGGAGCACTCCGACGCCAGGGTCCCGAATACCCTTGACTTCAAGGCTTCTCAATCCGGTAGAGCCGTACCTGCTCGACACCGAAGTCGTCGGGCCATACTCCGAGGAGGTAGTCGGAGCCGATCTCAATCGTTTGCTTGTCCGGCTCCCCAAAGGGAACCGCGAGGCCATCCGGGATCTCGACGTGGCCCAGCCACGCACCATCGGGTCGAAAGACCGAGAAGATCCCCTGATCGATTCCAACTCCCTCCCACTCTTCGACCCACAGGCTGCCCTCCGAATCCACCCCGATCCACTTAAATGCAGGCACGGTTTCGGCAACCTTGAGCTCGCCTGCGGTCCGCCTCATCTCCGCTCTTTGATTTCGTGGTCGATCCAAGACATCGAGGTATTGATCGACCCAGTTGTTGAAGTCCGATCGGGTCACGCGACGAGGCACCTCATCTCGCCGAATGATGCGGAGGAGGTTGCCCTCCCGGTCGAACTCCTGGATGGAGAACTCGTCCGTTGGCCCGGCATAGATCCTGTCTTCTGACGCGGCGAAACAGGTCCACTTGCCGAAGACATAGCGCCGTTGCCGGGTGCCGCGCCCATCGGAGGCCAGGACCTCGATCTCTCCGCCAGGCACGGAGACAAGTGAATCCACGCCTGGATTGACGAGTCCGAACCGCCAGATCGACCACGGTTCCCGGTCGATTCCCAGGTCACTCGGTTGATACCTGGCTCCTCCTGTTCTCGTTGCTATCCCGAAATCGGGCTGGAGCTGCCCAAACATCCGGAGCGTTCCCGTCGTCCTATCGGCCTGGCTGAACCCGTTGGACGTTCGAAGAAGCTGCCCGTCCGGGGAAAACCAGGTAAGGGCACCGCCTATGACCTCATAGACGAAGAGTGTGTCGGATACGAGCCCCAGAAACTGGGGAGTCCGAAACTCTGAGGGACCATCCCCCTCTCCGCCCAAGTCCATCAGATGAATTCCCGTGCGGTCGTAGACTCTCACCCGGTAGGAGCCCCGGTCGAGAATTGCGATCCGTCCATCGGACAACCGTCGGACCCCGCCAACCTCGTTCAGCAGGTACCTCTCGTCGCCCTCCCTGAGGCCGATGACGACCTCCGGCTCACGGGCAATGGTCCAGGCTTCTCCTTTTTCCCAGAGGGGACGTTTAGACTCGGCAATCGTCACTCCAGCACTGTCGACAACGGAAAAGGTCTCGGATCCTGACTGCCCCCACTGACAGGCAGTCGGGAGGAACGCAGACAAAACAGTGAAAAGGAGAGTGCGGATTGCACCTCTTCTCGCCCGTGGCGCTGGATGTTTTTCGAGCATCGCCTCAAAGTTTCATCCAAAGACACATGTCAAATAATGTCTCGTGGGTTGCCGGACCGGCCAAAGGCCGGGACCCGTAGCCGCCCTCATGTTCAATCGCGTCTACGCTCCAAAAGGTCCGACTGCGAAGGGCCACGAGGCGAACCCGAGTGCGCGGTACGACCGCTGTTCGGCGACAAAGGATTTCATGCCCTGATCCGGACCACGGCGCAATCCTCCGATCGAGGCGTGTGGCCATCCGCCGCGGGGTCACCCGTCCTGCCGAACCCGATAACGAACGATGCTCTCCACGTCCCACTCGTCACGCTCCAAGGCCCACACATGGGCGGCGCCTGCCACCTGGAGCGTGGTCTTTTCGGGCAGAGAGACTCGACCCTGGGGATTCCCGGTCTCGTCCAGGATCAGCCAATGCTCCCGTTCCTCACCACTGTACAGTCGTATCCAGGTCCGCCCATCCATCCCCAGCACGATCTTCTCCACCGGTGGATAGACCGGCGGGATTCGATTCCGGATCTCCCGCAGGATGCCACGGCTGGAAAGTCGGGCGGAACGAGGCTCCATTACGCTGTCCACCACCTGATCCGGGATCCGGACACCTTCGAAAGGGAACGTCCGGCTAAAGATCTGATCACCATTCGGGTCAAAAAGGTCTACTCGAAAGGTCCCTCCTTCCCGACCAGAAATATCCATGGTCAAGACCGCGATACGACTCCCGTCCGGAGCCACTCCCCATTCCGGAGCGGGATAGAACGGTACTCGTGAGCTGGAAACCCCTCGTTCGGAACGGCCACGGACCATCTCATCGGGGTCATCGGGGATTTCCACGATGAGCCTTTCGATTTGGCCATCTTGAGATACCTGGAACAGTGGACTGCCCTCCAGAGATTCCCCGCCAGTGGTATTCACCAGAAGCTTTCCGTCGGGATACAACGCATGGACGGAGTAGATGGAGCCAATGGAGAACCGAGCCGTATCTGCTGGTGCGGGGCGAATTGAGGCAATGGGTGGGAGGGTGCGGATAGTCGCTGGCTCCGTGGAGATGAGCGTGACGCGTTTTAACAAAAAATCACCAACCCAAAGCGAGTCACCAATCCAACCAGCATGGATGGGCATCCTGAATTCCCCTGGGCCTTCACCCTGCCCTCCAACCGTGCCCAGGTCGTTCCCAGTTGAATCGAAGAAGCGAATCGCACTCATCTGTTCTTGGCAGGCGGCGATGGTCCCGTTCCGGGCGACTGCCAGCCAGCGGATAGGAACCAGCGTGGCCAGGTTTCCATCGATGTGGAGGTCCTGTTCAACCTCGAAAGTTGGGAGATCAGAAAGGAATCGCGTCTGACCTGCAGCCGGAAGGTACCCGGTCAGGCCCGGCAGGAGGATGGATGGCAGACCAAGAACTGCCATCGCCACTATCCTCATCATCTCGCATGTACAACCAGGGAAGGCTTTTTGGTCTCGGCTCATGGTCTGATCCTCTCCCTGAAGCCTCGTTTGTCGCCTAACGCCTCGCGGGCTGCCGGAGGCACCGAACGGCGCCTACCCAAAGCCGCCCTCATGTTGAACCGCGGCTACGCTCCGAAAGGTCCCTCGGCGAAGTACCACGAGCGACAGCGAGTGGGCGGCATGACCGCTGTTATCGGGCAACCGATGACCCAGACGGCGAGGTTGGAACTTCAATCGGGCGTTCTAGGACGGCGGTTCTTTCCTCCCTTTTCAGAGTCCCAGCCTTCGACCCCCAGGCCAGGACCGGGGCTTCGTTCGCGAGAACTAGCCACCCGCGATCCCCGGCTTTCGTATTGTGGCTCGCACAACGTATGGGACTCGGAGCGAGTCCATTGTGACGCCTACCATTTGGTTCTCCCTGATCACTGGCCTGGGATACCATCTTGGTGAATACGGAAGAAACACCGTGCCCAGGAAGCTTCCGACGGGACTAAAGATTTCGGCGCTCCGACCGGCGTACTCCCCTTCGGAGAGGGGGAACACCCAAACGTTCTCCTCATCATCGAGGAGGAAGTTCTGGATCGGGGGTTTAAAGGAGGGCACCTGGGACCGATCGATACTGCTTCGATATCTCTCCATTCGGGAGAGGAGGCTGTCTACCTCGTGCCTGGTGACTGGTAGCCGGTGAAACGGCTTCGACACGGTTCGGAGCGTGTCCCCGTTCGGTCCGAGGCGGATCAGCCGGTACTCGTCGGTAATGGCGACCCACATACCGCCATCCTGAGTCACTCTCCAAATCGCGTCTCCGGCAAACGGGATTCGGAGAGTTGTGGTGCCACCGCCTGAAGAGTGGACCCATCTCTGTGGTCCCCTGGGATGGACTGGGACCAACAGAGTATCGGTCGGAGCGAGACTGGCGTCGTATCTGACCAAGACCGTTTCCATGTTGGGCAACGGCGCGGTCCGCTGGAGTTTATAAAGCGACCCCTCACCGTCGATAGTGCCTGGCCAGGGAAAATAGCGGTAGGAAAGGTCAAAGGGATGCGTCCCAACCAGGGACCCGGCAGTATCGAACACCGAGATCCTGAGGTTCCCAGGATCGAGGACCCAGAGAGTGGCATCGGGTGCCCAAGCGACCCCGGTTACCTCTAAGAACTCCCCGGGACCTTCCCCCTCTCGTCCGATGGTGCGCACAAAGTCGCCTTTTTCGTCGAACACACGGATCTCTTGGGCTTGTTCTTCAAAGACCCAGGTCCGCCCGAGGGCATCGACCTCAAGCCCGCGAATTCGGGCAAAGATCTCTGGACCATCCTCGTCGATGGACCCTAGTCGGTATTCCTCCTCCACTCTCCACCCCTCACCCTCAGGCCACCTGGGTGTGGATGAGTTGGTGACGCTGATGATGCCTGAGGCCAGCGTGTCTACACTTGCCCCAGGGTGCCCCCGGCCCGAATTCGTTGAGCATGCCACAATGAGCGCGGATAGCACGGTGACCTGGAGTAAAGTGCTGATGGTTCTCCTAGTGTAACCCATCCCTAGGTGCTCCACGGTTCTGTCAAATCCCTCTCCCTTCGCCGCCGTCGTTCTTCTTTCCTCTACCGGGTGCCTGTGGTTGCCCGATAACGCCTCGCGGGCTGCCGGACCGGCCGAAGGCCGGGAACCGTAGCCGCCTTTTTGTACGATGCTTCTCGACCCAAAAGCGTGCACTGCGAAGGGCCGCGAACGAGGTGAGCGTGCGGCATGACCGCTGTTATTGGACACCGCGCCTATGTAGCCAGGTACCACACAATCTCCCTTGCCGCCCAGCCGGAGCCGGATTGCCATCCGACTTTGACTTCCATCCCGAACCACTGCGTCCAACGTGCGTCTGCTGCGCTGTGAACCATATAAACCCGCACTCTCACATCTTCGGAACTGGCCGAAGAGATGGTTTTGAACTGAATGATCCGGCCCCCGCCCCGGATAGGGCAGCCGTTTCCGGGCATCTTGAGTTTCACGCCGGGAGGGCAATCAATGAGATCTTCGGCGGGCTCCGCGTATTCCGCTTGTGGAAACCGCTGGAGAAGCCCAGACCAGACCCGATCAGAAGGCGGTGAATTCGACGCCGTCAAATCCCAGTACGGCGCAGTTCTGACCCAGAGGAGGACGTCGGCATCGAAGGTTGGGCTGGATTCTTCCCGAAGGGTGTCAAAGGCAGCGGCCCATACGGCCGCCGTGTCCTCCGGGGAGAGGATGGGCGGTTCTTGAGCCGCTGCGAACCTGGGAAAGAGACCGATACCCAGAATGAGCCAGAGCCTACGTATCTTCACCCTTCTTCTCCCTCCATTTGACGCGGTTGTCCAATAACGCCTCGCGGGCTGCCGGACCGGCCGAAGGCCGGGACCCGTAGCCGTCCTCTTGTTCGAAGCTTCTCAACCACCATCCGTCACCGGCGACGGGCCGCGAACGTAGGGAGCGTGCGGCACTGGCCCCTGTTATAGGTCAAGTCCACTTCCATCGGCGTTCTGCCTCGGCCATATGACGGCCCCTCAACCGGTGGAAAGCCCGACGCCGACGAAGATGCCAGTGTTCGTGGCTTCCCGGCCGGGCCGGTACCCTGCACTTGGGATCCGCCGATGATGGGCTGAAACGCGAAGGGTGACCGGCGGAGCAACCATGAGATCGGCCCCCAGTACTACGGAAGCCGAGAAGAACGGATCGGCTCCGCCCCCGTAGTAGTCGTTTTCCAGGGAGTATCCCATCAAGAATTGGACGAAAGGCAGGATCCGTTCGGCGCCGCCGAGGCGAGCCCCTACTCCGGCTTCGAAGCCCCTAGCCTCTGCCTCGCAAGCCCCATCCTCCTCGCAGAGTTTCCTTGACCTGTCCAGGTACCGGGCAACAGCTCGGTATCTCCCGGCAACTCCGATTTCCGCACCGAGCCCGGAAACCAAAGCATTCCCCTCAGAGCTTTTTGTGAGCCCGCCGAACCCGAGAGCGGCCAACCAACGGTCTTGAGCTACTCCCGAGGAAGAGATGCAGATGAGTAGAAGCGCACAGAGGACGCCGGACCGGGAAAGAGCTTGATGCTTTCGTAGCAAGAGAGAATCCTCGTTGTTCCGCACTCAGTTCTGCTGGCCCCCTTGGGCTTGACCTATAACGCCTCGCGGGCTGCCGGAGGCACCGTCAGGTGCCTACCCGTAGCCGCCCTCAAGTTGGAAGCCTCTCATCCACCATCCGTCACCGGCGAAGGGCCGCGAGTGAAGCGAGCGCGCGGCCACTGCCCGCTGTTAACCGTGACGGAGCCTCAGGCGACCGCCAAACCCGCCCCCGTCCCAAAACGGGTCCCTTCCGGTTCCTTGTCGATGTTATTACATTTGTTCTAACATCGCGCAGGAAGGAGGATCCCATGACAAAACAGACCACTATCCGAGCCATCGGTAACTCCGCTGGGACCACGATTCCCAAGGCCATGCTAGAGCGTTTCCGGCTGGTTGAGGGCGATCGCGTTCACCTCATCGAAACCGAGGACGGAATCCTGATCACCCCCTTTGATCCTGATTTCGCCAAGGCCATGGAGATCTACGCCGAGGGCGCTAGGCAGTACCGCAATGCTATGCGGGAACTCGCGAAGTGAAGGAACCCCGCTGGGTCTCGATGACGCTTATCCTTGCCGTGCACGCTGATCAGGTCAAAGAGCATGGAGGCTCGCCCGGAGTACGGGACAAAGGGCTTCTGGATTCGGCCCTCAGCAGACCTCGGAACAGATTCGGCTATGACTCAGAATCAGATCTCTGTGACTTGGCCGCCTCCTACGGGTTTGGGATCGCCCGGAACCACCCCTTCATCGATGGAAACAAGCGCATCGCCTTTCAGGCCATGTATCTCTTTCTCGGCCTCAATGGCCTGAGAATCGATGCTCCGGAGGAGGAGGTCGTCGCCGTGATGTTGGCTTTGGCCAGCAGTGAACTCGAAGAACCCGAACTCGCAGCATGGCTCAAGGACCATACGACCCCTCGCTGACGCCTTTGTCTTTTCTCACTCCGTCTCGGTTAACGCCTCGCGGGCTGCCGGCATTCGCCGAAGGGCGCGACGTTTGCCTTTGCAAACGACGTGACCGACGCGAATGACCCGTAGGGGGCGAGCCGAAAGGCGAGCCGCGGCAGGCCCGCTGTTAACCGGCACCGAACACCGACTTTGGAGTCTCCGCAATCCTCAATCTGATGCGGGTTCCGAGATTCGGTTCAATGCCGGCCCCGCAGATGCGCCTCAAAGAGCTGAAGACGGATGAAACCGGATTCGTCCTGGTCGAAAGTTCGGTAAGTTTGCCCGTCGAGCAGGCTCAGTACCCTTCCCGTTCGAATCGAGGCCAGAACCTGGGCCGCGTCTGGATCAACAACCTCAATCACCGTTTCCGTTGCGGTCTTCAGGTACTCTTGCAGCTCTGGGGGCACATCGTTGACCCCCATCATGGAGGGCACATCACCTCGGAAAGGCTTCCAGTCCGAAGCTGGGACAACCGCAGAAAGCCAGAGAAGCCCATCAGCGTCCTCATGGATGGAGGAAAAGTACGGTATCGGTCTTTCTCCCCAACGTGTGGAGCGGGACCCCTCGAAGGCCGTGGCACCCCGATCTCCATCCCTCTCTTTGGTCCAAGGCTCGAACCAGGGTGATCCCTCCACCTGAATCCTCCGGACTCGTCTCCCTTCTTTGTGATAGAGTTCGATCTCATACTGATTTGGCCGCACCGACCAGAAGTGGTCAGGCTTCCCGGTGGACCATGCAGCTGGCCTCGTCGCGCAGCGGCCACATAACTCCTGTTCCTGGGGCGAGACATCGCCGAAGGAAAAGATGGGATCGAAAGAGCTATCCAAGATGTGGAACTGTTTCTGTTCCCCGGCGGGGGATTCTAGCCACCGAGAATAGAGGAGATTCCCCCCCGGGCCGACGGACAGAGCCGGCGCCGAGTTGAGGCGAAATGGGGCGCTTCGTGCAAAGGACTCTGTTCCCGAGAACACCGAGAAACGCCCAGGTTGGAGAACGAGGAGACTGTCTCCCGGCATCCTCTTGAGCCCCACGATCATGGTGAACTCTTCAGGGCCTGGGCCGGGTTGGCCGAGGGTGTGCAAAAAAGACCCGCCCTGGTCAAAAACCATAAGCACATTTGCAGTTGCCCCCGGGGCGTAGATCCTCCCGTCGCTCAACCGGACAACGCCGAAGGTGTAATCCCCGAAGATCTCTGGGTCGCCGGGGCTTCCAGCCGTAACCGTCTGAAGAACCTCGATTCGGCAGCTCTCGCAGGCTGGGATTCCGGAAGTCGAAGTATCCTGAGCTCCTGCGATGCCTCCCCGGAGCAGGACGAGACTGCAGGAAAGAAACAAAGCAAGTGTGAGGCGTGGATGAAAATGTCGTGTTTCCACTGTCCAGCCCTCCGGTTGTCGTTTCAGGGCCACCCTGGATCTCTCTACCTAATCCTATCTCCGGTGCCGGTTAACTCTCACCTACCCGAGGGTTGTATGGTAGGAGGGCGGGAGGTGGAGTAGTGCGTAAGGTGTGTGATAGAGGCACTGCTGATTCTGTTGGTCCTCTCCCACCGCTCCCAGGATCCCACTCTGCGTTTCCACGCCGTCTCTCGGTTGGCACTTTTCTCCCTCGAAAGTACTTATAGTCGTTTGGCAAGTTATAGCTCGCAAATGACTTATTTTCCTTATGTTACCTCTGTCAATTGACAACCCATTTGAGCCAGTCTGCCGGGGGGATTGCCGCACCGGCTACGGTCCGTTTTCCTGAGTTTAACTACAGGATAGGACCTCGGCGGAGGGGATGCCAGAGAAAGCACAGCCTAGTTAACGATAACGAACTAGTCCTGGTCTGACTCCTCAGGGCTGGACAGGGGAGGACCCAGCAGAGTGTCGGCGGGACTCCGGATCCTTGCCAGGTCCCGGTCGGCGACGTGGGTGTAGATCTCGGTGGTGGTGCTCTTTTTGTGCCCAAGGAGCTTTTGGATGTAGCGCAGATCCATCCCTTCCTCCAGGAGGTGAGTGGCGAAAGAATGGCGCATGGTATGAGGGGTGACCTTTTTCTTGATCCCTGCAGCCCGGGCGGCCATTGCCACGGCTCGCTGGACGGTCCGGGGGTGCATGTGCCGATCCCGGCGTTTTTCGCTTGGGAAGAGCCAATGGTAGGGTCGCTCAATCCCTACGTACTCACGGAGCTCGTCCAAGGTGACCTGGGCCAGCATGACGACGCGGTCCTTCCTCCCCTTCCCGTCGCGAACGTGGATTAGGCCCCTCTCCGAATCGATATCCTTTACTCTCAGGCGAAGGGCTTCCCCCACCCGAAGCCCGGATGAGTAAAGGACCAGGACTACAGCCTGGTGCTTAGGTTTTCGGAGCTCGGCCAGGAGGTTCTTCACTTCTCCCCGCCCAAGAACGGTTGGGAGGTGAGCCCCCCTTCGAGGCCGCGGGAGGCGGGCTACCGGCGATTCACATCCAAGCACCTGCCGATGAACGAACTTGATGGCGCTCAGGGCCTGGTTCACGTAGGAGAAGGAGTGGTCCTGATCCAGCAGGCTCCGGAGATGGAGGGGTAGACAGAACCGAGGAGGCCGACGGGCGGGGACAAAAAAAAGACACCCCCTGTTTCGGAGGGTGCCCTTCCCTTCTTCTGGGCACGGCCCGTATCGGACCCACGACCCGTATCGGACCGGCCCGAGGCGGCGCCTTACTCTACGGCGCCACCTGCACCACCGCGGCAGCCGCGCCGAACAGTGAGTCAACACTCGACTGCACGAAGTCCAGGAAGCCGAAGGCGCTGGGGAAGATTCCCAGGAAGAGGATCAAGCCGGCTGCCCCGAAGAGTGCCACCCGCATGGAGAGCGGTGTGAAAACCGAAGCGTGAGCATCCGGTGCCGAAGCCTCGCGCATCCACATGTACCAGGCCACCCGGAGGTAGTACCAGTAGGAAACAAGCGTGGCGAGGACCAAAACGATGGCTAGAGTCCAAAGTTCTGCATCCAGAGCCCCCTGAAGGAGGAAAATCTTCCCGATAAACCCGCCAGTTCCGGGAAAACCGGCCAAAGAGAGCAAAAAGACCGTCAGAAACACCCCTAAGAGCGGCTGTTGCCAGCCAAATCCGGCGTAATCTTCGATCTGGAGCCGATCTTCACCCTGGTATGCGACGCTGATGACGACAGCGAAAGCCCCGATGTTCATCAGGGTGTAGATCAGGAGGTAAAAGAGCATAGCCCCAGAGGCCATCTGATTGGCCGCCACCACCCCCACGATGAGGTACCCGCCGTGAGCGATGCTGGAGTAGGCCAGCATACGTTTCACGTTGGATTGGACCAATGCGATGAGGTTCGCCGCCACCATTGTGATGGCTGCGAGCCACCAGAAGATCGGGAACCAATCGTCCGGGACCTGGGGGAAGGCCACCATGAAGACTCGGAGGAACGCAAGGAAGGCGGCGGCTTTCACTCCGGTGGCCATGAAGGCCGTCACCGGGGCCGGGGCACCCTCGTAGACGTCGGGAGTCCACATATGGAACGGAACCGCGGCCACCTTAAACCCGAATCCGATAGCAAGGAATGCGATCCCGAAAGCCAGCAGCGGCCCCGCAGCCGAGCCGGTCCGAATGGCCTGGGAGATTCCTTCGATATCCGTGGTGCCAGTGGCGCCATAGGTAAGGGCAATCCCATAGAGGAAGAACCCGGTCGAGAAGGCTCCGAGCAGGAAGTATTTGAGGCCCGCCTCCGCCGATTTCCTGTCTCTCCGGTTTATCGCCGCCAGGGCGTAGATGGAGATCGACATCACCTCCAGGCCCAGGAACAACACGATGAGATTCTCAGTCCCGGCCATCACCATCATTCCCACTACGGCGAAAAGCATCAGGGCATAAACCTCACCGGCCTGGATTCGCTGGCGGGTAATGTAGGCCAGGGAAATCAGGACACAGAGGGCTCCAGCCAATAGGAAAATCCAATTGGCGAAGAGGCGGAACCGGTCGATGACCACCATCCCCTCCCCACCTGTCTGGGTCACGCCGTAAAGCCAACCGTTGGCTCCAGCCGCGATGACGATCCCCACCAGGGCCCAAGCACCAAGGCTTTCGGATCCCGCCTTACCCTCCCCTTCCTTATTCCAAACGCCGGTTACCAGAACGATCATCCCAAAAACGGTCAGGACGATCTCCGGCAGGAGTGCCAGGAAGTAGTGGGCTTGTGAAGAGAAATCGAGTTCCATGGGAGCTTATTCCTCATCTCCGGTGTGGATAGGAGCGGCTTCGTCCGCCTCTCCCTCACCATCCAGAGGGACTGTGCTCGAAAAAGTCACCGAGGCCTCCGCGCTCTGGCCAGGCTGAGCCTGAAGGCCGCTGTCATTCACATACTCGAGAACGTTCCGGACGCTGGGCTCCATGCGCTCCAGGAAAACGCTGGGCTGCACACCGATCCAGATCATCAGTGCCACCATGGGAGCCAGGATGACCAACTCCCGCCTGGAGAGATCGGGCATCTCCTGGTTCTCCTTCTTATCCAGGGCGTTGAAGAACACCTTCTGGACCATGGGAAGCATGTAGTAGGCGGCGAAGATGACTCCGGTCCCAGCTATCACACCCATGATGGGTCGGGCTTGGAACGTCCCCAGAAGAGCCAGGAACTCCCCGACGAATCCGCTGGTCCCGGGAAGACCGATGGAAGCCAAGGCGGTAATCATGAAGGCGGTGGCGAACCAGGGCGTCACTCTGCCGATGCCGCCGAAGTCGGCGATCATCCGGGTGTGGCGCCTCTCGTACATCATGCCCAACAGAAGGAACAGGGCCCCCGTGGAGATCCCGTGGGAGATCATCACGATAAGTCCACCCTGGAGTCCGTTCACCGTGAGGGCGAAGACTCCGAGAACGACAAAGCCCATGTGGGCAACGGAGGTATAGGCGACCAGCTTCTTGGCGTCAGGCTGGACCGCAGCCACCCAAGCGGTATAGATGATCCCGATAATTCCAAGGATCATCATGACGGTGATCACCGTCTCGTGTTGTGCGGCAGCCGGGAAGAACGGGAGCAGGAACCTGAGGAACCCGTAGGTCCCCATCTTCAGGAGCACTGCCGCCAGAACCACCGAACCCGGCGTTGGTGCCTCCACGTGGGCGTCGGGCAGCCAGGTATGGAACGGGAAGACAGGCACCTTGATGGAGAAGGCCAGACAGAACGCGGCAAAGAGCCAAAGCTGTTCCTGGAGGTTCAGGGGCGCGTTCAGAAGATCGGCGTATGCGAAGGAATCGCCGCCAGCCGCGAAGTATAGATAGAGCAGCGCCACCAGCATGAGGAGGGACCCAAACGCAGTGAAGAGGAAGAACTTCACTGCCGAGTAAATCCTCCTGGCTCCTCCCCACACCCCAATGATGAAGTACATCGGGATGAGGGTGATCTCCCAAAACACGTAGAACAGGAAGAGATCGATGGAGATGAAGACGCCGATAACGCCCGTCTCCATAAGGAGCATAAGGGCGTAAAAAGCCTTCTCGTACTTTTTGATGTAGTTGAACGATCCGAGAATAGCCACCGACGTAGTGAACGTGGTGAGGATCACCATAAAAAGGCTGATCCCATCAAGGGCTACCGCGTAGCTCACTCCCCAACTGGAGATCCAGGGAGTGGAGCTTTCGAATTGGAACGTTCCGACCCCGGACTCGAAGGCCCACCAAAGGCCGAGGCTCAGTACCAGAAGGATCAGGCTCCAGCCGAAGGCGAGGTGCTTTGCCCGGGCTGCAGGACCCATGAGCACCAGGGCCATCCCCACCAGGGGAAGCCACAGGAGCGCGTGGAGGATCCAGTCGCCGTATCCGATGGACTCAAGAAGAGAGAGCATTCGTGTCTTCCCTCTAGAAGGCGACGACCCCGAGGATCACGAGGACCCCGATGGCCAGGAAGAGGGCATAAGTGTTTACGGATCCCGTCTGGAACAGGCTGCCGAACCACCCGAAGGCCCGGGCCAGGTTCCCCAGACCGTTGGCGATCCCATCCACAATGCCCGCGTCTATGACCTTCCAGGCAAAGCGGGACGCCTTGATCAGGGGCTGGACGATGATCCGATCGTAGAGTTCGTCGATGTAGTACTTCATGTAGAGGACTTTCTTGAAGCCCTTTGGTGCCGGGGATTCGCTGGCCGGCAGGTACTTGAACCCGCCTACAATCCTGGCAGTGACCAGGACCACCACCAGGGCGGCCACCGTAGAGAGGACAGCCCAAAGGAGCTCGCCACCACCGAAGAGCGGAGCGTGGTGCGAGAACTCCCCGGCGCCTGTGGCTTGGATCTCCGTGGCTACGCCGGCGATTGGGTGGAGCCAATCGTGCAGCCATTCCGACATGGGCAAGAGACCGTACCCACCCAGGAAGGAATCGGAGATGGCGTGAGGCACGTTCACCCAGCCGCCGAAGATTGAGAGCGCCGCCAGGATGGCCAGGGGAACCCACATCACCCAGGGCGCCTCGTGCAGGTGCTTCGCCTCCTCCTGGCCCGTCCGGTTCTTGCCGTGGAAGGTCATGATCATGAGGCGGGTCATGTAAACCGCCGTGATCATGGCCGCGGCCAGGGCCATGATCCAGATCAGGGTGAACCAGGCGCCGTAGGTTCCGGCGGCCCGGGCTCCGGCATACCAGATGATCTCGTCCTTGGAGAAAAACCCTGCGAATGGCCAGATCCCGGCAATGGCCAGGGTAGCGATCCACATGGTGATCCACGTGATGGGCATGAACTTCTTCAACCCACCCATGTTCCTCATGTCCTGCGGATCGGCGTGATTATGCGTGTGGTGCAGGGCGTGGTGCATGGAGTGGATCACCGCACCCGAACCCAGGAACAACAGAGCCTTGAAGAAGGCGTGCGTCATGAGGTGGAACACGCCCGCCGCGTAGGCACCCACCCCCACCCCCACAAACATGTAGCCGAGCTGGGAGATGGTGGAGTAGGCCAGGACCCTTTTGATGTCGTATTGGGCCAGGCCGATGGTGGCTGCAAATAGCGCCGTCAGGGCACCGATGAGTGCCACGGACAAACCTCCCACCGGGGCCAGCGCGAAGAGCACCGAAGTCCGGGCCACCATGTAGACACCGGCCGTCACCATGGTGGCGGCGTGGATCAGAGCCGAGACCGGCGTGGGGCCGGCCATGGCGTCGGGGAGCCAGACATAGAGAGGGATCTGCGCGCTCTTCCCCGTCGCCCCGAGGAGCAGACAGAGTGTAATGGCCGTTACGATCCCGCCCCCATACACCAATGCGTCGGGAGCATCGTGGAAAATCTCCACGAAGTTCAGCGTCCCGAAGCCGCCAAAGGAGCCAAAGCCCGCAAAGAGCAGGAACATGGCTGCAAGGAAGCCCAGGTCCCCGATCCGGTTGACGATGAACGCCTTCTTCCCGGAGTCGGCTTTTTCCCGATCGGTGAACCAATACCCGATGAGGATATAGGAACAGAACCCCACCCCCTCCCATCCAACGAACATCAGGAGGAAGCTGGCCCCCATGACCAGGATCAGCATGAAGAACACGAAAAGGTTCAGGTAGGCGAAGTACCGAGGATAACCCTGGTCATCCCCCATATAGCCCACACTGAAGACGTGGATCAGGAAGCCTACTCCCGTCACCACCATCATCATGATCATGCTCAGCTGATCGAGCTGGAGCGCCACGTCCACTTCGAAGGCGCCCGTGTTCATCCATGTCCAGTAGTGGCGGATGATGGGCTCGTGCAGGTCCGCCCCCAGCATCCGGGTGAAGTTCACCAGGACGATGAGGAAGGCCAGCCCGAGGACTCCAGGCCCGATCCAAGTGGGGAGGCGGTGTGTGAGGGGTCGGTTCCCCCCTTCGAAGAAGTCCAGCTCAACTCCACCCCTTAGGGAATCGGCCGACCGCCGCGAAGCGGCCAGGGCCAGGGCTCCATTCAGAAGGAAGCCGATGAGGGGAAGAAGAATGACCAGACCGGGCAGGAACGGCTCGAACGCCTCGCCGGCGGGCCCGTGGGCCGCGGCTTGGATTTCGTGTCCCTCCTGCAAAGCGAAGTACCCCAGTGGAAGAGTCATGCCCCTACCACTTCAAGAGGTTGAAGTTGTTCACGTTGACCGTCTCGTAGTGCCGGAAGATGGAGATGATGATGGCCAGCCCAACGGCCGCTTCGGCTGCGGCCACGGTCATGACAAAAAACACGTACAGCTGCCCTTCGATCCCGAGGGCCCTGGAGAGGGCCACGAAGGACAGATTCACAGCGTTCAGCTGGAGCTCGATGCAGAGGAACATGATGATGGCATTCCGGCGGACCAGAACGCCGAAGGTCCCAACCACAAAGAGGAAAGCGCTGACAACGAGGGCTTCGGTAAGCAGTCCAGTAAGCATGGCTCGTCACACCCTCCTTTTTGCCAGAGCCAAGGCCCCGACTATCGCAACGAGGAGGAGGATGCCCGTCAGTTCGAAGGCAAGCACATAGTCCGTGAAGAGCGGGTGGGCCATAACCCCGACAGCACCTTGTTCGGCCAGCAGGGCATCGATGACCTGGGGCCCATGGGCGTCCCGGTAGATGGGGAGGGCTTCGATCCCGCCGTACTGTCTCGCCAGCACTCCGGCCATGGCCCCGGCCACGACGAAGGCAAAGATGGCCCAGGCTCCCCCCTTCAGGTCCTTCTGGTAGTCATGCCCCAGGTTCAGGAGCATGATCACGAACAGGAATAGGACCATGATGGCGCCGGCATAAACGATGATCTGGATCGCGGCCAGGAAATGGGCCTCGAAGAGCACGTAGATGCCGGCCAGGGACGCCAGCGTAGCCACCATGAACAGGAGGCTCGCAACCGGGTTCTTCCTCGTCACCATGGCCAGGGCGCTACCGATGGTCACCCCGCTGAAGACGTAGAAAAGAAAGTCCCGGCTGAAGAGGAATTCGAAGATAGTGTCCATTGAGTCTCCCCCCTCATTCCGATTTGGGATCCGACGGATCCCAAAGGAGTGACGTGGGGTGATCCTGTTCCATGAGCCGGTCCAGGTCGTAGACGAACCGGTCTCGGGTATATTCAGCGTTCTCGTAGTGGACCCCGACATGAATCGCCTCTACGGGGCAAACCTCCTGGCACATCCCGCAGAAGATGCAGCGGAACTCATCGATCTCGTAGACGATGGGATACCGGTTCCCCTGATCGTCTTCGCCTCCCACCAGACGGATGCAGTTCGAGGGGCAGACGGTGGGGCACAGGCCGCAGGCCACGCACTTCGGCCGGCCGTCGGCGTGGGTCTCCATCCGATGCGTTCCCCGCCACCTGGGAGTGATCTCCATCCTCTCTTCAGGATACTGGACGGTGATCTTGTTGGGATTCACCATATGTTTGAAGGTCAGGGCCATCCCTTTCAGGGTGGCACGCAGGAACGACGTCCTCACTCCCTCCGGGCGTCGCATGACCTTTACGGTTGGTGGCATCTCAGTCTCGTCTCTCTTGAGTTCAATCTCCGGAGTCGGCCGTCAGGGCCTTTCTCTCCGATGCAAACCGCTTTTGGGCCTTCGAGTGGGCACCCGAGAGGTTCCGTCCCCGATCGAGCACCAGCAGGAATAGACCTGTGCAAATCGCGCTGACTACCGTGAGGACCAGGCCGAACGTGAAGCCGTACCCCACGCCCAGTTGATCCAGCGCCAGGATGGTGCCCGCCACGACCATCACGTAGGCGAGGGCAACCGGAAGCATGATCTTCCAGCCCAGCTGCATGATCTGGTCGTACCGGAACCTCGGGATCGTCCAGCGGACCCAGATATAGAAGATCACGAAGAAGTAGGTCTTTGCCGCAAAGGCCCCGAACGTGAGGAACGTCTTCCACCAGGCCAGACTCGCCTCAATAGGGGTACCGTCGGCGGCGAACCCGCTGATCCACATGTCCCCATAGCGGAAGGCGTCATCCCCGGTCCAGAACGGGATATCCCAACCCCCGAAAAAGAGGGTCGCCATGAGGGCCGATGAGGTCACCAGGTGGGCATACTCGCCCATGGGGTACATGGCGTACTTCATCCCCGAGTACTCGGTATGGAACCCGGCTACCAGCTCGGATTCGGCCTCGGGCATGTCGAAGGGCGTTCGATTGGTTTCCGCGAACGCAGATATCACGAAGAGGATAAAAGCCAAGGAGATTGGGAAGGCGAACCAGAAGTTCAGTTGCTGCTGCTGCCAAACCATCTCGGTGAGGGTGACGTTACCCGCCATCAACAAGACAACTACGATCGCGAGCCCCAAGGCCACCTCGTAACTGACCATCTGGGCCGAGGCACGGAGCCCGCCCAAGAAGGAGTACTTGTTATTGGACGCCCATCCGCCCATCACCACTCCGTATACTCCCAAGGAGCTGAGGGCGAGGATGTACAGAATCCCGATGGGCACATCGGCCACGATCATCTCCACCACGCGGCCCCCGATGGGAAGGGGCGCCGCGAAGGGGACGACCGCAAAGGTCACCAGGGCCGGAGCCAAAGAGATGACCGGTCCCAGCCAGAAGTAGGGCTGGGCCGCCGCAGCCGGCATGGTCTCCTCTTTCAGGAAGTTCTTCAGACCGTCTGCCGCGGGCTGAAGAATCCCGAAGGGTCCCACCCGGTTCGGGCCGTAACGGTCCTGGATGAACCCGGCGACCCGTCGCTCAACGAGAGTGGTGAGGGCCACCACCAACATCACGCCACCAAAAACCGCCAGGACGATGATGGATTTTTCGATCAAGAACAGTGTTTGTTCGCTCATGGGTTCGTTGCCTTAGTCGCCCGAGACACCGGCGGGCTTTCCAGCCACCGCGCCTCGAGGTCCCAGATCCCGATATGTGATCCCACCGAACTCGGATGTCTTCTCGGCGATTTTTGCGAAGGCCTGATCCGCACTGACGGGAGCCTCCGTTCCGGTCAATTCCGCCACCAGAGCGCCGAGGATGAGCCACCCAGGCCGTGCAGATGCGGGGGACCGGACGCCCGGCCAGAACCGCTGGACCCGCCCCTGGACGTTGGTGTAAGTCCCTTCCTGTTCGGCGAAAGTGGTGATCGGTAGGACAAAGTGGGCGTTGGAGGCGGTCTTCGACTGATAGCTTCCCAGGTATACATAGAGTTCGGCCTTGGAGCCGAAATCTTCCCCGTAGTCCTCTATGGGGTCCCCGACCACGATCAGAACACCATCGTGACCGGCCAGTTCGTCCAAGCCGCCCTGGCTGTTATTGTCCCCCACCCTTCTAAATCCGAAGATCTCCGCCCCGTTCACGTTGGGCGCCAGGTCCTCACGGCGAGCGAGCAGCGGGAACCCCGGGAGCGGGACTTCGCCTTCCGTTCGTGGGGATCGATACACTACCTCCCCACCCCCGAGCTCGGCCAAGAGACCACTGAGTAGGCCCATCTCCTCGTTGGGAGCGTGGGCCCAGGTCACCGCCTTTACGCTCTCTTTGGCATCCTTCAACGCCTGCAGGAGGTCGCCCAAAGCGTCGGCCCATCCGACCTCCTGCCCGCGGACCATGGGCACTTCCGTACGATCGGTCCGGTTCATCCACTCGTAGTTATGCCGACCGAAGTCACACATCCACCAGCCGTTGACTTCCAGGTTCTCCCTGGGCTTCAGCCGTTGGACCAGATCGTCGCGAACCTGGAGAGTGATGTTGCACCCCTGGCTGCACGAGGGGCAGACCGACGGCGTGCGATCCAAGTCCCAGGCCCTGGCTTTGTGGAGGAAGTCCTTGGAGATGAGAGCACCGACGGGACAGATGTCGATGATGTTCCCTGCATACGGTGAACCTTCCAGGCCCTCCTCGAAGAACGTGTCGATTACCGCTCGGTTGCCGCGCTCCACGACGCAGAGGCGCTCGTCCTCGGCAACTTCCCGCATGAAACGGACGCAACGCGTGCACATCACGCATCGATCACCGTTGAAGAGCACGTCCCCACCGAAGTCGTCACGGCCCAGGACGCGCTTGGGCTCACGCCCGCGGCCGTGCTCACGACCCTCCTCGAACACGTAGTCCTGTAGGTCGCACTCCCCGGACTGGTCGCAGATGGGACAGTCGAGGGGGTGGTTCACCAGGTAGAACTCGAGGACCCCGGTCCTCTGTTTTTGCGCCAACTCGCTGTTGGTGAAGACCACCATCCCGTCCTGAGCGGTCTCCTTGCAGGACGGAGCCATCCTCGGCCAGCCCTCGACCTCCACGAGACACAACCGGCACATGGCCGGGGATGAAAGGCCTGGATGGAAGCAATAGTGCGGGATTTTGATCCCAATCGACTCGGCGGCTCTTAGGATGGTCGTCCCTTTGGGGACCGTGACCTCCTGTCCGTCGAGGGTGAAGGTGACGGTGTTCGGAGTTTGCTGATCGCTCATGATGCCGCCCCCACCTTCTCCCCGGTCCTGATGCGGGCCAGGTATTCCTCACGGTATTTGAGGATGGATGACTGGACCGGTGCCGCCACAGAGTCGGAAAGCACGCAGATGGTCGTCCCCTCCATCTGACTGGTTACTTCCATGAGGGTGTCCAGGTCTTCTTCGGTTCCGCGGCCCTCTTCGATCCGCTTCAGGATTTTGCCGGTCCAGGAGCTCCCTTCACGACAGGGCGTGCACTGACCACAAGACTCGTGAGTGTAGAAGTCCACCATTCGGCGGACGGCCTGCACCATGTCGGTGGAGTCGTCCATGACGATCACCGCTGCACACCCAAGCTGGGATCCGGCCTCGATCACTCCTTCAAACGACATCTCGCAGTCGGCGCACTCTTCGGCGTTGAGGATGGGGACCGAACTGCCACCCGGAATCACTCCCTTCAGCTTCCGTCCCTCCCTCATTCCGCCGCAGACGTCTTCGATGAGTTCCATGAGAGGGAAGCCGAGAGGCAACTCGTAGTTACCCGGGCGCCGAACATGGCCGCTCACGCAAAAGAGCTTCGTACCCGGGCTCTCCTCCGTGCCGTTGGCCCGATAAGCATCAGCACCCTCTTGGATAATGAACGGAACCGACGAAAGAGTCTCCACGTTGTTCACGGTGGAGGGCATCATCATGTATCCGGCTTGGGCAGGGAAAGGCGGTTTCACCCGCGGGGTGCCCCTCCTCCCTTCCAGGGAGTTCATGAGGGCGGTCTCTTCGCCGCAGATATAGGCGCCGCCACCGCAGTGGACAGTGATGTCCACGTTCACGCCGGAACCCAGGATGTTTTGCCCGAGGTACCCGGCTTCGTAGGCGTCTTCCACCGCTTTTGCCAAGACCGCGGTTGTTTCGAAGAACTCACCCCGGCAGTAGACGTAGCATTCTTCCGCCTGGATGGCGTAAGCCGAGATGATCATCCCCTCGATGAGCTGGTGGGGTGTCCACCGCAGCAGCTCTCGGTCTTTGAAGGTCCCGGGCTCGGACTCGTCGGCGTTGCACAGGAGGTAATGAGGTCGGGTCTTTTCCTTCGGCATGAAACTCCATTTCACGCCTGCCGGGAATCCGGCGCCTCCCCTGCCCCGGAGGCCAGAGGCTTTTACCTCATTGATGATCGCGTCCCGGCCCATCTCGAAGGCTTTGGTCAGGGTTTGGTATCCACCCCTGGCCTTCCACCCCTCGACCGTCCGGGCTTCCGGCTCTCCAAAGTGTTTGGAGAGGATCCGGACCTCTTTCTCGTGCGTATATGGGTATGCCATCTATTCACCCTGGGCCTTGAGGCGTTCCAGGATTTCTGGAACATCCTTGGGCATCACGTTCTCGTAATAACGAGAGTTGATCTGGACCGTGGTGGGGAACCCGCAGCCGGCCAAACACTCAGCCTCGATGACCGTGAAGTTCCCATCTTCCGAGGTTTCCCCTAGCTCGGTCTCCGTATTGTTCAAGAAGGCCTGTAGAACGTCGTCCCCGCCGCAGATCCCGCAGCTGATGTTCGTACAGACCTGAATGAGAAAGCGCCCGACGGGGCGCTTGTTGTACATGGTGTAGAAGGTGGCCACACCCCTGACGTATGCCGGGGAGAGGTCAAGAAGGCCGGCAACCTGCTCCATGGTCTCCGGCGAAAGGTAGCCCCGAAGCTCCTGGGCCATTCCCAACGCCGGTAAGAGGGCCGATCGGGCGTCCGGATATCGGCTACGGATCTTTTCCAGCCGTTCCTTGAACGGCCCGTCGAATATGGGAGCTTCAGGATCCCTCTCAGCGAGCATGTAGGGGTACGTGCTGGCACCCGAAGCGTGCCCTCCCTCCGGAGGACGTTTTCCTACGTACTCGTCTCCCCGGACTTGGGCCTCAGTCAAATCGAACTCACCTGTGTTTCCAGCCCAGCCGGGGTTCCTGAAGGGGATCTTCCGCGCTTCACTCATCGGTCAATTTCCCCCAGAACAATGTCGATACTGGCGTTGATTGTGATCAGGTCGGACAGGAGGTGCCCCTCCAGCATGCTCGGCAGGGCCGCCAAGTTCACGAACGACGGCGGACGTACCCGCCAGCGGACCGGCTTCGTTCCTCCGTCGCTCACCACGTACATCCCCAACTCGCCCTTGGAAGCCTCAACCGGGAAGTACGACTCCCCAACCGGCGCATGGAGTCCCTCGGTAACGAGCTTGAAGTGGTGGATCATGGACTCCATGTCGCTCATGGCGTCTGTCTTGGAAGGAAGAGTGATCCTTGGGTCTTCAACATCCATGGGGCCCTTGGCCTTTTCCAGCCGGTCCAGGGCTTGGTGGAGGATCCTCAGGCTCTGCTTCATTTCTTCCATTCGGCAGAGGTACCGGTCGTAGGAGTCGCCATACTCTCCCACCGGGATCTCGAAGTCGTAGGTCTCGTAGTCGTAGTAGGGTTGGTCTTTCCGGACGTCGTACGGGACCCCGCTCCCCCGGAGGTTGGCGCCTGTGAGGCCATAGTTGAGGGCATCCTCGCCGGAGATCACCCCGATGCCCTGGCACCGGCTAAGGAAAATGCCATGGTTGTCCAGCAGGGTTTCGCACTCTTCCAGGGTCCTGGGAAGCCCATGGCAGAAATCCCTGACGCCCTGGGCCCAGCCCTCGGGCATATCGGACATCATCCCCCCGACCCTTGTGGCGGAGGTGGTGATGCGGGCTCCGGTGTAGGCCTCGTGGAGCCTGTAGATGCGCTCCCGCTCTGTGAAGGTGTAGAGGAAGGGAGTGAAAGCGCCGAGGTCCATCACAAAAGTGCCCAACCAGAGAAGGTGCCCGAAGATCCGGTCCAGCTCCATCATGATGACCCGGGTCAGCTTGCACCGCTCCGTAACCTCGATCCCCATCATGGCCTCAACGCTCATGATATAAGCGCAGTTGTAGATGAGGGGAGCCAGGTAGTCCATTCGGTCGGTGAGGGGCACGATCTGATTCCACGTCCTGTACTCGCCGAGCTTCTCAAAAGAGGAGTGGAGGTACCCGATGTGGGGTGTGCACTTCACCACTGTCTCGCCGTCAAGCTCGCAAACCAGCCTGAGCACCCCGTGGGTGGCGGGGTGCTGGGGCCCGATGTTCACGAGCATGTTTTCCGATTCCATATCCGGTTCGGGCATGTCGATGGGTGCTAGAGGCCCCATAACGGGCTTCCCACCCACTCCCATCTCCGGAGTTCGGCCGAGGGTCAGCTCGACTGTTTTCTGGGCCATGTATCGTTTCCCGTTTCGCGCTCGTGCGCCGTGCAGAGAGAGCCCCTATTCGGGGGCTTCCTCCCCAGTCTTCGCTACCGGCGGGAGTTCCTGAGGTTCTCCTCCCCGCTCGATTTCCGCATCGAAGTAGTAGTGGTCCAGGTCCTGACTCAGGGCCCTTCGGGTTTGCTCGGCTCTGGAGAACCTTCCCCTCAGAGGGAAGTCCTTCCTCAGCGGGTGCCCCTCGGCATAGTCCGGAGGCATGAGAATCCGCCGGAGGTCAGGATGGTTCTTGAACGTGATCCCGAAAAGGTCGTAGACCTCCCGTTCCAACCAGTTCGCCGCCTTCCACAGGCTCACCACCGACTCGATCTCCAAGTCATCCAGCGGGAGCTCACATTTCACACAGAGGGCATTTTTATGGAAGAAGGAAAACAGCTGATAGACCACCTGGAGAGGCTGGCCACCTCCGTAGTCCACCGCGGTTACGTCCCGCAGGAGATCGTACTGCTGTTCCGGGTCGTCCCGGAGCCAGGTCAAGATCTCCAGATTCCGCTCCGGCGGAACGAACACGATGTGTTGGCCGTTCGCCACCACGTCGTGCCGCAGGACCGCCTCTCCGAACAGGTCTCTCAAAGCCTCGACGGACTCGTGGACCTCTCCCGGCGATTGCACCTGAACCGGGCTGAGCTCTCCTTGGTAGGAGGGTTTGGGGCCCTCCACCACCGCGTCGAAGCCGGATCTCTCGTCAGCCATGAAGTATCGCTTTCATCTCTACGGGAGCCGGTCACCGGGCCGACTGATGACGTCGGTCCGCTCGAGGCCGCTCACCCGATTCTGCTCGGTGGAGTTCCCGAACGGTCCAGACAGGTCGCCGATCTCCTCCTCGTCGGCCCTGGGTTTCGCCACGGCCGCAGGATCCTCGGCCCTGAGAATGGCGTGTTGATCCAGGCTCTCCTGCTTGATCTTCTCCTGGACCATCATGAGGGCGTAGATGAGGGCCTCCGGCCGGGGAGGGCAGCCAGGGATGTAGACGTCCACCGGGATGATGGTGTCGATGCCCTGGACCATGGAGTAGACGTCAAAAACCCCTCCGGTGCTGGCACAAGCGCCCATGGAAATACACCATTTGGGCTGGGTCATCTGGTCCCAAATCCGGCGCAGGACAGGGGCGAACTTGTAGGTCACACGGCCGGCGCAGACGAGGACATCGGCCTGCCTCGGGCTGAAGGACATTCGCTCCATCCCGAAGCGAGCCAAGTCGTAATCGCTGGCGAATGCCGCCATCATCTCGATGCCGCAACAGGCGGTCCCCAGGGGGTTGGGCCAGAGAGAATTCCTCCGAGCCCAGTTCACCAGGAAATCGAGCTTTGACGTAAAGAACGCAGGGGTACCCTCCCCCAGGAGCCCGGGCGAAGCCCCGACTATCTGGGGAGGCGCCTTGTCATTCAATCCCACTCAAGGCCTCCTTTTTTCCACTCGTAGAGAAGTCCGACCGCCAGGACGACGACGAACAGTGTCATCGCCACGAAGGCGCTCCATCCCAACTCCTTGACCTCGACGGCCCAAGGAATGAGGAACACCGTCTCCAAGTCGAACACGATGAAGCTGATGGCGACCACGTAGAACTTCACGGAAAACCTGGCCCTGGTGTCGCCCAAAGGGATCATTCCCGACTCGTAAGGCATGTCCTTCTGAGGAGTAGGCCTCCGAGGGTTGAGAATGGTGGAGATGGCCACGAACCCGAGGGCCGCTACCGTCGAGGCCGCGAAGAGGATTAGGAGAGGTACGTAGGATTCCGCCATGGGAATGCCCTAAACGTGTGTGAAATCGGTCACTTTTCGAACGCCCGAATGTAGACGAGGCCTAGACGAAGGTCAAGCAACAGCTTAGGCCTCTCCGGGTGTAGAAAAACAGCATTTTCCATGCCGTTTGCCTAGGGGCATTTCCACCCCGTATCTTGGGCCCCGCCTTGCTTCGGAACGGACCTTCTGACCTGTCCGAAAGCGACCTTTTGACCCCCCTTTTACGATCTGGGATTTATGAGTATCAAGAGCGACCGTTGGATCCGCCGTATGGCCGAGGAACATGGGATGATCGAACCCTTCCACCCTAACCAGGTGAAGGAAGGGAATATTTCCTACGGCCTCTCCTCGTTTGGGTATGACATCCGGGTCGCCCCGGAGTTCAAGGTCTTCACCAACGTCCACAACGTGGTGGTGGATCCAAAAAGCTTCGACGACAGGTCGTTCGTGGACGTCAACTCCGCTGAATGCATCATCCCGCCCAACTCCTTCGCCCTCGCCCGAACGGAGGAGTACTTCCGCATCCCCCGAGATACGCTGGTGGTCTGTCTCGGGAAGAGCACCTACGCCCGATGCGGCATCATCGTGAACGTGACCCCCCTGGAGCCCACCTGGTGTGGCTACCTGACCCTCGAGATCTCCAATACGACACCGCTCCCAGCGAAGATCTACGGTGGGGAGGGCATCGCCCAGCTCCTCTTCTTTCAGGGGGATGAGGAGCCCGAGATCGCCTACGCCGATCGGAAGGGCAAGTACATGAACCAGCAGGGGGTGACACTGCCGAAGCTGTAAGGGTCGACGGCCCTCTCCTCGGTGCCCCCTCGGGGGCCGCTCGCCATCCCCGTAACCGACCGACAGAGTGACCAGGAGGTACCCTATGGCCGAGCGCATACTCATCAGAATCGGACCGCTGGAGTTGGCCGCCGAGCTCAACGACTCCCCCACAGCCCGGGGCCTCCTGGCCGAGCTTCCGCTAGAGTTCAGGATGTTCCGGTGGGGTGACGAGTATTACGGGGATTGCGGCATTTCCGTCCCACTGGCCGACGACGCCCGGGATGAGATGGAGGTGGGGGAGCTGGCCTACTGGCCCACCGGGCATGCCCTCTGCGTCTTCTTCGGCCCTACCCCGGCCAGTGTCGGCGGGGAACCCCGGGCTGCATCCGCCGTGAATCCCGTCGGGAGGCTTCTGGACGGTCCCGCACCCCTTTTCGACCTGGGGCCGGTCATCGACGTGGAGGTGGTGCGGGGCTGACACGACACGGCCTCGTGGAGGCCAGTTCGTCGATTCCCGGATTCGAGTCGGACGGTTCCCCCTGCGGCCCCCGTGCGGGGGCATCCGACGCGGGCCTGTGGAAGATGGAAGTCGCCAGGAGGAAGTTGCGGGCCCGCTTTGGCGTAGCGAGCCCCGAAGATATCGAGACGGGAAGGCGAGCGCCCCCCTCACGGGGACCGTAGGGGAACCGACCTGCTCAGACCCTCCTGGGCAGCGATCATGCCGGGCCCATCAACCAACCCCCAACAGGTCGATGTCGAAGACCAGCGTGGCATTCCCCGGTATCAGCGGGGGAGACCCGGCCTGCCCGTATCCCAAATGGGGGGGGACCACCAGCTTCCTTTTCCCACCCACCTTCATCCCGGGCACACCCTCGGCCCAGCCCTGGATCACCTCGTAGAGATTGAAGGTGGCAGGGTCTCCTCCGAGGCTCGTGTCGAATTGGGTCCCGTCGTGGAGCCACCCCGTGTAATGAACCGTGACCCTGCCCCCTTCCACCGCCTCTTCCCCCGTGCCCACCACAAGATCTTGGTAGTAGAGGCCTGAGGATGTCCGAGTCATCTGAGTGAGATCCACGCCGAGCCCGGGGGCGAAGGTGAGCCCACCCGTGCCCTCCGTGCCGGTGGTACCTCCCGGATCACACGCCTGGAGGGAAAGCAGGAGTCCGAAGCCGGTAAAGCCCAAGATCGAACTTTTCATTCTCCCACACCCAATAGTTGAATCTCGAATGCCATGGTGGCACAGGCCCAACAGAGGACTGCCGCCGCACCGGTCAGTACAATCCTGGGACCGATACCCCTCATCAACCCTCCCCTACTCGACATTGACCAACTCCACGTCAAAAACCAACGTCGAGTTCGGGGGAATTCCCCTGCCACCCTCGCGGCCATAACCCAATTCAGGAGGAATCACCAGCCGGCGCTTTCCTCCGACCCGCATCCCCACGAGCCCCTCATCCCATCCCTGGATGACCTTCCCCGCTCCCAGAGGAACCGGATAGGGCTCACCCCGATCAAGGCTCGAATCAAACTTCTCCCCGTCAAGATACCACCCGGTATAATGGACAGTGGCTAGGAGGCCAATGGATGCCTCCTCCCCTTCCCCTACCTCCAGATCCAGAACATGGAGACCCGATTCCGTCTGGGTCATGGCCGCCAGGTCCACATCTGGCGCAAAAGCCGGCGCGATCTCGGCGTCACCGCCACAGGCAACGATAGCAGCGGTCAAAAACAAAACGCACAAGTTCCTCATGACCTCCTCCAACCTCCTCATGGAAGGGCCGGCCCCGATTGGGACCGGCCCTTCGCTTACATCAAGTCGCCCCGCCGCAGCTGGTAAGCCGGCGGCGATCAAAACGCCGAAGTCTCTCGGTCCTACACTGCCGTGATCTCGTAAGGCTTGTACGTCAGCGTGGCTTTTACAAGGTCCCTGTTCAGGCGGGAGATGAAGTCCACGCTGATTCCCTTGGGGCATGCGTTCTGACAGGCACCGTGGTTGGTACAGTTTCCGAAGCCCTCGTCATCGTGGACTTGGACCATGTTCAGAACCCTCTCATACCGCTCCGGCTGACCCTGAGGGAGAAAACCCAGGTGTCCGACCTTGGCCGAGGTGAAGAGCATGGCCGAGGCGTTTGGACAGGCGGCGACGCAGGCTCCACAACCGATACAAATGGCGGCATCCATGGCCATGTCGGCGTCGATTTTTTTGATGGGAGTGGCGTTGGCGTCCTGTGCGGCTCCTGTACGAACCGAAACGTACCCGCCGGCTTCTATGATCCGGTCCATGGCACTCCGGTCCACGACCAGATCCTTGATCACGGGGAAGGCCGTGGCTCTCCAGGGTTCGACCCAGATTTCCGTGGCACCTTCCAGGTGTCTCATGTGAATCTGGCAGGCCGTGGTGAGGCTCAACGGTCCGTGAGGAACCCCGTTGATCATGAGGCCGCAGGTTCCGCAGATACCTTCCCGACAATCGTGGTCGAAGGCGATGGGCTCTTTACCCTGATCGATGAGCTGCTCATTTACCAGGTCGAGCATCTCCAGGAAGGACATGTGCTCGCTGATGTCCTTGGCCGGAAGGGTTTCGAAACGCCCTTTGTCGTTAGGCCCGTCCTGGCGCCATACGTGAAGTGTGAGGTCCATTATTTATAGCTCCTCGTGGAGAGGGGCACGTTCTCAAAGGTTAGCGGTTCCTTGTGGAGCGCCGGCTCCTCTCCTACTCCTTTGAACTCCCAAACTGCGGAGTAGGCGAAGTTCTCGTCGTCTCTCTTCGCCTCCCCTTCCTCATCTACGTGCTCTACCCGGTAGTGGGCGCCGCAGGACTCGTCTCTGGAGAGGGCGTCGTAGCACATGACCTCGGCGAACTCCATGAAGTCGGCCACGCGTCCCGCCTTCTCCAGCGACTGGTTGAAGGACTCCCCGTTCCCCAGTACCCGGACGTCCTGCCAGTACTCGTCCCTGATCTCCTTGATCTGGGAGATGGCGCTCTTGAGGCCATCGGCGTCGCGGGACATTCCACAGTAATCCCACATCACCTTCCCGAGCCTGCGGTGGAAGGTGTCGACCGATGTCTTTCCACCCACAGCCAGGAGGGCGTCCATCTTTTCCTTCACCTCGCGCTCGGCGTCCTTGCAGGCCGGGTGATCGGTGGGGGTGTCCCCAGGATTCACTCGCGCCAACCAGTCGCCGATGCACAACGGCATCACGAAGTACCCGTCGGCCATGCCCTGCATGAGAGCTGACGCTCCCAGGCGGTTGGCCCCGTGGTCGGAGAAGTTCGCCTCACCTGTGGCGAAAAGGCCGGGAACGGTGGTTTGGAGGTTGTAGTCCACCCAAAGACCGCCCATGGTGTAGTGAGGAGCCGGATAGATCCTCATGGGCACCTTGTAGGGGTCTTCGCCGGTGATCTTTTCATACATGGCGAAGAGGTTCCCGTAGCGCTCCCGGATGGCTCCCTCGCCCAACCGGTTGATGGCGTCGGCGAAATCCAGGTACACGCCGTTCCTCATCTCTCCCACACCGTGCCCGCTGTCCACCATTTCCTTCGCACGGCGGGAGGAGATGTCCCTCGGGCTCAGGTTCCCAAAGGACGGATAGAACCGTTCCAGGTAATAGTCCCTCTCGCCTTCGGGGATGTCCGCGGCGGCCCGTGTGTCGCCCTCCTTCGCGGGCACCCAGATTCGTCCGTCGTTCCGGAGAGACTCACTCATGAGGGTGAGTTTGGATTGTTCCTCTCCGGAAGGCGGAATACAGGTCGGGTGGATTTGGGTGAAGCACGGATTTGCGAACCCGGCACCCTTCCGGTGCGCCCGCCACGCAGCGGTGACGTTACACCCTTTGGCATTGGTGGAGAGGTAAAAGACGTTGGAGTAACCACCTGTCGCCAGGACCACCGCGTCAGCCGTGTCGGAGTAAATCCTGCCACTCACGAGATCCCGCACCACCACACCCTTGGCCACTCCATCCACGACGACGACGTCCATCATCTCGTGCCGCGAGAAGACCTTCACATTCCCGGCATGGACCTGCTTCTGCAGGGCCTGGTAGCACCCCAACAGGAGCTGTTGGCCGGTCTGACCCCGAGCGTAGAAGGTCCGGGAAACCTGGGCGCCACCGAAGGACCGGTTGGCCAAAAGGCCTCCGTACTCCCGAGCAAACGGTACGCCCTGGGCGACAGCCTGATCGATGATGTTCAGGCTGACCTCGGCCAGGCGGTAAACGTTGGATTCCCTGGACCGGAAATCTCCCCCCTTTACGGTGTCGTAGAAGAGGCGGAAGATGCTGTCCCCATCATTCTGGTAGTTTTTTGCGGCGTTGATTCCACCTTGGGCAGCGATGGAGTGAGCCCTACGAGCCGAGTCGTTATAGGTATAGACCCGGACGTTGTAACCCAGCTCGCCCATGGTGGCTGCGGCCCCAGCTCCGGCCAGCCCCGAGCCAATAACGATCACATTGTATTTTCGTTTGTTGGCCGGGTTCACCAGCTTCATCTCGAACTGGTGATTGGTCCAGTGCTGATCGATGGGGCCGGATGGAATTTTGGCGTTGAGCTCCATATCCCCAGAAACCTCCACTCGTATACGTTGGGTTCCGTCTCCGGAACCTCTAGATCGTCAGGACCCCTGCCACCACCCCAACCGGCACCGTCATGAAACCGGCGAAGAGGAGGAGAGCCAGAACCAGGGCCAAAGGCCTCCGGTACGCATTGTACTTCGGGTGGTTTGCACCCACCGTTTGAAAAGCGCTCCAAAGCCCGTGGTAGATGTGGAACGTCACCATCACCAGGGCCACCAGGTAGAACGCCACGACGAGGGGACTCTGAAATCCGATAATGACGTTCTGGTAGGCTTCCCCGTGGACAAACTCGGGGTGAGCGTTTCCGGTGGTGAAGTGGAGGATGTGGTACACGACAAAAGCCCCGATAATGACCCCCCCCCAGCGCATTGTCCTGGAAGCGTAAGCGAAGTGGAGAGACTCTTCTTTCGTGTACTTCCCTCCCCGAGCATTCCGGCTCTGGGTGTAGACCTGCCATGCCGAGAGCATGTGGAGGCCCACGCACACCAGAAGAACGATTCTGAAGAGCCAGAGCCCGGCCATGTGGGGCAGGATCGGGTACCCCACCTCCCGAAGGAATTCTGCATAGTGATTAAAGGAGTCGGCGCCCATGTACATCTTCAGGTTCCCGACCATATGGGCGACTAAAAAGCCGATCAGGATAAATCCTGACACGGCCATGTAGAATTTCTTCCCCACCGAAGTACGGTAGAGACTTATGACCCGACGCATCGTATCTCCCGGTGCTCAGGTAGCCTTGGAGGGGGGGTGACTCCGGCTGACCCGGAGCCACCCCACTGGCCTTCTAGTAGTCCAGCTTGGCGAGGTCGTCCATCGTGGACTTCACAGCATTCATGCTGTTGTCCAGCGCGGCCTTCTCGTCGTCGGAGAGGGGTACTTCGATGATCCCTTCCATTCCGCCCTTGCCAACCTTGCAGGGCACACCGATGAAGAGGCCTTCTTGGCCGTACTCACCCTGGAGATAGCAGGAGCAGGGGAAGATCCGCTTCTTGTCCTTGACGATGGCCTCGGCCATCTGGACCGCCCCGGCAGCCGGTGCGTAGTAAGCGCTTCCGGTCTTCAGGTAACCGACGATCTCACCGCCACCCTTACGGGTCCGGGTGATGATAGGATCCAGCGTTTCCTGGTCCAGGAAGAAGGTGAGGGGGATACCGCTGATGGAGGCGTAGCTCACCAGGGGAACCATGCTGTCACCGTGGCCGCCCAGCACCAGTGCCTGGATGTCCTCGACACTCACGTCCAGTTCGAGGGCAAGGAAGGAGCGGAACCGGGCCGTGTCCAGAATACCGGCCATACCGAAGACGCGCTCCCTAGGGAAACCGGAGTTCTCGAAGGCCACGTAAGCCATCACGTCCAGAGGGTTGGACACGACGATGATGATGGAGTCCGGCGCGTATTTTTTTATGTTCTCGGCGCAGGACTTCACGATCCCGGCATTAATCTTCAGGAGGTCCTCCCGGTCCATCCCGGGCTTCCTGGCCACGCCGGCGGTCATGATGAAAATGTCGGTTCCGGCGGTGTCCGCCCAGTCGTTGGTCCCCTTCACCCGGGTATCAAATCCCAGGACCGGAGCGGCCTCCCACTGGTCCAGACCTTTTCCGATGGGAACATCTTCGATGATGTCGAGGAGGATGACTTCTTTGGCTAGTTCTTGTTGGCTTGCCAGCAGAGAGCAGCTCTCCCCAACGTGGCCGCCACCGATCACGGAAATCTTGTTAACCATAACGTTCCCCAAAGTACGCAGTAGTGGAATAAACACAGGGCCTTCCGGGGCAACCTACCGGAGCCCCGAGGGGGTGTCAACGCACCAAAACGCTATAGTGTGAAAAAAGTCACCCAGCCCTAGTGCCGGGGTTCAACCGCCCGTTTGGGAAAGGGCGATCAGGCCGCCGGATCCCGCATCGCTGCCCTGCACCAGATCGTGCCGTTCCGGCTTGATTCGGAGGGTTTTTTCGATAAGAGGGAGGAGATCCTCCCCTGCCCGCAGGGGGTCCCGGAGATTGGTCTGGATGTCTCCGAAAAGGCATGGGCGGAGCTGCCCGTCAGCCGTCAGACGAAGGCGGTTACAATCGTCACAGAAGTTGTGGCTCATGGGCGTGATTACACCCACGGTGCCCTTCGCTCCAGGGAATCGGAAATAAGCTGCCGGCCCGTTCCCCTCCGGGCCCGGGACCGATCTCAGGTCCCCCACCTCGCTGAGCCGCTCCAGAGCCTCGTCACACGAGAAGAAATCGTTGGCGCTGAGCTCTAAATTCGACGTGGTGGGCATGATCTCGATGAACCTTATGTGCCAGGGTCGGGTCCGGGTGGCTTCGGCAAAATCAATGATCTCGTCGTCGTTTTTTCCCCGGATCAAGACAACGTTCATCTTGATGGGTTCCAGGCCAGCCTTCTCGGCCGCGTCCAAACCCGCCAGCACCTTCTCGAACGTGCCCTCCCGCCGGGCCAGAGCGTCTACTCGGTCCTTCCTGAAAGAGTCCAGGGAGATGTTCACCCGAGTGGCGCCGGCATCCTTCAGTGGACCAGCCAGCTTCTCCAAGAGGACACCGTTGGTGGAGATGGCCAGATCCTGGATGCCCGGGACCGATGCGATGAGGTCCACCAGGTAAGGGAGGTCTTTTCGGATGAGGGGTTCCCCACCGGTCAGCCGGACCCTTTTTAGCCCACGGGGAGCCAGGACGGCCACGATGTCCCGAATCTCTTCGTACGTGAGGAGTTCGTCTTTTTTCAGCCAGGGGAGCCCCTCCTCCGGCATGCAGTACACACACCTGAGGTTACACTTGTCCGTCACCGAAATCCGGAGGTACTCGATCCTCCGACCGAAAGAATCGGACATGGTCCGGCCCTGGAAGACGGGAATCTGGCTCAACTCCGTTCCCCCTCCCCTCGCTGGACGTTGGGGTTTTCCTTCGCGGGGTCGACTCCAGACGAGGTGCCCTTCGGATCGTGCCCTCCCACCCAACGTGTCTCCCCGTCCAAGTAGTGCTCCCTCTTCCAGATGGGGAGCCGTTGTTTCAGCTCTTCGATGATGTACCTGGAAGCCGCATACGCTTCACCCCGGTGGGGCGTAGCGACGGCTATGGCCGTGGCGACCTCCCCCACTTTCAGCTCGCCGATCCGGTGCAGGACCGTGATCCGGTCTGTCCCGAAGCGATGAGAGGCCTCGGAGGAGATATCGGCCAGGGTTTTTTCGGCCATCCCCTGGTAAACCTCATAGTCCAGCCCGGACACGGCCCGACCCTCATTATGGTCCCGCACCACGCCGAGAAAGAGGACGCACGCGCCGTCCTCCGAGGTAGTAAGGTCCCTCAACACCACTTCGGGCGCGATGGGATCGGTGACGATTCCGGACGTTGGCACCCTCAACCTCCGGCCACCGGTGGGATGAAAGCCACCGCGTCTCCGTCCGTCAGGACTCGGTCCTCCGGAGCATACTCTTCGTTCACTGCCACCGCCGGGTGCGCCGGCAGTTCGCTGAACACACCACCACGACCCCGGAGCTCGGCCACCAGTCCGGCCACATCGGTTCCTTCAGGGAGGGACAAAGGCATATCACCCGTACCCAGAAGCTCCCGATAGGATGCAAAGAAGAGAAGTTGGATCCGCATACGCAAAAAAAAGGGAGGGCGGAATGCCCTCCCCGAAACGGTAGGTCTCGTGGCCGATTACGTCAACGGAGCAAACCAGCTCCGCCGCCACCAACTCCGGGCGCTAGGCCCAGACCCGATCCTCCCACCCGACCACCCCCCGGCCCTTGGCCGCCACCCCGCCGTAGCTGCTGGACTCGCTGTCCCAGGTTTTCTCTCAGCCGGTAGAACCTGACGAGCTGGCTCGATGTCATCACCGTCAGGAGCTGTTGTTGTTCCCTTGTGTAGAGGTCCAGCTCCCGCTGCTGGACATCCAGCATTTCCTGCAGAATCCCGGTCGCTTCCTCGTCTGTCAGGTCCTGGAGGGCGGGATCCCGCAACCGATGCCTGAGGGAGGCCTGAGCCCGACTCAGGCCCGACCGTTCTTGCTGGAAGGACCGCATGATCGCCTGGACGCCAGCCATTTTGGTCTCGTCCAAGCCCAGCTGGTTTTGGATCGATCGCTGAAAGCCCAGCTGGAGGCGTTGTTCCATCTGCAGCCTCTGGCGTTGGCCGCCCGGCGGTGGGTTTACCTGGGCGGAAACCAACAGGGGGGCCAGGGTCATGACACTCGCCAGTCCGAGCGCCGCGATTACTCTAAACATCATCCCTCCAACTCCTCTAAAAGGGCTTCCAGATCTTCGTCGGAAAGGCCATCGAAGACGGGAGCACCCGCAACCATTCCATCATCCCACAACCAGGACTCCGGCAGCAGCTCTTGGGATGCCACCGCCGTCGGGTCCTGGACCATGTCCCCGTCCCCACCGTTCCAGAGGATGCTCGTCCCCAGGGCCAGAATGACGACCGCCGCGGCGGACAAAGCCCACGTGGGCGCCCACCTTCGGCCGACGAACGCAGGTCTGGCGGAGCTATCATCCCTCACGGGGATCTGACCCGGGGAGGACTCATCTTCCAGGCCCTGCCGGATCCGGGCTTGGATCTTCGCTTCCAGGTCCGAAGGGACGCTTGGCCGTTGGTCTCGAACGGCCTTGATCACTTCCAGCTCCCGCCGGCAGTCCGTACAGGAGCGGAGATGGGCTTCCACGAGGTCGCCGTCCTTCCCCTGAGCACCTCGCGCCCGTTCCGGAAGCAGATCTCGGATCTTCTCGCACTCGTTCCCGCTCACTTGGACATCTCCTTGAGCCGGCGGATCCCATGGTGGTAATTCACCCGGGCGGCCCCTTCACTCGAGCCGATAACGGCCCCAATCTCCCTGAAGCTCAAATCCTCGAATATCCGCAAGGTCACCGCCTGCCTTTGTTTCTCTGGAAGTTGGGAGAGCATTTCCTTCATTCGTCTGGTATCCTCATCCCGGGCCATGGTTTCATCGATGGGCATCTCCTCCGAGGAAACCGGTCCAACCCTCTCCAGAGATAACTCTTTCCTACGGCCAGCTTTTCTGAGGAGCCCTTTCGCTTCGTTGGCGGCAATCGCCAGCACCCAAGTCTTGAAAGAGGCTTCCCCACGGAACTTCCCCAAACCCCTGAAGGCCTTCAGGAAAGTCTCTTGGGCAACATCCGAGGCCGCATCGTCGTCGCCCAGGATCCCTACCGCCGTTCGGAACACACTGCCGTGGTGCCTGGATATGAGTTCATCCATGGCACTCAGGTCCCCGTCCTTCGCCCGGTCCACCAAATCGCCGTCTGGCGGTTGGTTGGCCGGGGCCGGAGGCTGCTTCTTAGGGAGCGTGTCCTTCACCGTTTTTTCTGACGCTTCAGATCTGGGTTTTGTTAAAAAGAGAGAGCCGTAGGCTCGGTGAGCCTCGGCTCCATCTACAACCTTCAGAGATGCGAGATCGGTCGAGGCCCGGCGGCCTTAGGCAGCCGAAACCCTACCGGGTTCGAGATCAGTATGGAAGGGCCCTATCCAACCCGGCTACTCTAGCCCTCAGGTGTTTGGATGGCTTAAAAACCGGAACCGAGCGTGACGGCACCTCGACTGGATCCCCTGTCCTGGGGTTTCGGGCCATACGGGATTTCCGGCTACGGACCTTGAAGGTCCCGAACCCACGGATCTCGATGTTCTCACCCTCGGCCAACGCCAGCTTGACGGCGTTCAAAAAGCCGTCTACCACAAGAGCGCAGTCCTTCTTCGTGATTCCTGGGCCAATCGCCTCTGCGACCTGCTCCACTAGGTCCGCTTTGGTCATCCATTCCTCCAGGAGGGACTAGCCCCCCGGTGCCACCTGGGAAAGGGTGGGAAGCCGACTCGATCGAGCCCGTCACTTCCTTCTAAGTCCGTGGCCCGGATGAGGTAAGCTCGATCCCGCCACATGAGGGGGAGCACGGTAACGTCCGATTCCCCAAAACGTCAAGTCTCGCTCTATCACAACCCTCCCACCGAGGGCATCTGATGCCTGGGACGGGAGCTAGGTACGCGTCCGACACTGCTCCATAGATTGTAGGAACTGGTGAAAGAGGTACCGACTATCGTGGGGCCCCGGGGCAGCCTCAGGATGATATTGGACCGAGAAGACGGGGCGATCTCGGTGCGAGACCCCCTCAACGGTCCCGTCGTAAAGGTTCACATGGGTGGTCCGGAGGTCTGGAGCTCCGGGGATGTTTCCTTCCCCATCCTGTTCCACCGCGAACCCGTGGTTCTGGGCCGTGATCTCGATCGCGCCGCCGTTCAGATTGCGGACCGGGTGGTTCCCTCCGTGGTGGCCAAACGGGAGCTTGTACGTCCTTGCCCCAAACGCCCTCGAAATGAGCTGATGGCCGAGACAGATCCCAAAAACAGGGGTCCCCATCTCTGAAAGCCTCAGGATGGCACCCTGAGCTTGTTCGACCATGGCCGGATCCCCCGGACCATTCGATACGAATAATCCGTCCGGGTCCGCTTCCACGATGGCTTCCGTCGGGGTGTTGGCCGGTAGGACCGTCACTCGGCATCCAAGCTCCGCCATCAGCTTCGGGGAGTGGGCTTTCACCCCGAAGTCGAAGGCCAGCACATGGAACCGTTCCTCCCCCACAGCCGGAACCTCATAACGCCGGTCGGTCGAAACGCCGCAGGCCAGGTCCAACCCCTCCATCCGGGGATGGGCCCGTACACGGTCCAACACCGCCTCCGAAGCTTCTGAAACAGGGGCGATGGCGCCACGCATGGCGCCCTCTGCTCTGATATGCCGGGTCAGCGCTCGGGTATCCACCCCAGCGATCCCTACCACACCGTGCCTATCCAGATAGTCGTGGAGGCCCCCCTCTCCTCTCCATGAGGAATACATCCGAGACCCTTCACGGACCACGAACCCGGACACCTTAGGACCGTCCGATTCTTCATCGGACCGGTTCACACCGTAGTTTCCGATGAGGGGATAGGTCATGGTGACCAATTGGCCGGTGTAGGAGGGGTCCGTCAGGATCTCCTGGTAGCCGGACATGGACGTGTTGAAGACCACTTCACCCAGGGCGAGGCCGGGGGCGCCATAGGCCTGACCTGAAAAAGACCGCCCGTCCTCCAGGAGGAGGTAGGCCGTGTCGGAGGAAGAAAACGTTGTCACGATTTGCCGGTTTTTAGAGGAATGTCCGGCGCCAATGTAGAGTTCCTTCCCTGGTCGTCAAGCCAGGCACCGGACTATGTTCAGTGGGAATGTCGCCCCACCCCCGAGAACAGGACCAAGAGCCCGGACCCCGCCGCCTGATGCAAGAACAACCAAAATCTCAGCAAGACCCATCCAGCCCGACCCCTGACCCTCCCAGAGTGGTCATCCACGCGGACGAATCCTGCCTCGGGAACCAGTTCATGGACCGGTCGAACCCCGGGGGCGCAGCGGGTTTGGTGGAATACTGGAAGGAGGGTCACTGGGAGCGGCGGGATTATTGGGAGTCAGAGGACGCAACAACCAACAATCGGATGGCGATCCAAAGCGCCATCCAGGGTCTCTCCCTCCTGAAGCGGCCCTGTCGGGTGCGGTTCGTCTCGGACAGCCAGTACCTGGTTAAGGGAATGAACGAGTGGGTTGGGGTTTGGAAATCCCGGGGATGGAAACGGAAGGGCGGCCCACCGGAGAACCTCGAACTCTGGAAGAAGCTGGACCGGATCGCTGGCAGGCATCATGTGGAATGGGTTTGGGTCCGCGGGCACCACGGACACCCGAGGAACGAGTACGCGAACCACCTTGCCACCAAGGCGGCAAAAGACCAGACCAGTTCGGGTGGGTTGGTGGAGTCCGGGTTCGGGAGTTGGCTGGAAAAGCAGAGGGAGGAACGGGAGAGGTATTTCGATTTCTTCGAAGACGCACCACCGGGGGAAAACGGTTTCCCACACAGCTGAAGTAGAAGCGGAATACTCACCGGCTACCGGCTTGGGGCAGGGACAAAAAAAAGACCCCGACCGGGCACGCCCTGGTCGGGGCCTTCTTTTTCCGCTGGCGGGACTTGCCTCGTTCTTGGACCTGCCCACGTGCGAGCAGTCGAACGCTCGGTCCCTCACCCTCTTCCGCGCGGTCGGCGGTTCAGGCCGCCCCTCTGCATTGGGGCTCTGACGAAGACCAGCGACCTCTCCGTCGGCCAGTCAGGTTCCAAGCCCTGGCTGGCAACCTCCGCGGTGGCGTCCCACCCGGCGGCTCACATCCTTGCTCTGTTTGAGGATGACCAACGCCATCGTTCATACAGGCCGCATCAAGAATGCACCACCACTATGCGGGGTCCAGTCGGGAAGGTCAAGGATCATATGTCTCCGAGCTACGGAAAATCTGTTTTATGCTGTAACTCTTTGTAGCATAATCGCTTACAAGTCCGTTAACTCCCTATATTTTCCTATATGTGACAGAATTGTAAACAAATAGATATCAAGCCAGGAATGTCCGATTCCGGCGAAGATTGGAAATCTCGAATTTCAATTATTCTGGAATACGCTACGACCTGGCGGCCCTCGGACCCCAACCCGAGTTTTGTTGTCTAGACAACACAAACGGATCGAGAAAACACGCTTTCAAAGGCGATAAGGAGTGGATCGAAGACCTCTCCAACCCGGATCGGTCTCCCCAGGACCCCGGTCATGGAGGCCACTGGGCGGCCCTGAATCCCGCACGGTACGATGGTTGTTGAGAAGAACTCCAGATCCGTGTCTACGTTCAGGGAAAACCCGTGGGACGTAATCCACCCCGACGAGACTCGGACACCGATGGCGCCGAGTTTTCCTTCCGGGACCCAGACGCCCGTAAGCCCCTCCTCCCGGGCGGCTTGGATTCCGAAAGCTTGGAGGGTGAGGATGAGGACCTCTTCCAGGTCCCTCAGGTAACGGTGCAGGTCTTTTCTGTCTGGTGCCAGGGACAGGACGGGGTACCCGACCAGCTGCCCTGGGCCGTGGTAGGTCACATCCCCCCCGCGACCCGCTTCAAAAAGCTGGATCCCCCGGGATGCCAGTTCCTCCTCCGAAAGGAGGAGGTTGGATTCTAGAGAGGAGGTGCCCCTGGTGATGACGTGGGGGTGTTCGAGAAGGAGGAGTTGGTCCGGAATCTCCCGGTTCCTCCGCCGACTCACCAGCTCCGCTTGAAGATCCAGCGCCTTTTCATAGGGGACCCGGCCGAGCTTTCTCACTTCGAGGGCCGGGAGCCTGTCCTCAGGCATCCTCCGGGAACCCCTCCATGAGCTCCTTCAATCGGGCCAAGAACCGAGCCGCATCTGCTCCGTCAACCATCCGGTGGTCATAACCCAACGTGAAGATGGACCGTTTCCTGATGGCCATCAAATCAGTCCCGGTATCCGGGTCTTCTACCACCACGACCCTCTTCTCGATGGCACCGGTACCCAGGATCCCGTTGGTCCCTTTGGGGATGATGGGCATGCCGGCCATGGTACCGAGAACACCCGGGTTGGTGATGGAGAAGGTGGCGCCCTGAATTTCTTCGGGATTCAGCCTCCTGCTCCGAGCCCGATCGGCGAGATCAATGATCCGCTTCCCGATACCCACGAGGCTCAGTTCGTCCGCGTCGTGGATCACCGGCACGATGAGGCCCGGGTCCAGATCAACAGCCACGCCGATATTCACGTTCCCACGGAAGATCAGGTTGTTCCCCGATATCGTGCCGTTGAGCACCGGGAACTCCCGGAGCACCCGGGACACCGCCCAGACGACAAACGCAGTGAACGACACTTTTGCGCCCTGTTCCGCCCATTTTGCCTTGTTCACCCGCCGCATGTTGTCGATCTGCGTGAAGTCGATCTCGATGAAGGAGTGGACGTGGGGAGAAACACGCTTGGCCAGGACCATGTGCTCGGCGGTGAGCCGTCGGATCTTGTCCATGGCTTCCACCCGATCGGCCTCCCGGATGGGGAACTCGGGATGTTGGACCTGGCTGTAGAAGGTCTTCCAGAGGTCGGAAGGCGCCTGGGATGGCGCCACAGCCGGTGTAACCGGGGGCGCAAAAGGTTGGGTGGACGGGGGTGCCGCAACAGAGGGGGAGGTTACGGGAGCGGCTTCAGGGGTAGGAACGGTGGCCTCCTCGGACTCGATGAAAGACATGATGTCGCCTTTCGTGACCCGCCCGAGATGGCCGGTCCCTGGCACCATGGAAAGGTCGATGCCGTGCTCCTCAGCGATCTTCCTCACCACCGGAGTGGATCTTGCACGAAGCCTCTCCCGCTCCGTCCCGGCTTCCTCGGAATCGAGCTCTCCGGCCCCCGACGGGTCTTCCGCGCCTACCGGACCCGCCTCCGCTGGCTGGGCGGGTTGGGGCTGGGAGGAGACCTCTGGTGCCGGGGCTGCCTCCAGAGCCGGAGCTGCCTCCAGAGCCGGAACTGCCTCCGGAGCCGGTTCTTCCAGTTGAGTTTGTGCGGGAGGAGAAGCGGCATCGCCGGGGGAAGCCTCAGGATCGATATAGGCGACGGTGGTTCCTACCTCCACTGTTTCTCCCTCCTGGACGAGAACTTCCACGAGCACACCCTCAGACGGGGAGGGGATCTCGGCATCGACCTTATCAGTGGAGATCTCGAGAATCGCTTCGTCCCGCTGCACCTGGTCTCCGACCTGTTTTAGCCACTTCGAGACCGTACCCTCAGCGATGGACTCACCCATCTGGGGCATGGGCACTTCAATCCGTGCCACCTTAATCCCTCCCGCTTTCGATATTTCCGATCCGGAGACGTGCGTAACGACTGAAGCTGGGCCCTACAAGGTCTTCCCTTACCGATCCTCCGGAGGAAGTCAGATTCCCCCGGTTTCTCCATCGGTGGAGCCGGTGGTTCCCGGGTCACCGCCGACTTCGCCGGTTTGCCCACCGGTTTCCCCACTGGTTTCCCCAGGGGTGTCCGTCATACCCGGAAGAATGGGTGCCGGAGCCGCTGGAGCTTGTTGGAGATCGTCCAGGAGAATGGACTGAGGTATCTCCGCACGTGACGACATGATAGACAAAACGAGGGCCAGGCCCATGAACGTGCCCCCCGCTATCCAGGTGGCCCGGGTCAAAACCGTGGTCGCTTGCCTCCCGCCGAGGATTCCCTCAGTCGCGGCAGCGCCACCACCCATGGCTGCAAGGCCGCCTCCCTTTCCCGATTGGAGAAGGATCACGACACCCAGAAACAGTCCGTCGAGCACCAGAAGAGCCAGCAGAAAACCGTACATCACCCCAGTCCCTTTAAAGTATGGCACAGCATGTAAAACTCTTCGGAGATCGGAGGCGTGTCAACGCCTTTTGGGCCCCAAAGGCTTGAAAAATCGGAGACTCAGATGAACGCCCCGGCTTCAGCGATCCCAGCGAAGGAGTCGGGGTCGAGGCTGGCTCCCCCCACCAGAACGCCGCCGACGTCCGGTGCCTTTAGGAGATCCGAGGCATTCCCTGGCTTCACGCTCCCTCCATAAAGGATGGGCGCCCGCATCCCCTCGTCCTCCCCCAAAACCTCTTTCAAGCGCTCTCGGAGGATCGCATGCGCCTCCGAAGCGTCCTCCGGAGTGGCCGTTTCACCGGTTCCGATGGCCCACACCGGCTCGTAGGCCAAGAGGTACTCCCGCCCTCGGGCCCCCTGGAGGGACGGCAGGACCGCGTCCAGCTGGCCCACGATCACCTCCGTCAGGCGGCCGGCCGTCCTCTCGTCCAGCTCCTCCCCTACGCAAATCACCGGGACCAGATCGGCCCCGAACGCCGCTTTGGTCTTTCGGGAAACGTCCTCATCGGTTTCCCCAAAAACGTGGCGCCGTTCCGAGTGGCCAATGAGGGTATGGGTTGCTCCGGCTGCCCGCGCCAGGGGAGCGGAGATTTCGCCCGTGAAGGCCCCTGCCGATTCCCAATGGATGTTCTGGACCCCCACCGAAATCGAGGGTGCCTGCGGAAGAGCCACCTGGGCGGCGAAGAGGGATACGGACGACGGAAAGACCAGCAATTCCGGTTGGCCCCGGTCCTGGAAATCCGGTCGGAAATTCTGAAAGAACTCCCGGACCTCGTCCGGTGTGAGGTTCATCTTCCAGTTCCCCGCGATCACAGGCTTTCCGGTCACGATGGGCTCCCTTCTTTTTTGTCCAAGGCCGCGACACCCGGGAGGACAGCCCCGGAAAGGAACTCCAGGGACGCCCCTCCCCCTGTGGACACGTGGGAGAGGCGGTCCGCCACCCCCGCCTTCTCTGCCGCTGACGCGGAGTCACCGCCTCCAACGACGGTGGTTCCACCCTGGTCCGAGACCGCTGCTACCGCTTCGGCCAATGCTAGGGTCCCACCGGCGAAGGGCGCCATCTCGAAGACCCCCATGGGTCCGTTCCAGACCACCGTTCCGGCGCCGGAGAGGGCATCGGCGAAGAGAGCCCGGCTCCCGGACCCGATATCGCCGATCATCTCGCCGGGCTCCACCAAAGCCCGCTCTACCTCCCGGATTTGGGCGTCAGCCGAGATTTCTGGGGCTACCACGCAGTCCACGGGAAGTAGTAGCTTCTCCCCGGCTTCCTCTAGGGTGCCCCGAGCCACCTCCACCCGCTCCTCCTCCACCAGGGAGTTCCCTGTTTCCAGGCCGAGGGCCTCAAAGAAGGTGTTGGCCATGGCGCCGCCGATGATGAGCCGATCGACCTTGGGAAGGAGGGTTTGAATCACCTCGATCTTCCCGGAGATCTTCGCCCCGCCGAGGACAGCCACAAAAGGCCGATCCGGATCTTCCAGGGCCATGCCCAGGTACCTGAGCTCCTTCTCCATGAGGAACCCTCCCACCGCTTCCCTCCCCCGCTCTCTCAGCACCTGGGCCGCTCCGACAGTTGAGGCGTGGGCCCGGTGGGCCGTCCCGAACGCATCATTCACAAAAAGGTCGCAGAGGTCCGCCAGGGCTTTGGAAAGCTCCGGGTCGTTCTTCTTCTCTCCCTTGTGGAAGCGAGTGTTTTCAAGGAGCAGGAGCTCTCCGCCCTGCAGGGCGTCAACGGCCTTTTGTGCCTCCGGACCGATCAGCTCGGGGCAAAAGAGAACCGGGAAGTCCAGGAGGCTGTCCAGGTGTTCCGCCACTGGTCTGAGGGAGAAAACCGGGTCCACCCCTTTTGGCCGACCCAGGTGGGACGTCACCACCAACCTGCCGCCACGCTCCAGGAGGTAGGAGAGGGTCGGAAGGGCCCGAACGATCCTGATGTCGTCCGTGATCTTTCGGTCCGAGTCCAGCGGGACGTTAAAATCCACCCGGACCAGGATCCTGGATCCCGCGATCCGGTGGTCCGGGAGGTCGGCAACCGTTTTTGCTAACATCTCAGGGTAACTCCAATGGATTGAACGGCTCTGGGAGGTGCCGTGGAACATAGAAAAGCCCCTCCGGCCTCACAACGGGAGACCGGAGGGGAAAAGACTTCGGAAGAGGTAGGGGTTAACCCCCCGACGTGCTGGTGTCGGGGGCGAAACCACCCTGCCCCGTCATGGCGTGGAAATGAACCGTGACTTTTACCAGGGTGCCCACCGGTACGCCGTTCACCGTGGCGGGTTTGAACTGGAACTTCTGAGCAGCCCGGGCGGCCGCGAAGTTCAGCTGAAGGTGGCTCGACCCGTTTTGAAAGCTGATGTTCTCGACCATACCCATGGAGGTCACCCAGAACTGTAACTCCACCGAGCCGCCGACCCCCGCTTCCTTCAATTCAGCCGGGTACTCGGCAGCGATAATCTGCTCGGCTTCCCTCCTTGACAGGAGTTCCGGCAAGGTGGTTGGAACCTCCGGTAGGGTGGAGAATTGGTGAACCGGCGGCTCAGGTTCCTCGAAGGGGTCCGCTGCGGAAACCACCACCTCCGTTTCAGGCTCCGGCGAAGCCGGTTCAGTGACCTCGATCTCCGGTAGTTGTACCTCAGCCTGCTCTTCGGGTCCGAAGAAGTTGGGGAAGGCCTCCTCCGCCACGGTCCGGACCAGGCCCAGTACAGCCGCTCGGGCCCCGGGGACCGCTACTCCCGCAATCATGAGTCCCGCCACCGCCGCCGCCAGGAGGGTCCGGCGCCACCTCGGGCGAGCTTCGCCTCGGGACGCTTGATGGGCCCTCCAAGCTTCCGCCAACTCACCCTCCAGCTCCGGCCCGAACGACGGGCGCTCCTCAATGCGGATCCCCGACAGCTCCCTGTCGAGGGCCTGCAAATCAGCTGGAAGCGTAGCTCTGAAGTCCTTGTCAGGAGGCTCGTTAGGTTTCGTCATCTATCGTTCTTCCTTAATCCCTTCGCTGTTTCTCGACGACTACCTTGAGGCGGGCCAGGGCGCGATGGAGTCGAACCGCCACAGCGTTCCCGGAGATCTTCAACGCTTCGGCGATCTCCCGATTCCCCAAGCCGGCCCCGTATCGGAGGGAGAGGATCTCCTGATCGGCGGGCTTGAGCTCACGGCTCGCGTTTAAAAGGGCCTCGATCCGCTCCTCCCTAAGGACCCTTTCTTCCTGGCTGGGAACATCAGCCACCAGGTCCGGAACACGATCCAGGGACACGTGGAGGGAGGACCGGCGCTTCAGCGACCGAAGATGGTCCGTGACGGCATTCCGGGCGATGCGAAGGAGCCACGTCCTGGGAGCCGCACGGTTCGGATCGTACCGATCCAGAGCCTTTAAAGCCTTCATGAAAACCTGCGAGGTCACGTCCTCCGCGGCCTCACGGTTCGCGATTCGGAAGCGGACGTACCGGTAGACGGTGGGCTGATGATCTCGGAACCACTCGGAAAAATCCGGTGGCAGCCCAGAGTCGGCCCGAGGGTCCGTTTTGCTCCTCGAAGACTCTTCCACCTCTCCCCTGATCTTCATCAAAGCTCTATACGGCTCCCGCCGTGGTCCCTTACAGGGGCCGGAGGCCTCGGATCAGCCTGAATCCTAAAGGCGATCGCCCACGTACCGGGCCAGGTCGACGACCCTGGCGGAGTAGCCCCATTCGTTGTCGTACCAGGCCAGTACCTTGACCAGATTCCCGTCCATGACAGCCGTTGACAGGGAGTCGACGATGGAACTGGCCGAATGGCCGGTGAAGTCGACGGAAACCAGGGGCTCCTCGCAGTAGTGCAGGATTCCCTCCAGGGGGCCGCCAGCGGCTGCCCGAAGGGCCGCGTTGACCTCTTCTGCCGTGGTCTCCTTCTCGACCACAGCCGTGAGATCCACCAGTGACACATCCGGGGTGGGGACACGGATCGCCATTCCGTCGATCTTCCCGGCCAGTTCCGGGATCACCAGAGCCGTGGCCCGGGCCGCGCCGGTCGTGGTGGGAATCATGGACATGGCGGCGGCTCTTCCCCTTCGAAGATCCTTGTGAGGCATATCCAGCATGACCTGTCCATTGGTGTAGGCATGAATGGTGGTCATGAGGGCTTTCCGGATCCCGAAAAAGTCCAGAACCGTCTTCACCACTGGAGCGAGACAGTTGGTGGTGCAGGAAGCGTTGGAGATGATGTGGTGGTTCTCGGGCTCGTATTGGTCCTCGTTCACACCCAGGACGATGGTGATGTCCTCTTTCTTCCCGGGAGCCGTGATAAGGACCTTCTGCGCCCCGGCTTCCAGGTGTTTTGCCGCCCCGTCCCGATCGCGGAAAACTCCGGTTGCCTCGATGACGACGTCCACTCCCAGATCCTTCCACGGGAGGTTTGCGGGATCCCGCTCGGAGAAGACTTTCATCTCGTCCCCGTCCACGACCAGCCCTGCATCGGATGGTTCAACCGTCCCGGGGTAGGCCCGGTGGACCGAATCGTACTTCAGGAGGTGGGCCAGGGTTTTGTTGTCCGTGAGATCATTCACCGCCACGAAATCCATATCGGTCCGACCGGCCTGTTTCGCGGCACGAAGAACGAGGCGACCGATTCGCCCGAATCCGTTGATGGCAACTCGCAGGGACATGAAAAATACTCCTCAACTTTTGATGGTTTGTGTGGCCGCCTTCTTGGCGGCCCAACAATCAGGAAACACCAGCCGTTCGTCGCCGTGGCCCACCAAAAGGGAGGGCGCGGGCAAACGTCAAAAGGTGCACGGAAGAGGCCCCTTCCCCAGCCAGAGCCGCCGTTGCCGAAAGGGCCGTTGCTCCCGTGGTCAGGACATCGTCTATCAGGATAACGGCACGCCCCCGAATTCGGGAGCCGGGGTCCCGAACTGCCACGAACGACTCCTCCACGTTGACCCGTCTCTCAGAGGGCCCCAGAGCCACTTGTGTCCGACCTCTGGGCCGACTCAGAACCTCCGAAACCTCCTCCCCCAGCTCCTCGGCCACCGTCTCGGCCAGAACGAGGGCCTGGTTGTATCCCCTGGTCCGCTGACGTCCGGGAGTGGTGGGCACCGGGACGATGAGCGGATCCGCTAGGTCCCCGGGGCAGACCCGGGCCATCCGTCCGCCCATCAAACCCCCTAGCGCTCTCCACCCGTCGTACTTCAGAGCGTAGACCAGGGCGTCGGCCGGCGGCTCCAGCACCACAGCGGCCCTGGCCGAAACCAATACCTCGGGCCAACCGGCGCACTCCATGCAGGGAGCACCCTTGGGCCGCCCCGTCCCGAAAGGGGCGTCACAGCGGAGGCACCGGGGACTGGGGGGTGGGCGCAGGAGCGTCAGGCACCGAGGGCAGACCAGGCCATCGCCCTCCTCGGGAGGAATCCGATCTCTACAGCCCAGACAGCCCCGGGGCAAAAAGAGGTCGGTCAGGTCTTTCGTGAGCGCAGCGAGGTTCAACGGCCGTATGTGCCTCGAAGAGCCGATTTCATGACTTCCACCGACGGTATTCTTCCCCACCATCGTTCGAAGGACACCGCACCCTGCTGGACCAGCATTTCCATCCCGTCGTCGGCACGAATACCCAGCTCCTGGGCTGCCTTCACGAACGGCGTAGGTTCAGGAAGATAGACCAGATCCATCACCGCTCCGGCCCGGCCTAGGCGGCGGAGGTCAAAAGGAAGAGGATCCTCGGGATCCAGGCCCAGCCGGGTGGTGTTCACAACCAGGTCGTAGTCCCGGTGGTCGGCCTTTCGAGGGTCGTCCAGCACCCTGGCCCGGGCTCCCCCGATTCGTCGGGCCACTACTCGAGCCCGATCCCGGGTTCTGTTCAGGAGATGGACCTCCTCCACCCCCCCATCCATCAAGGCCACCAGGCACGCCCGAGCAGCACCACCCGCTCCCAGCATCAGAACCGTTTTCCCGCCGGGAGGGCCGCCCAAAAAGGCCTCCAAAGCCCGTGAGAACCCCTCCACGTCGGTGTTGTCCCCGTGGATTTGTCCGTCCTGGTACCAGAACGTGTTGCAGGCCCCGGTCCGCTTCACAGCGGTGGAGCGGACATCGACCATGGTGGCGGCTTTTTCCTTATGCGGGAGGGTGATGTTTCCTCCCCCTCCACTGGTGGCGAGGCCGCGAACCGAGCCGATCATCTCGTCCAATCGTGTCTGCAGGGCCACATAAACCCCGTCCAACCCCAAATCCCTCATTGCAGCGTTCTGGATGATTGGGGAGGATGAGTGGGCAACCGGATCACCGATCAGCGCAAAGACCCGGGTCCGGGCAGTGATTCGAGGCGTCATCCTTCCGAACCTTCCGACAGTCTCCTCAAGGCCATGGTTACGTACCGATCAAGGGTTTGATAGGTCTGTTCATATCGCGCATCGTTGCCGCCAAACGGATCCGGGATTGCCAGGTGAGTGGTGGACATCCCCGAGCCGTCACCGCTTTCACCGGAGGCATATTCTCCCAAAAGGGCCACTTTTTCCCCTCCTCCCAGCCGTTCGACTTGATGGAGATGTCCGGGCCCCATGACAAGAATCAGATCGGCCCAGTCCACCAGATCACCCGAGAGAAAGGTGGAACGATGGGATTCGAGAGACCAGCCATGGCGAGTAGCCGCCCTCAGGGCGCCCCCGCTAGCTGGGGACCCGTCGGCTGCGTGGGTCCCTGCCGAGCGAACCTCCACGGACTCGACGGCCCGGTCCCCTAAGAGCCCTTTCGCGATGCCTTCCGCCATGGGACTCCGACAGGTGTTTCCGGTGCAGACAAACAGAATCCGAAGGGTCGTAGGGTCCCTTTTTACGTGATTATTCTTCATGGACATTCGCCACTACACACCTCAGACGTTCCACCGCCAGGGACCCAGCCCTCACGACCCTGGGCGTAGGCCCGGTGCAGTCGACGATGGTAGACGGTGGTGACGAGCCCAACGCTCCCCCCTCCAGGACCCACAGGCGGTCCCCGGCTCCAAGAGCCAAGGCGGTTTCCAGCGCTTCACGGCCACTGAGGGCCGGAGCTTCTCCCGGGGGGTTGGCGCTGGTGGATACCAACGGGCCATCCAGAGCCTCCACCACCGCTTTGGCCACCGGGTGGGGACTGACTCGGATCGCCACTCCCCCTCCATCACTCCGCACCCCTTCCGGAAAACGACCCTCGGGATCCTCCAGTATCAACGTGAGGGCCCCAGGCCAGAAA
>JANQDZ010000094.1 GCA_028278645.1 Longimicrobiales bacterium | reverse complement strand
GCGCCTGCGCGGGGATCGCCCTGCTTCTGGCTTTGGTGGGCCTCTACGGGGTCCAGTCCTATCTGGTATCCAGCAGAACGAGGGAGATCGGGATCCGGATGGCCCTGGGGGCGGAGTCGGGCACAGTGGTAGGCGGGGTTGTGAGGTCAGGCCTATTGATGGGGGCCTTGGGAACCGTGGTGGGGGTAGGGGCCGCATTGGCATTGGGTGGGGTCATCAGAGGAGCCCTGTTCGGGGTGTCCCCCAACGATCCCCTGGTCTTCGCGGCCGTGCCGGTCCTCCTACTCTTGGGCTGTTTCTTGGCCAGCCTGGTGCCGGCCCTGCGGGCCAGTTCCATCAATCCGGTGGAGGCGCTGGCCCGGGAGTAGGGCCAGCGCCGGGTCTTTTCTCCTACTGAATCTCACCACCGATGGTGAAGGCCATTCCGCCGAAGATCACCGCTCCGTCGCCGCCGCTCAGCTCAAATTTTACTCCGGCAAAGGGCACGACAGGACCTTCCCCGAAGGTGGCGCCCCCTCCCAGGTTCAGGCCGATTTCGGTATCGGCACCGGAAGGATCCCCGGGCCCCCCCGAGCCGTGGTCCTGGGACCAGCGGGCAATGTTGACCCCCGCGAGAGCCCATGGGGTGAATCCAACATCCTCCAGCGGAAAGCGATAGATGGCGTCCCCGTTCAGCTCCCAGTAGTCCCAGTCGCTGCCTTCTAAGCCATGTTCGGATGGAAAGAAAAGCCCGAAGTCAGCCACAACCGAGAGGTTTTCGTCGATCTCAGGCAGAGAGACACCCACGAAGCCGCCGATCCCCAAGTCGGCGTCGTCATGATAGGCGAGATACGGTCCCACCTGAAACTGGCCCGAGGCTTGGCTGGGGAGAGCGATGAAAAAAGTCATCGCTGCCAGGGCCATCGTGATTCTGCGCATTGCGTCTCCAAGAATGGTTCACAGCCCAAACGGGCGGGTTCAAGAGCAACTTCCTCGCTGTGTATACACTGGTTTTTTGAAAAGGATCGGAGGGAGGGGTTTAGCTGCCCGACCGTGTGAACGACCACTCCGTGAGCTTCTCCCAGCCTTCGGCCGTCTGTCGGAACAACCGTTCCACATAGGATTCGGAACCGGTGAGTTCGAACTCCCACCGCCGCTGTTCCGGTCCGCCTTCCACGTACTCGTCCAGGAATTCGGATGCCCAGATGCCCGATTCCGGGTCCCGGGTAACCGCCAGGGGCTGCATTCGCCCCATGGCGTCCATCCACACCACCTGGTATTCATCCTCCCCCACGACCTTCCAGTACGTGAGCCCACTGAAAGAGGCGCCGTTTGGCATGGTCACCCGCATGTCGGCCCGGAGAAACTGGTCCCAGAGCTCCAGGGTCCAGTCCCGTGTCAGGTCGAGACGATTACCCTCGTACTCACCTGAGCCGACCCACTCACCCTTAAGGCCCGAAGCCAGCGGATCCGACCCCATGGACTGGGCGGATGCAGTGGCGGACGGGAAGAGGAAAGCCAGGTAGACCAAAGAGGTCCAGGCCTGGCCGGGGACCCGGGAAGCCCAATGGGATTTTTTCAGCATCATTCAGTCATCCGGTGAGTCGGGAAAGGTCTTCTCGAGCCGGTCCGTCGCCTTCGGGAAGGCCCCATTCGAACCAGGCCCGCGCAATCAGGGAAGCGCCTTTTCGAACCCTGGCATCTCCGATGGGTTCCGGAGCTGGCGCGACCATGGCGGGATCCGCCACCGGCCCACTCCTACCCCTTCGGTTTCAGAGCCCACAAATCCACACCCGGAGGCATTCCCTGAGGGAAGCGGGCGTAGGGAGACAGTTGGGACGGAACGGCTGGGAGTTCCACGATGGGAAGCTCGCCCTGGATCCGAACCGATATGGAGCCACCAATGAGCCACAGGGGTGCGGTGAAGATCAGGAAATAACCGTTCGAGATGGTAGATACCATTCCTAACAACACGGCTCCCACCATCTTCCCAGGATCTGAGTCGTACCAGACCACCCTTCCAGAAACCTGGGCGCCCAACGGGAGCACCACCCCTCCAGTAGCATCTTTCACCCAGATGGAATCCGGGCCTACCGCAATCAACTCCCCGGTTGCCTGTCTATGCTGACCGCCGTCGCTGTAGATGACATCGATCCAAGCCCCGAAAGCATCCTCCTGGGCTTTCTCCGACGAGGGGAGGAAGCCGTCAGGTGAGGAGTGCTGGATGGCGCAGGCCGAAGCCATCAAAAGGGTCGGGGCCAGCAAGCCCAGCCTCTTAATTCCGGACATAACGACTCCCCCAGAAGAGGCCCTCGATTCGCGGTTCCTCTTCTTTAAAAAGCGGAGCCAAGCTTCTCAGGGCGCCGGCGGGATCGAGGATCAGTTGGGCAGCCTTGATCGGATCCTCCTCGGCCATCCACTCCTGTCGCATCCATTCCAGGTAATAGCCTCGAGCCTCCAGGAAGAGGTCGTACGTCTCGGGGTGTTCGGGTAGTTGATATGTAACGTCCAGAGCATCGCCAGGAAGGGTAACGAGGGTCTTCTCAGGATCTGTGAGAGCCTCGAATGCAGCCTGATCTTCCACCTGATCTCGGGTCACCTCCGTGGGTGAGACCCGGACGGGCTCAACTTCGCTACCCAACGCCACCAGTCCAACCTTATCCAGTCGCCAAAGGCCCTGCGTCATCCGCAAGCGGACTCTTACGGGCCCCGCTGAGACGTTCGGTAAGCGGACAATTCTCGTGTCCGTCGCAATGGGGCCGGTCTCCCCGACCTGACCCACCACTATCCAGTCCCCGCTGGCACCGGGTACCATCACCTCCACGCCCCCTAGGAGGCGACCCACGCCCCCGGCCCGATCCACGGCCTCTTCTCCCCCGGTCTCCAGGGCCGCCAGCCACCGGCCGGCTTCCGTCCCCATGTAGGCCAGTGCTTGATAGATGAGGAAGGTGGTCATGAGCGTCTGCCGGGTCACCAGGACGAGGCCCAGGTCTTCACCCGGTATCCCCTCGAACTCCAGGTCGACGAATTCCCGCGTCGCCAGGTCGGTTGAGTCGGCCAGGCTCGCGCGTTCATCACCGTCTGCCTGGGCAATCTTCGCCAGACAGTCTCCCTCCGAGGCGCTGCAGGACCTTGGAGCTTTTGGCGCGGAGGTTTCAAAAAAAGCCCCCGAAGAGGTCAAAAAAACACGACCTTCGTCCGGACGTTGAACCGCCAGGACGTTTGCCTGTCGGATCACGTGAGTCTCAAAGGCTTCGTTCGTCACCCGAATGGTGAATTCCCGCTGTCCCGGCTGGGCATGAAGGAGCATGTCCACATCCGTCGCCTCCAAGGCAGGGGCAATGCTCGAAGAGAAGCCCTCTGCCTGGAGTTCCATTTCCCCGCCTCTCCCGGGAGCATAAAAGGTGGGACAAGAACCGAAGCAGGACTTCGGGTTGGACAGACACACCGCGGCCACGATGCCCGTAATTCCCGCCATGAGGGTCAGAGCCTTGGAGGGGCCGGAGGCGGATTCCACATTCGTTTCGAACAGAACAACCGAGTCGGCAGGGAGCCGGAACTCTCCTCCAGTTACCACCTCGCGATTCACATCGAGAAGGGTACCTGCGCCCTGAATCGCTGCACCGGTGGAGTCTATGCCCCAGCTGTAAAAGACATACACCCCTCCGTTCGCCAGATGGGCTTTCAGGAAGGGGGACTCACTGTCCAGCGTCGCGAAGTCACTCGGGGGGACCATGGATCTCTCGACCTGCCGTCCGCATCCGGCCAGGATGGCCAGAAGTCCTGCCAAAACCAGGGTCTTGCCGCCCCTATGTCTGATGGGGAAAATCATCGGATTCCTTGTGGGGGAGACGAACACACGGAATACGCATCCGAGGATAGTTAACTGTCAAGAAGATCTGGAACTTTAATCAACTGATCAGCCGACGCAGGCCCCTGCATCAGGTCAACCCATCCCACCCCTTGGCTCCCGGGTGGGGTCGGCCACATCTTCAAACCCCGGAATCGTCTGAAAACCCAGAGAGCTGGGGCATATCGTAGGACATGTTTTGCGCAGCCAGGAGAACTCCATGTCGCGCCGTTTGAACTCCACAAGATTCACCTTTGCCTCCCTGATCCTTCTGGTTCTGGCCGTCACCGATCCAGGAGCCCCCCTAGCAGCCCAGGAGAGGGGCCCCTCCATCGCCTCGCTTGTGGAAGCCCGGCAGGAGCGGCTGGCCGAGGTAGCTCTCGAGATATGGGACTTCGCCGAGGTCGGCTATCAGGAGGTTCGAAGCTCCGCCCTTCTCCAGTCGGAGTTGGCCGGTGCGGGCTTCACGGTGGAGGCCGGCGTGGCGGGAATGCCCACGGCATTTGTGGCCGAGTGGGGTTCGGGGTACCCGGTCATCGGGATCCTGGCAGAGTTCGACGCCCTTCCGGGAATCACCCAGGACGCCGTCCCTGAGAGGGCGCCACTTCCAGAAAAGGGTGCGGGCCATGCGTGCGGGCACCACCTCTTCGGGGCCGGGAGCACCGGTGGAGCTATCGCGGCGAAGGAGTGGCTGGAGGCGACAGGTACCCCTGGCACCATACGGCTCTATGGCACCCCCGCTGAGGAAGGCGGCGCCGGGAAGGTCTACATGGTCCGGGAGGGATTGTTCGAGGACGTGGATGCCGTCCTTCACTGGCATGCCGGCGACCACAACAGCGCCAGCCCAGCCACTTCCCTGGCGAACAAGTCGGCGAAATTCCGATTCCACGGCATCTCCGCCCATGCCGCCGGAGCGCCGGACCGGGGTCGTTCAGCCTTGGATGGGGTGGAGGCCATGAACCACATGGTGAACCTGATGCGGGAACACGTCCCCATGGAAACCCGCATCCACTACGTCATCACCAGCGGGGGCTCTGCGCCCAACGTGATTCCGGACTTCGCAGAGGTTTTCTACTACGTCAGGAACCCCGACCCCGCCATGGTCATGGACCTGTTCGAACGGGTGGTGGCTGCTGCCGAAGGAGCGGCGACAGGCACCGGTACGACCATGGAGTACGAGGTGATCCACGGCCTCTACAACCTCCTCCCCAACGAAGCCCTCCAGCGTGTCATGTGGGAGAATCTCAGTAGCGTGGGTGGGGTCACGTACAACGCCGAGGAGGAGAAGTTCGCTCAGCTCATTCACTCCAGCCTGCCCGAGGGTTCCCCACCCCTTTCATCGGCTGGTGATGTGAAGCCCTTCGACTGGGTCCGGAGGGGGATGGGATCTACTGACGTGGCCGACGTGAGCTGGGCCGTTCCCACGGCAGGCCTCCGAACCGCTACCTGGGTCCCGGGAACCGCATCCCACTCCTGGCAGGCGGTGGCGGCCGGTGGCATGAGCATCGGAACGAAGGGGATGCTAGTGGCGGCCAAGACCTTGGGCCTCACAGCTGTCGAACTGTTCAGCAATCCGTCCATCGTGGAAGTGGCTGCGGCGGAACAGGCCGAGAGGATAGGGCCCGACTTCGTCTACGAGCCGCTCCTGGGGGACCGGGCCCCGCCTCTCGATTACAGGGAGATTCGGAACTAACTCACCTTCGAGCGTTGAGCAAAACTCGGGCGGGAATCAACAAACGCGAGAGCAGGAATCAAAAGGCGACCCGGGCTCGTAGGAACCCACAGCCATGGCGAACACTGCCGTACGGACTGTGGGTTCCTTTTTGGGGAGGCCGGGTTTGATGCTGATGCCATTGAAGTCCCATCGCGTTTCTGCTGCCCTCTCCTTCATCTGCCTCAGCGTTCTCTGCTCCTGCTCGTCCGACTCCAGTACCGAGGCTGTGCCGGCTACCTACACGGTCCGGGACAGCGCCGGCGTAGAGATCGTGGAAAGCTCCGGACCGGCCTGGGTGGAAGGAGAGGCTTGGACCCTCACCGAGGAGCCCCTGCTCAGCATCGGCATGGTGGACGGACCCGAGGAGTACATGCTGTATCGATCCGTATCGGCCATCGAGCTGGATGACGGCAGGATCGTGTTCGGAAACGGAGGGTCCCAGGATCTCCGCTTCTATGATTCCGAAGGGACTTTCCTGCATGCATCAGGCGGGGACGGGGACGGCCCCGGTGAGTTCCGCTCCGTTGGTTTCATCTGGCGATTGGGTCCCGACTCTCTGGCCGTCCTGGACTTCAGCCTGCTTCGGATCTCGATCCTCGACACCAACGGCAACTTCGGCCGGTCCTTCCGACTTACCGGGAGCGACCGGGAGCTGGTGTTCCCCAACGGGATCTTCGCAGACGGGTCCGTCCTGGCCTCTGCCACCCTGCGAGACGACGGAAGCCGGTCAGAGGCCGGGGCCTTCCGTGATCTCCTGGACCATCAGCACTTCGACACGGAAGGGCAGTTCCTCGCCAAGGTCACCACAGTGCCTGGCCCCGAGCTCTACTCAGCCGCCGGCTCCGACGGATCAGGAGTCACCACCAGCCCGCGGCACGGACTCACCCCCTGGACCGTCACCGGATCAGACACCTGGTTCTATGGCTCTTCCGAAGCCTACGAGGTCCAGGAGTGGAGCAAAGACGGCCTCCTTCTGAAGGTCTTCAGGCTGGACAAGGAGAGGAGACCCACTCCCCCCGAGGACATCGCCGCGTGGGAGGAACGCCTACGGGAGTTGGATTCGTCGAGGAGAGCGTTTTGGGAGAACGTCCCCGTTTCCAGCCACCTGCCGGCGTACGAGCGGGTCATTCTGGATCGAGCCGGCAACCTCTGGCTGGCGGAATACTCGGTGTTGGAAGAGCCTCCGGTCTGGCTGGTTCTCAGCCCCGAAGGCCACTGGCTCGGATCGGTGGCCGTGCCCCCTGGAGGGCGGATCTCGGAGATCGGGGAGGATTACGTGCTGGGTACCTGGAGGGATGAAATGGACGTGGAGACGGTCCGCATGTACGGGTTGGTCAAACCGGGAAGGGGCTAGTCCCCGTCAGGGTTTAGGGGCCTCCCTTTTCCGAGAGCATTCTCCGGCCCACTTTCTTCTCCTGAACTCCACAAAGCGGTGACCCTCATCGAGGTGTCGTTCCGCCCGAATCGGACCCGGGAAGGGTACCAGGTCATGAAGATTGCCTTCATGGGCAGCCATGGGGTGGGAAAGACCACCCTCTGTTTCGACGTGGCAGCCCGCCTCAAGCGGCTGGACATGGGCGTGGATCTGGTGAAGGAGGTAGCCAGGGCCTGCCCCCTTCCCATCAACCGGGACACCACCATCGAGGCCCAGGCCTGGATCCTCCACACCCAGATCGCCGAGGAACTGGCGGCCTCGGCCAGGTATGACGTGGTGGTGTGCGATCGGTCCGTCCTGGACAACTACGCCTACCTGGTACAGCAGGTCGGACGGCTCCCCGAGTACGACGCCACGGTGCAGAAGTGGATGGGAAGCTACACCGGCGTCTTCAAGGTGCCGGTGCTCCAACCCCCATCCTTCGACGGCACCCGGGACACCAGCGACACGTTCCAGTGGCAGATCGACCGGACCATCGACGGACTCCTGGAGGACCTGTCGGTTTCCCACTACCGGTTGGACCCCGAGGACCGAGACGGGTGGGTGGAATCGGTGATCCGCGGTGTGGGGCTTCCGCTGACCCCTCCCCAAATCGACTTCTTCGGGTAGGAAGCCTCGAGTCCTTCAGGTAGGTCTCCTCGGCTTCTTCGGTTAGGCCTCCCCAGGTCTTTCGCGGATTTCCTCCGTTTCTTCCCGCCCACTTTCCGCTCGCCCCGGGCAGCCCCCCGTCGTAAAATCCCTACCCTGATTGAACGTTTGAACCGAACCGACATTTGAGGCAGGTCCGTGATGAAGAAGCTGGCTCTTTTCTTAGCGATGGCGATGGTGGCATGTGCTCCCCACGCCCAACCCGGCAGTGATCTGGCCCGTTGGGAAGAGCGGGCCGAGGGGGTCACCATCATCCGTGACGACTGGGGGATTCCCCATATCCACGGGCCCACCGACGCCGACGCCATCTTCGGCATGATGTACGCCCAGGCCGAAGACGACTTCAATCGCATCGAAGTGAACTTCCTCAACTCCCAGGGAAGGTTGGCGGAAGCCGAGGGGGAGGAGCAGATCTGGCGTGACCTGCGCATGAAGCTCTTCATCGATCCCGAAGAGATGAAGGCCATGTATGAGGAGTCACCCCAGTGGCTCAAAGACCTCATGGACGGGTGGGCCGACGGCCTCAACTACTACCTCCAAACCCATCCGGAGGTGGAACCCCGGGTCCTTACCCACTTCGAGCCCTGGATGGCCCTGACCTTTAGCGAAGGGAGCATCGGCGGGGATATCGAGAGGGTGAATCTCGGGCAGCTCGAGGCCTTTTATGGGGGAGATCCGCTGGAGGCGCTGGCGGCGAGTGATGGAAACGAGACCGGGGCCGCTGGAGCTGGGGCCCACATCGAGACCGGACTGACGCGGTTGGCTTCGGAAGCGGAGGCCGCCGGGGAACCGTTCGAGCCCACCGGCTCCAACGGAATCGCCCTCGGACCATCAGTGACGGTGGACGGCAACGCCATGCTCCTCATCAACCCTCACACCTCGTTCTTCTTCCGACACGAAGCCCACGTCACCAGCGACGAAGGACTGAACGCTTATGGGGCATCGACCTGGGGACAGTTCTTCATCTACCAGGGCTTCAACGAAACCGCCGGGTGGATGCACACCTCCAGCAGCGTCGACAACATCGACGAGTTCCTGGAGACCATCGTCGAGAAGGAGGACGGGCTTTACTACGTCTACGGTGATGAAGAGCGACCGGTGGAAGTCACTCAGATCACCGTGCCCTACAAGACCGACTCGGGGATGGCCGAGCGCGAGTTTACGGTTTACCGGACCCATCATGGACCCATCGTGAGGGCGGTGGACGGGAAGTGGGTGGCCATGGCCCTCATGGAGGAGCCCATGAACGCCCTGAACCAGTCCTACTCCCGGACCAAAGCCAAGAACCTGGAGGAGTACCTGGAGGTCATGGAGCTCCATACCAACTCCTCCAACAACACGCTCTTCGCCGATGCCGAGGGCAACTTCGCCTACCTCCACTCCAACTTTGTCCCCGTGCGGGACCCGGACCTCAACTACCGCCGTCCGGTGGACGGCAGCGATCCGGCCACGGACTGGAACGGTGTTCACTCCATCGAGGAGAGCCCCAACGTCATCAACCCGGGGGTAGGGTGGTCCTTCTGCACCAACAACTGGCCGTATACGGCATCGGGCCCGGACAGCCCTGAAGAGGACGACTACCCGCCCTACATGGACGGCGGAAGTGAAAACGCCCGGGGCATCCACGCCACCATGGTTCTGGAGGGCCGGACCGACTTCACACTGGACGGATTGATGGAGGCGGCGTTCGACAGCTACCTGCCCGGGTTCGAGGCCACCGTCCCCGCCCTGGTGGCGGCCTATGACGCCACCCCTGATGAAAACCCCTTGAAGGCCCAATTGGCCGGGCAGGTCGAGGCTTTGCGTGAATGGGATCTCCGATGGGGGGTTGAGTCGGTGGCTACTTCCTTGGCCATCTTCACCACCGAGGTTCTCAACCAGACCGTTCGAGAGTCAGCTCAGGCCGCCGGGGTCCCCATGAACGAGTTCATGTCCAGTGGCGCCGCCAGAGAACCCCTCCTCCAGGCTTTGGCGGCCGGGTCCGCACGGTTGGAGCAGGACTTTGGCACGTGGCAGACGCCATGGGGTGAGATCAACCGCTTCCAACGCCTCACCGGCGACATCCAGCAGCCGTTCAACGACGACGAGCCGAGCACGCCGGTGGGCTTCACCTCGGCCCGATACGGATCACTGGCTTCGTTCGGGGCGAGACGGTACCCAGGGACCAAGCGGTTCTATGGGACGAGCGGGAACAGCTTCGTGGCTGTGGTGGAGTTCGGAGACCGGGTCAAAGCCAAAGCGGTGACGGCGGGCGGGCTCAACAGCGATCCCAACTCCCCCCATTTCAACGACCAGGCCGAACGGTACGCCACGGGTGACCTGAGGGAGGTGTACTTCTACCCCGACCAGCTGGAGGGGCACATCGAGAAGGAGTACCACCCGGGAGGTTAGTCCGTGGCCTTCTTCCCACTCTCGCAGCCTTCGGCATTTAATGCAGAGTGAAAGAAAACCATTTGTTTATCGACGAGGAGGGTCGAATCTAAGTCCCAGTCAGACCACAACTTAGATTTCATCACCGGCGGCACGTTCATTGCATTCTTGGGCGAACTGAGAAGGGATATCTCGTGGATGGCGGGTTTCTCGCCCCAGGAATGTAGGGACGGAAATGTTCGAGCTGAGGTCGTACCAACCCAAATCGATGGTCGTGGGAGCGCTGGTTCTGATGGTCATTTCCTGTGACAACGGAGACAGCATCGTCACACCCACCGACCAGGAAGATGGGCGGATCACCATCGTGAACGACGAAGTGAAGCTGGCCGCCCGGGTGAGCTACCCGGACACGCCGGTTCTCATCGATCCGACGTCCCAGGGCCTCATGGCGGCACACGGGTCCACCGGTCCGCTGATGGGCCCGAAGAAAGACCTGGAGCTGACCTTGAAGGCAGAGGTGAGCCCGCCCACCATCGATGGCCAAGTGGTCCAGGCTACCTCCGTGGCCATCAAAGGGACCGACAAAGCCATGGTGAGCTACAACATGATCGGGGCACCTCGAATGGGGGGGTTCGACTGGATCACAAAGCTTACCAAGAACAATCCAAAAATCTCCGCGTCGGCCACCTTCAACGACACCGACGTGAGCGCCGTCTCCATGGACGGGAATTGGGCTTACGCAGCTGCCTCGACGGAACCGGTAGAGTTCCCCTACCCTGCCATGCTGGAAAGGCTGAGGATCAAGAACAACAAGTTTGTCCTCGAGGACAATCTGCGGGTGCCCCTCACCAGCTATGTAGGTACCAGCACCCTCATCACGGACAATGAAGTCTATGCGACATCCGGGAACACTGGAGATGTGTTCGCCTTCGACCTTGATGACATGTCCCTCCTGGGAAGCCACCAGCTCGACGACGCCCGCTGGGTGGCCTGGGACGAAGACGGGGGCAGGATCGTGGTGGCCCAGGGTACTCCTGGCCGACTCTCTGTCTTCGACGACGACGGATCTCTGAATCTGATCGCTACCTATCCCTTCCCTGGAGCTAACGTGGCGGAGTCCAAATCCACCGTGGAGATCGTCGACGACAAGGCCTTCGTGGCCGGCGGTCCGGATGGGGTGCAGATCGTCTGCCTCAATGACGGGAGCATTGTTGGTTCAGTTCCGGTGCCTGACCCGGCTGAGCTGGGGCTGGATCCATCGGTTGTGGTCACCAACGCCGTAACGGTGGACGACGACGTCATGTTCATCTCCAACGGTGAGGCGGGCGTCTACGTGGCCCGGGCATCCGAGGACTTCGAGGATTCGGGCTGCGCCGCCCAGGAGATCACCATGCTGGGCAGTCTGCGCTTCGACAATCTGCAGTCCGTGAACCACGTGAACTTCAAGAATAAGTGGCTCATCGTGGCGGGCGGGCTCGGTGGCGTGAAGGTGGTGAAGGTGAAAAACCTTTAAGGGAACCGTCGCAAAAACCCCTAGCCGTGAATCTCCACACTCTCGGTGGGTCCCATTCGGTTTCTTGAATCGATCCTATCCTTGCGCCCCGTGGACCCCGGCCCAGGGATCTCTCACCCCTCACCCGTGATTTCGTCATTGTAGCATAGGTGACCTACGACTGATAATTTTTCTTCACCTGATCAGGAATCACGGGACCAGCGCTCATCACCCATCATCGGCTCGCTTTTGGAACTGGTCCCACCCTGCCCGATCCCGGTGAGACGAGGGCTTAACTCAGGTGAGACCATGAAATCCGACCACCCCGCGCCGTCGGGATGGATCCGTCAAACCCGACGGGTCGTTCCCGTTCTTATTGCGAGTATTGGTCTTGTGTGGATCGGGTGCGTGGACCAGACCACCGATCCGGGCGCCGACAACAAAGCTTTTTTGGCGATGGCTGCCGCTCTTCCGGCTGGCGCCAGCAACCAGGCGAGTTTTATCGACGCCTGGAGGGTGGTCGTGTCCCGGCCGGGAGAAGGGATAATCGCGGAACAGAGCGGGCCGGTCGGACCGGAACAGGAATCCGTGAGCGTCGAGATCTCTGTGACGCTGGATGAGTTCTGTGAAATGCTCTCGATTCGAGTCGAGTTGTCCGCAGTCGGAGAGGTCTGGTTCCGGACGGAAGGGACCCATCAGGTGTGCTCAGGGAGAGCGAACGAGATCCAAACCCAGGAGCTTCAGTTCGTGCGGCCCCAGCCCACGGTCAGCCCGGGAGCGTTGAACCTCACGGTGCAGGAAAGGCAGGCTTCCAGCGGTTCTTTCACGATCTCGTACCAGGGCGTTGATGGCCTGTCCTGGATGGCTTGGGTGGAGGAAGGGAATGTTGACTGGTTGGCCATCCAGCCAGGGTCCGGCTCCGTGACCCAAGGGCAACCCCAAGACGTAACGGTCCTGGTGGACGCGGCGGAGCTCTCCACAGGGCAGTATGTCGCGAACCTCGTGGTTGTGGGTGAGGGGTTTCCCACGCCGATCGGGCGAGTGGCCGTGAACCTGACCGTCACCCCCGCACCCAGGATCGGCCTCTCTACGACGTCCCTCACGTTCTCGATCGATGAGGGATCGAACCCACCTGCGCAGAGCTTCACGATCACGAACGTGGGGGGAGGCGAGCTGAGCTGGGGTGCAACGGACAACGTGGCCTGGCTCAGTTTGTCACCGACGGCCGGGTCCTTGGGATCGAGCCAAGCACAGGTTGTGACAGTCACGGTGAACACCGCGGGCCTGAACCCTGGATCATATCTGGCTGCCATCACCGTGTCCGATCCAGCGGCCACCAACTCGCCCCGAACCATCGCCGCTGACCTCACGGTCACCGAGGATCCTGCGATAGGGTTATCCGCGACGGCGCTTTCATTCTCGACGCGACAGGGGTCGAACCCACCGGCCCAGCAGTTGACCGTCTCGAACACCGGGGGCGGCCTCCTCAACTGGCAAGCGTCTGACAACACAACCTGGCTTTCCGTTTCGCCCTTTTCCGGAACCCTCCCAGCAGGCCCGGGACAGAGGTTGACCGCTACCGTCAGCTCCGCCTCCCTTTCGCCAGGCACCTATTCTGGAGCCATTACCGTCAGTGATCCTGAGGCCAGTAACTCCCCCCGCATCGTGTCTGTGAACCTGACCGTTCTTCCGCCCGTTGCGCCGACCATCTCCGACCTTGTCGTGACCCTGCTTCAGCTGAACGACACTACCTGTGGGAACGAAGGATCGCGCTTTGAGTTCCAGTTCAACTACGCCGATCCGGACGGGGACCTTCCCACTACCGCAGGCTCATTCTCGGGAACCCCCATCGGGCTGAACTGGAGGTTCCGTCCGGAGGGTCACACTGGCTCCGCCCCGACCACGGCGTCGGTGACCGGCACGAGCTTCTCCGGCACCGCAACCTTCCAGAGGTGCATCGCCTACCAGGTCGCGGAAAACACCAGCGTGGACATCAGCTTCACTCTCCAGGATTCCGGAGCCCGGGCCAGCAATCTCCTTTCAACGAATATTCCTCGGCCCATGGAGGCGAACTCGCCCCCCCACCACAATCCGAGCAGAACCCGTGGGGAGGTGTCGGTTCCCATCGGCGGTACTCCTTTCTGATCTGGATTCGAAAGGCATCTCCTTGAACTCTTGCCCCCACTGCCGAAGAACCTGGGACCAGCACTCCACCCGCTGCCTGGGCGGGGTCCCGGCGGTCGATCCAAAAGACGAGCGGGGTTTGGCTGGGAGGGAAATCAGCGGATACCGGATTCTAGGGAGGATCGGTGAAGGAGGGATGGGCACGGTATACCTGGCCTGGGATAACATCACGGAAGGCCAGCTGGACGCCGTGAAGGTTTTGAACCGGGACTGGGTGGCGGACCGGGAACGCCTGCGAAGGGAGGCCGTGACCGCCAATCGGGTCGACCACCCGAACGTCTGCAAGATCTACAACTATGTGGAAGCTGTTGATACCGATTCCGGGGCGGCCCTCACCCTTATCGCCATGGAATTGGTGAGAGGGTCGAACCTGAGGGAGGTTCTGGACGAGAGCGGTGGGACCCTCGAACTGGATCGGGCGGCCCTGGTTGTGAAGGAGGTAGCCGACGCCCTCCAGGCCATCCATTCCAAAGACATTGTCCACCGTGATATCAAGCCCACCAACATCATCGTCACAGGAGGCGGGCAGGAGCCGGAGAGGGTGAAGATCGTAGACTTCGGCATCGCGAAGAAGGTCGGCGGTGGTGAGGGCCACGATCTGACCGAACCCGGGATGATCGCCGCGACCGTCCACTACGCGAGCCCCGAGCAACTCAGGGGACAGCCGGAGCGGCAAACCGATGTGTATGCGTTGGGCGTGGTCTTCTTCGAGCTCCTTACCGGACGTCGCCCATACGAGGCGCCGACCCAGGCCGAGCTGTTTTCGATGATTCTCGATCCAGCCGTATCACCTCCACGCCTTCAGGAGCTGACTCCGGCCCGTTCATTCCCCCGAGGTCTTCAAGATGTGATGGACCGGGCCCTCGAGAAGGATCCCTCGAAGCGGTACTCCACCGCCTTGGAGTTCTCCGATGCGCTTTCGGGACTCCTGCCAACATTGGCAGAAACGGTTCGGATTCCCACTACCCAGGTGGCGCCGGGACCCGACCCTCGCGGTGTACCCACTCCACCCAGAGACCATCACTCGACTGGAAGAGATAGCTTCTGGGCGTCGCCGGCTCGGCGGTGGGGTGCCGTCGGCGGAGGGGCGCTCATCGGCGCAGTCTTCTTCATCATGTTGGGTGGTCTGGACCTCCTCACGAACTCTGGAGCTGACTCATCACAGGGCCTTCCCGACCCGGGTGAAGCCTCGATCGGCGCGGACAGCTCCGGTGCCGTTGTTGAAGACCTTCCCGATCAGATAGCCCAGGTCACGATCACACCAGCGAACCTTCAGTTGGCGGAAGGGGAGACCCGGGTCTTCACGTCCGAAGTCACCGATGAACTGGGGAACCCGGTCTTTGGTGCCGAGCTCACCTGGAGATCAGACGAGCCCACCGTCGCAGCGATCGACTCGACCGGGCTGGTCACAGGGATTTCGGCCGGGACGGCTGTGATCACGGCTGAAGCCGGATCAGCCCTGGCCCGAGCCACCGTGGAGATCCTGGGTAGGGTCACCGGCACCCCCGAAGCCGAAACCCCTCCGAATGTAGCCTGCCCCGATCCGGTGGTTGATGTCTTGGACGGGCTGGAAGCCGCCATGGACGAACCGGATTTCTCCCCGCTGGCCTCCCGACGACAGGCGACGGCCTGCTGGAATCGGGGGGAGTCCATCGGCACAGAGAACCGCGCCTACGCGGCTTGGCTGATCGGGATATTCACGGTGGAAATCGAGGATTGCAGCACCACAGCTGTGCAGTGGCTGGAAAGGGCCGTAAACCTCGATCCCGGTAGCCGGGCCTACCGTGTGGCATTGGATGCATGCCGGGGTTAACCCAATGTCGGTCGTGAACGCCGAACTGACGGTGCTGAGCGGTTCCATCGCCGGAACGGTCCACTCCTTGAGGAAAGGGGAAACCGTTCTCGGCCGTAGCCCCGAAGCCGACCTCGTTTTTGACCCTCGAGAAGAGATCACCATCTCCGGCGCCCACGCTGCCCTCTACAGGACAGAGCTAGGCTGGGTGGTCAAGGATCTGAAGAGCCTGAACGGGACCTTTGTCAACGGGGAGAGGGTCTCCGATCCCGTGGTGCTCGCTGACCGGGATCGAATCCAATTAGGGCCGGAGGGTCCGATTCTGGAATTCCGGTTGAGGACCGGTCCGCCCGGAGCCGAGAGACGGGAAGGTCCAGGAGCGGCAGACCCGGGAACCGGACGGCGAAACGGTCGCTTCTGGGCAGCCTTGGGCCTGCTGGTCCTGGTGCTCTCCGGAGTGACCTGGATGGCGGTGCACTCCTGGAGTGAGGGACGCCGGTACAGGGCCCAAACCCAGGCCATGCAGGAGAGGATCGACAGTATCCTCGATGCCAGCGCAGCGACCGCCGGCGCCCTCGAAGGGAGAATCCAAGGGCTCCACGAGGCTCTTGCTGACTCCAGAGAGGCCCTTCAAAGCGTTCGGGCAGACCTGGAGGAGGCACAACGGGGCGGTGATTCCGAAGAGATCGCCGGACTTCGGGTCCAGCTCCAGCAGGCCCAAGCCGCGCTGGTTCGGCAGCAGCTAGCGGCCACGCTGGACCACGAAGCCATCGAAGCGGCTAACCGTCGGGCCGTGGCCAAGGTCTTCGTTGACTTCGGAGGAAACATGGTGACCGCTACGGCCTTCGCCGTAAGGCCTGACGGCACCCTTTTGACGAGTCGCCATGTGGTCGAGGGGCAGGGTGGGAGTCAAAGGCCCCGGAGGGTGGCGGTACAGTTCGCTGATTCCAGACAGGTCTGGCCTGCCCGGGTACTCTCCACCTCCCCGTCAGACGACCTGGCAATTCTCAAGGTGGACAACATCATGGGCGAAGTGCCCACGGTTACCGGCCTCCACCGCCGGCCAGACACAATCCAGACGGGACAGGGCCTGGCGATTATTGGTTTTCCTCTCGGGGGTCCGGCTTCCGGGAGTGACGGAACGGCGGAGATCGCCAGGACCACCCTGACCGCGGGGATCGTCAGCGCATCGGCCGATGATTTGCTGGAGGTGTACGGGTATGGGGTGGAGGGATCAAGCGGCAGTCCGATTTTTGACGCCAACGGGCAGGTGGTCGGCGTGCTCTTTGGAGGCAGGATCGAAGACGGGGAAAGGATCCTGTTCGCGGTGCCTGCGAACCGCGCCGCCGTTTTTTTGGACCTGGTCCTTTAGCGCCTCACTTCAAGATGGATCCCGGCCCGGAATCCGCTGACGTCGAACGTACCCCCTTCGCCATTCCCGACGTTTCCGAATAGGCCGTTGGCCTCCACCACCAGCGCCAGGTTCCGGTTTAAGGGATGTTTCAGATCGGCTCCCACTCTAAAGGTGGTACCGGCTGATTCCAGGCTGCCATCTCCGGGTCCCTCCCTGGCGGCCTCGGCCAACCGGCGGAATTCCACACGCGGAGCCACCCTGGTGAGTCGGGTGATGGGGATTTCCGCCCTGGCTCCCAAAGACAGAAGGTTCCCCTTCGGGAGGCGGACCGCACCGATGGCCGTGGGCTCGACCTGGGGCGCTGATCTATAGGAGTTCACGGCAAAAACGGTCAAGGTCCCCGACGAGAACCCATGATTCAGCGTGAAGTACGTATGAAACTGGTTCCCGATTCCACCATGCTCCTCTCCATCGAGTTGATCTTCCTGCCGTACGCCGACAATGGCTGCGACCCGGAGGTACGTCTGTGGTCCCACAGTCCCCTCCAGACCGGCCCGGATCCGAAGTTCCCCACCGGGCTTCCACTCACCCGGCTGTCCTACGACCGGAGAGTACGCGAGGGAATGGCTGTAGGAGCCGGCAAAGCCCAAAGCCATGTCCCCCACTGGAAAAGCCCCCACAAAACCCGCTCCGGCTCTGCCCCCACTTCCCAAGCTCGTGGTGGAGAAGCCGACGACCTGGCTGGAGAGAGCCGTGAGGAGCGCCTCCTCACCGACCTCCAATGCCTCCATACCCGTGGGTGCCACCGCCGTCATCAGGAGGTTGAACCGGTCCGGGACCAACTCCACCACCAGTCGTGCCTCTGTGTCAACCAGTCCTGAGACCACCTGTTCTTCTTGGCTTCCGGAAGAAGGCGGCGCCACGCCGATCCTGGCGTACCCCCCGGACACGGTGAGGAGGCCTCTCCGTCCCAACGGCGCCGACAGGGTTACGGGAAGGGTCACTTCCGACACCTCGGAGTACGATAGGCCCGACTCGAAGCTGTACCGCTCGAAAAGGAACGCTGTGTTTACATCCACGTTCGCTTGGGCGGATAGCTGCGAAGGAATCAGGCACAACCATGCCAGCAAAAACCCCAACGCCTGGCGCTTCATCCTGAGATCCTTATCAAGATTCTGATGATAGCCTCGAGGGAAGGGATGATCTCACTCTCCTCCGGCAGGACCGTCACCGAGGCGCTCGCCGTGCCGGCGTCGATGGTAGCGCGCTCCGGTTGGTGGGATGCGATGTCCAGCACCGAGCTCTGAAGGGTACTGCCGAACAGATCCGGCCCGAGAGGCGAGCTCAGCGTCTGGGCGACCCTGGATACCAACGCCGCCGTCTCCCCGGGACCCGACCCGGTGAAGGCTTCCGCCCCGACGGCACCCTCAAGGCGATCCCGTGCTTCCCCGAATCCGGGATCGGCCCGAACGGCCTCGCGGTAGTGGTCCGCTGCCAAGGCGAAGTCCCCTCGTTCCTCGGCGAAAAGACCGTTCGCAAACGCAAGGAAGGCCGCCAAGCTCCCCGGCCGGTTCTCCAGGATCCGTTGGCGCTCAGCCTCGCTCAGCTGGTACCCCAGATCTTCTGCTACTCGAAGGGCGTAGCCCTTCTCGAGGTCGAGGAGTTCCTCCAAGTCCCCCTCAAGAGAGAGGGGGTCGACCAACTCCCCCGATTCCAGGACGATAGTCCCACCCAGAGTCATTCCCCGGCCAGAAGGCGAGACGTTGACCGTACCGAGGACCATTCGAGACGCCCCCGTGAGGCGTCCGGTCCTGACCGCGGTGGCGGGATCGATCAGTTCGGAGGGAATCTCCAGCTCCTCCAGGAGCGCGTTGATCTGCACCCGTTCCACTAATGGGAACCGCCGGAGGAGGGCCAGGTCGGTGGTTAGCATGTGGGCCAGGCCTACCGACAAGGCGTGATAAGCCGAATCCCCGGCTACAATAAATGGCAGTACGCCCACTGTTTGCGGATCCGCCGGCCCAAGACTTCCCTCCCGGTCCACAGCGGAGCGAGCCGATTGCCGAGCGTGTAGTTGAAGGGCGAGCGTCCGTCTGCCTTCCACCGCCGCCGCGCCCGGAGCGTCCCCGTGCTCCTGGATGAAGCCCGCATAGAGATTCAGAGCTCCCTCGTAATCGCCCGCTTCCTCCAGGCACTGGCCGATGACAAGAGAGCCTACTGGATCGCGGGGGGCCGCGGCCCGACCCTTTTCAGCCGTTTCAACCGCCTCCTCACAGCGGCCAGCGGCCGCCAAGGCGGCACTCAACCGGAGCTGAGCCTCCCCATTGTTCGGCTCCCGCGCCGCCAACTCGGACAGTTCGGGGATATCCTCCGGCCCCACCGGAACCGGCCCGAAAGAGGCACATCCGAGGCCGGAGAGGAGGAACCCAGAAGCAAAAAGGCCCCGGAGCCACCTCCAATCGCTCATAAGGCCCTCCCGACAGGCCGAGCCTCTGACCTCGATCCGGACTGCCCCGGTCGAGGCCGGTCGCTTACGCCGTACTGTTCCAGCATCTGGCGCCCTTCAATATGCTGGGGGAAGTCTGTGGTGAGCTGACGAAGGAGCTCCACCATTCCATCGAGGTCCCCTCTTTCCTCCCTCCGGAGCGCCCTGGAATAGAGGCGTATGGCCTCGGACGGGTAATCCAGGGCCTTTCTTTCGTCGACTACCTGATCGGGAAGAGACGGAAGGTCGGCAGCTTCGGTGAGCTCCATCGCGAGCTGAATGACCATGTCGAGTATATCCTCCCGGTCCCCCTGCACCCTGGAAGCGGTTTCCACCAGGATCTCTCCAGTCTCCACGTCGTCGATCCGGGCATCGAGCCGCATGGTGCCGTTCGCATCCACAAAGCCGCCGACGATCATGTAACGGGCTTGGACCAAGCTGCCGACCCTTGCGGAGGTATTCGAATCGACGAACCCGCTCTGGCCGAGCTCCAACTCGTCTATGATCTCCCTCAGCCGGCTCCGCTCAACCAGCCTCAATCCGGAATTGAGGGCAAGCTCGGTAATGAGCATCTGCTGCAAGCCGATGCCGAAGGCTTCATAGTCCCATGGATCCGGGCCGAAGGATCCGCCGTTTGAGAAGGGCCATACTCCCACGCCGGGTCGGTCGTCCACCTGCTGTTCCTGATCGCCAGGCTCATCCCTGGCGTCCTGTGCCGCAACCGCCGGGTTGGCCTCTTGCTCGGGCTCGGCTTCAGCCGCTTCGGGGAACTGAGGTCCGCCCGGAGCCGAGGTCCCAGATTCGGGAGGTCCGGATGCACATCCTATCCCAATTAGGAACACAAACAGGAAGAGGGATCGGGAGAGCCTGAAATACCCACGGCAAATCATGGTTTGACCTCCAGGTGTCGGGGACCTGGGCGCCAGGACTTCACAGCAATCGAGGATAAACTGGGAGGCCGGCCGCCTCACCCCAAAAATGAGGAAGGGAGCAGCGTACGCAAGTTCGTTGAAAAACCGACCACTTTTGGCTGACCCGGGTCGGTCTTTTCGGGAAGGGCCAGATGTGTCAAGTTCGAGATGATCTGGTCCAGGTATCCTTTTCCCGCATTAGGTTCATGCCTCCGGGAGGAGTGGCCGTTCATGACCTGCTCCCTGCGCTACACCGCGTCTCTTCGCCGGCTTTCGGCATTCCTGCTCCTGTTTTTGACGATCGCTTCTCCGCCTTCCCCGGCCCTTGGCCAGGGGGGAGGCCTGCAGGACCAGTTCCTCAGGCTCTTCACGTTCGGAACCGGTTGCGGAGCGGACGTGCTCTTTTGCCTTCAGAGCGGAAGCGGCACACCCGATTTTGCCCAGGAAGCGTTCAGCACCAACGCAAACGCCACGGCTCAGGAGGTGACGCTCTTTCTTCAGAGCGCCATCGCCCTGGGGATCGCGACCGTCCCTGCGCCGTCAGCGGGAAGTGGCGAGACCTTCCGCCTCAGCGCCCTCGGGGTACCCGTGCGGGCCGAGGAGAAATCCCTCGGACCAGTCCTTGCCGAGCGCACGCTTACGCTGGGCCGTGGGAATCTCCTCATCGGAGCGAATGTTACCGACCTCCGCTTCGAGAAGCTCCGGGGCATCTCCTTGGAGGATCTCCAGTTCAACGTGGTGCAGAGGGACCTCCCGCCTGCCGGACCTCCTTTGGGGGATCCTGTCATCGAGCGGACCTACCTCTCGGTGACCACGCGTATGGCTCTGGATGCCCGGGTGGGGAACTTCTTCCTCTCCTATGGAATCACTGACCGCTTGGACATCAGCGCACTCGTTCCCGTGGTACAGGCATCGTTGAGTGGGTACAGCGAGGCAGAGATCGTCATTGGGCAAGGAGAGGATCCGGCTGCCGGGTTCTCCTTCGGCGGGCCCACGGAAGACCCCAAGCTACTGGACCGATCCATCGTCAACCCGGTCCGCGCCACCGGATTGGGTGACATCTCCCTGCGGGGGAAATACAGGTTTAGTGAGCCAGAGGATCGGTTCAGGCTGGCCGCCTTGGGCGACCTGAGGATCCCCACCGGACGTGAGGAAGACTTTCTAGGTTCCCAGGGGACATGGTTTCAGGCGATGGGAATCGTGGCGGTGGATGCGGGAGCCGGGCTTACCCCCCACCTCAATGCCGGCGCCGTCATAAGGGGAGGGGAGGGCCAGCGGAACGCCCTGACGCTGGCCCTCGGGGCGGATCATCGTACGTCGAGCCGGTTGACCTTGGCGGCAGAACTGCTGGGCCAGATTCCCCTGGGCCAAAACCCTCTGGTCAGGAAAGAGATTGTCATCCGCGACGCCCAGAGGAACGACAACCCGGTAATCACCTCCAACCTCCCCACGCTCCGGGACGATCTCTTCGACGCCGCCCTCGGCCTGAAGTTCCGCCTTGGAAAACTGGCGATCATCGGGAATGCCCTCATCCCCTTAAACGACGGCGGCCTCCGTAGTGATGTCCTGTGGACAATCGGCCTGCAGGGAGGATTCTAGATGAACCCCCGGCGAGTTTTGATTGTGACGACCCTCGTGGTCACCGGCCTAGTGACGGCCTGTCTCGCTGAAAGGGCGGTGGGTCCCGAGGAACCCCTCCCGGCTGTCCTGGCCGTAGACCGCCCCATGGTCCAGCTCTTCCGGTTCGCCCTCGGCCGTATGGTTGCCGCGGACACTGTGCGCCTCAGCAACAACGGTGAAGGTCCTCTCGGGCGGATCGAGCAGGTCGGTGGGGTGGATTACCTGACGACCACCCGCACGGGTTGGCTCAACACCTCGGTGGTGGAACTCGGGGAGGAGCAAGCCCTCCTGATCCTGCGCCCGACCTATGCCGAAAAGGAGCAAGAAGAGGCGGACGTCGCAGAAGTGGTGCTGAAGGCGGAGGGGAGCCCGGAGCTGAAACGCGTGACCGTCATCGCCCGGACCATCCGGGGCGCCAGCTTCGAGTTCTCCGTCAGCCCGCTGGCCTTCGCCACGGCCCCCGGTGACCCGCCGTCGAGCCAGACGATCACGGTCCGAAACGGAGGTAACGGAGCGCTTCTCATTCATTCCCCGCGCGTCCGGTTCGGGGGTGAGGAGGAAGGCTGGCTCGCCGTCACACCCGCCGGGGGAACGAACACGGCCCCGGAATTCCAGGTTCAGGTGGACCCCAACTCTTTGGGCGGGGGCCTCTACAAAGCGTACCTCGACTTCGAGTCCCCTCCGGGAGAAGAGACGAGAGCGGAGCCCGCTTCCCTGGAGGTCCTTTTGGACGTCAGCCAACCTCGTCTCGGGATCTCCTCCTCCACTCAGGGATTCACGGTGGTTCGAGGCGGTCCCAATCCCTCGATCCAGACCATTCTCCTCTCCAACGCCGGGGCAGGACCTTTCGAGTCCCTTGGTGCGCTGGAGATCGGGCCGGTGAGTTATGGACCAGGGGGCACCGGGTGGCTCGAAGTGGCTCTAGAAGGCAGGGAGATTCAGGTCGGCGTCGAGGCAGCTGATCTTGAGCCCGCGGACTACACCGCAACGTTCCCGGTCAACAGTCAGAACGGCGGCTCGAGCACCATTCAGGTGATCCTCGCCGTGGAAGCGCCCATCCTCACGGCCAGCTCCCGGGCTGTTTCTTTCGGGGTTGTTGTTGGTGATGCGGAGCCTCCAGCTCCGGACACGGTGGACCTCACCAATACCGGGAGCGGATCCCCGGCCTCCCTGGGCCAGATTGCGTTAGGTGCATTGGACCCACCGGTTCCGTGGATCACCGCAAGCCTTCCTGAGAGACAAGTCGTCCTGACTCCGAGTGCCTCGGCTCTGTCACAGGAGGTAGGGACCCACCGAACGATCCTCCCCATCGAGAGTGCGTTCGGCGGAAACGACACAATCACCGTCACCCTGTCCGTGTCCCCGGGCCAGGACCAGGCTCTCCTCACCCTTTCCCCAGCAGGGTTGGAGTTCAGTGGGATTCGGGGAGATCCATCTCCAACACCGCAGACAGTCCAGATCTCAAATGCCGGAGGTGGTAGTCTGGGGACCGTCTCCCTGGGCACAATCACCTACCTCGGCCAGAGGGGATGGCTGACAGCCGTCCTGGCGGACAGTACCCTGACCTTGTCTGTCACGACCGGTACGCTTCCCCAGGGCAGCCACGTTGCGACCGTGCCAGTCACAAGCCTCAATGGCGGCGACTCCGAGGTGGAGGTGACCTTCTCGGTCGGAGCGCCCGTTCTTACAGCATCTGCTACCTCGGCGTCCTTCAGCGCCGCCGAGGGGGACCCTGCCGCCCCTCCACCTCAGGCGATCACTCTATCCAACACGGGACCGGGTTCTTTTGCCAGCCTCGGAACGATCAGCGCCGGTCCGGTCATTTACCAGAGCGGGTCAGGGTGGCTCTCCGCCTCCTTGGTCGGCTCGACCCTCACCCTCTCCGTCGGTCCTCCGGGAGCCGCGGGAACCCTGGCGGCTACCGTACCGGTGACGAGCGACGAGGGCGGGGACGTCGCCATTGACGTCAGCTACTCCGTGGCCCGGTCTGTTGACGATCCAATCCTAACGGCATCCCCGGGCGTCGTACGAATGGACGCCATCCAGGGCGGCGCCGATCCCTCCGATCAGTCGGTGATTCTGTCCAACTCGGGAGGCGGTGACCTGGGGGCCTTGAGCGTTTTCGATATCTCCTACGGAGCCGGAGCTTCCGGATGGCTGGCCGCGACCCTAGTCGCAAATACGGCGGCCCTGGAGGGTACAACCGGTTCCCTTTCCCCCGGCTCGTACGATGCGACGGTGACCTTCCGGAGCGCAAACGGTGGTGACGCCTCCGTGGCCGTAGCCTTCGAGGTGGGAAGCCCGGTCCTGACCGTCTCTTCAGCCAGCGCAAGCTTCAGCGCTGTTCAGGGGGGATCAGCCTCCCCCGGGAGCATCCCCATCACGATCTCCAACACGGGGACAGGGGACTTTTCGAGCCTGGGAACCGTGACACAGGGGCCACCCATCGGCGGCGGAGGGGGATGGCTTAGTGCAAACCTCCCGAACGGGAGCAACACAATCACCCTGACCGCATCGGCGAATGCCCTGGGTGTGGGTACGTATGCTGACACGGTGCCTGTCACCAGCGACCACGGCGGCGGGGACTCCATTGCCGTAACCCTCACCGTGACGCCACAAACCACGGATCCACAGCTGGTTCTCTCCGCCGATACCGTGAGCTACTTCACCCAGACAGGGGTGGACCCACATACCCAACGTGTCTTCGCCTCCAACAGTGGAGGCGGGGGTTTCTCCGACCTGGGCACCCTGACCTGGGACACGACGTACGTATCCGGCACCGCTGGGTGGCTCCTCCCCTCCCTCTCCGCAGACACCCTCATCCTCGGAGCCACATCGGTGATCGGCGTCAACGACCTCCCTGACGGGACCTACACGGCCGATGTAACCGTGCAATCTGCCGGGAATGGATCCGAGACGGTGAGGGCGGTGCTGACCATTGCGGCTACCGCCGGTGGTCCGGACTTCGAATTGGGGACACCCCTTGTCAGCTTCGGGGCCCTCCTCGACGGACCGGACCCGGACTCCAGGGCGATTCCGGTGATCAACATCGGCTCCCCGGATGTAGGGGACTTGAGTCTGGAATCGCTCACCTACGGGTCAGGGGCCACGGGTTGGTTGGACGTGAGCCTTTCCCAAACCGAGGTGACCCTTTCTCCCCAGACAGATCAGGTGAGCTCAGCGGGCACCTTCACAGCATGGGTGGTGGTCAAAGACGCCGATGGGGCGGAGAAGGACTCGGTCAATGTTTCTTTCGAGGTCGGCCAGGCCGTGCTCACGTTCGAGAATAAAACGGTCAGCTTCGACGGGGAGGTCAGCGGCGGAGATCCTCCCGACCAAATCGTGGCCATCGCCAACACGGGAGACGGCTCCTACGACGGCCTCGAACCGATCACCCCAGGGACCATCGTGTACGACCCCGCCGAGCACGACTGGCTGGACGCAACCGTGGGTAGTGAACAGGCCACCCTGGAAGCCACCAGCGCAGGGTTGTCGGTGGGAGTGTACAACGCGACGGTTCCCTTCTCTTCCACCACAGGTGGGAGTGACACGCTGAAGGCCACCTTCACGGTTCGCCCTGCTGCAGAAGCAGCGGAGCTTGCGCTTTCCGCATCGGAGGTTGCTTTTGTCGCAGTAACCGGGGCGAGCTCTCCGGCGCCGAAGTCCGTCAACCTCTTCAACAGCGGGGGAGGAACGGAGAGTGACCTGGACCCCGTGACCGTCAGCGTGGTCGGCGGCCCTCCGGCCTGGCTTCCCACCCCGCAGCGGGTCGGCTCGACCATCATCTTCTCTCCGTCTACCACGGGACTCGGCCAGGGAAGTTATGCCGCAACCGTTGAGGTGCAGAGTTCCGGGGGTACGGAGACCGTTCAGGTGGACCTGGAAGTGTCCGATCCCATCCTCACGGCGTCGACAACCGGCTTGTCCTTCACCGGGCTCGTGGGGGGTGGGTCACCCTCACCCCAAACCGTCGGGTTCTCCAACACCGGGGCCGGGGTGGACGCGGATCTCGGAGTCGTCCGCATCTCCTCCAAGACCTACGTCGGGGGAACCACAGGCTGGATCAGCAGCCCCTCTGTCGGGGAGGTCCTGGCCGGAAACACCTTTGACTTCGCGATTACTCTGGCGGGTCTGAGTTCCGGCAGTTATACGGGCACAGTGGTGGCCTCCAGCGATCACGGAGGCGATCAAAGCATCGCTGTCACCCTCTCGGTGGTGAGGGAAACCGATCCACCTCGCCTGGTCCTTTCCACCACCACCCAGCGGTTCGACGCATTGGTGGGGGGCGGAAACCCCGAGACCCAGGTCGTCCTGGTTTCAAACGGCGGTGGTGGGGGGCTCGGTACCGTCCAATCCGGCCCGGCGACCTATGGCCCCGGGGGGACAGGCTGGATCACGCACTCCGTAAACGGAAACACCATCACGGTTCAGGCGCTCACCGGGAACCTGGAGGAGGGAGACTACACGGCCCAGCTCCCGGTCAGCAGCCAAAACGGTGGAACGGACGCGATCGACATCACGTTTGTCGTCGGCTCACCCCAGCTTACGGTGGCCCCTCGTACGGTGACCTTCGGAGACACGGTGGGAGGGACCGGGCCCGACCCTGTGCGTGTGGCCATTGCGAACACAGGCGGCGGGACCTTTTCCAGCCTGGGCTCGGTGGGAGTCGGATCCATCACCTACCAAGGGGAGCCGTCCGGTTGGCTGACCGTGGATCATTCCGCCCCAGAGTCCCTTGACCTGACAGCGAGCACGGGCGGCCTTTCGGCTCGCGCCACTCCGTATCAAGCCCTTTTCCTGGTTTCCAGTACCTTCGGCGGTGCAGACACCGTCACGGTCCTTCTCACAATCGCCGCGGGCGGAAGCCCTCCGGAACTCTCACTCTCCCTGGATTCCATGGCCTTCTCCGGGCTGGTGGGAGCGGAAGACCCACCGACCCAGTCCGTGGCAGGCTTCAACAGTGGGGGAGGGAGTTTGGGCCCTCTCAGCATCGAAGGGATCGAGTTCCTGGACGACCCCGGTGGCTGGCTTACAGGATCCGTCTCCGGAGCTATGGTCACACTACAACCCACAGTTTTTGGGCTCCCCGGTGGCACTCACCGAGCCGTCGTTTCCGTGGGCAGCGAGTACGGTGGCTCGGACGACCTGGCCGTGGCGCTCAATCTGGCTGAACCGCTCCTCAGCCTCTCCAGCCGGACCGTCACCTTCAGTGACACGGTGGGGAGTCCTGATACCCTGCAGTCACAGGTGTTCATCTCCAACGTGGGGGGAGGAAACCGGGAGTCCCTGGGAGTTTTGGAGCTAGGTGCCATCACTTTCTCCGGCGGGGAATCGGGGTGGCTTCAAACGGATCCGCCCGGTGAAAGCACGATCGCAGGAAACTCCATAACCCTGAACGGTGTCGCCTCGAACCTACCTGAGGGGAGCTGGATGGCCCGGGTCCCGGTCCTGAGCGAATGGGGCGGGTCGGACACCGTGAGCGTTACGTTCGCGGCCCGAGAGCCCGATAGGTCCTTTGACCTGCCGACCATAGAGTTCGTGAAAGACACCCTGGTCGGGGGTAACCCTCAGGTCGTGCCGTTGGCTGGGGACAGCGTTGGTGCGACCGCCCCGGGAGGGAGCACAGCCCAGATAGCCGTCCGGGTGGGAGTAAGGAATGCGTCGGAGACCCGGGTCACCCTTTCCGGGCTCCGTGTGGGGATCCCCACCTACCCTGATGGTCAGGCCGGGGGGTGGATCACCGGAGCTTTTCTGGATCGGACTACTGCGACCTTCTCGGAGCCCGCCGAGCTCTTCGTCGCCGTGGATCCCAGCGGCCTCTCGAGCGGAAGGTACGAGGGCCGGTTGGTGGTCAGCTCCGAAACGGCCGGTTTGGAGGAGGTGGCCCCTCGCGTACTCCGGGTCATTCTGTCGGTCGGATAGGAAGAGAGGGGAGTCGACGGCTCTTCAACCCCCGGCCCGGAGGGAGACCAGGTACCACCCCTGGTCTCCCCGGCCGAAGGTATAGATCATCCGAACTGCCTCTCCCCGGTTCCCACTCCCCAGAACGCTGGACATCACGTCGCCGTCCAGGGTCCCCTCCTGGGCCCCGAGCCTCAAGCTCCCAGGCACCAGCTGAAGGAGATAGGTATCGGTTTCCCGGAGGGTCAGGAGGTCATTGATGGCATCCTGCGGGAGCGTGGGAAAAAGCTCCCTCAGACGATTGGTGTTCTTGTTGTTTATGGCCGAGGCATACTGGGCCAGCAGGGCCGTAACCCCCTGTTCCGCAGCCGCGTTGGGTTCGACGGGGCCGGCGGTGGGATCCTCCGTGACGGTGAAACGAACCTCCACCACCCGCGTGACCTCCCCCGCGGAGACCGGTACGCCGGCCTGATAACTCCCCGCCGCCAGGGTTCCAAGCTCGGGTTGTAAGGTGAGGCTGGCGCCTCCGCCCGCCACGGGTTCCAGGGCCGCACGCAACCAGCCACTCCCCCCTCCCCGGTAGTCCACAGGACCCACGGTGGGGGTGGCATCCCCCGTCACGGTAACGACCACCGCCTCTCCCGAGGGGTCGGTTCTCCCCTCCATGGCTTCGAAAGAGACCAGAGAAGACGAGAGGTCGAGCGTCACCGGCGCGGTGGGGGCAGCGACGCGGAGCGTCAGAGCGCCCTGGACCCCCTCCGTCTCGGCGGTCAGGACGGTCTCTCCTTCCGACAAAAGGGTCAGTACCGCCGAGTCGGCCTCGGAGATGGTCACGGAAGCCACCGAGGGGTTCGAGGACAACCAGGTGATCCCCTCCGCTCCGACGTAGCCTTCGGGTCGTGAGGTGACCAAGGCTCGGACCACCGATGTTCCTCCGGCTTCAAGGGATCCGGTTGGCTCATCGACGGTCACGGCCTCTACCCGGCCCACCACCCGCAGGTTGACTCTACCCGTTTGGTCTCCGGCTGAGGCAGTGACCTGAGTCCGGCCCAGGCTCCGTGCCGTCACCACCCCACTCCGGGGATCGACCTGGGCCACCCCAGGGTCACTCGAGGTCCAGGAGAATACCGGGTCCACCACGCGCTCGCCGGACTCGTCGGTGAGAATGGCCGTGAGGGTCAACTGCTCCCCGAGAATCAGCTCCCGGCTAGAGGCGGAGACCGTAAGCTCCCCTACGGCCGGTTCGGATACGTCCACCATGAAGCTGGCCAGTATCCCACCTACGTCTGCCTGGATTGAAGCCGTTCCTGGGCCTACTCCGGTTACCACAACTTCTTCCGTGTCGCCCTCCACCGTGGCCACGGTGGGATCGTCTGTGGACCAGGTCACCGGTTGGCCAACCAGGATTCCACCCCCCGCATCCCGGATATCGGCCGCGACTCTGACGGTGGCACCCACGACCAACGACTCGGATGGGTTCTCGAAGACTACCGAGGAAGCGGCGGCCGGGTCCTGGCCGGCTGGATCGGGGTCGCCCGGGGAGGAGCTCCAGGGGGAGAGCAAGGCGACGGTCACGATGGTCGCCACACCTGCCACTCCCCCGATCACGAACGGGAGCCGGCCCCGTTTCTTCCTCGGTTGGGCCGATCCAGGAGCGGAGGTCGGAACCGGTGTTTTCGCCGGAATAGGGGTAAGGGCAGGCCGGCCGGCGGTGGGCGCCGGGGCGTCGGGCTTCACCAAGCGCGCCAGTTCCTTCCGAAGTGGGTCCTGAGGCCCTGGGAGGTAACCTCCCACGGCTTCGATGGCTTCCGCCACGCTCGGGAAACGATCCTCCGGGTCCTTCGCCATCATCCGAAGGACGGCGGCCTCCAACTCCGGAGGGCAGTCCTCTCGCTGCTCACGGATTCCGTGGGGCGGGGAGCTGGTGTGGGCCTGCATGATCTCGAACGGGCTACCGGCAAAGGGAGCCCGCCCCACCAGCATCTCGTAGGCGACCACTCCAAGGGAGTACTGGTCCGACGCACTCGTGAGCTCCGCGGCCTTGCATTGCTCCGGGCTCATGTAGGCCGGGGTCCCGATTGTGGAGCCCGTCTGCGTCAGGTTCGAAGCCGTGGTGACTTTGGCGATGCCGAAGTCGGTTAGGATCGCGTTCCCCTCTTCATCCAATAGAACGTTGGCAGGCTTGATGTCCCGGTGAATGACGCTGGAGCGGTGAGCATGGGCCAGGCCTGTACCCAGTTGATAGAGGATGGTCTGGACCAGTGCCACGGGGAGGGGTTCCGTTCGCTCGAGGACGCCCTCCAAAGACCCTCCCTCCACCAGTTGCATCACGAAGAAATGGAGGGTACCCGCCTGCCGAACAGTGTGGATGGTGATGATGTTCGGGTGTTGGAGGTTGGCGATGGTGACCGCCTCCTGCCGAAACCGGTCCACCATCCCCTGTCCCAAGAGGAGGCCGGGAGCCATGACTTTGATCGCCACGTTCCGCCCCAGCGCCAAGTCCCGGGCCAGGTAGACCGCAGCCATACCACCCCGGCCGAGTTCCTTGACGATCTCGAACTCGTCGAGAGTGGCCTCTTCCAACTGGTGCCGCACCTCGGCCCAACCGTCCAACTCTGCGCTTGGAGTCGAGGACTGTGTCGCTTGGTCCGAGAGGTCGGATGGCGGTGGCGCTTCGGGTGCTGGAGGACTCGGAATTGCCTCTTGGGGGGCAGGGGGCGCTTCGTCGGCCATGGGCATCCCACAAACCGTACAGAATAAGTCGCTGGCCAGGCGGGGAGCGCCGCAGGAGGAGCACGTGGGGACCGCCCCATCGCCGGCGGACGACGTGGCTTCGAGAGCTCTGGTCGCGCCTTTCAGTTGGTCCGGACCCAGTACCAGCTCGGACCGCTTCGAACCACACTTGGGACAATGAAGATCGTCCCTGAACAGGGTCTCCCCACAATTGGGGCAGGTGGACGAAAGCGTCATGGGCCGGGGAAGGTCACAGGATCATGGTCTTATCTGCAAACACTTCTGGGCAAAACCCCGCCGGTGGGTCAGGAGACTACCAGACAATCGGTGAACCGTCCTGTGGAACCGGGTGAGGGGCTATAGGTGGTGGCCCCGACCCGGCAGGTTCGCGTGATTTTATGGCCGGACCCAGGATCGAGGATGCAGTAGTGCCCCTTGTAGGAGCCGTGAACCACGATGAAGTGAGCTCCCCCGCCGTTCCAGGACACCATGGCGACAGCCAGGTCCGCATTCTGGATTGCGGTGTGGACGTTCGACGAAACCCGGGTGCTGGGGACGTTGTAGTGGGCCAGGACATTCTTCAGGTTCACGATGCCTGTGCCTGCGTCACCGCCCGTGTGCCCTTTAAACCTCTGGCGCATCATCATGGCCAGCTGCCATTGCACCGGATCGTTCACCTTCGCACCGGCATCGCTGGCGCTCGGGCGGTAATAGAGGCCGTCCGATTGCTGCGAGGTGTTCCGCAGCTGTGCCGTGGGCACATACTTGCCCCGTTTCATGGCGATCACCATGGCGGCGCAGGCCATGGCACACTCGTCGGTCTTCTTTTGGGAGTAGTGGACATGGGTGTGTCCACACTGAAGCTTGAGACTCTGGAATCCTTCCGGCATGACCCGCTCCTCCGATAGGGACCCGATGCTCGAAATCTAACCCTGTACCGCCCTGTAAACGCGGAAAAACGCTCTGTCGTAGTTCTTCAAATAGCCGGCAACAAACTCCCTGAACATGGCTTCGGGATAGTGTGTGACCAGACCGTAGTTCGGATCGAAGAAGTAAAGATCCCCACTCTTTCTCAATGCCGCCATGGCATGCCCTGGGACGCAGAAGAGCCCCCCACCAGCCGGTCCGTTGAACGCATAGTCCAGGGCCGTGTTCGTCCGCCCCTTCAGCGTAGTCCACGGATAGGACCACCAGGTCTGGTCGGCCCGGATGTTCAAGTCGTACTTCTGTGCCACTCCCGAAACGTTCGCAAACTCTCTCATGCCCAGGTGGTAAGCACCCTGGGTGATCTGGTACCTGAACTCGCTGCTCATGTCGGCTTTGTTCAGTTCCGTCAGCATCCCGGAGTGATCGTAAGCCATCCGCAGGAAGTCGCAGGACATGGACAAACAGACTCCCATGTGTTTTTTGGTCTTCTTCAGAAAGAGGAACCTCTTGGTAGTGGGCTTGAGGGTCTCGACGCGGTTGTTGGTCTTGAAGACAGTTGTCGGCATACGCCTGGTCTCCCCTTGTCTCTCAGTCCCGGGCGAGGCTCCACGCCGCTTTCTCCGCGGAGGGTCTCTCCTCACCCCAATCTGCCCATGCCTCGTTCGAGGGCGCCAGCCCCCGAACCTCCGCTTACCGAACGTCCTCCACATGAAGAATGACCACCGTCGTGTTGTCGAACCCGCCCAGGGAGTTCGCCGCGGTGATCAAGGCTCTGCATTGCGCCAACGGCGGCTGTCCATCGCTGGCCAAAGTGTCGGCGATGGCTCCGTCGGACACCAGGTCGTAGAGACCATCGCTGCAGAAGAGAAGGCGGTCACCCGGCCGGAGAATCACCGTCAGGGATCCCACGTCCAGGGTTTCTTTTGTACCCACCGCCTGGAGGAGAACGTGGCGTTGTTCGTGGGCCTCCGCCTCTTCTGGGGAAAGGTGGCCTTGGGCCACCAAGTGCCCCACGAAGGTGTGATCGGTGGTGATCTGCGTGAGCTGTCCCTCCCGTAGGTGATAGGCTCTGGAGTCCCCCACGTGGGCGATGATGGCTGCCCCGGGGAAGACCAGGCCGACCGTGGCGGTTGCCCCCATGCCCTGGATGGACGGGTCCTTACCCGCCGTTTCACGCACCCGGCGGTTGGCCTCATGGATGCCCTCCGCCAGCCAAGCCTCCAGGACCGGCGGATCGTGCCCCGCCAGGCGGGCCATGGCGCCCTCGGCATGGGTCCTCAGGGCCTCCGTGGTCAGGGCGCTGGCCACTTCACCGGCCGACGCTCCTCCCATCCCGTCCGACACGGCCACAAGAAGCGGCCGCTGATCCAGCGGGTGCCCGGTCAAAGCCTCATCGATCACCCGGTCCGGCCCCATCTCGAAGAGGAGGAACCCGTCCTCGTTGTGGTCCCGACTCTCTCCTGTGTCGGTGAGTCCAGCCACGCTCACTATCACGGGGTGTCTCCTGTCGATGCGGGCCCCTTCAATACAACCGCGCCTTTTCGCCCGGATTCAGAGGAGAGGACGATGACCGCCCGGTGAGCCCCTGCGTAACCCCGAGAGAACCCCCTCATGGCCATCAAGGCGGCAACGGGCCCGAAGGCAGCACCTGTCTCTCCGAAACTGCCAACCGGGAACCAGTGATCGGCCTCCCCCAAAGAACGGTGTCGGGTGAGGAGATACCCCCACTCGTTGCTATTCCATGGTGATCCGTTCACGCTGGCCGTAACCAGGAGCCCGGATTGATCCGAAGCCCTCCCATCCATAGCATTTCGAACCGCTTCAGTCAGTGAATCCCCGACGGGAGGGGCCCCAGAGAACCGGTGCGCCTCATCCGCCGCCGTGGCCGCCCCTTCGATCCAAGCCTGGGGCTGGTGGGCAGTCCCCGGAGCTCGCAAAAGGAGGAAGGCCGCCGCTTCGCCGGGTAAGAAGCCGGCGGGGAATTCAGGAGTCTGGAGAAGGCCGAGTGAATCGAGGATCTCGAGGAACTCAGGAGCCAAGCGAGAGTCCAAACCCCCCAGCAGACAGGAATCCAACCGCCCCTGGGAGAGAAGAGCGGCAGCCCTGGCCGCACCCTCTGCGAAACCAGCCTGATCTTCGAGGACCAAACCTGTCCAGACCGGTTCCGGTAAATCCGGGGCAAGGGAAAGAAGGGTGGGCAGTAGTGACTCCCTTGCCGCCTGGAGTCTGGCACTTTCATTCGGGTCCACGAACACGCCTGAGGAAAAGGCGTCCCTGCTGGCACCTGCGGCAAAGGAAAGGGCCCACTCCAGGTACCCGGATGGAAGACAGACGATGAGTCCGAATCGACCCAGGTTCTCCCCGACATCCGGGAACTCGGAGAAGAGGTCTTCCAGGGCGAGAGCTCCGAGGTGGGCCAGCCGGTCCATGCCCCTGGAACCCTCCGGGATATTCCGTACCGCGTGACCCCAGAAGACCATCTCCTCTTCAACCGTACCGTCAAGCTCGGAGATTCGCTGGATCCCCGCCCTGGACGCGGCGCAGCCCGCAACGAGCCCACCCAGGGAGGTGCACATCCCCGCCGCTATGACGGGAAGGGCCGGAAAGGGAGCGGACGGAGGTGGAGCCGTGCTCATAGCGGATCAGGGGACGGGCGGCGCAGGAGGTTGGAGCACCGGCGCCGGTGGAGTGTTCTTGTCATTGTGGAGCATCAGGTCGAAAGCCTTCGGCACCATCTTCCCTTCAAACCTCACGTTGAAGGAGAAGCTCACGAACTCGGCTTTCCCCTTGATCTTGTTCGAGATAACCCCTCCTCCCGCGGACCCGGCTTCGTCACCGGTGCTGATTGCGAAGTTGGAGTTCTGCAATGCCACCGATTGTTTGTCGGCCTTCACCTTCTTCGTACCCTGAGCCGTGTCGGTGGACATGGCGATGTTGGGATAGGGGATGGGGACAGGCGAGGGAGAGGGTGGCGCGGGGGTCTTACAAACATCGGGAAACGCGGGACTGACCCCGGTGCTCGCCATGTGGATGACGGTCATGAAGTTGACGGTCACGGTTGCAGGCATGAGATCAAAACCCCCGTCAGGCGCCCGTGGAGGGCGTGGTAGACGATCCTGGAGCGTGGCGCTCAACACTCGGCCCGTTGGCGCACTCCACCGCCATGGTCACCAGATCCAAAGGCCCGTCCCTCAGGGGCGCGTGGCCACGCCAGACGAGGATCACCTTCTGCTCGTCGGCGTCCACGATGAGGGTATCGAGTGCCGTGTTCACCTCCACACTCCCGCTGAAGCGGGTGTGGAGCTGGCAGCGCGGGTTCTCCAGCCCCGGAAGCTGAAAGATCCAGTTTCCTTCCGGCGTGGCCCCCATGACCTGGATCCACTCGTTTCCGACCAAGAATTCGGAAGCGGTGAGTCCGTCCGAGGCGGAGTTAAAGAAGCGCCGGTTGAAATCCCTGGGGAGCAAAGGAGCCCGGTTGTTCACCCATGCTTCGTCATAGGTGCCTCCGAAAGACGCCCTCGGGTGCCAGTCCGGCGAGATGAACCCAAAGCCCGCGGGCCGACACCGGGCGCCGGGCGCAGGAAGCGGATCAGCTGGGTCCTCGAGGTTCGGAACGGATGACCCCTCCATGATCCGGCCGTGTTTGGAAACGAACCCCACGCCCACCGGGTTTCGAGGCTCATACCCGTATCTGTCTTCGGAATCAGCTGAACGGTCCCAACCCCCAAAGGCCCTCTCATAGACCAGCGGGATTTTCTCGAAGGGCTCCGGATTGGAAATCCCCGGACTCACACCGCCCACCACCTGCCGATCCCCCGTAACCCTCACCGTCTTCTCCAGCCTTCCCGCCTTGAAGGTCACATCCACCTGTGTTGCGCGGCTGTGTGGGGAGTGGGCGTGCCCCACCAGGACACAATCGGTGGACGGTTTCACAAAGGCGATGTCGGGTTCGAACCGGATGCTGCTCTCCCCCGGCTCTCCATAGTTCGATCCCAGGAAATCGACAGGCACCTGTTCTTCCGCCAGGGAGAGGGCGCCCCGGGTATCCACCGCATACGTCGCTTTTACGATGGGGACCACAAGAGGCCGCCCCTCTTCGTCCGTGGCGAAATACGCCTCGGTGGCGAAGGGGGTGCGGTTCTCGATCTCCGGATGGGCCATCTCTCAGTCCCCCGCCGCTTGTGCCCCGGGAATCCTGCGGGACATTTGGTCGACCGCCAGTGCTTCCAACTCCATGTCGGGAACAGCCGAGCCACCCCGAGCCCGGAGGCGAAGGTAGAGATCCCGTCTCGCCTCGAGAGTCAGGGTCTGGGTGTCATGGAAGAACTCGTCGGAAGGAACCGGGAGGCCCATCTGCCATGAAGCGGCTGGGGTCATGGTTCCCTTCCGGCCCTCCCAATCCGCTCTGGCTTTTTCTGGATCCGGAGGAAGGTCTTCCGGCTCGTCCTCTCCCTCCGGGACCTCGGGGGCCGGGAATGGCGCCTCACCCTCCACGTCCCCGGCCCCGGTGATTCGCTTATAGGCCGCGGTAGCGAGAACGCCGAGGGTGTCGTCCCCCATGAGCTCCAGGAGCTTCGGAATGGCCTCCACCCGACCCATCGTCCCCAGGGCCGTGACGGCGAACGGACCCATCTCTTTATGCCCGACGAGGGTTTCCAGAAGCGGAAGATCTTCCTGGTCGCCGAGGATGCCCAGGAACAGGACGGCTTCGGGATCGGGATCCATCTCCCGGCCGGCTGCCGACCGGCAGTGCCGAGCGACGCCAGGGACGCCCAGCCAGGCCGCAGCTTCCAAACCAGCTCGCCTCACCTCTGTATCCGGCGCTTCCACGGCTGCGGCGATTTCTTGGGGGTAGAGCTCCCCCAGGCGACTCGCCGCTCCGAGGGCCAGCCGACGAGTGGCGGCGTCCTCTCGACTCAGCAAGACATCCAGGCCCGGAGCCGGCAGTCTCCAGAAAGCGAGGATATGGGCGGCTGCAGCGGCCCGGTGGCCGTCTTCGTCCCCGAGCAGCGCTTCGAGGCGTGAGGGGTACTCGCCGGGTGCCACTTGGCGCAGGCCCCAGCGGATCCCCTCTACCGCGCCTTGCTCCGCCGTTTGCAGGGCGTCGAGAATCAAATCCCGATACTGGCCTTCACCGGAGTTATGGAGAATGAGGGTTGCGGCCGCCGCGGCGGAGGGATCGTCCGACGAGATTCTCTCCCGGGCCAGGTCCACGCCGTGCAGCTCTGAGAGGCGAAGGCCATCCAGATGGGCTTCGGCCCGTTCTTCATGGTCCGCCAGGTCGGCCAGAGCCCAGTCGGGAGAAAACAGACTCGCCTCCCTTTGTTCCCAAAGGAACTCCAGCTCGTCGAGATGTTCCTCGACGATGTCGGGGAAAACGGGCGGGTAGGCGAGGGGCGTCAAGGGTCCGGGGCTCACTAGTTGATGTGTACCGAGGTGCCCTTGATCTTGTTCGGGCCGCTCGAGCGTGAGATAAGGTGGCCGCCTCTGATCTCGATTCGGCCATCGGCACGCATGGCGATCTTGGCCTTCCCGCATTCGATGATCAGCTCCTCCTCGCTCTCGATCCGGAGGCTCTTCGGGGAGCTTTCCTCCGAGTTCGCCGCGGGGGGGTCCAGTAGGCCTAAGAGGATGGGAGTGTCATCCTCTTCCTGCACCGCCACCACCGCCCTCTTTCCGTGGCATGCACCCCAATCGGGGACGTCCCTCATCCAGACCACATGGGACGGCCGAGGGGGCCCGTCCGGGTCCAACCTGACCAAGGGTGCTCCATGAGGATCCGATCCGACGACCTCAACGACCAGAATGCCCGGTAATTGGAGTTGGAGAGTTGAGATATCCATTGTCCGGCCCTTCCTTTTCCGTTCCCGTCAGTTCTGGGCAACCTGAGCGCCTTTGACGCTGACCTTGCCACTGGCCTTCACGTCCACCTTCGCCTTGCCCTGCACCTTGATGTTCGTCCCTTTGATCTCCACGTCCCCGGATTTCTTCACGGTAATGGAGGCCGTGCCTACCTTGAGGGAGATCTCGTCCTCGGCTTTGATCTGGACCTTCTTCGCTTCCAGGGAGAACACGTCCCCGACCTTCACCGTATTCTTTTTCCCAACGGCCAGGCTCACATTTTTCCCGACCTTCTCCGAGAGGTCACTCCCAACGGTGACGGACCGGTCGCTCCCGACTTTCAGGGTCATGTCCGACCCTACCTTCTCGTCCAGGTCCCCACCCACCGTCATCTCCCGATCGCTGCCCACCGTCAGGGTCATGTCCTCGGCGATGGTCTCCTCATGGTCGTCATCAACCGAAATGGTCCGGTCATTCCCCACGGAAAGGGTCTGGTCGTGGCCGATAGTGACCGATTCGTCATTCCCTATGGATTCCGTATTGTCGTTCTCTACGACGACCGATTTGTCTTTCTCAGCGTGGAGATACAGGAGCTCCTCGCCCTTTTTGTCCTCCATCCGGATCTCGTTGAAGGTGCTTCCATCACCCCCCTTCGAGCTCCTGGACTTGATTCCGGTCTGGGTTTTGTCACCGGGGAGGGAGTACGGCGGAACCTGTTTCGCGTTGTAAACCCGCCCAGTGACGATGGGACGGTCCGGATCTCCCTCCAGAAAGTCGACGATCACCTCCTGTCCGATCCGGGGAATCGTCACGGCGCCCCAGTTCTTTCCTGCCCACGGTTGAGATACCCGGACCCAGCAAGAACTGTTTTCGTCCTTCTTTCCCTCCCGGTCCCAATGGAACTGGACCTTCACCCGTCCATGTTTGTCGGTATAGATCTCCTCGCCGGCGGGGCCCACGACCACGGCAGTCTGAGATCCGGAAACCAGAGGCTTCAGGGTTTTTCGGGGCGGCCTGAACGGGACGCCGGCGGGGATGCAGAGGAACTGGTTGGAGTACTCCGCTTCTTCCGCTCCAGAGCGGTATCCTCCTCCTCTCCCGTGGTGTTTGACCTGAACGAGGAGATACTCCTTGTTGGCATCAGAGCGGTAGTGTTCGATCAGGGAAAACTTTTTGCCGCTCTCGAAAGCCCGGCAGTCACCGTTTCCCTGGACGACTTCCTGGAACGTGGCGAGCTCCTCTAGGAGGAGTGAGGAGTATCGCTCGCCCTCCTTGGTGGTGGTGTATTTCCCCGGAAAGTCATAGAGCTCGTCGTCACCGCTCTGTACCGCCGAACTTTGGAGATTCAGTGCCGGCTGGAGGGGATCATAATCGGTTAATGTCACCGACGTGGTGTGGACGGCGTTCTCCTTTTTGAGCTCCAGGATGACGTCTTCATCGAACCATCCGCTCGGCGTTCCAGACAACCGTGCTTCGGCCTGCGCACACGGCTGGATGGGTGATGAATCGTCGCCCAGGATCAGCTTATGGCCCGAGGCGGAGTGCTCGAAGAAGTAGAATATCCCCTCTTCCTCCATCAATCTGGAGACGAAGTCCAGGTCGGTTTGCCGATACTGAACGCAGTATTCCCGAGGCTGGTAAGTGGCCGTACATCGTATGTCGTAGTCAGCGAACCCATACTCCCCAAACACGGCCTCGATGATCTCCAGGACGTTCTTGTTCTGGAAAATCCGGCAGTCGGTGGAGAGCGATAGGTACCAGATCCATGGAACGATCTCTGCCTGATAGGTCGTGATCTCCTGGGTTCTCCCGCCCTGTATGAATCGAACCACCATTCCATGGATGATCCGATCGGAGCCGTCTGCGAGTCGCACCGTCAAGGAGACCGGCTCTCTCAGGAGCGCGGACGGGTCGATGGCAGGCGACTGGGATATGAGGTCGAGGATGAAGCGGAACGGCTGTGAAACTCCCTCTTCCCCAGAGAATCCGGTCAGGAGGAGCTCATCTTTTCCGCCAAGCGGCGTCTCCGCCTGAAAAACCCGATCCGCTTGTGAGAACTCTGCGCCCATAGGCTTTACCCCCTCCACTTTTTCCCCGCCGGATCAGTCATTCATTGGACGGCGGGAGGCCGCAATCTGCTCCCACGACGTAGGTCGGACCGATCCTTATCCGTGGGTATACTCGAAGACGCCATCGTCGCCGATGGACACTTCGATGGACCTCGGTATCTCCCCATCCACCATTGCCTGGAGCAACACTTTAGAGAGATCCGGGAGCAGTGTATTGGTCAGGATGTTATCTACATTCCTCGCGCCGCTCTCCACTTCCGTGCAGCGGGAGGCGATCTCCTCCACGAGGTTGTCCCCGTACGTCAAGTCCATGCCGTGGGTCTCGTCCAGACGCCGTACAATCTTGTTCAGCTTCAATCCCACGATGGTCTTCAGAGCTTCGTCCCGGACGGGGAAGTACGGTACGATGACCGTCCTCCCCAGGAAGGCCGGTTTAAAGGTGTCGTCCAACTCCGGTTTCAAAGCCTTCACCAGACCCTCCCACGCCGGCATGGTCTCCGGGTCAGCGCACAGCTTCATTATGGTGTCCGTGCCGGCGTTGGTCGTGAGAACGATGATCGTATTCTTGAAGTCGATTCGGCGCCCCTCACCGTCTTCCATCTGGCCCTTGTCGAAGACCTGGAAGAAGAGCTCCAGGACGTCCGGATGGGCCTTTTCGATCTCATCGAGGAGCACGACGGAATAGGGTCTTCGCCTCACTGCCTCGGTGAGCACCCCACCTTCCCCATACCCGACGTACCCCGGTGGAGACCCTTTCAGTGTAGAGACTGTGTGGGCCTCCTGGAACTCGGACATGTTGATGGTGATGAGGTTCCTTTCCCCCCCATAGAGCAGATCAGTCAGGGCCAGGGCGGTTTCGGTCTTCCCGACCCCACTAGGACCAACAAAGAGGAAAACGCCTTTGGGTTTCTGGGGATCTTCGATCTTGGCGAAGGACGTACGAATCCGATGGCTCACCACCTCCAGGGCATGGTCCTGCCCGATAATCCGGCCACCGAGGTGGTCCTCCAGGGAGAGAGCCGTACCCATCTCGTCCCGCATCATCTTCCCCACCGGGATCCCGGTCCACCCGGAGATTACTTGGCCCACCAGGTCCGCATCCACGACTACGGGGATCAGTGGGTCCTCGGCCTGGATGGCCTTCAACTCCTCGTCCATGGCCGCCAGCTGCTCCCGCAGCGCATCCAGGTCCACCTCCTTCGGTTTGTCGTCCCCGCCCGGGTCCTCCTGGGATGTTTCTGCGCCGTCATCGTCCGCCGGGTCCCCGGCATCTCCCACTTCGTCGGCCCTCACCTCCCCGGGGAACGCCGCCTCCTCGATCTCGGTTCGAAGGTCCCGAACCTTTTTCACCAGATCCAGCTCGTTCTTCCACCGTTCGCTCAGCTCGGCCAACTCGGTCTCGAGGACGGATTTTTCCTCCTGGATCTCCGCCAGCCGCTCGGCGTGATCCATCCCAACGGCCGCTTCTCTCTCCAGGGTCCGAGTTTGGACGGTGAGATCATCCAACCGCCGCTGGACGGCTTCGACGGGAGCCGGCGTGGAACCCTGGCCCAGCGCGAGTCGAGCACAGGCGGTATCCAGCACACTCACCGCTTTGTCCGGGAGCTGCCGTTCCGAGAGGTACCGGGCCGAGAGGTAGACGGCGGCTTCCATGCCCTCTTCGAGGATCCGGACGCCGTGGTGGCTTTCAAGCCTCGGCACCACCCCCCGCATCATGACCTGGCAGAGATCCTCCACGGGCTCCTCAACCTTCACCAACTGGAAACGCCGGGCGAGGGCCGGGTCCTTCTCGAAATACTTCTTGTACTCGGACCAGGTCGTGGCGGCGACAGTGCGGAGCTCTCCTCGTGCCAGAGCTGGTTTGAGGAGGTTCGCCGCATCACCCTGACCGGCTGCACCTCCGGCTCCGATCATGGTGTGCGCTTCGTCAATGAAAAGGATGATGGGCGTGGGGGAGGACTTCACTTCCTCGATGAGGCCCTTGAGACGGTTTTCGAACTCCCCCTTCACGCCCGCTCCGGCCTGGAGGAGGGCCAGGTCCAGAGACCGCAGGCTGACGTTCTTCAGGACATCCGGTACGTCACCCTCCGCCACTCGCATGGCGAAACCCTCCACGACGGCGGTCTTACCCACCCCCGCCTCTCCCACCAGGATGGGGTTGTTCTGGCGCCGCCGGGTCAGGATGTCCACGACCTGGCGAATCTCGAAGTCCCTCCCCAGCACCGGGTCCAGAAGGCCGTCTTTGGCCTTCTGGGTGAGGTTCTGGGTGTACTGATCCAGCTTCGCCGAACTGACCGGCTTCCCTGTGGCGGCATCGGGTGCCCCGGCCGGTGAACTCACCCCTTCCTCGTCAGACCCTTCCACGATGGCGGAGAGCTCGCTGCGAAGCTTCTCCCCGGAGATCTTCGCCAGCTCCGGGCTGATGGATTGCCCCAAACGCTGGAGGTCCGGGGAGCCGGCAAGGGCAACCAGAGCAAAACCACTCCGGATCTCGGTGGCCCCGTGCTCCAGAGACCCGACCTGCCAGGCGTCGGAGAGCATCTCGATGAGGGTGGGGCTCAAGGAGGGAGTCCGGGCATTCCCGGTCTTCAGGCCATCAAGGCTTTTGTCCAGATCGGCAACCAGCCGGGACCGGTCTACACCGAAATGGTGCAAGATGAGTGGAGTATCCCCTCCATCATCATCCATGAGCTTCCGAAGGAAATGCTCAACCTCCACGTCGTAGTGGGTACGACCCACACACAGGCCAGCTGCATTCTCCACGGCGGCCCGAGTCCTGGGATTCAGCCGCCCGATGAGAGACCGCATGTCCGGGTTCATAGATCTTTTCCCCTCAGAGAATCAGAGTCGTTTCGTCCGCGTCACGAGAAAACGGGCGTGTACGGATCCAGGTGGAGTACCCGAGCGGCGTGGTGAGATCGTCCTCTCCGCCCAAAACGACCGACGGGACGTCCTCTTTCTTCAACACCAGCTGGGCTTCGAAGTCGAATTGTCCGTCTGAAAAGAAGGTGGTCAGAGCCTTCAGTTTTTTATGGGCCGATCCTCCGGGAAGAAAGTCTTCATATTTCTCCCTGGAGAGGGGCCCGACCCTCAGTCGCACACGGGCTTGCGGGTCCCATATCTCGTCCCCGACCACCGTATGTTCTCCCAAACCGGGAGTCAGTTCATCCACCTCGTCGTCCAACCGGCATTGGGACTCTTCTGAGAGGGGATACCAGCTTCCGATGAACTGCTGGATCTCGACGGAGACTTGAAGGTAGTCCTCGATGATCCTCTCGAGAGAAGTCGCATTCCGTTGCCGTAACCCGATGAGTCCGGCGTAAAAGAGGAGGTCTTCGTCCGGTATTCCGAGTCGGTTTCGCAGGGCTTGGTTCCTCAACCCCACCAGGTCGAGGAGTCTCGCCGTCACGGGGTCGGGTTGGCCCCTTTCGAACGGGACGAAGAAACGGGCCTTTTCCCAGGCTTTATAGAAGAGGGAAACCAGGCGGTGATGAAAGATGTCGAGAAAATCCCGAAGGGGTCCACGACCTTTCTTCCCCTCGGCCAGTACCCGCCGGGAGTAGTGGTGCGGAAGGACTCCCGAGTTTCCGACCAAGCCCATGAAGTTCACCGTCATCCGCGGCTGGGACCCGGACTCGGTTTCCAGTTCATGGATCTCCCCCGGCGGAAAAGCCAGGGAGGGATTGGCTGAGAATCGGACCGGCTCCTCGGCCGGAAGGGTAAAGCCGCCAACGCCCTCCCGCCCCTGGTTCTGGCGATGAAGGAGCCGTACGGCCTGGAAGAAGCCGAAGGAAGGGGCGTCCTTTCGGACTTCTTCGGCTAGGTCGTCGGACCTTATAGGAGCGGTTTCTGACCTGCCCTCGGGTGCCATTCTCTAAGCGTGTACGTCTTCTGTTTGGACCGCACCCTCGCCACCAGCTTCGAAAAGCTGTTCATGGATGAGTACAGCCCGAGAAATCGTTCCAAAACGCTGGCCAGGAGGTAGATCCCCCCGCCGGAGTAGAAGCTATCGTCGAATTCAATGGTTACCTTCCGGCCCCTCGCGAAGCTGAGGCCATGTTCTCCCCTTACCCTTGCGTACCATGGCTCGCTTCCCACTCTGGTGATTCCTTCGACGTGTTTTTTCCCGATCTCCTCGTCTCCGAAGTTGTAGAGGAGTAGCAGCTCCCTCAGAGCTTCCCCTCCGTCTTCAACCAGGGAGAGGTAGTTCAGGGAGAACTGGGAAACGATTCGCCAGAAGACCGAGCTGTCCAGGGGTGGTTGGATGGACGGCGTCGGGTGCATCAAGGAGACGATGCGTTTCAGCGCGGACCCACCCCCTCCTTCAGCATGGAAATCGACGTCGGTACCAATGGGCAGCTTCGTTGGAAGGGTCCCGTTGAAACAGGTCAAACCGGCCGTAACGGAAGGGAATGCCGGATAGATCGTCTCCCCAGCAGGGTCCACGAAGTTTACGCTGACGTCGGTGGCACCATCGTCCAGCCAGTTGCTGGGAAAACGCCGAAAGTGCCAGAACACCGGCGTCTCCGTCCTCGAGGTTCTGCTCCGGTACGAGAAGAACGGTTCCAACGGGATTTTCTGGGGGGCCCCTCCGACCACCGCATCCATGGAGTCGATCGAGAAGACCTCCGGGGAGAAGTCCCTGGTCGCACCCTTCGGCCGGACCAGGTAATCGGTGCGACGCTGATCCACCCGAATCGGTTCGGATTCGGTCTGGAAGAGATTCACAACGGGCGTGCATCCCAGACGAACGGTGTCCCGGGTCACGCCCCGCTCCAGGGCTTCCTGCCGATCGGGATCGGGGAAGGAACGGAAGAGGAAGACGATTTCGATGGAAGACCCGAAATCCGAGCCCTTGAGAGCCCCGAGGCCTTTTAAATCCAGGAAGAGGAATTTCCACGGAAAAGTGAAGAATTCCTGTATGACTCGATAGCCGAGGAAGGAGGAGCGCGGGAGAGGCAGCATACCCTCATCTTCCCCCAAACCCACCGGGACCAGGGAAGAGCCTGGGAGGACCACGGGGGGGCGACCGGGATCGGCCGAATCACGGACCAGTACCTCGTGGCAATTGTTGTCCAGAACCTCATGCAGGCTGGTGGTAAGTGAGAGGTCACCGTCCAGATAGAAACGGAGGTCGTCCATCTCCAGCTCGTCGAACCGAAGGCCACCTTGGCATTCCAGCGTTAGGGAAAGGGCAGCGGTGATGTCCTTTTCCCGTCGTCCCAGGTCGAGACCGTGGGGCGACTGCCACTTCGCCCCGGCGACTTTGATGGGCCAGAGCTTCGTGGGGTAGCAGGTCCTGAATCGGCACCTGACCCCACTCTCCTTCGCAGGGGGAGATACCAGGTTTTGTCCTGCTTCAATGGCCAACCCCGAAGAGAGCCCCTGGTCGGGATCGACCTCCATCATTACTACCGACATGGACGGGATTGGCCGGAGGTAATGCGGGTACACCACGTTCAACAAGCCCTGGGAGAGCTCCAGGAAGTCATCGTCCATGCGGCGATGCACCCGGGCCGCGAGGAACGCGAATCCCTCGAGGAGGCGTTCCACATGGGGATCCACCCATTGGCCCGCTTCCATTCTCAGGCCTTCCGCCACCTCCCCGTGCTGCCCGGCGAACTCCTTCCCCAATTCCCGGAGGTATCTTAACTCCTGCTCGTAGTAGTCCTTTAGGCCTTCTTCACGCATGGGACTCGCCGCTCAATTCGAAACGCTTGCTGGTCAGGTCCAAGACCGTGTCGAACTCCACCCGCTCCGGACCCGGATCCGTTCGGAGGGTAGCCTCCACCCGGAAGCGAACGGTTCGGCGGAGCTTGTCTTCCTTTTTGGTCTCCTGGCCTTCCAGAGGATCCACCACCTCCACATCCGTTAGGCGGGGCTCAAAATGTTCAATGGCCTCCTTGATGAGCCTTCTGACCTCGTCAGGGGTGCGGCCCGAATCGGCACTCAGGTTGGAAAAGTCCAGAAGGCCGTAGTTGTATACGGATTTTTCGACATTGGGGTGGGTGTGGCCGGCCGGATCGGAGACCTGACGGGTGTTCAGAAGGTGTTCCAGGTCCCGGAGTACATTCTCTTCGAGGACCTGGACCGACTCCTCCCACGTCCGAGCCGCCCTTCCCACTGCACCCCCGCCGGTGACCAGCTTGTCAGCCCCGGTGAGCCGGTCGTAGACCGACTGTTTGACGAGATCCTCGGCCATGGGACTAGTCGTCCCACATGGACTTATTGCTCGGATCCACGCCCCCAGGGGCGGATGTGGATTCGGGCGCAGAGTCCTGATTCGAGGCTTGCTCGGGTGCTTGGGTCGAAGGAGCGGGTGTCGGCGCGGGCCCGGGCATCCTTCGACTCACCTCCATGGCGAGCACCGGGTCCAACTTCGCGAGGCGGGGATAGACTTCCCCCTTTCGGCTCTCCTCTCCTGGCCCCAGGCAACGGATGAAGAGGCTCATGGGCTTGGCAATGACCTCCGCAGCCTCCCATCCCTCGAGATTATGGGCTTCGATGAGGCGGAGAAGCTCGTCGAGGATGGGCCGGGCGACCACCTCCATCCCGTGGTCCACCATGATCCCCGCAGCCTCGGCTTTGGTGACGAACCGAGCCCGATGGCTTCTCTCGTGTTCAGCTCTTTCCATCAGGAGTTCGATAGCCCCCTGGGGATCACCCCCCTGAGCCATGGCCGCAGCACGGTCGTATCCCGCCTCCCTGATGACGCGGTCCGCTCTCCTGGCCTGAGCCTCCTGCTCCTGGCTTTTCGCCTCCGGGGTCGGAAGCAGACCCTCCTCCGACAACCAGGCAGAGGTGTCCCTGGATGCGGAAGGGGAATCGTCCATGAGGGTCGCGTCCAGGAGGTCCGGAAGGTCGGCGAGAAGGGACCGGATTGCGCTACGGATGACCGAACCCACCAACTGGTACCCTGGGCCGAGCCTGTCGGAGGCAAGGACGGCATATCGCTGGAGGTCGAGCCAGCCCCTCCCCACCGGGGTAGCCATGAGTCCTTCCGCTGCTTCCAGGAGCTCTTCGTATTTCTGGTCCAGGAAAAGGCTCTTCAGGTGGGTCCTCTGAGAGGTCGTGGGGGGGTCCAGCCATCGCGGATCGATGTGCTTCCCTCCGGCCCGGAGCTCACCCCACCGAAGACCCCTGATCAGTAGATAAGGCGAAGGATCACCCGGGTTCTCCTTCCTCATCACCCCTGCCGCCACGCCAACGAGAGCCGCCGCTTCCTCCTTGGTGTTGGGTGTGGCGGAGACGGGAGTGGCCCCGACGGGCCCGGTGGATTCCTCTCCGGTTCCTCTGTCCTCCGGGACCGCAGGCCCGTCGGTGGAGTCTGGCTCCGGGGAGACGGACCCCGGCGGCGGAGGTTTCCGCCCAAGCAGGTCCTCGGCAGCCGCCGTCATCCGTTTGAGGCCGTCGGACATGGAAGCGTATCGCGGCGGTTTTTCTCCGGCTTCTTTGAACTTCTCTTTCCCGAGCTCGTCCAAGGCCGTCAGAGTTTCTTTGCACTTCTTCAGGGACGAGACCAGCTCGGAATACCATTCCCACGATGTTTGTCCAAACCCCGATTCGAAGTCCTCCTCCGGGTCCTGGTCTGGCTCATCCTCGCTGATCTCCTCGCCTCTCGATACCCACTCCTTGTATTCCCGATGAGCGTGGCCGAACTCGGTGAGGGGCTGGAGGAAGAGGGCATAGGAAAGATCATCGGAACCGAACCAGTCGAGCACGGGGCCACGGCTCGGGATCCCGGGGTACATCCCATCCCAATACTCCTTCAACAGACCGAGGATGACTTCCAACCCTTCAGCCAGGCCCTTGAACCCATCCACCCGCAGGAGGGAGGCGGCGAGGAAGGCTGCGACTTTGAGGTCTTTCGATTGGGTTTGCAGGAATTCGGTCGAGAGTTCCACTACATCCCCGAAGCCTTCGACCTCCTCTGCTTCAATCCCGCCGGGAGACATGGTGGAAGGTTGTTCAGCTTCCAGAAAAGCCCTTTCGATCTCGGCAAACTCGTTGCTGCCACGGAGATCGGGACCGGAAGGGGTTTCGCCTTCGATCGGGGAGAGCAGATCCTCAGGAAGGGACATGATCGGCCTGGTTGGAGCCCGACCGGATCAGCGGTCGGGTGGGTGGACGAGGAGCTCACGCACCTCCAGGAGGGGGAATTCCTCGTCATCAACAAGGAGTAGCTTCTGGCCTACCGGTGCCTCTTCTCCGGACTCTAATTCGATCCAATCGGTCTGGCGCCCCAAACGCACCGAGTCGTCGGGGTGTTGCCAAGCCAGGGGAGTCATGACCGGGAGGAGCGCCTCTCCAGCGTATCCGTCCAGGGCCTCGGTGGTCTCGATTTGGACCGGGGCCCAGTAGAGGTCTCGGAGGCGCTTGGGAGGCTCCATGGCGAGGGTGGCCAGATGCTCGAGGGGCATCCAGGTGTAACGACCCCCGACGATGATCTCCAGGCGGGGGCCGAGGCGGGGATCTCCGTCCCGAAGGTCGGAGAAAGGTTTTCCGTTCAGCGTCCCACGGACGGACTGCGGGGGGCTGCCTATGTCGGGCAACCCCCCGTCCTGGAACATCTCGTGGCGCTTCTCCTCGGCAACCAGAGCCTCTTGGTACCATGCGGCGGTCAGATTTAATTCCGGATCAGCGGTGCCGATGGCATCCAGTTGTTTCCTCGCCCGCTCGAAAGCACCCGAGAAGCAAAGAAGCTCGAAAAGGAACGTCCTACTTCTAATGTCAGTCGGATCCGACCGTAGCACCTGGTTCAGTGCCTCGATAGCCTCCGACAACCGTCCCTCTCGGTAGAGAGCGTCAGCGTTCAAGGTGTTCTCCAGCCCTGGTGCGAGGAAACGGAATCAGTCCTTCTTGTTCGTCTGGACGTTCCAGGATCCTACGTACTCGCCCTTGGCGGTACCATCGGCCGCCTGCGCGATGTACGTCATGGTCACTTTCTTCACCGCGAATGTGATATTCTCGGTCAGACGGTCCTCGCCCCCGCTCCCACCGGTGGACACCGAGGTGAGGATCATACCGTCGAAGTCCATCTGCATGTATTTGAGGGGTTTCTCCCCACCTGCCTTGTAAACAGAGAGGGTGCCTTTGGGGAAATGGACCCCTTGGCACAAGGACTGGAAAAGAGTAGGGGTGGTTGCATCAACCCATTTGGTAAAGGAGACATCCTGAAAGTCGGCTCTGCCTGCCCCCCCACCGCTTTCGGAATCCAGGCTGGCGGAGTTCGTCCCGCCGAAGCTCCAGGAGAGAATCTGGATCTCCTTCTCATGCTCACCCCGCATGGACTCCCCTTCCACTCCCTCGATCTTCAGATACATATCGGTGGCCATTCGTACCTCCTAAACCTTGGTAGGAATTCGTATCTCTATACGCTTCGGAAGTTCCGTCTCCCCCTTTACTTAATCCATAGGCGCGGGCACATCGGCCACGAGACGCATGGAGAAGTCCACAGCGTCGAGCTGGAAGTGGGGTTTGAGGAACGCCACTGCCTGGTAGTTCCCAGGTTTCCTCGGGTTCTCCACCACGTCGATTCGGGCTTCGCTCAGTGGCTTTTTGGATTTCTGCTCCTCTGAGGCCCCCTCGGACAGCAGGACGTACCCAGCGATCCAGTTGTTCAACATGTCGCTCAGTTCCTGCTTCGTTTTATACGACCCGATGTAATCCCTCATCATCGTCTTCAGGTAGTGGGCAAACCTGGAAGCGGCGAAGAGGTACGGGAGTTGGGCGGCCAGTGCAGCGTTGGCTGTCGCCGCGTCTCCAGCGGCCCCCTCGTACTCTTTGGGCTTCTGGGTGGACTGAACGCTGAAGAACACGGCATTGGCGGTGTTCTTCTCATTGGCAAGGGGCGCAAACCCGAGCTTCGCCAGCTCGAACTCCTGATCGTCCGGAATGAGGGTCTCTGTGGGGCACTTCATGGCGATGTCGCCCTCGTCGGTCTCGAAGGCGTGGGTCGGGAGCCCTTCCACCTTTCCGCCCGATGTGACACCCCGGATCCGGGCGCACCACCCACTTTGGGCGAACGCCTTGGTCACCGACGCGCCGAGACCCCATGCCGCGTTGGCCCAGAGGTACTTGTCGTGTTCCTTTCCGGTGACATCCTCTGTAAAGTCGAAGGCCTTCACCGGCACCGTCTCGCGGCCGTAGGGCTCTCTGATCAGCATCCGAGGGGCGGTCAGGGCCACATACCGGGAGTCATCCGAGTCCCGGAAGGCGTTCCACTGGGCATACTCCGTGGACTCGAAAGCGCTTTCCAGTTCATAGACGTTGCTCAGGTCGGTAAAGGTCTCGAACCCGAACATGTTGGGATCGGTGCCGGAGAGGAACGGAGCGTGAGCCGTGGCGGCGAGTTGGGAGATCCGGGTGAGGAGCTTAACGTCCTGGCCGCTCTTCCCGAACTCGAAATCCCCCAGGAGGGCGCCATAGGGGGTGCCCCCGAACTGGTTGAATTCTTCCTGGTAGATCTTCCGGAAGAGCTCACTCCGGTCCACAGCCATCTCGGCCTTCCCGGAGGTGAGGTCGTCCATGAGCTCGTCCTTCGAGATGCTCATGACCCGGACCTTGAGCATAGGGCCGGTCTCGGTCTGCGAGAGCAGATACCGGAGTCCTCGCCAGGAGCTTTCCAGCTTTTTGAACTTCTCGGAATGCATGATCTCATTGAGCTGGGCCGACATGAGATCGTCAATCTGGCGGATCTGCTCATTCAGCATCGCCTCGGTGTCCTTGGAATAGGTCACCGTCTCGTCGAGGACGCTCTTGATGAAAGAGCCGATCATGTCTTTGGCCCGCTTTCTCGCGGACTCTTCCGAAGGTCGAGCTTCCTCTACGATCTGATCGAGGAGACTGAGCTCGACTTCTTGTGCCTCTGCCGGGGCCTTTTCTTGCTCAGCTTCCGCCATCATTCGTCTCCTTCCGCCGAATCGAGCTCGGACTTCAGTTGCTCCTTCGAGCCCTCGTCACCCAGGGCCTCCTGGATCGCTTTGTTAAGGTTCCGGTTCGTGGCCAACTTGCCTTTGAGATCTTGGAGATCCTGCCGCTTCTCCATGAGCTTCTTCAACGGTTCCACCTGTTCAGCGACCCGTTCGGGGGTGAAATCGTCAAAGCTCTCGAACTTGAGCTCCACCCCGATCTTGTCCTCCGAATCGGGATCGAGCTTGTTGTCCACCGCGTAGGTGAGGCTGGGTTTCATCCCCTTCAACACCTTGTCGAAGTTGTCGGGTTTGATCTCGACGAACTGGCGATCTGGGATATCGGGCAGCTGGTCGGCCCCATCTCCACTCAGGTCGGACATGACTCCCATGATGAAGGGGAGTTCACGCTTGACCATCGCGCCTCCCGTTTCAACCTCGTAAACGAGATTGACCCGGGTGGGCCGTTGGCGCTTGCGACGTTGTTGGAAGCTTTCGGCCATCGTATATCTCCTCGGCCTTCAGGATTCTGTGCCCGGGCGGCTCCGAAGGAGACCGGCCGGGGACACTATGGAATGCGACACCGGAAAAGGAAGGTGGAAACAGCCGCGTCAACGGGAAGTACGGCCATAGAAAACTAGGGTAGGGGCGGGTTTTTCCGGTGTCAAGGAAGACATCTGTTTTTCCCCTCCAAAGGCCGGTTTTCTCTTGAGATTTCTGGGGTTTTCACCTCCTCCACCAAGCTCGGGCCGCAGCCCCGGACGCGGCCACCGAGTGGAAGCCTCCGAGTCGGATCGCTGCTCGCTCGGGATGGCCCATGAGGGGAATCAGACCCGCCTCCATTAGGCGCATGGAAGCGGTCACATCGAGGCCGATCTCGACAGAGGTGGGTCGGTCCTCTCCGACCTGTCCCGCGCCAGCCAGCGGCATTCCCCCAAGGTCAAAATGATTCTCGGGTCTGAACTGCCACTCTCCGGTCGAAAACCCCTGGGCCAGAAGGGCCGCACAGAGGAATGCTCCATCCCCCCATAGAAGGTCACTGCGTCCCTCCACCGCCTCTCTGAAATCGAAATCCTTCGATCGGCGGGGGGATTCACCGAACGGTTCCCTTGTCAGGAATCTGGGATAGGTGAGTCCGATCCACGCGGCCTCCTCGCGTTCGCGAAACCGATCCCACTCCTCTGGAAGGCCCTCGATGACCGCCTCTAGTCCTCCCCCCCGTTCCGGGTCACCCTGGAGTCCGAGCTGGATGGACGAGAACCAAGGAATGTCGGCAGCCTGCGCCACACAAGCGATTCTCTCCAGCAATTGGATATCGTCGAGAACGGGCCCGAGCTCATAAGCACCTACCGCCACAGCCCATCTCCTCCCCTGGACTCCGAGATCGGGGTAGGAGAGGAGGCCGAACAGCTTCGACCGGAGGGCGTCTTCAGCCTCGGACAGATCCCGGGCCAACGCGGACTTCGGGAGATGAACCAAAAAGACCCTCACCTTCCCCGTGGTGTCGACGCGGGAGAGGAGAGTGACCATTGAACGCCAGAGGCCCTCTATCCGCTGGAAGGCCTCACCATGCAGAAGGCTGGACATGAGCGCCGACGCCTCCTCGTCCACTGCGGCCAGCCTGGTGGGAAGGTCGGTGTCAGCCTTGATCAGGTGGGGTTGAACCACCTCACGAACGAAGGCGTCCAGTTCCTCCCTGTTCCCGGGGTCTCCCGGGCCCGGGCGTGACTCCCCCGAAAGTGAGGGTTGGGTCTTGTCCAGAATGGCGTCTAAGAGGCTCCCGCCTGGGCCTGAGGACGGATCGGGGCCCGGAGGATCGTCTTTCCCCTCCTTCGTCTCTTCCAGAGCGGGTCCCGGCTCGCCTCCTTCGAGAACTGGCTCCTCCAGGGAACGGCCCCCTTTTGCAGCTTCCCGGGCCTCCCGGAGGGGGGCGAACGCCGACAGGCGTCCGAAGAGGTCTCCGGGATGGAAGCTTTCCAGACTGGAGAACTCGATCGCCTCCACCCCTCCCCCGGCTCCGCCCTCAACACGAAGCCGGGGCCTGAGCCCTGTCAGGTTAAGCACAGTGTCCGGCGTGGCTCGCCGGGGAGTCCAAGCAGCTTCGGCGGAACCGGAGCCCCCCCAATCTTCCCCGAGGAAATCCCCCAGGACTGCGATACAGAACGCATCGTCACCGACGGGAACAGGTGGCATGAGGATCGGCCTCCGTCTCGGAAAAGGGGTGTCTTTGGAATCTACCGGGCCCTGTGGTGGATTGCGACGCCGACTTGCAGATTAACAGGTGGTCTTCAGCCTCGGCCCTGGACATGACAAAGCTTCCCACGCAGTGTGAGAACGGAACCGGTGCTTCGCGGGACAGCCGGAAGGGAATCTCATGAGACAAATGCAGGGAGTCCTCTGGACGAAAGGGCTTTTGTTGAGCCCACAGCACCTCCAGCTGCATGATCGGTATTTCGAGGATCAGCTCGGGTTCCAGATCGGATCCCTGGCGAAATACCCTTGGGGCTTCACCGCCCTGGAAGTGGATGCCGAAGCCCTGGGAGGAGGGGTACTCTCGGTTCCACGGGCATCGGGCATCATGGAGGATGGGCTCCTTTTTGACTTCCCGGACGCAGACCTGGCACCAGACTCCAAATCCCTGTACGAGTATTGGAAGCCCGACCAGGAATCCATGATCGCCTATCTGGCCATCCCCGAATTCCGCGTCGGCGATCGGAATGTTGATCCCGATGGCGACGGCACACGGGCCCGGTTCACCGCCGAAGTTTCCTATCGACGGGACGAGAACACAGGACTGGCGGAACGCCCGGTGGAGGTGGCAAGGAAGAACTTGAAGTTCCTGGTGGAAGGAGAATCACTGGAGGGGTACACCGCCCTTCCCCTCGCCCGGGTCCTGAGGGACGTGAACGGAGCTTTAACGCTGGATCCGACCTTCGTCCCCCCTGTGCTAGACTTCTCCGTCAGCGATCACTTGGTATCGATGGTGAAGCGCCTCGAATCCATTCTCACCGGGAAAAGCGCGGGCCTGGGGAAGCTGAGAAGGGAGAGGTCCTCCGGCCTCGCTGGTTTCGGCGCGGCGGACATCCCGAACTTCTGGCTCCTCTATACCGTCAACTCCCATCTCCCGGAGGTCCGTCACCTCCTGGCATCAGCCCCTCATCACCCCCAAGACCTTTACGCACTGCTCCTTTCTCTCGCCGGCGCGCTGACCACCTTCTCCTCCGACGTAAATCCTGGGGACCTCCCAGTGTATCGGCAGGACGATCTGTCGGGATGTTTCACGGCGTTGGACGAGGTGCTCAGGAACCTCCTGGATACGGTGATCGCGACCAACGCGGTCTCCATCCGTCTCGAGACTTTGGAGCCCTCTGTGTATGGAGCGGCCATCGAGGAGGAGCGGCACCTGAGGGCGGTTCAGGCCTTCCTGGCAGTACGATCCGAGATCCCGGACTCAGAGCTTATCGAACGGGCACCGGGTCTGATCAAGGTGGCTTCGAGAGACGAAGTCCAGAGGCTTTTCCATCAGTCGGTAAGCGGGGTGGGTTTAGGCTACGTCTCGGATCCGCCGAGGGCTCTTCCGATCAAACTGGATTCCCGGTATTTCCGCCTCGATGTATCGGATCCACTCTGGCAGACCGTGCTTCGGTCCAGGAACATCGCCGTGTGGGTGGCTTCCGAGATCCCCGACCCGGAGTTGGAGCTCGTCCTGATCCTCCCCCCCGACGAGGGGTGACCCGGGGAAAGAGGGGGCAGGGAGCCTCTTTCCTATCCGAAGACCGCGAATACAACCACCAGGGCCACGATGATCAGCAGGACGGCGATCAGGCCGAGGATGGTCAGGACCGAAGACCGTCGACTGGGCATGGACGCCGGCCTTGTGCCTTCATCGGTGGGGGCCGGTTCCGGCGCCGGCTGGGAGGGCGGCATGGGCCCGGGAGAAAAGCCCTCTCTCACCATGGTGTAATGCCCTGGTCCAGCAGGAGTGTCGGGCCCCCCAGGAAACGGCGATGGTGGGGACGGCGGCTCTCCGCCGGGAGACTCGGCCGGCGGCGCCCCTGAACGGGGAGGCTCCGGCACCGATCCGAGAGAAACCCCGAGGCGTTGCAGGTAGTCGTCTGACGGAATGTGGCGGCCGGCGGCGCCCGGCGAGTCCTTCCATCTCTGCCAATCCGGCGGGGAGGCTCCCTGGCTGGGGGGCTTGGCCGGAGGCACCGGTTGCCCGACGGAGGAAGGTGGAGCCTGGTATCCTCCTGGCGTTTGTGGGGGCTGGGAGGGGGTCCCTCCGGCCGCCGGACGTCCGAAAATCTGGGTGTAGGCTCCCGGTTCCCCGTCCTTCCTTTCGCTCGAAGAAGCGTCCGGATCCTCCTCGGCAGGTTCGGACGTCGGCTCTTCCACCGGAGCCTCCGCCGCCGGTTGTTCCGGTGGTGGGATGGGCTCGGGAGGCGCCGCCCCGTCATCCGGCGGAGGGCGCGCCGGTTGCTCGGGCGAGGGGAAGACCGGAGCCGACGGAACCGGGGCCGTAGCACTGGGGGCCTTCTCCGGCTCAGAAACAGCCGGAGGTGCCTGGTCCCCCGCATCCGGGAGCTCAGGAGTAGCCGGAGGCGGCGCCTCTTCTCCTTTTGGTTCTGGAATGTCACCTCCCCCGAACAGCATGGTGTAAGAACCCCGATTCTTCTCTGCCGCTGGGGGATCATCTTCCGAAACGGGGTGGGCAGGTGACGAAGGCGCTTCTGGAGCGGCAGGGGGAGGCTCAAGGGTAGCCTGCCCCTCCCGGGTGGCCGGCTCCGCCGGAGGCGCTGCCTCGAAATCAGTCACCGGGGCCTTGAACAACTGGGTGTAGGCGCCGGGTTCTTCCAAGGCCTCGCTGTCGGGTGGTGGTTCCCCTGAAGCTGATTCTCCGGGAATGGGTCGCGTTCCGGCGGCGGAATCGATCCACTCCTGGAAGGAAGAAAACCCGTCCCAGGCCTCGGTCACCACCACCGATCTTCCTTCTACCTCAATGACCTCCCGGACCCGGCGTTCCTCGGCGGACGGTAGGTTCGGAAGTCTATCCAGGTAAGACGAGCCGGTATCCCCGACGGCATCCAAGAAAAAATGAACCAGGACCGAAGCCCCGCTCAGGTCTGTCGCCTGGTGGGTTACGATGGGCGGATCGGTCAGTCGGTCACCGAGCCGATAAAGGGAGCGGAATTCTTCGCCGGTCATGGTGGAAAGCACCTGTGGGCTGCCGCGGGGTTTGGAAAACCGCCCGCCGGGCTCGACATTCGTCCCAGCAGGTGGGGAGTTGAATAGTAGACGGGCAATTTCTCGAGAGCAATCCGTGGGGCTTGCCTGGCCGAGCCCAACTCAGAAAGATTCAGGGGATGCGGCCTCCGGAAGCACCGACCGCTTAGCATCCCCCGCTACTCTTGCAGACAGGCCGAAATGGGATTGAGACCTTACTCCAAGGTGGTATGGAGCGAGGGCATGCATCTCGCCCAACACCACTTCCAAGCCCAGTCCCGTTATTTCGAGGCCTCGGCAGCGTTTGCCCTCTCTAGGCTCTTTTTCAAACCTTACGGCTTCATCCAACTCAACCTGGACGAGGAGGCCATCCGGGAAGGAACCATCGCTCTCCTTGAGGCCCGGGGGGTCATGCCGGATGGTTTGGCTTTCGATTTCCCGCAGGGCGACCCACTTCCCACCCCTCTCGACGCGAGGGTGGGTGGGGATTCTTCAGGAGAGCCGGCTTCCGTTTACCTGACCATCCCGTCCCTGAAACCCGGCCGATCCAACTGTGAGCTGGAGGACGGCCCGGACGGGAATCCGGCTTCTGTGCCGAGGTATCGGGCCGAGGAGGTCACGGTCCAGGACGAAAATACCGGGTTGGACAAGCGGGACCTTTTCATCGCTTCGAAGAACTTCAAGATCTCCTTCGCCGCAGACCTCAACGAGGAATTGGTCACTCTCCCGCTGGCCCAGGTCCAGCGCGGTCCCAGCGGGCACTTCGAGTATGTCCATGCGTTCATCCCTCCGTCTCTCCACATAGGGGCCTCCAAGCGCCTTCCTGCCATCGCCGCTGGACTGGTGGAGATGCTCAAGGCGAAAGCGGAGGTGATGGCCCAACGACGAAAGACGGTTGGCCACGATCTGGCCGACCTCTCTTCAGAGGAGGTCCTGAGCTACTGGATGTCCCATTCCATCCATTCCGGGCTTGCGGGATTGAGCCACCTCGAAACCCTCGCCCGTTGCCATCCAGAAAACATGTTCCGGGAGATTTCCAGACTGGCCGGAGCACTTTCCACTTTCTCGATGGAGTCGGACCCCGGGGATCTCCCCGCCTATGACCATGACAACCTGACGGACTGTTTCGCCGCTCTCGACCGGCGAATCCGCCAGCTTCTCCAGGTCATGGTGCCCGAAGGGTTCATACTGGTACCCTTGGCGCAAACGGCTCCCAACGTCCTCTCGGGCCACCTGGACGACAGCCGGGTCTTTCGCAAGTCGGAATGGGTACTGAGGGTATCCTCCGGGAGTGGCGATTCCGAGGTCTTGAAGAACGTTCCCGGCTTGGTGAAGGTCTGCTCGGCCGAGGATATCCAACGCCTGGTGGATGACGCCAACCCGGGCCTGCCCCTGGAACATGTGGCCCAGCCGCCATCCTCAATCCCTCGGCGGTTGGGAAGTCAGTACTTTCGTGCTTCCCAGACCGGACCCTGCTGGCAGCTGATCGAAGCCCGGTCTTCTATCGGCGTCTACATCCCCGACGTACTCGCGGACGCGGAGATGGAGTTGATCGTGGTCCAGGACTGAACGACACAAAACAAACATGAATACTGAACCGTCTCCAAACCCCGATCCTGGGCCTCCCGGATCTCCGCTGCCGGATTTCCATGGGGCCCTGAGCCTGGCCTTCCAGGAACCTCTCACGGTGGCGGCCCGGATCCGGCAGAATCGCTTTCCGGTCACCGAAGCTGACGGATTCCGCCGGCACCTTCATCAGCTTTTGGGACAGGCGGACTCCACCGCCCGCCAGACCGGTTATCCAGCGGATTTCGCCAAACTGGCCACATACGCCGTGGTTGCCCTTCTGGATGAATCCGTCCTCAACTCTCCTGGCCCTCTCAGGGAACCCTGGATCGGATTCCCGCTGCAACAAGAGCTGTTCGGGGAGAATGTGGCCGGTGAGAATTTCTATCTCCAACTAAGGGATCTATTGGCCCGGCCCGACTCCAGAGACCTCGGTGATGTCCTCGAGCTTTTCCTCCTCTGTCTCCTCCTCGGATTTAAGGGGCGATATGCGGCTTCGGACGGAGCAGAGATCCAGGGCTTGATCACCGCGACTCAGCAGAAGCTCACCAGAATCCGGGGAGAGCCGGGACCTTTCACCCCCCAGGCCGATCTCCCGGTAAACGAGCCTGTCCCAGAGCGGAAGGACCCCTGGGTTCCGCGCCTCTCAAAGGCGGCTGTGGCGGGTCTGGTGCTCCTGGTGGTCCTCTTCATTGGATTCCGGCTACTCCTGCTGCCTGGCCAGGCCGGCGTCCGGGATCTGATCGAACAGATGATCCGCTAAACGTAAAGGTCCAAGGGAATGAGAATCAGCCCAAGAGCCCTGATGTTCGGAGTTCCCTCCTTGGCATTCGTGGGCACCCTCGGGTGGTACGCGGGTTCCATCCTCGGGCTCGTCGGGTGGAAGCTATGGGTCCTCCGGGTCGCCCTCTGGCTCATGGGCTCCCTCGCGGTCTTCCTCTTCTACCGACTCCTTCCCAAGAAAGGGAAAACGCGGGCTACGGCCCCGGATCACACTGAGATTGCCGCGTTCCTGAAAACGGCCAACCGGAAGCTTCAGGAGTCTGGGGTTGCAGGGAAGAAAGGCCTACGCTCGTTGCCGGTGGTCCTCTTCCTCGGTCCAAGTCGAAGCGCGAAGACCAGCGTAATCCAACACCAGGGGCTCGAGTCGGAGTTTCTGGCCGGCGACGGAGATGTGGGAGAGCCCCCGCCTCCGACACCGAACCTCAATCTGTGGCTCGGGCGCGGAACGGTCTTCCTCGAGGCCGGTGAAGAGCCGACCGAAACATCGGAAACTTGGCTCCGGATCCTGCAGGAGGTGCGGGCCAAAGGGCTGTCCGGGGTACTCAAGGACCAACCATCGAGGGTCGCCGTCGTATGTGTGGGAAGCGAGTTGCTGGTCGGGAAGGATCGGCAGGCTCTGACGAGTCTCGCGAAGGAGCTGAGGGACCGCCTGAACGAAGCGGCAGCCGTGTTGGACACGAGGCTCCCCGTTTACGTGCTCTTCACAAAAGCGGACGAGATCCGGTTTTTCACCGAGTTCGTTCGGAACCTCAACGAGGGTGAGAGCACCGAACCCCTGGGCGCGACCCTGCCCCTCTCCGAAGACCAGGATCCAGGCCTCTACACCCGATGGCAGTCCAACCGCCTGAAGGAATCCTTCCAGAGCGTTTTCAGGGGTTTGGCCCGGAGGCGGGCCGACATTATGGCCCGCTCGGGGGACACGGAGGAAAGGCCGTCGGTTTACGAGTTCCCACGGGAGTTCGGGAAAATCGCAGATACCGCACGGGAGTTCCTCATCGAGCTGACTCGGCCGAGTCAGCTCAGGATCAGTCCCTTTTTGAGGGGTTTCTACTTCACCGGCATCCGGCCCCAGTCCGTGGACGCAAGGCAGGAACCGGCGGTGGCTCCGCCGGTTCCCCAAGCCCCCAAGGGTGCTACCATGGTGTTCGATCCCTCCAGCCTGGCCCAGGCACCGCCACCGACGGCGCCGGGCGGTGGAAGAGTCGCCCAGTGGACCTTCCTCGGCAGACTCATTCCTGAGATCCTGCTTCGGGACTCTGCAGCGGTGGCGGCTTCGCTGGGAGGGCCGCGTTTAGCCCTTAGAAAACGAGCACTTCTGGGAACAGCAGTGAGCCTGGTGGCCTTGGTGGGCCTCTTCCTTACCATCTCCTTCTTCGGGAACCGCCGCCTTCAGGCGGAAACCCAGGAGGCGATGCTTGCCGTGGAGGACGTCCGCTCCGTCGGTCTCGGCGCAGCCTCCCTTGAGGACCTGGACCGCCTGGAGGTCCTGCGGGATCAGGTGGCGAAGCTGGCCCTTTACCAGAGAGAAGACCGACCCATCAGGCTAAGGTGGGGTCTCTTCTCCGGCTCCGGCATCTTTCCCCATGCCAGGCGTCTCTATTTCGACCGTTTCCGATCGCTTCTTTTCGAGACCACCAGGGCCAACCTCATGAACACCCTTGGCGATCTTTCGGAGGAATCGACCCAGGCCGAGTACGAAGCCAAGTATAGGGCCCTGAAGGCCTACCTGATCACCACCTCCTTTCCCGACTCCAGCTCCTCATCCTTCCTGGGGCCAGTGCTAATGGAGGAGTGGCTGGGAGGTGGTGAGCTGGACGATGAACGTCAGGCACTGGTCCGAGCACAGTTCGACCTTTATGCGTCCGAGCTTCCTCACCAAAACCCTTACGGGGATGCCGCCGACAACCTGACGGTGGAGAGGGCCCGGGTTTTCCTCCGGGCCAACGCCAACGAGCAATCTTTCTACGCCGCGATGCTCTCCCAGGCGAACAGTCAGTTCCCTCCGGTGCAGTTCAACCGAGACTTCCCAGGTTCGGCCCGATACGTGGTGAACCAAGCCGAAGTGCCCGGTGCGTTCACCTCAGAAGGATGGCGTTTTGTACTTCAGGGCCTGGAAAGCGCCACGGACTTCTTCCAGCGGGAATCGTATGTCGTCGGCCCCGACTATTTCTCGGGGATCGACCCGACCCAGATGGCCACCTCCCTGCGGGCCCGATACCAGGAGGAATACATCGGGACCTGGGTGAGCTTCCTTGCCACCGCGAGCATTGCGAACCCAGGACTAAATCGGGCCGAGGGGAACCTCTCTGAGTTGGCGGGGCCCCGATCCCCTCTATTCCAGCTGTTCGACATTGTCAGCACCAACACAACGGTGGATTCGGTGGTGGTGGGGCCGTCGTTCCAACCCCTGCACGTCGTCTCACCTCCGGAGGTGACCGACCGTCTTTTCGGAGACGCCAGCCAGACCTACCTCGCCGAGTTGGGGCGGTTGGCGGGAGCCATGGGGCAGCTGGCGGAAGATCCGGGATCGAGCGGAGCCCAGGACGGAGCGTCAAATGCGGCTCAAGCCGCATCGGGGGAGATCGACGCCCTTCGACTCAGCTTCAACACTTCCCCGGAGACGGCATTGGCGGTGGGGACTTCAGTGGAGACCCTCCTCCGGGCCCCCATTCGGTACGCTCGTACGGCCATCGGCCGGAGTGACGCGGCAGCCATGGCCGGAAGGGGACAACAATTCTGCAACACCGTGGGAAGCGTCCTCCAACGGTTCCCGTTCCAAACCCAGGGCAGGGACGCCGATTTGGCAGAAGTCCACGACCTCCTACACCCTGAAAACGGGGCCCTTTGGGCCTTCCAGGCTGAGGTGAGGGACGCCGGCCTCACACCCTCGTCAGAATTCCAGCGCTTCCTCGATAGAGCCAGAGTGGTCTCCAACGCATTCTACGGACATGGCGGCCCCGATCCCCGCCTCCGGTTCCGGCTCCGGGGACAGCCTACGGATCAGGTACCGGCCATCACCTTAAACGTGGACGGTGACGAGGAGAGCTTCGGAAGAAACGACACCCGCTGGGGGAACTTCACCTGGGAGGCCACCAATGCCGAAGAGGTGACGCTCCGGGTGCAGGTGGAAGGCCAAACCGAAACGCTGGTTCACCGGGGCACCTGGGCCATCTTCAAGTTCTTCCACCAGGCTAGCTGGCAAGCTTCAGGCAACACCTGGAGACTGTCCTGGACACTGGACGACTCGCAGGCCAGAGTCCAAGCCGACCTGGACTTGGGAGGAATAGATCCACTCCTGAGACGGGGATCTTTCGACGGATTCACTTGCCCCAGGAGCTTTGTGCGGTAACTCTGTTCGTACGATCTCATCTTGACCGGGGGACGAAAGTGAAAACGATCGGGAATTCGCTCTCCACAGCCGCGCTGGCATCCCTCGTATTCATCGTCTTGGCTACGGCCTGCGGCGGGCCGAGCATCCGGGTTGCGCCCCCTCCTCCGGCCCGGGCCTGGCCCGTAGAGGCGGCTAGCCGCCTCTACAGAGACGACGCTGCACCACTTCCTGATACCATTCGTGAGGTCTTGACGGATCAAACCTCATTCGCCCAGATGTGGGCCCAGGCCACGTCAGCCTTGGACGACCCCCCTCCGGTGCCCGGGATCGACTTCGCAGCCCATATGGTCGTGGTCGTTGGCGCCGGGAGAAGCAACCCGGGAGACCAGATTCAAGTGGACAGCGTCGGCTTTCGAAGAGAAGCCGACCCTCGGAATCCTGACAGGGAGATCGAGGTCATCTACTTCGTGGTCCGAACGGTCCTGGAGAGCGATCCGTTCCCGGGAGTATCTTATCCCATCGAGATCATAAAGGTGGACCGATCGGACGCTCCGATCCGGTGGGAGGAACGGGAAGCCGGGGAGAAGGAGGCGGCGGAACTCTAACCGGTATCTGCCGAAACCAAGCGCGACGCCATCACAGAATCGGCACTGATCACATATCTGGAATCCATGAGGATCTGCTCCGTAGGGCGGGGAGAAGTAGATCACCGGTTTCCCCATAAAGGCCACCTGGACGCCAACCGTGGAGGTCCAGGTCAGGATCGCTTCGGCTATCGTGGCCAGCTCCATGGTCGGAGTTTTTTCCATCGCGATCCTGGCCTGAGCCATTCCCGCATGGGCCAAGGCACGTCGCTCCACCTCGCCGCCGGTCCTGGGGTGGTGGGAGAGGATGAGTCCTAGGTAATCGCTCCATTCCCCACGGGATGGTGGTAAGCCATCGGTTCTGTTCCGGTGGAGGGTCTCTGCAAGTAGTATGGTCCCACGCATCATACGTCCCTGGTCCCGCCATTGTCCGCCCATGGAATGCGGAGGACCCGGCAACCGATTGCCGGTCGAACCGGGCGGTGGCATTGTTTCCCCCGGGGTCACTGAAGAATCGACTTTCACACCCTTCCAGGGAGACAACGGAATGGTGCTTCGACACGGCTGCCGGCACATGAGGAACACCATCCCAACCGTCCTGCCGGTTCTCTTCTGCGTGACCCTTCAACTCGGATGCCCTCGAGAAGCCTTTCCCCAGGAGACATCTGAGAAAGCCGTGTCAGCGCAGGAGGTTCGCGCTGCGGGGGTCCTCGCCGCTGCGGGGGTCCTCGCCGCTGCGGGGGTCATCGCCGCTGCGGGAATTCCGGAACAGGAATTCCCCACCTGGGAGGAGTTGAGGAACAGGCCATACCCGGAGTGGTTCCGCGATGCGAAGCTCGGGATCTTCATCCACTGGGGCGTCTACTCCGTCCCGGCCTACTCAGGGAAAGAAGAGTACGGCGAGTGGTTCCTCAGGGGACTTCAAGAAGGTGATTCTCTCCGCACAGGGTTCATGAAGGAGCACTTCGGAGAGGACTTCGAGTATCGTGACTTCGCCCCCTTGTTCAAGGCCGAGCTCTTCGATGCCGACGAGTGGGCAGACCTATTCCGGCGCGCCGGCGCCCGATACGTGGTACTGGTCTCCAAACACCACGATGGGTACGCCCTTTGGCCCAGTGCCTATTCCCCGAGCTGGAACAGCGCGGAGGTCGGACCGCTGAGAAACCTGGTTGGTGAGCTGACCTTTTCGGTGAGGAAAGCCGGCCTCCGGATGGGCCTTTATTACTCCCTGTCCGAGGGGAATAACTCCCTGCACCGGTGGTATACCGATCCCCCCGAAACCATCGGTCCTTATGTAGAGCAGTACATGATCCCCCAGTTCAAAGAGCTGATCTCGGCCTACAAACCCTCGGTCCTTTTCAGTGATGGCGAGTGGCTCAACAGCGCAGAGCAGTGGCATGCCCGGGAGTTGATCGACTGGTACTACGACACGGTGGGCCCGGAGGCCATCGTGAACGACCGATGGGGTGCCGGGAGCGACATCGGGTTCCTGACCCCGGAGTACAGCGCGGGGATCGAATCGGTGGACCGACCCTGGGTGGAGGTCCGGGGCCTTGGGCGCTCCTTCGCGCTCAACCGGAACGAGGATCTTGACGCCTACATGACACCGGGGGAGCTGGTGAAACGGTTCGCTACTGCGGTGGCCTCAGGTGGGGGAATGATCTTGAACGTGGGGCCAAAGGCCGACGGCCAGATCCCTCTTCTTCAGCAGGAGCGCCTCGTTCAGCTCGGGGAATGGCTCGACACCAACTGGGAAGCCATCTACGGCTCCCGGCCGTGGACCAAGACCGGTGAGGACAGGGAGGTCTCTCTCGAGCGCATCGATCCCAACATCGACTTCGACTGGGTCCGAAACACCCCCGGGGCACCCGTGAGGGAAGACAACTTCACGGCGGTTTGGACGGGTTTCCTCCAACCGCAGACTACCGGGCGGCACCTTTTCGAGGCCGAGGCCGACGATGGTATCCGGGTTTGGGTGAACGAGCGCTTGGTGGTGGATCAGTGGGGGGATGAAGGTGCGGCAGCTCCGGGCATCCCGGGAGTACCGGAGGGATTGGAGGGGACCATTCGACTGTCGTCCGAACAAAAGTACCCCATTCGCGTGGAGTACCGGGAAGACATCCAGAATGCCTCGGTTCGCCTTTTCTGGTCGGCGCCGACTCTGGAAAAGGAGGTCATCCCTCGAGGGGCCCTGTTCACATCCGCCAGGAGGACTGCGGGCGACGGCCTCACGGGCGTGTACACCTCGCCCGACCGGTACCTGGCCTACACCCAGAGGGAGGGTAACCTATACGCCATCTTCTTCGAATGGCCCGACGGGGAGCTCGCCCTCCCCATTCCACCGCCGGAAGCTGACCAACAAGTTCGCCTCCTGGGATTGGATCGAGACCTGCCTTGGAGGGTTGACGGGGACACGGTGTTTGTGGACCTCGCGGGCATACCTTTCCGGGAGATCCCAGGCTCATGGGCCTGGACCGTGGTCTTGGAGGGTTACGCAGGCGATGGCTAGGGCCGCTTCCAGGCAGGCCTGAAGGCCAAGGACCCCTACCCTACGTCGACACAGTTCCGAGGTACGTACAGATCCAGGGCCTCATCGGTCAGGATGACGTAGTCACCCCGGCCGGCATGATCGCCGGCACTGAAGGCTTCGATATCCTCTACCGGCTCCATGTGGACCACCAGCGTACGGGTTCCCGGCCTGTAGAACTGCACCTTCTCCGGAGTCCCCGTGAAGTTCTTCACGTGGAACCCACCCACCATGTGGAGCACCAGCCCGCCACGGTTCTGATCCAGAAACGTGGTGATGGCGTGGGCCATGGAAGCGTCCCAAAGGGTCTGGGCCTGGAGCCCATTCTCCATGAAGGATCCCCCGTGGGTCGGCATCTCCGCCGGCGGGTCGGCTGGGGCCTCGTGGGGGTCGGGGTGGGCGCCTTCCGGCTCGTCCTCCTGAGGCTCCGGAACCGGGCAGCGAGCAGTCATGACCATGTTGGTCATGAGGTCGGTCCACTCCTTCCGATAGGCATCGGTGGGCGGAGGAAAGGGGAGTGGCGGAAGGCTGCTCAGGGCCGAAGCCGGTAGGTCCGCCAGCGCGGCCGGCCCCATCCGACTCACCCGGTTCACATACCGCCTGGGGGCATTGGCGGCCAGAACCGGGACGCCGGCCTCCTTGGCCACCTCCACCATGGGCCGATAGTCGGCCTTATAGTGATCCCAGGGCCTGGCGCTCGAGAGGAACTGGGACTCCGTAATGAGATCCTGCAGGTATTCGTCCAGAATGTACTGGACGTCCCTCTCGAACATCTCCAAGGACAGGGCCAGAGATCGACGGGCGCCACTCTCCTGTCCGGCTCCCACCAGCTCCACGGCCCGCCGGAACAGCTCGGCCTCGATCCAATGGCCCACAGGGTCCGTGTGGACCTCACCGACCAGAACAGCATCTACTCCGGCCATGGCGTCCACGATGTCCCCCAGGGAAGCCGGTTCTCCAGCTCCGGTGAAGACCCGGAAGTGCCCTTCGTAATCTGGCGCTTCCTGCGACTCGGCGGTGGGCTGGGCCATGGCCGAATTTGGAAGAGTGGGGCACACCGCCACAGCGAGAGCACAGGACAAAAAACGAAGAGTCAAGGAACGCATCATTTCTTCCGACACTTTCAGATATTTGAGGTCATCCAATCTAGCGCAGGTTTTTACGGTGGGAAGGAAATGGTTGGTCCCGGACCGGGATCTTTCTATCCTTAATCGCTATGGACATCCGCACCAAGTTTGTTTTTTCGCTCGTGATCGTGTCCCTGGTCAGCATGGTCGCCCTGGGCGGGGCCTTGTACTGGGACACGAGACAGGACCTCCGAACAGGGTGGGTCGACCAGCTGGGTGGGCTGGCGGCTTCTACCGAAACGGCCATGGAGGAAATTGCTTCGGGCTGGGAGGACCGGGTCCGCCTCATCGCCAGCCGAACTCGGCTCCGGGAGATCCTCGCCGAGAACAACCTGGAAGGAAGTCCAGAGGCCAAGAACCAGATCAGCCGGATCCTCACCGACGCTCAAAGATCCGTCAGAGCTGTAGAGTCGATGGCGGTCTATGATGCCTTGGGAAACTTCGTGGCCTCGGCCAGGTGGGCGACCCAATCCGACATGGTCCCACAGCTGACTGAGCTCCCCTCCCCCGCAGACGGCGTTGTCTACCTGGGTGTCCTATCCCCAGCCCACGAGGAGCTCAGGGTCGCCTACGAGGCCGCCCTCACCGACGATGGGACCGCCAGCGGACGGCTTGTTGGCGCCCTCCAGGTCAGACTCAACACAGGCCCTTTGGTCCGTCTCGCCGAAAACCGGGACGGCCTGGGTTTATCGGGGCAAACCCGCATCGCCATCCGGGACAACGACGGCGCGGTTCGTGTCCTCTCACCGTCCTTTCCTGCTGGCGGCATGGTCTGGGAAGAGGTTGGCTTGGGCGGGCCCTCCGACCCTCTCAGCTACGCCATGGGAGAAATCGAAGGGAGACCGGAGGGAAACCTGCTTGGAGCCGACGGGGAGACGGTCTGGGCTGCCCACCGTCATCTCGAAGACCTGGACTGGGGAGTGGTGGTCCAGATCAAAGAGACCGAAGCTGTGAGTTATGGGAATAGGTTCGGCTTGCAGCTTGTGGACATCATTCTTGCCTTGGGGGCGTTCGCGATCCTCATCGGGACCATACTGGGCCTGAGGTTTGCCAAGCCCATCCACGAGCTGGCCAAAGCCGCCGAGAGGATCAAGGAGGGCGATCTGAGCGTCCGGGCACCCGCGACGTCACAAGACGAGGTCGGCCTCCTGGCAAGGAACTTCAACCAGATGGCCGATGAGATGGAGCAGCAGGTCACACTCCTCAAAGAGTTCCAGAACTACTTCGAGCTCTCCCGGGACATGCTCTGCATCGCCGGCCATGACGGGTTCTTCAAGCGGGTCAATCCCGCCTTCGAGCGAGTGCTGGGGTGGTCCGAGGAAGAGCTCCTCAGCCGGAGTTTCCTTGAGTTTGTCCACCCCGACGATCTCGAGAAGACAGAAGACGAGATCGCTCGCCTCGGGCAGGGGCTCCCATCGATCTCGTTCGAGAATCGGTACATGTGCCAGGACGGGAGTGTGAGGCGGCTGTCCTGGACCGCCCACCCGGAGTTGGAAACTGGCCTTATCTACGCCATCGCCCGTGACGTGACGGACCTCTTCCAGGAACGAAAAGACACCCAGGATCGGATCGAATATCTCAAGGATCGGCTTGAAAAAGCCGAGGCGAACCTGAGATGGAACCCCTGATCCCCATTAGCCTTCTAAAGCTCGTCGGTGGATTCGTCTACCTGCTCTTCGGGGGAGAGCTTCTTGTCCGGGGCGCCGTGGGTCTGGCCCACCGAACCAACGTCCCGCCCATCGTCGTCGCCCTGACCGTGGTGGCCCTGGGCACTTCCCTACCGGAGCTGGTGGTAAGCGTCCTTGCAGTGTTCGAAAGGCACCCCGGGATCGTGGTGGGGAACGTGGTAGGGAGTAACATCGCCAACGTCTTCCTTGTTGCCGGGGTTACCGCCATCATCTTCCCTTTGGCGTACCCTGGGCCCCCGGTCCGCCGGGACAGCACCGTCATGATCCTGGCCGGGCTCTTCTTCTCCTTCCTCTGCATTCAGGACGCCGTCGCTCGGCCCGCCGGCGTGGCTCTGCTGATCGGCTTGATTATCTACCTGATCCCTACCCTGAGGGAGGTGGCCCAGGCCCATAAGGACGCCGACGGAAGACCACCCCCCGTCGCCATCCTGGGGGTCCCAACGCAGCGTAGATATATCACTCTGTTCATGATCACCGGAGTCATCGGCCTACCACTGGGCGCTCACCTCGTCGTGGAAGGAACCGTGGACGTGGCCCTGGCGCTGGGAGTGTCGGAAGCCATCATCGGGTTGAGCATCGTGGCCTTTGCCACCTCCCTCCCTGAGCTGGCCACCACGGGCATGGCGGCCTATCGGAGAGATACCGAGGTAGCCGTGGGGACCATCATCGGGAGCAACATCTTCAACCTCTTCGCTATCATGGGCGTGGCGGCCTTGGCTAGCGGCGATAATCCCATCGGGATTCCCCGGAGCTTCCCGTACTTCGACCTCCCTGTCATGCTGGCGGCCTCCCTGGCCATTGCAGCTTTCGCCTTCCTGAAGAAGCCGGTGGGACGAAAGGCAGGTATCGTCTTCTGCACGTTATATGCGGCCTACATCACGGTGATGTTCATCCTCGTATAAGCAGTCCCCCGAAACATTTTCCCCCGTGGGATTGGGGGTTTCAGGTCCGGGGCAGATCGAGCTCGTCAGCGACAACGACGAAGGGACGGCGTACGCCGGCACCCTGAAGGGGATTCTGGCTCAGGGTTAGGAAGGGGGCCCAGGTAAGGAGGGACCGGGCAAGGTCTAGGACGCCGCCCGACCTCTCCGGAATAAGAAGTACACCCCCACGCCCATGGCCATGAAGACCAGGCCTACCCAGGCGTGAAGCGGCCTTTCGATCAGGGTGTTCAGGACGAACAGCCCACATACGACCATGAAGATCAGGGGCGTGAACGGGTATCCCGGCACCCGGTAGGCCGACTTCCCGGCCGGGCTTTCCCCGCCCCGATCACGCCTCCGAAAGACGAACACCGATCCCGCCACAAGGGCGAAGAACGCCCAGTCCATGAACACCACGTAAGTGATCACGTCTTCGAACGTTCCCCAGAACAGAAGAAGAAGTGCCGCCCAGCCGGACTGGGTTAGGATGGCGTTCACCGGGGTCCTGAATGTCGGATGGACCTCGGCCAGCTTCCGGAAGAAGATCCCGTCGTCGGCCATGGCGTAATAGACCCGGGGAGCCGACAGCGTATAGATCCCGGCCGTCCCCAAAACACTGATGGCGATCACGATGGCAATGAGGGTACCGCCAAAGGGTATGACGGTGCTGACCGCGTCGGCCGCTACGCTGGGGGAGGCGGCGATGGTGGGAACGGGTAGGAGAAACATGTAGGCCAGGTTGGTCAGCACGTACACAGCCGCCACGACGGCGGCACCAACGATGATGGCCTTCGGAATCGTGCGCCGGGGATCGACAGCCTCACCCGCCAGGAACGTTGCGTGTTGCCATCCGCTGTACGACCAGAGCACACCGATAAGGGCCAGGCCGAAGGCCGCCAGGAGACCGTCGGCAGGCGCCGCACCCCCAGCCCCGGCCGTCATGGCTCCGGGGTTTCCCCATACCAGACCCACAACCACGAGGCAGGCGATCCCGAGAAGCTTCAGCCCGGTGAAGATGTTGGAGAAAATCTCACCGGCTTTCACCCGCACGATGTTGATGATCGTCACTGCGCCGATCGTGACCAGCGCGACGATGGTGATGGCGCCCTGTCCCATGGGGAAGATGAACGCCAGGTAGGTCGCGAAAGCGATGGTGAGGGCCGCGATGGATCCCGATGTGATGACCAGAAGGTAGGCCCATCCATAGAGGAACCCGGCCAGCTCCCCGTACCCCTCCTTCAGATAGACGTAAACCCCGCCTGCTCGCGGGAACATGGCACCGAGCTCGGCGAAGGTGAGAGCTCCGGTGACGGCGATGAAACCTCCCAAAGTCCAGATGAGAAGGATCATCCAGGGAGAGGGGAGTTGAGCGGCGATCTGGGCCGGTGTGAGAAAGATGCCGGAGCCGATGCACGAGCCGATGGCCACCATGGTGAGTCCGTAGAGTGTCAGCTCTCTCCTGAGCTCGGGCATGGTTGTCTTTCGTTTAGAAGGGTGCCGCTAGTATTCCGGATTGTATCCCAGGACCTTGCTGGTCCCGACCCCGTACTGGGCGAACCCCGACGCCAGGATCAGGGCGCATACCACTCCGTCCAGCACAGGGACACCCAGGGCTTCCTGGATCTTCCGGTCCATTCCCGCCATGCCGGCACACCCCAGGACGATCACTTCGGCGGCATCCTCTTTCACCGCACGCCGGGACAGCTCCATGAAGAGGTCGGCGTCGGACCATCCCTCTTCACCCTCCTCTGGGGCGCGTATGGTGACCATCAGGTCCTGGAGGTGGTAAGCCCGGGTCTGGAGAAGCTTCCCCGGGATGGAGTGCTGATGGGTGGTGACGACGGCAAAGTTGTGGCCGAGGAAGGAAGCGAGCTTCATGGACGCCTCACCGATCCCGATGACCGATTTGGCGGTGACTTCCCGGGCAGCGTTCAGGTTGGTGTCGCTGTGGCAGGCGATGACGAAGGCGTCATACTCCGCCTCGTTCTCCCGCAAGATCTGGAGCATGTCCGGCCCCGACCTCACTTCGTCTTCATAGGTTTCCAGGAATCGCGGCGCTCCAGGAGTGGACGAGGTGACAACCTCGAACCGGTCACCTGCGAACGCCTCGGCCGACCGCTGGATCGCTGCAGTCATCTCCGGATCACTGTTGGGATTGATGATCAGGATACGCATGGATTCCTCAGTCCTCCTCGGCGCGGACGAACCGGTCCTCGGGGTTTTCGGAGGTCGATGTCGGATCGGGGTGCGGTCATGCCGGAAGGTAGGCAGGGGGCCGCCACCGAACCAGCTTGCTCGACCTGGCCTGGATCCGCCCTCGTTGGCGCCGCTAGGGCCCACTTTCTACCTTCTCCGAGCGTCCTTCGGCACGCCCCTCCACTTCAAGCCCCGCCCACGAGCGGGATTTCACGTAACCCGGAGACCATCGTGTCATCAACAGAGTCCCAGTCCGAATCGTCCGTGATCCGAAACTTCATCGACGGCGCTTGGGTGGATTCCTCGGCCGCCGATCTCCTCCCCGTGGTGAATCCGGCTACGGGTGACGGATTGGGAATGACCCCCCTCTCGCCAGCCTCCGAGGTCAACGCCGCGGTGGAAGCAGCGGCACGGGCGTTCCCGGCTTGGCGCTCCACGCCAGCGGTGGATCGAGCCAGAGTCCTGTTCCGCCTCAAGGCACTTCTGGATCAACACCACGAAGAGCTGGCCAGGACCCTCACCCAGGAGCACGGGAAGGTCTTCGCCGAGACCATGGGAGAGGTCCGGCGAGGTATCGAAAACGTAGAGCACGCCTGCGGAATCCCGACGCTGATGATGGGGGAAACCCTGGAGGACATCGCGCCGGGGATCGACTGCGAGACGATTCGCCAACCTCTGGGGGTATTTGGCGTCATCACGCCCTACAACTTCCCGGTCATGATCCCCCTCTGGTTCTGGCCCTATGCCGTGGCCACAGGGAACACCGTCGTCCTCAAGCCCAGCGAGCAGGATCCGGTGACCCACCAGAAAGTGGTGGAGCTAGCCGCGGAAGCCGGTCTTCCACCGGGTGTGTTGAACGTGGTCCACGGTGCCCATGAGGCGGTGACGACTCTGGTGGAGCACCCCGAGGTGAAGGGGATCTCGTTCGTGGGCTCCAGCGCCACGGCCCGTTTCCTCTACGGAAAGGCGGCCAAGGAGGGAAAAAGGGTCCAAGCCCTGGGAGGAGCGAAGAACTTCCTGGTCGTCCTCCCGGACGCGGACCTGGATCGTGCCAACGAAGCCATTGTCGATTCGGTCTTCGGGTCCACCGGGCAACGATGTCTGGCTGGGAGTGTCCTCGTCGGCGTGAGGGAAGCATACGAACCCATGAAGGAACGCCTCCTGGACCGTGCTTCCTCCCTCAGGATGGGATACGGGCTGGAGGAAGGAGTGGATATGGGCCCGGTGGTGTCTAGGCCTCACCGGGACAGCGTGGTGGACTTCATCAATCAGGGCACCCAAGAGGGCCCGGACCTTCTCCTCGACGGGAGGGGTGCGACGGTGGCCGAATATCCTGATGGGCACTGGATCGGACCCACCGTGTTCGAAGGTGTGGCCCCCGACATGGTCTTGGGGAAAGAGGAGATCTTCGGACCCGTGGCGGGCCTGACCAAGGCCGGATCGGTGGAAGAAGCGGTGGACCTCATGCACCGGGTTCACTATGGGAACTCCACCGGGATCTTCACGTCGAGTGGAAGGGCGGCGAGGGAATTCCGGTATAAGGCGGGAATCAGCATGATCGGGGTGAACATCGGTGTCGCTGCGCCCATGGCCTTCTTCCCCTTCGGCGGAGCCCGGTCGTCGTTTTACGGAGACCTGAAAGCACAGGGTCGTGACGCCATCGATTTTTATACCGACAAGAGGGTGGTGATCTCGCGGTGGTGAGGAGGACTTGGGTGATCAGGACTCTGGTGAGGAGGACACTTTGATCTTCGGCCTGCCCTGGGAGTCCTGGCTCCTGCTTCTCGTGGGAGTCGGGCTCGGTTTGGGAATCAGCCTGGCTTTTTATCTAGCCCGTCGGGGTGACCAGTGAACGTCATCATCGGCGTGCTGGTCGCCTACCTGCTTATCCTGCTGGCCATCGGGTTGTGGGGCGGTCGGGAGTCCAAGACGGTTTCCGGATACTACGTGGCCGGGAAGAAGCTTCCTTCCTGGGTCATCGCCTTCTCTTCCAACTCAACGGGGGAAAGCGCCTGGCTGCTCCTGGGCCTCACCGGAATGGGGTACGCCGTGGGGGCCCATGCCTTCTGGATCATCCTCGGCGAGGTTCTGGGAATCGCCCTGGCATGGACCGTGGTGGCACGTCCGTTCAAAGCCTACACCGACCGATTCGACTCCATCACCGTCCCCGACTACCTGGAAGACCGGTTCCGTGACAAGGCCCACGTGCTCCGGTGGATCAGCGTTGTCATCATCTTCTCCATGGTCA